>NZ_NRRL01000151.1 GCF_016583645.1 Rhodovibrio sodomensis | reverse complement strand
CACTGGCCGCGCCCACCCTGCCGGCCGCCGCGCCCGGCGAGACCCAGCAGGCCGCCACGACCGACCGGCTGAGCGCGCAAGCCCGCCGCACGGTCGCGCGGGTCGAGCAATACCTGACCGGCATCAAGACGCTGCACGGCCGGTTCGCGCAGTCCACCTCGAACGGCGGGCAGGCGACCGGGGAGGTCTGGCTCGAGCGCCCGGGCAAGCTGCGCTTCGAGTACGATCCGCCGAACGACATCCTGATCGTCTCCAACGGCAGCATGCTGCTGTATTTCGACCGCGAGCTGGGGCAGACCAGCTACATCCCGCTGTCGCAGACGCCGCTCGGCTTCCTGGTGAAGGAAACCGTCGACCTGCGCAACCTCGAGGACTACCACTTCGCCGGCCTGGACCGCGGCCAGGGCGAGATCGCCGTCTGGGTGGCGCAGGACGGCGTGGAGGCGGGCCAGCCGGGCTCGCTCAGGCTGGTGCTGCAGGCCGAGCCGCTGGCGCTCAAGGGCTGGCGAGTGGTCGACCAGCAGGGCACGGTCACCCGCGTCGCCCTGAACGGCGTCGAGACCGGGGTGGCGCTCGAGGACGACCTGTTCGACTTCGGCGAGATCGAGGGCCGGCCGATCTTCAACAACAACCGCCAGGGCCGGTGACGGCCGGACCGCTACCCGTACGGGTCCGCGGCGTCGCGCAGGCCGTCGCCCAGGAAGTTGAACGCCAGCACCACCACGATCACCGGCACCACCGGCAGCATCAGCCAGGGGTAGAGCGCGACCACGTTGATGTTCTGCGCCTCGCTCAACAGCACGCCCCAGCTGGTGATCGGCGGGCGCAGGCCGAGGCCCAGGAACGACAGCGCCGTCTCGCCCAGGATCATGGTCGGGATCGACAGCGTGACGCTGGCGATCAGATGGCTGGCGAAGCTGGGCAGCAGATGGCGGAAGATGATCCGCGGCGGGCGCGCGCCCAGCAGTTGCGCGGCGGTGGCGAAGTCCTCCTCGCGCAATGACAGCAGCTTCGCCCGGACCGCGCGCGCCAGGCCCGGCCAGTCCAGCAGCCCCAGGATCACGGTGATCCCGAAATACACCCACAGCGGGCTCCAGGTGACCGGCAGGGCGGCCGACAGCGCCAGCCACAGCGGGATCTCCGGGAACGCCCGGATGATCTCGATCGCCCGCTGCGCGCCGACGTCGACCCAGCCGCCGTAATAGCCGGCCGCCCCGCCGATCGTGATCCCGAGCAGGAACGAGATCGCGATCCCGACCAGCCCGATGGTGAGCGAAATCCGGGCGCCGTAGACGATCCGCGACAACATGTCCCGGCCCAGCCGGTCGGTGCCGAGCAGGAACAGCGTCCCGCCCTTGGCCGGGCAGACCAGGTGGAAGTCGGCCTCGACCAGGCCCCAGAAGCGGTAGGAATCGCCTGAGCAGAAGAACCGCAGCGGCTGCACGTCGGTCCGGTCCGGCGTGTACTCGCGCTTCAGGTTCTCCATGTTGAGCTTGTAGTCGTAGCCGTAGACGAACGGCCCGACGAACTCGCCCTCGTGGAACAGGTGGAGACTTTGCGGCGGGGCGTAGATGTGGTCGGTGAAGCGGCTGTGCAGGTCGTACGGCGCGATCGCCTCCGAGACCAGGGTGGAGGCGTACAGCAGCAGCAGAAGCACCCCCGAAGCGACCGCCAGGCGGTGGCGCTTCAGCTTCCACCACATCATCCGCCATTGCGAGGCGCGGTAGAGCCGCTCCTGCTCCGGCGTCATCGGGGTTTCCTCGGCCGGCTGGAACGGTGCGTCGTCGACCGTGTGCGGGATCTGCCCGCGCGCCGGACCGCCCAACCGGGCGCCCGGTTGGGCCCCGCTTGGGCCGGATGCGCCGTTGCCGTCCTGGCCGGTCGTGCTGCTCATCGCGCGGCCTTCCCTTCCAGCCGGATCCGCGGATCGAGCGCGGCCAGCGCCAGGTCGCTCAGCAGCATGCCGACGACGGTGAGCAGCGCCAGGAACATCAGGAACGAGCCCGCCAGGTACATGTCCTGGCTCTTCAGCGCGCCGATCAGCATCTGCCCGGTGGTCGGCAGGTCGAGCACGACCGAGATGATCGCCGCGCCCGAGACGACCTGCGGCAGCAGGTTGCCGATGTCGGCGATGAACGGGTTGATCGCCAGGCGCAGCGGGTACTTCAGCAACAGCCTGCCGGGCGAGAGGCCTTTCGCCCGGCCGGTCACGACGTACTGTTTCTGCAGCTCGTCCAACAGGTTGGCGCGCAGCCGGCGGATCATCGCGGCGGTGCCGCTGGTGCCGATCACCACCACCGGCACCCAGAGGTGGGCGAGCACCGACCCGACCTTGCCCCAGGACCAGGGCTGACCGACGTACTGCGGATCCATCAGCCCGCCGATCGAGGTGCCGAACCAGATGTTCGCGGCGTACAGCAGCAGCAGCGCGAGCAGAAAATTCGGCGTCGCCAGCCCCAGGAAACCGATGAAGCTCAGCGTGTAGTCGCCGATCGAGTACTGCCGCACGGCGGTGTAGATCCCGATCGGGAAGGCGACGGCATAGGTGAACAGGATGGTGACGATCGAGATCACGAAGGTCAGCAGCAGCCGGTCCCCGATCAGCTCGGACACCGGCAATTGGTATTCGAAGCTATAGCCGAGATCGCCCCGTAGCAGACCGCCGGCCCACATCAGGTACTGCCGCCACAGCGGCTCGTCGAGGCCGTACTTCTCGCGCAGATAGGCGATCCGTTCGTTGTTCACGCCCTCGCCCTGGGCGGCGAGCTCGGCGACGTAGGTCGACAGGTAATCGCCCGGCGGCAATTGGATGATCACGAAGATGATCACGCTGATCGCGATCAGCGTCGGCACCATGGTGATCAGGCGGCGGACGGTATAGGTGAACATGCGCGGCCGGCCTACCCGTCGCCCGTACGCGTACGGCCGTACGCGTCTTGCCCGGCAGCGCCGGCGGTCTCGTCATGCGTCGCCCACCAGAAGGTGTCCGGCCGGTAGATGCCGAAGAACGATCCTGGATCCCAGTTGTACAGCCCTTCCTTGGGAACACCGCGCAGACGGCTGTGGACCACCACCGGCTGCGGCACGTCGGCGATCAGGCCGATGGTGTACTGCTGTTCGGCGTTGATCCGCAGCATCTCGTGCCAGATCGCCCGCCGGCGCGCGCTGTCGCGGGCCGCGTACCATGCCTTGTACAATTCCAGCAGCCGGCGCGGCTCCGCCATGTCGACCGGTTCGCCGGACCGGCCGCCGGTCTGGTAGTACTGCCCCCACTTCGACCACTGGTAGCTGTACTGGTCGACCGGGGCCAGCTCCCTTGGGCTCATGTCCGCGGTCGGCACACCGTTCTCCAGGCCCTTCCAGATACCCATCACGCTGTCCCCGGCGAAGGTGCGCCGCCGGAAGACCGCGCGCTGCGTGGCGTTGGTGTGCAGACCGACGCCGACCTTGCGCCAGCTGTCGGCGATCAGCTGCAGCAGGTCCGCTTCCTCGGTGCTTTCGCCGGCGCTCTCGACCACGATCTCGCAGCGCCGGCCGTCGGGCAGCCTGCGGTAGCCGCGGTCGTCGCGGTCGGTCAGCCCGATCTCGTCCAAAAGCGCGTTCGCCCGGTCCACCGCGAAGTCCGCCCAGACCTGCCGGTAGTACTTCTTGTACAGCGGGCTGCGCGGCAGCACGGTGTTGTTGCCCTCCAGCGCCAGGCCGTAATAGATCACCTGGTTCAGCTCATGGCGGTGGATCGCCAGCGACAGCGCCCTGCGGAAGCGCGCGTCGCGAATGACCTCCCGCCAGACCGGGTCGTTGGCGTTCAGGTTGGGGTAGAGCGCGTGCTTGGAGCCGTAGGCCGGCTTCCACAGCCGGACCTCCAGCGGGAAGCGGTCCTCCGCCGCCTTCAGGAAGGTGTAGTTGTCGAACCGGATGTAGCGCGCCTGCAGGTCGCTCTCCCCCGCGCCGGTCTTGGCGGGGATGATACCGGGCGCGGCGATCTTCACCACCAGCCGGTCGATGTAGGGCAGCTGCCGGCCTTGCGGATCGACCCGGTGGTAGAAGGGATTGCGTTCGAACACGAAGCGCTGCGCGGGCGGCCAGGTGGTGTTCACCCAGGGCTGCAGGGTCGGCAGGTCCGGATTGTCCTGGTCGTACAGGCTATCGAGATAGGTGTGCAGGTCGGCCCAGTCGCGCTGGTCGTATTCGGCGACCCGCGCCTGGAGCGCGTCCGTGGGCGCGTAGTCGGCGTGGAACCGCTTCATGTAGTGCGCCGGTCGGTAGAGGTAGAGCGGCAGCGCGCCCGCCAAGTCGTGCAGGAAGGTCGGGTTCGGCTTCGACCAGGCGTAGACGACCGTGCGCGCGTCCGGAAAGCTGACCCGCGGCAGCTCGCCGTCGATCCGCAGCTTTCGCGGCGGGCCGGCCGGGTAGAGCTGCGGGTGGTTGGCCACGTCCTCCCACCAGTAGCGGAAGTCCTCGCTGGTGAACGGGTGACCGTCGGACCAGCGATGACCGCGGCGCAGGCGGATGGTGAAGATCCGCCCGGCCTCGACCGCGATCTCCTCGGCGAGGTCGGGCACCAGCTCCAGGTCGCTTGAATAGCCGATCAGCCGGCCGTAGCCGTAGACCGCGATCTGGCTGAGATCGCCCGGCGTGCCCATCAACAGCCGCAGGTCGCCGCCGTAGCGCCCGGACGCCTGCCAGGGCCGATCCAGCGTCTCCACGCGCGGGGTCGCGGGCACGCGCTCGGCCATCGGCGGCAACGCCCCGGCGGCGACGCGTGCGCGCAGGATCGGCGGCTCCTGGCCCGTTGCGCCCACGCGCGCGGGCAGGCCGGGCGCGAGCCGCAGCGCGGCCAGCGCCGCCGCGCCGCCGAGCAGCAGCTGGCGTCTCGACAGCTGGCGTCGCGAAACTGCTGGCGCGGTCATTGCGCGGCCTCCATCGGCTGCGGCGCATGGGTCGCGCGGACGTAGTGGCCGCGGCCCAGGTCGATCAGGTGCGGCGGCTTGGCGCCGCTTGCGTCGTGGCCGAACGGCGCCGGCCAGAGCGCCGGGTCGGAGACCCGCTCGCTCAACAGCGCGCCCAGATCCAACCGGCGGTTCGGGTCCGGCGCCGGCACCGCCTGCAGCAGCGCGCGGGTGTAGGGATGGCGGGCGTCGCGGAAGATCAGCTCGCGCGGCGCCAACTCGACCAGCTCGCCCTTGCACATCACCGCGATCCGGTCGGCCAGATAGTCGACGACCGCCAGGTTGTGGCTGATGAACAGATAGGTCAGGCCGAGTTCGCGCTGCAGGTCGCGCAGCAGGTTCAATATCTGCGCCTGGATCGAGACGTCGAGCGCGCTGACCGGCTCGTCGCAGATCAAAAGATCCGGTTTGAGCGCGAGCGCGCGGGCGATGCCGATGCGCTGGCGCTGCCCGCCGGAGAAGGAGTGCGGGTAGCGCTGCAGGTGCTTGGGCTCCAGGCCCACGACCTGCATCAGCTCGGCGATCATCTCGCGCCGCCAGGCCTTGTCGCCGACGCGGTGGATCGCGAACGGCTCGCCCAGGATGTCGGCCACCGTCATCCGCGGGTTGAGCGCGGAAAACGGGTCCTGGAAGATGTACTGCACCTTGCGCCGGTAGCCGTCGAGTTCGGCCCCCTCGAGCGTCAGGACATCGCGCGCGCTGCCGCGGTCGTCGAAGGTGATCCGGCCCGAATCCGGGGCCAACGCGCGCATGATCGCCTTGGAGACGGTCGACTTGCCGCAGCCGCTTTCGCCCACCAGCCCCAGGCACTCGCCGTGAAGGATGGTGAAGGAGACGTCGTCGACCGCGGTGATCCGCTGGTCCTTGGCGGCGAACCAGCCGCTCTTGCGCAGGCCGAACGTCTTGGTCAGCCCGTCGACCGTGAGCAGCGGCCGGCTGCCGTCGACCGGGGCGCCGCCCCGCGCGCCCGCGTCGCCCGCCCACAGCCGGCTGCCCGGGGTGTGCGCCACCGCGCGCAGCGGCTGCAGCCGCTCGCCGGGCGCCATGTCGAAGCGCGGCACGGCGGCCATCAGGGCCTTCAGGTAAGGGTGGCGCGGGCGGTGAAAGATCGCGTCGCGCGGGCCGCTTTCCGTCACCCGGCCGCGGTACATCACCACGACCTCCTCGGCGACGTTCGCGACCACGCCCAGGTCGTGGGTGATCATCAGCACCGCCATGCCGAGTTCGCCCTGCAGATCCCGGATCAGCTTCAGGATCTGCGCCTGGATGGTGACGTCGAGCGCGGTCGTCGGTTCGTCCGCGACCAATAGCGAGGGCCGGCAGATCAGCGCCATCGCGATCATCGCGCGCTGCCGCAGGCCGCCCGACAGCTCGAAGGGATAGGTCGTGAGCGCGCGCCGCGGGTCCGGGAAGCCGACCAGGCGCAGCATGTCGCGGGTCAGCTCGCGCGCCTCCGCCCGGCTGACGTCGCGGTGCAGGCGCAACGCCTCGCCGACCTGGTCGCCCACCGTGTGCACCGGGGAGAGCGAGGTCATCGGCTCCTGGAAGATGATCGAGATGCGGTCGCCGCGCAGGGCGCGCATCTCCGGCGAACGCGCCGGCAAGGCAGCGATGTCCACCGGCTGGTCCCCGTTGCCGCCGGGCGCGGCGACCTTGGGGTCGTCGAACAGGATCCGGCCGCGGTCGATCCGGGCGGCGCGCGGCAGGATGCCCATGATCGCCTGGCCGGTGACCGACTTGCCGGAGCCGGATTCGCCGACCAGCGCGACCGTGCCGCCGACCGGGACGCGGAACGAGACGCCGCGCACCGCCTCGACCCGGCCCGCCATCAGGCCGAACGAGACGTGCAGGTCGTCCACGCGCAACAGGTCGCTCATCCCAGTTCCCCCGCCCACGCGCGGTCGTGTGGCCCGGGGGCGGCCGCGTCCCCGACCGCGCGGGCGAACGCGGCGATCCGGGGCGGCGGCGCCAGGTCGCCGTCGGCGTCGATGCCGAAGGCCTGCATGTTGACGATCGTCGGGGTGTCGAGCCGCAGCGCGTTGGCGCGCGCCGCCGCACCGGCGCGCCAGACCAGGTAGTCGAAGCCGGTCAGGCCGCTTTCGAACGTCAGCCGGCTGCCCGGGGCGCGCAGTTTCAGCTGGTAGAAGCCTCCCTCGGCCTTGCGCTCGCGCTTGCTGCCGTAATAGCGCAGCCGCACGGCCGTGACCGCGTCCCACGCAAGCGATTGGGTGGCGAGCGCGCGCCGGCTGATCCCGCTGGGACGCACCTCGACCCGGGTGATCTGGCGGGCGGCGGTGCGCGCGCCGAAGCCGGCGAACAGAAGCGTCAGCCCGCCGACCGACAAGCCGAGCGTCCAGCCCACCGGGTTCGCCGCCAGAACGCTCGCGCCCACGCCCACGCCGAATGCGGTGCGCAGATAGTCGCCCAGCAGCGTTCCAGGCGGGTAGTGCAGCGTCCGTGTCGTTTCGTTCACCAGTCCTCCGTTGGCCCGTGCGCCGGCCTCTCGCTCCCGCGCGGCGGCAGCGTAGCAGCGAACGCGCCCAAAATCTGCGCCGACTTCGCCACGCCGGCCAGATTAAGCCCGGCCGGCGCGCGGTGCGCCGTCCCGGCACGCCTGGCGAGCGCATCGTCCACGGCGTGTGCCAGCCGTTCGGGGGTCAGCCCGGCTTCCGGCAGGCAGGTCACGCGTCCCGTCGCGGCCAGCCGGTCGGCCCGCAGCGCCTGCTCCCGCTCGCCGCCGTCGCCCTCGAACGGGACCACCACCGCCGGCACCCCGGCGGCCAGCAGTTCCGTCACCGTGTTATAGCCGGCCTGGCTGACCGACAGCCGGCAGCCGGCCAGCAACCGGGCGAAGTCGGGCCGGTTGCGTTCGACGGTCGTGCCGGCATCGGCGGCATCGCGGATCGCCTCGAACGCGCGCTCGGGCAGGTTGGGGCCCAGCAGCACCCGCCAGGGCGCGCCGCCGGCCAGCCGGCTGAGCGCCCGCGCGCGCACGGCCGCGTGGCCCAGCGCGCCGCCGACCGCCCCGCCGCCGGTCGACACCAGCAGTTCGCCGCTGGCAAGCACGCCGCGTGGCATCTCCGGCACGACGTAGCCGGTGTAGACCAGCCGGTCGGCAAGTCGTTGCGCCGCCGGAAACGTCTCGTCCAACCGCGCCACCTGCGGGTCGCCGTGGACCAGCACGCGGTCGACGTACCGGTCGACCAGGTCGATCGCCCAGTCCGCCTTCGCCGGATCCGGCGGGTTCAAGAGGTCGCGCAGCGAGACCACGACCCACGGCCGAGGCGTGCGCGCCCGCGCGGCCTGCAGCAGCGGCAGCAGTTCGAAGCGCAGGCCGCGCCGGCCGAACGGGAACAGTTCCAGCAGCAGGACGCGCGGGCGTTCGCGCGCGAACAGCGCCAGGGTAGCGTCGCGCCGGCGCGCCTTCCAGGCGTCGTCGACCGGCCGCCCGTCGGCGTCGGCCAGGTTGGAGAAGCTGGCGTCGCCGGCGCGCGCGGCCGGCAGCTGCCGCAGCCGGGCGCCGCCGGTTTGCAGGTCCGCGACCGGCAGCCCGCCGCTGGCCAGCACGGTGTCCAGGCCGACCGCCGCGCAGCCGGCCGCGATCCGGCTGGCGCGCTGCAGATGGCCGATGCCAAGCAGGTGCTGGACGTGGATCATCACGTCGGCGGCCATCGTCCTAGCCTTCCGTCGGCGCGGCGGCCGCAAGCGGCCGGTTGAGCGCGGCGACCGTCGGCGTGCCGTCGGCCGCCAAATCGAACAGCTGGACGCAGCCGTCGTGCAGCTTGTCCGGCGCCGCCGCGCGCATGTCCCAGCCGGTCGCCAGCGCGTAGACCGCGCGGATCACCCCACGGTGCGTGAGGGCCAGCGTATCCGCGCCGCCGTCCGCCAGGCGCGTCAGCAGCGGCCCCAGCCGGGCCTGCAGGTCGCGCGGACTCTCCCCACCCGGCGGGCGGAAGTCGAGGCCGCGGCCTTCCCACCGTGTCATTGCGCTGCCGTAACGCTTCCGCAGCTCGGGCAGGCGCTGCCCCTCCCAGGCGCCCCAGGACCGCTCGGCCAGCGCGGGCTCGATTCGCTCGGGCGGCAGACCGAGCAGCGCGGCAGTCTCCCGCGCGCGGGCGAGCGGGCTCGCAAGCACCTGATATCCCGCGAATTCCGCCGGCAGCCGCCAGGCCCGCACGGCCGCCCGGCCCGCCTCGGACAGGGCCACGTCGGTGCGGCCCTGGATACGCTTCTCGGCGTTCCAGGCGGTCGGGCCATGGCGGATCAGCGCCAGCTTCATGCCAGGACCCCCGTCACCTCGGCAAGCACGCCCGCTACTCGTTGCGCCGCCGTATCGATCGTGTGGTCGCGCGCGATCTTGGCCCGGGCGTTCCGGCCCATCGTCGCCCGCGTTCCGGGATCGTCGAGCAGCCCGGCCACCGCCCCGGCGAACGCGGCCGGGTCGTGGCGGGGCACGAGGCGGCCGGTCTCGCCGTCGCGAAGGATCGCGGAAACCCCGCCGAAATCGCCGCAAACGGCGGGAATCCCGGCTGCCTGGGCTTCCAGCAATGCCATCCCGTACGCCTCGTTCACCGCCGGCCAGACGAACAGGTCCGCGCTCGCCAGCGCCCGCACCGTCGCCGGCGCATCCGTTGCGCCTGCGTAACGAACACGCTCGGCCATGGGCGCGAACGCGGCTTCGACCCGCGGGCGTTCCGGCCCGTCGCCCAGCACCAGCAGCTGCCACGGGCGCGCCGGCAGGCGGCCGAGCGCGTCCGCGAGCGCGCGGTAGGAGGCGAGCTTGTCGCCCGCCCGCATCATCGCGACCGCGATCAGCCAGGGCTGCGCCGGATTCAGACCGTAGGCGGCGGCGGTGCCGGCGCGGTCCGGGGCGATCCGGTCGAGATCGGTGGTGTCCAGGAACGGCGGCAGCGTCACCTGCCGCACGCCGGCCGGCAGGGACGCGGCGTCGGCCGGGTTGATGGTCAGCACCGCGGCCGCCTGCTGCAACGCCGCCGCGACCTGCCGGTGCCCGGCGTCCCAGGGCCCCCCGGCGCGCTTGGGCGCGTGCGACGCCTCGGCGACCAGGTAGGGAATCCCCAGCATCTCCGCCGCCGCCGGGCCGATCCAGTCGGGCGCCTTGTAGTACAGGTGGTAGGTCAGCCAGACGTCCGGCCGCGCGCCGGGCGGCCGGGCGCGCACGCGGCGGACGTAACGCGCCGCCAGCGCCGGCTG
>NZ_NRRL01000150.1 GCF_016583645.1 Rhodovibrio sodomensis | reverse complement strand
CTCACCGACGGCCGGCCGACCTACGGCGCGCGACTGGGGGCGCGCGGTCGGCCGGCCTGTTCGGCCGGGCCTGTGGATCGCCCCGAGCCAGCCGTCACCGGTCAACGTGGCTGACGCTCACCGGCCAACGTTATTGTCGCTGAACAGGCGATCTCAAAACCCATCTCAGAACGGAGGAGACCGCCTTGCCATACGCTACTGTCGAGACAGTCCGAGATGCCGTCGCCGCCCTTCATGACCACGGCGTGCAGCCGTCGATCCCGAAGATCCGCAGCCAACTGGGAGGCGGCAGCTACACGACGATCCTGCGCTGCCTGCGTGAAATCAACCATGAAAGCTCATCGGAGGTTCAAAGCGAGGACACGCCAGGCGCTGACACAGGCTCCTTGCCCGATAAAATTCGCAAGGGCATTGCTGGCCTCAGTACCGCTTTGACGCACCTCGAGGAAGACATCCGAACGTCCATTGAGAATGAGCTCGCCGAAGAGCATCGCCGTCTGCGGGAGGCTCACAACGCAGAGATCAACCGTCTCAATCAGACCATTGACGAGGCCCGGACACAGACCGACGGCGCAAGCCGGGACACGCAAGAGGTCTGCGAAGAACTCGACCGCGCGCATTCGGATCTTGAACACGCTCGGGGAGAGGCCGAGCGTCTCAGCCACGAGCGGGATGAACTGAAGACATCATCAGACCAGTTGCAGGAAGCCCTGCGCGAGCTCCAAGCCGAGCGCGACAAGATTGTGGCCGAACGGGATGCAGCCCGTGATACGGCCGAGACCGCCCGAGCTGCCGCGGACCGGGCGGAGGGGGAGCTCTCGCGCGTGCTCACTGACAGGCAGACTGCGATTGCCGAGCGCGACAGGGCGACTGCGGCCCTCGACGAAGCCCGGCAGGAGCTGCGCGAGACCAGCGGCCGCCTGGCGACCGCGGACGCGCGAGTCGCAGCGCAAGACAGCGCGCTCGCGGCATGCCGTGAGGCGCAGGACCAGGACCGACGAGAGACCTCAAAGCTGCAAGAGTCCCTCCGGCAAGCTGAAGCTGCACGTGGGTCTGCGGAGGGTCAGCTCGCGGCCCTGAGGTCTGCATATACGGCCGAGCACGAAGCCTGGGACCGTGAACGCGCCGACCTGTTGAGCTACCTCCGCCCTGGAAGCAAGAGGCCGCAGCGTAAGGCCAGCAGCTCCAAGAACGACCCGTAAACGAACAAGCGCCCCCGGCAGCAGATCGTCTCCGTCGTGCCCCTCCCCTCGGCATAGGTGACGCCGCCACGACGGTTGTTCCCCGGCGCCAGCGAGGTGTTCGGACGTTGATCCCATCAATTCTCCTCTCGGAGCCCAAGCGATCATCTGGGTCATGATGAAAAACGTCGACGCTTACGCCGGCGACATCCGCGTTCGACCGCACGGACCCAGCTCGGGCTGATAAAATCCGACACCGCGCGTTGTGAGGCTCCGGGAAATCGATATCTCAAGATCGAGTCCCCTTCTGTTCCTGGAGCCAGAGCATGACGAAGTCCGAAGCCGCCACCCGCCTCGGCTACTCACCCCGCCAGGTCGACAGGTTTGTCGAACAGGGCCTGCTGACGCGCGGCGGCACGCCGGGTAAAGCCTTGTTCGCTCCGGAGGAGGTCGAAGAGCTGCGGCGGCGCCTTCTCGCCGGCGACCTGATTCCCGGTAACCGCCGCGGCTGCCAGCCTGAGGGCCGGCCGTGATGCGGGGTCCGAGCCGCCATATCCGTTCTTTTGGAAAATCAGAGGGTTACGAGGCCCGGACGCCGACGGGCGGTTCTCACCCGCACGGGATGGCACCGCGCTGGTGGCGTCCATGTCGCGACCTGGCGGCGTCCGTCGGCGTCCGGCGCGATCTGGCGCGAACCGCCGTGCGTCCAGGGACCGAAATCGCGGCACACGCCCATATCGCCGGCACGACACCCTGACGGAGCACCTGCATGAGTAAAGCCCGCCCTGCCCGCGCCGTGCCGACGCCCTCCCCGGCCGCCGCCGCGTTACGGTCCTACTGCCAGGAAACCGGAACGTCGATGCGCGCCCTCAGCCTCGCGATCGGTCGCGGGGAGAAATATATCGCCGACATCTGCGGCGGGCACAGTCGCCATCCGGATGTCGAGGGGCTTCGGGCACTGGCGCAGCACACGGGTTTGCCGCTCACATCCCTGACCGGCGGGGACGAGACCGGGTGCGCCGACGTAACGGAGGAGCTGGCCGGGACCGTGCGCGCCGGGCTTTTCATGACGGACGTGCTCGCCGCTGTCCGCGACGACGACGCGCTGACCCCAGGTGGCCGGGACAAACGCATTCGCAACATTAAAGTTTTCTGTTTCGGCTGGCTCAAAAGGGATCCGAGCGCGGTTCCGGCGGATGCCCGCTGGCTCTCCAACTACATTCTGGAAAAGGGTTGGGGTCCGGCGGCGCTCGGCGTCAGCGAGAAGCGATGGAATGACGTGCTCTCGAGCGTCCGCCGCGGGCTCGAAACGGCCCGCGCGATCCCGCGCCAGAACAAGCCGATCACGGCCGTGGGCGCCGAGTGGCGTGGGCTCTACGACAAGATCGATGAAAGCTGGCTCGCGACCAGCCTGAGCCCCTTCATCCGGTACTGTGACGCGCTCGGGCTGCAGCCGTCGGATGTCACTGACGCGACGATCGGCGCCTACACGGAATTCCGCGAGGCTTACGACCTTTCGACCAGCCCGACGAGCCGCAAGATTGCCAAACTCCGGACCGCCTGGAACCGCGCCGCCGCCACCGTCGACGGTTGGCCCAGCGTCATCATCACGCTCGGAGCCCGTCAGCGGTTGAATCTTCCATGGACTGCGTTTCCCGACAGTTTCCGGGAAAGCTGGATAGCTTACGAGACCTCGCGCGGCGTTCCTGGATACGCCAACCACAATCAGATGACGCTGCTCGAGCGCGCGAGAGCGCGTCAACCTGAACACCAAACCGTGCTCGACGGCAAGATGCGGCTGGGTGACATCACCCCCCTCGAGGACAGCACGCTGCGCGCGCAGGAGGGAACCGTACGTTTTCTCGCCTCGGCAGCCGTGCGCACCGGCCTAGTGACCGCGGATGAGTTGTCGAACATCGGCGACATCGCCGCCCCCGAGCTCGTCGCCCATGTCATCCACGAAGATGTTCAGCCCCGTCTGGGCCTGGCGACCGGGTACGCCGACAACCTCGTCAAACACGCGGCGTCGATCGCACGGCGCTGGGTCCCGGAGATCACCGCCGACGAGCTTCTAATTTTCCGGGCCCTCCGTGCTGAGTTGGCGACCGAACGAGAAGACTCCGACGGGTTGTCGGACCGTGATCGCCGACGCTTGGCGCCTTTCCTCGGCGACGTCGACACGATGGCACGCCTTGTGAGCCTGCCTGCCTGGATCATCGAGCGCAACGAGGCGAAGCGCGAACGCGACGGCATCGTCACGCGTGATATGGCGCGCGATGTTCAGGCTGCGGTCGCCATGCTGATCGAGCAGACCCTGCCAGTCCGTTGGGGCGATCTGACCCGGACCTTACTCGACACCAACATCATGCTGCCGGCGAAGCCCGGCGGAACCGGGATGCTCTATTACCGCATCAGCAAGACCCGGAAGAAAGGTCGCCGCAAACAACAAGCCCACCTCAGCGCCTGGAAGTGCGAGTTGATCCGCACGTTTATCCTTATCTACCACCCGGTTCTTGCCGCAAACGATCCGCTGAACCGGCATCTCTTTCCCGGTCAAATCTCGGGGGAACCGACAACGCGCCTGGGAGACGATGTTCGGGCGCGCGTCTACGCGTGGCTGGGATACACAGTTAACCCACATTTGTGGCGCAAACTGATGGGCGGTTACCTGCTCTTGCAGACGAACGACATGGAAAAGGTCGCTGACCTGCTGGGCCACGTCGAGGGCTCACGAGCGACGCGCGTGTACGTGGAGATGAAGTCGGCCTGGGCAGCCCAGGAGCTTGATGCCCACGTGACCCGTCTTACCGAGGCCACACGTATGCCGGATGACATCCGGCGACGCCTCGCCCAGTTGTAGGATTGTTTTCGTGCCTGTCAGTTTCCCGTCGGTACCTTTCGAAAATTGGCCTGATCAAGCCCGAGCACGCTGGTCGGAAAGCCGGACGGCACAACATTGGGTCTCCAGCTATCGCAGGCGCGTGGCACGCGCGTACGGGCGTCTGCTTTCGTATGCCGGCAAACCCGAGGTCACGCAGACTGACCTGCCGGACGCAGTCCAAGCTTTCTGCGGCGCGGCCGAGGCGCGCCTGACGTCCTCTTCCGCGATCACCTACACCGAGGAACTCACGTATGCGCTCCTGATCGTGCATCCCGACGTCGATTGGACCTGGTTGCAAACGCGCAATCGCATCCGCCGCGCGGCGCTGCGGGGTGTCAAAAAACGCGAGATCGGAACCGGCGGCGCGCAGGATCGGGGCGAACGCGACGGGCATACTTGGCCCGGAGACCAACAGCAGCGCCTTCAGCGCAGCACTGGGCGCGTGTCCGACAGCCTTCGCAGTCGCGTCGCATCCACCGGGTGGACACCGCGGAGCCAGAGACAGGCCGCGTCACTGGAACCGTCTCGCCCCGTGGCGCAGAGCATCGCGACCTGGTCCGCATCGCGGCGGACGGCCGTTGTCGCGACCTGGGATCGTTATCAGCGTCTGGCTGCTCAGATAGACCTTCCGGCGATCCCGACCCCGAACAGCCTGGATGCTTTCGTGAAGGCGGTCGTCACGAGAAACTCCGACATCTCCGAAGTCAGTCTCGCCGACTATATCGGCCGGATTTATGCTGCCTGTTGTTTCCTATACCCTGAGCAGAACTGGTCTTGGCTCAAACACGACTGGCGCGCCATGAAGGCGCTGGCGGAAGCGAGCCGGGACAAACGATCGCAGTTGGTCCCGATCGAGGAGCTGTACGGCTTCGGGCTGCAGCTGATGCACCGGGCCGTCGACATGCCCCGCACGGTCGAAGCCGCGACAATGTACCGGGATGGCCTTTTCATCGCCCTGCTCGCTTTGCGACCGAAGCGCCGATCCAACATCACGTCGCTGAAGGTTGGCGGCACACTGCTGCTGGACGCCAATGGGATCCCCGAGAAGATCGTCTTCGCGCGGACGAAGAACGGGGCGCCTTCGGCCACGCCCTACCCGTCCCAGCATCTCGGCGTCTATCACGATATCTGGTGGCAACAGTTCCGACCGATCCTGCTCGGTGATCGGCCGGACCGGGGCGACGTCTGGATCGGAAAACAGGGCGAAGCTGTCCGACACGACCAGTTGTGGCGCCAGATGCGGAAACGAACCGCCGCTCCAGAGCCTGTCGGTCTGGGAAGAGCCATCGGCGTGCACATCGTACGGACCATTTACGCGACCAGCATGGCAGAGGCGACTTCAGATCCGACGTTGCTTCGCCTGACGCCATGGATGCTCGATCACCGGGACCCGCGTTCGATCGAACCGTACAACCTGCAAGCCAGAGGAATGGCAGCGGCAGCCGAACTTGAACGAGCGGCTGACCTCCTGCGCGTCCGAGATCAGCGTCCATAGGGCTTGGTGGCCTCAAAACTGGACAGGCGCGCGCGATTGTCCTGCCGGCTCGCAGGTACCGCAAGAATTCGCACCGCCAGCTGAAATTACGAACCCCGTACACCTGCATATTGGTGCCGGCCGGCTGTGGTATCGCCGGTCGAGCCTGCCGGTGGATGTTGTCAACCCACCGCTACAGCGACCTGTGCACTGGCAGGAAATTCGCTGCATAGGCCCAGGCCGCCCTCTGTCCAAACTGTCGGATAAAAAAATCGCCAAGGCCTCCAAAAAACTGGGGCGATGACCGGCCCAAAATTCACAGCCGCCCCCAAGTCGTGATCGAGAGTTGCCAATTGACAACGACGAGAGGAGACGACTCATGTCCGGTAACATCATAGTACATTTTTTTGTTGGCGACGGCGACGTCCAGCAAATCGTCCACGAAGGCTGCACGCTCCGTTTGCAGAACGGCCGCGTCGAGGTTCGCCGTCAGCATGACAACTCCGTTGTTGCCTACTACCAAGAATGCGCCGTTCTGGCTGTGCAACTGAGCGATTAGCCGGGAGCACATTTCTCCCTTTCGCTGCTCTGAACCCACCCAACCATGTGAGAAGCTACCATGATGGCTCTGATCATTGGCCCGTACTACTACGAGGTGCTCGCCGTCCTCACCGACACCATCGAAGCGTCCGGAGGGCTGATCCGCTGGCAAGAGGGTGTGCCCGTTCGCCGAGAAGATGGCTGGTACCAAGCGACGATCTGGCTACCGCGATCTTCGCGAATCACTCCTGCCGAGCTACGGGAGCGTGCCGAAAAGCGTCTTGATAGTGCCTCAGCGTCAGGATCGCTATATCCGCATGCCGCGGGCGGGAAGACATGCGGTTGCAACCGTTGATACATTAGAAACGGTCGAGATTTCTCAGTCAGGGAACCGATGTTTTGCGCCGAACGATCATCGTCGATTCCGTGCTCGCCGCTCGCGAGGCTCGCACCCACGCCGCCCGGAACCATGACCACGGGTGCCAGGTGATGAGTGTCGACCAGGCGGCCGCCCGGCTGGCCGGCGGCTTCCTTCAGCCCGTGCCGCGCGAGCACCTCCAGGGCGCCATCCAGAACGCCCTCGCCGAGACCGACATCGGGCCGCTCAACCCCGTCCGCGAGCTGCCAGGGATGACACGTGCCGCGACGGCGACGCTGCGGCGCGCGTGGGACGCGGATCTGGATCTCGCCAACGGAGACGAGCGCGAACGGGCCCTCGCCGCGCTGGAAGCGGCCGCCTGCGCGCGCCTGCGGCCGTCCATGCGCCGGCCGCGCGACCTAGTGGACGCCGCACGGGGGCGACTGAGCCACGCTCCGGCTGTCCTCGGGCCCGTCACGATCTACCGCGTGCCCGACGTGCCGCCCGTCTGGCGGCCGTTCCTGACGGCCCTGGCCGAGCAAGTGACGGTGGACTGGGTGCCCGGCTACCGGCCCGTGCCCGACTGGATCCAGGGCACCGCGATCCGGCTGGCCGAAGCTGAGTCGAAGGCGCCGGCCCGCACGGCCGTCAGCTGCGCCAACGCCCGACACGAGGCGATCGAGGCGGTGCGCTGGGCTCGCGAGCTCATCGCCGCGGGGCACGCTCGGCCGCAGGACATAGCCATCGCGGCGGCGAGCCCGGCAGACTGGGACGTCCACTTCCAGGCGATGAGCCGGGACGCCAACATCCCCGTCCACTTCGCCCACGGGCGTCCCGTGGTCTCGCGCAGCGAGGGCCAGGTCTGCGCCGCGCTGGCCGAGGTCCTGCTCAACGGCCTCACCCAGGACCGCGTGCGCCGGCTGGTGCCGCTGCTGCGCAGCCAGTGCGGCCGGCTGCAGGACCTCCCGCCGGACTGGACGCGCGTACTGCCCAAAGACGCGCCGCTGACCAGCGCGCGCCTGTGGCGGACGCACCTGGCACGCGTCCCAGCGTGGCCGGACGACCACGACTTCTCCGCCGGCCTGATCGACCTCGTCGACCGACTCGAGCTGGGCCCAGATCGCGCCGAGGAAGTCGGTGAAGCCCTGCTGTCGGGCGTCAGCCGGGCCATCTGGCGCCAGGCGCTCGCCGAAGGGCCAGCGGACGCGCTGGACGTCACCCTGCAGGGGCTGCGCCTGCCCGACGACGTCGACCCCGCGGGGGCGATCGTCTGGGGCCCGGCGAGCACGATCGCCGGCGCGCCGCGCCCCTACACCCGGCTCATCGGCGTGACCAGCCGCGCCTGGCCGCGGCGGCACGGCGAGGACCCGCTGCTGCCCGACCACGTCGTGCCGCAGGAGAAGCTCGATCCGGTGCCGGTGCCGGAGCGCGACGAACGCGACTTCCGCGCCCTCGTCACCGGCGCGTCGACGTCGGTGGTGCTGTCGCACAGCCGTCGCGACGCCGAGGGGCGCCAGCTCGGCCCGAGTCCCCTGTGGCCGGACGATGTCCCGGTCACCTACCTGGAGCGGGCGCGCGTCGCCGGGCACGTCATGAGCGAGGCCGACCGGCTGCTCGCTCGGCCGGACGAGTTCCGTCGGACCGCCCTGGCGCGCAGCACGCGCGCCTGTTGGCGCGACTGGCACATCGGCGAGGTAACGGCCCACGACGGCCTGATCCGTGCCGACCATCCCCTCGTCGCCGAGGCCCTGACCCGGCCGCAGTCGACCGGCGCGATCCAACGGCTCCTGCGCGATCCGCTCGGGTACGTCTGGACGGAGATCCTGCGCTGGCAGGAGCCGGAGGCCGACGAGGAGCCCCTCATCCTAGATCCGCCCACCTACGGCAGCCTCGTCCACGCCGTCTTCCAGGATGCGACACGCCGACTGGAGGCCGGGCCTGGCGTCGCCAACGCGAGCGCCGAAGACATCCAGGCGGCAGCGCGCGCGGCGGTCGAGGCTGTGGGGCCGGATTGGGAGGAGAAATACCCGGTGCCGCCGACCCTCATCTGGCGGCGTCACCTACAGCAAGCGGAGGCGGCCGTACCCAAGGCTTTCGCCGCGGAGTTCGGCGACGGCGGCCCGGGCGCGCTCGCCGGCCAGCGGAGCCTGACGGAGGTGCCGTTCGGTCAGACCGGCTGGCAGGACCGCGACAGCCCCGCGGACACGCCGCCGTGGGACATCCACGCGCCCGTGCAGATCCCGGACACGCAGGTCACCATCAACGGCCGGATCGATCGGCTGGACCTGGCCAAAGACGATACCGCGGCCGCGGTGGTCGACTACAAGACCGGCAAGCTGCCCAAGGGGCGCATCGAGGTGCGCGGCGGCAAGGAGGTGCAACGGTGCCTCTACGGATTCGCAGTCACCGCACTGCTGGGCGGGACGCCCGTCGACGCGCGCCTGGTCTACCCGTTCGACGGCAAGGCGCTAACGCTGGACGACCCAGCGGCGACGCTGACGGCGCTCGCCGCCTACATCGAGATTGGCCGCCAGCAACTGCTGCAGGGCCTGGCCCTGCCCGGCGAGGGCACCGAGGACAAGTACAACGACCTGAGGTTCGGGCTCCCTGGCGACGCCAAAGACCGGTACTTCCGCGACAAGCGCGGCCTGTTCCACGCGCGCCTGGGTGAGCTCGTCGACGCCTGGAGCCTGACATGACCCTGATCGACCAGGAGGCCCGCACGCGCGCCCTGACGGAGCAGGACACCACCCTGCTCGTTGAGGCCGGCGCCGGCACCGGCAAGACCGCGCTGATCGCCGGGCGCGTCGTGCGGCTACTCGCCGACGGCACCGATCCCGCGAACATCGCGGCGATTACCTTCACCGAGCTCGCCGCCGGCGCCCTGCAACAGCGCGTCACCCGGTTCGTCGACCGCGTGCTCGCCGGGGCAGTGCCGCGCGAGCTGGAAGCCGCGTTCCCGGGCGGTCCCACAGCCGAGCAGGTCGCGAACCTCAAGACGGCGCGCGGCCGGCTGGACCGGCTGAGCTGCACAACCATTCACGGGTTCTGCAAGCAGCTGATCGGCCCCTACCCAGTCGAGACTGGGACGGACCCGGGCGCGAAGATGATGGACCCGGCACAGGCAGACTTGGTCTTCGACGAACTGCGCGACCGGTGGCTGCGCGAGCACCTGTCCGACGCCGGCGACCGGCCGTCCGGCAACTACGACCTGCTGGCGCACATGCTGTTCAACGATCCGGACCACGCGGTCGCCAAAATCAAGGAGGGCGCTGCCGCGCTGCGGCGGAACCGGACGGCGACCGCGCCGCCCGTGACGGTTCAAAGGGCCGACCTGGCCGACTTCGAGGCGGCCGTCGACGAGCTGGCGCGGCACGTCGGTGGCCTAGGGGAGCCGAGCTGCGACGACCTTCTTGAAGACCTCCAAGGGCTACGCGACGCGCTCGCGCGGGCCCTGGAAAGCGGGCCCGACGCCTCAGGCCTGATGACTCTGGCAGAGCCGCCACGGATCGGGCCGATGAAGAAGGACACCACGGCGTTCCGCAACTGGGGCCGGAAGGGCAAGGTCGTAGCGGCCGCTCAGCGGCGTGGCGCGTCGAAGGGCTGGTTTTGGAACAGGGGCGAGCGTTAGCGTAGGGCGGGCCCTCCTGACCTGAAGGAGGAGACGATGTCGAGGAAGAGCCCGCGTAAGCTGACGCCGCAGTTCAAGTCCAAGGTCGGCCTGGCCGCG
>NZ_NRRL01000149.1 GCF_016583645.1 Rhodovibrio sodomensis | reverse complement strand
AAGAGAGCCCCGGCGCGAGGGGGCGACGCGCCGGGGCCAGGGTCACGGGACGGCCGGCGGGGCAATGACCGGCAGGGCACCGTGACGGACAGGGAGGCAGGGGGAGGCGAGTGGTCAGCGCCGACCGGGGATCCGGAAGTACGCTTCCTCGAGCTGGCTAGGCGTCCAATCCTGCATGACGGCACCTCCGTTTCTGGGCTCCTGACGGCGATCCCGTCGCCGCCGTCTGTCCATACAGATGCCATCGACCCCGGCGCAGGGCGTGTGGCGGCGGTCACACGTAACGCGGTCGTGAAGAAACCCGGCCGGCAACGGGCTCGCCCGGGACTTCAGCCGGACCGGTCGTTCACGACGTCGTCCAGCTCCTCCTCGCTCACCCGCATGTACTGCATCGCGTAGCTCGCGTTCCGGTGGCCGAGTTGGCGCTGTACGGCCGCGACGTTTCCGGTCTTCTGGACGACGTGCCGGCCCATCGCGTGCCGGGCCGAATGCGGCGACTTGCCAGTGACGTCGGCCTTCGCGGCGACCTCGTTCCAGGCCCGGTTCACCGCCACGGGGCTCAGGCGGCTGGAGCTGCGCGCGTTGTCGGCCGCCGGCAGCAACAGCGCCGGCGATTGCAACACTTCCGCGTCCGCCGCGCGTTCGTGCGCGACGTAGTCCTGCACCGCGCGCAGCCCTTCCCGACTGATCTTGTAAGTGTGCTGCGCGCCGCCCTTCTCGCGCACAGTGATCCGGGCGCGAGTGGAGTCCACGTCCTCGACGTCGGCGTTGACGGCCGCCGCCCGGCGCATGCCGGTCTCGACCAGCAGGTAGACGATCGCGCGCGTACGCCAGGGCCGGTAGCCCTTGCGTTGCGGCCGCTCGGCGGCGTCGCGGTAGCGGTGCCGGTCGCGCGACCGGCCGCCCTGACTGGGCAGCAGGTCGGCGGCGTCAAGTAGGCGCCGGCGTTCGGAGGGCGTTAGAGCCCGATCGACCGCGAGCGGCGGCGCGCCCATCGAGACCTTCACTTTGTGCATCGGATCGCCGAGCGGGAAGGGCGCGTGCTTATGGATCCACTTCGACCAAGTCTTGAGGTGGGCGAGCACCCGGGCGATCGTGCGGTCGGCGTAGCGCCGGCGCCCGGTCCGGTCGACCTCGTTGCGCAGCGCCTCGACGAAGGCGGCCGACAGCCGCGGCGTCCACCGGGTCCGCTCGTCGGTCTTCTCTTCCAGACGCATGAAGGCGAGGAAGCGCTCCAGATCGCGCC
This sequence comes from Rhodovibrio sodomensis, assembly GCF_016583645.1. Lineage (GTDB taxonomy): Bacteria > Pseudomonadota > Alphaproteobacteria > Kiloniellales > Rhodovibrionaceae > Rhodovibrio > Rhodovibrio sodomensis. The sequence goes on along the minus strand of NZ_NRRL01000149.1, from coordinate 10,635 downwards.
GCTGCACCTTCCTCGAACTCGCGGCGGTGGTCGCCTCGAGAGCGAGGTAGGCCTCGAGCCAGCGGGCCAGGCTGTCGGCCGGAACCTCCTCGGCGAGGGCCGGGACAGCCTCCAAATTCTTTCGTATCGCGGTTTGTGGGTCCATACGATGCTCCCAGGATGGCCTGCACCAATGGAATCATGACAGAACGCGATACGAAAGGGACATTTCGGATCGCGTTATGTCTTATCCCCAGTTCCGGTGGACAACTTGGGGAGAGCGTGGTGGAGAAACGCGGCTGACGAGGCCTGCCCCGGGGGTGCCGATCTGATAGGCAGTCAGCGCTGGTCACGGATCCACTTTCAAGACGTCCACGAACTGGTACGCCCCGCTCCGGCGGCCGAGGGTACCGGCAATCATCCACCCCACCGGACAGAGATCGTGAAAGTCGTCGGGGACGGGCACGGGCCCAAAGACGCTGTCGTCTATATGATCGTGCACCCCAGATCGTGCAACCAGAGACCCTCGGGTTCGACGTGGGTGATCTCGAAGTCACCGGGCACGTCCTCCTCCTCGAGGTACTCGACATCCTGCGTCAGCGCCTTCAGCCGCTGCGCCAACTCGTCCATCGCCGGCGTTCGTTGCCCGACCTCGGCGGCCATATCCCTGACCGCCCTGGCTGCGAGGGCGCTGATGTACCCCTGGGTCTCGAGCCACTTCGCCAGCTTCTTGACGACCGTCCCAGCTTGGTCCGGGAGTTCGGGCGGGGCCTCGAGCCGGCGCAGCTGAGCCGCGGTCAGAAAGGTTGGGAGGTGGAGCATGAGGTAATACGGGCCGACTGCCTCGCAGTACGGCGGGTCCCCACGCTCGGTGTCGAACCCGCGGCTGCGGAACTGCTCTTGTTCTTCCGGGGTGAGATCGTTGACGCCGTCGACATTCAAGCTCTTCTCGAGCCAGCCGATCACCTCGGCATCCCGCGCGTAGCTCCGGGACGCCAGATGTGCCCGCTCGCTTTGCAGGTAACCGTCCAGCACCTGCGAGATAGTCGGCCATTGTATGGAAGTCGCCGGCTCCAAGTATGTGCTTTTGTTTGCATCAAGCGTGTGGCCGATGTATCGCCGATCATGCAGCCGACCCACTCTGTCTGCAACTAGCCGGCAGGTGTACGTGGCTATTTCGGCATCCTACGAACAACACCACGCCGGGGCCAGCCGGGGTCAGCGCGCCCGTTCATCCAGCCTGAGGGTCTGGAATATCCGCGTCCCGACCACCTTGTACCGGAACTGGCGACCGCGATCGAAAGATTCGAGCAGAAAAAGGCTGGGCCAGACCGCAAGCTGTCAAAGTACAGCCGAAGTACATCCATGTGAGACCGGGGTATGCGGGCCGCGAAGGCAGCGAGCGACAGCCGCTCGCCGATGCGCTCAACCGTCGGGCACGCGGTGTCGTCGAGCATAGGCCTGACCTCAGGACTACGACGCCGGGATGGCGACCTGCGGACCGTGGGCGAAGGTCGTGCGGTTACGGCCGCTTGTTTTCGCGCCGTAGAGGGCTTCGTCGGCCGCGGCCAACCAACTTTCGGCATCGGCGTAACGGTCGCTCAGCGGGCACACCCCGAAGCTGGCTGTGACGCGAATGTGACCTCCGTCCAGCGCGATTTCGGTTTCACCGATGGCGCGGCGCAGACGTTCCACGCAGTCGAGCGCCGCTTCCGGGTCGGTTTCCGGCATAAGGAGCGCGAATTCTTCGCCGCCCAGCCGGCCGAAGCTGTCGCTTGCGCGCAGGCTCGCGTTCGCACAGGACGAGATGGTTCGCAGTACGCGGTCGCCAGCGGGATGCCCGTAAGTGTCGTTCACGCTTTTGAAGTGGTCCAGATCGAAAAGCGCAAGCGCAAGCGGCCGGCCGTAGCGACGCGATCGCGCGATCTCCTGATCCGCCGCCTCCATGAAGCCGCGCCGGGTCAGCGCGCCGGTCAGCCCATCCGTGCTGGCGACCTGTCGCAGTTCCAATTCGTCGACCACGAGTTTGGCGAAGCTGGTCAGGATCGTGATCTGCTGGGCGTCGAACTGTCGGGGCTCGTAATCGATCGCGCACAGCGAGCCCAGGTTGTAGCCGTCCGGTGTTTCCAACGGGACACCGGTGTAGGCGCGGATGTACGGCTCGCCGGTGACCAGCGGGTTATCCGAAAAGCGCGGATCGAGGCTCGCATCGGGCACGACCATGGGCTCTCGCTGCTGGATCGTGTGGTGACAGAAGGCAACGTTGCGGGGTGTCTCGGTCACCTCCAGACCCTGGATCGACTTGAACCACTGGCGCTGGACATCCACGAGCGAAACCGCGGCGATGGGCACGTTCATCACGTTTTGAACCAGGCCCGTGATCTTGTCGAACGGCTTCTCGGGCGCGGTATCGAGCACCTCGTACCGGTTCAGCGCCGCCAGGCGGCCTTGCTCGTCGTTGAGCTTACAATCAGACACCGTTCGCCTCCGCTTGCAGGGCCAGGATCGTCTGCACGAGTTCGGTCTCGTAGGAGCTCATGGCCTCACGGACGACGGCCTTGATCTGGCTGTCTTCCATCCCGGACGCGATCAGGTTGCCCGCGAGCTCGACGAGATGCGCGTTCTGGCGCGTCAGCCGCTCTTTCAGGAGGTCGGGAACATCGATCCGTCCGGCCTCGGCGACGGCGGAGGCGACGATATCTTCGGCTCTGTCGTGTGCCATGGATGCCCCCTTGGAACCGGTCCCGCAGTCGCAGGTTGGGTTGAATTCGTATCGGATCCGTTAAAACGCAGACCTTCACGGCCGTTACGGCGCGAGCGGCAGCCCGGCGACAACCTCGTTCGCCGTTCGCCTGATGCGTCGCGCAAAGGCGGTTCGATTTGCGCCGCGACGATCGAGGTTTGCACGCGCGGCACCCATTCGCCGGCTTTCCGTCACCAGCTAGGCGGCCTTCACCTCGGCGAGGAAGCGATCGACCTCGCCGCGAAGCGTCTGGGCCTGCTCGCCGAGGGCGCCCGCGGCCCCAAGGACCTCGCTGGAGCTCGTGCCGGTTTCCCGCGCGGCGTCGCTGACGCCGGAGATGCTGCTTGTGACCTGCTCGGTGCCATCGCTCGCCTGCTGGGCGTTGCGCGCGATTTCCTGGGTCGCCGCCCCCTGTTCCTCAACCGCCGAGGCGACCGACTGCGCGATCTCGTTGATCCGCCCAATCGTGTCGGTGATACCGCCGATCGCATCGACCGCGTTGCCCGTCTCCGCCTGGATCTCTGACACATGGCCGCGGATGTCCTCGGTCGCCTTTGCCGTCTGGTTGGCGAGCGACTTGACCTCGTTCGCCACGACCGCGAAGCCCTTGCCGGCATCGCCGGCGCGCGCGGCCTCGATCGTCGCGTTCAGCGCCAGCAGGTTGGTCTGCTCGGCGATGTCGGAGATGATCTGCACCACCTCGCCGATCTTGTCGGCCGCCGCTTTGAGCCCGGCGACCTGCTGGTTGGTTCGCGCGGCCTGCTCGCTCGCCTCAGCCGCGATGCTGGAGGATTGCGCGACCTGACGGCTGATCTCCTGGATCGATCCCGCAAGCTCCTCGGACGCACTCGAAACCGCCTGGACGTTGGCCGAAGCTTCCTCGGCAGCGGCCGTGACCTGGCTGGCTTGCTGGCTCGTCTGCTCGGAGGCGCTGGTCAAGGTCTGCGCCGACCCCTGCATCTGCTCGGCGGCACTGGAGACCGCGTTGACCACATGGCCGACCTGCGTCTCAAAGCGCTCGGCCATCTCCAGCATCGCCTGGCGCTTCTCGGCCTGGGCCCGCTCCTCGCGCTCCGCCTGCTCCGCCTCCAGCCGGGACTTCTCATCCAGCTTACCGCGGAAGGTCTCTAACGCGCGCGCCATATCGCCCACTTCGTCGCCCGCGCGCTGGCTGGGCACCGTGACATCGGTTCGCTCGGTCTCGGCGATCCGCGTCATGACCGCGGTCAAGCGCTGGATCGGGCCGCTGATGCCGCGGCTGATGAGGAAAGCGGCGGCGGCACAAAGCACAAGCGCCGCGCCACTCACCGCCAGGATCCTGAATTGCGTTGACGAGACACTGGCGGCGGCTTGTGGGCCGATGGTGTTCTGTCGCGCTTGAATCTGGTCTTGGATGCGGTCCAGCTGCTTGGCGACCCGCGGGCCGACGACATCGAGTGTCTCCGTAAATATACGCTCGGTGACCTGCCGGTCCGCTCCAACAACCTTGCTGAACGCCGTTCCATAGTCGCTGATTTCGCCCTTCAACGCGTTCAGCAAGGACCGGGTATCCGGATCCTCGATGATCTCGTCGATCGCCGAGCTCATGCCCTTGATCTCGGCGAGGTTCGCTCGAACCGCCTCTGCTTGCGCCGGATCGGACTCGGTGCGGTACTTGAGCGCTGCGACGCGCGCCTGCAGGAGGTCTTCGCCGATGTTGCCAACGAGCATCTGGGCGCGCGCGGTTTGGCGGTATTCGGTGAACAGCCCACCCAGGTTCATGGCCCCCAGGCCCCCGAATCCCGAGACCGCCAACAGAAAGGCGAGCGTGAGCCCGGTCATCAGGTAGAGCTTTTGCGCGATTTTCAGCTTGGCCAGCATGCCCGCCTCCCAGAGCGATCGAACCTTCGTCTTGTAAGTTCCCAAGCCGAAGGTTTGCACTCGGAAGTTAGTCCGCCGTTAACACGAAGGATTTATCGCGAACTTCGATGGAAGCGTCTGTCCGGGCGTTTTTGGACGCGCAAGCCCGAAAGCGGGTTTTCCAGCCGGTCTTCGCGGCGCCAGCCGTCATGGCGGTCGTAACAAGAGGCGAAGGTCCGCAAGGGTCCCAGGCTCATGCTCGGACAACCGTATAATCAGGCAATTGCTGCGCCGATCGGCATCATGATTTGTCGCCGATGGACCGCCGGAAGCCGGACCTCAACGCGCGTACCGCAGCCGACGTCGCTACCGATGTGCAGCGTGCCGTGAATCGCTTCGATAAGCCGCTTCACGAGCGCGAGCCCGAACACGATGTCAGGGTTGTGCTCGAGAGGTTACGGACTAGTTTGCACGTTACTGTAGATTATCCCGCCGAGCACAGCGTCGACCTGTGCGTCGTCTTCCGATAAGGGCAGAAGTAAACGCTCGAAGCTACCTGGATCTTCTCCGTCACCAAAGTCGAAGGACGCGAATTCCCGGGTCGCCCGAACCTGCGAGACACACACTGCGTACGGCTTGAAGAAAACGGGCCGCGCGTCGGTCAACTCTCGACCGACAAGACTTTCCCCCAACCTGTCCTCAAGGTCTGCGCCAACGAAGGTGAACACGAACCTCAGCGGCTCGCGCAGAACCTTGGCTATGACCAGCCTGGGTGAATGCGTCTCGAGCGCGCTCAGATCCATGCTGTCCGTCCTTGGCATCGATCGGGCGCCTCGTCGCGCAGACCAAAGATCGAGCAGGTCGAGTAACTCGGGTGACCGCAGTTTTCGCTGGACCCGCGCCAGAGACATCTCATCGAACATGTCGACCTCTGCGTGCGATGACCAAGCATAAACATATGTTAACGGTATCGGGCAGAGTGTGCTACCCGAAATGTTCGGTGCCGTGCATTGCCTATACAGCGCCGGATTTAGGCTGAGCCACGGCGTCAGCGGAAACGGTGACGCCATCAACATCCATCGGCGGTCGCTTGCGCATCTCCATGACGAGTCTCCATGTCCACCGGAACTGCCCTCTTCAGCAGCACCACGATACGGGTTCCCTTCCCGGGTTCGCTGTCCATATAGATGCGACCGCCGCCCAGCTCGACGAGGCTACGGCAAAGGGCCAGACCGAGGCCGGTGCCCTCAGTTTCACGGCTGATTGTATTGGCCAGCCGTGCGAACGGCTCAAACAGGCGCGCCTGCACTGCTGGATCGACACCCGGCCCGTCGTCGACGATGGCAATCTGTAAATCTCGCTCCGCGAGGCGACGGACTTCGATCGAGCAGATGCTACGGCCGTATTTCACCGCGTTCGAGACGAGGTTCAGAAGGATCTGTCGCAACCCAAGGCGGTCCCAGACGATGCGCTCCGGGGCTTGCGACAGATCGACCTGCACCGTCGCCCTGTGCTTTTTGGCGATCGGCGCGATCATCCGACGGACCCATTCTACTTCTGCGTCGGTCTTCAGCTCGTCTGGGTAGAATTGTCGCCGGCCGGCCTCGAGACAACTGAGATCCAGGATGTCGTTGATCAGCTCCAAAAGATGCGTGCCGCTCGCGTGGATATCCTGGGCGTAGTCGACATAGCGCCGGTCGGGCATCGACCCGAAAGCCTCGCTCTCGAGGACCTGCGCGAAACCGATCACGGCGTTAAGCGGCGTGCGCAATTCGTGGCTCATACTCGCCAGGAAGGCGCCCTTGGTGGCTTCCGCTTGACGAGCAATCGCGAGCGCATCCTCAAGTTCGTGCTGGATCCGGAGCCGTTCGCGGATCTTCGACAAAATGCGGGCCGCTGTGCGCGCGAGTACATGAAGGTTTTTCTTGTCGGTTGCGCTCAGGCGGCGCGGCTCGGTATCGATCAGGCACAGCGTGCCGATCCGGGCGCCCTCGTCGGTGACGAGCAGTACGCCGGCGTAAAAGCGAATATAAGGGGTCCCAATCACAAGGGGATTATCGCGGAAACGGGAGTCTATCGTCGCGTCCGGCACCTCGAGCAGCTCGTCGCCGAGGATCGTGTAGCCACAGAACGCCACATCCCGCGGTGTGGTCTGACAACCGGTTAAACCGTGGTTGCCCGAGAAGAACTGATGCTCGGCATCGACGATGCTGACCAGGGCGATCGGCACGCCCAGGATCTCCGCGGCCGCCTCCGCGACTTCCTGCAGGCCGTCGTCGTGCGCTTCGCCGCCGGCGAAATGCGCTCTGACGGCCTGCAGCCGGGCGTGTTCATTCGATGGTTTGGGCGCCGGCGGCATGGCTTAAACCTCCACGCGCGGATGTTGATCGTGCGCGCGACGCGAGACGGACGTCCGCAGCCGCATCGTGCTCGCGGCTACGCCTGCCGGAACGCGTCGGTGCGGGTTGGGCGACGCGCGCATTCTACCCTGCCCTCGCCGGAACACGCCGATCGACAAGCGCCGGAAGCCGGACTTCAACGCGCGTACCGCGCCCGAGATCGCTATCGATGTGCAGCGTGCCGTGCATGGCTTCGACAAGCCGCTTGACGAGCGCGAGCCCAAGCCCGACCCCGGGTTTTTCGCCCGCTTCCCACGCCGCGCCACGGCCGCCCCTGACGAACGGCTGTTCGATCCGGTAGAGGTCGTCGGCGTCGATGCCGGGCCCGTCGTCGCAGACGGCGATGACGGCGTGCCCGTGTTCCGCAGCCGCCGCCAGCCGAACGGTATCCCCGGGCCGGCCGTACTTCACGGCGTTATCGAGCAGGTTGATCAAGACCTGCTTCAGGGCGCGCGGGTCAGCCTGAACCACCAGACCCTCGAGCGGATCGAGTTCCAGATGAAGACCGCCCGTGTGCACTTTCCCGTCGAGCATGCGGGCGACATCGTCCGCGACCGCTGCCAGGTGGACTGGTTCGGTCTCGAGTTCGGTCTGTCCCGCCTCGATGCTGGAGAGGTTCAGGACCCCGTCGACGAGGTCGAGCAGGTAACGGCCGCTGGCGAGGATATCCGCCGCGTAGTCCCGGTAGCGCGCGTTGCCGAGCGGGCCGAACATCGCCGCCGTCATGATCTCGGCGTAGCCGTTGATGGCGTTGAGGGGCGTGCGCAGTTCGTGGCTCATCGTGGCCAGAAACGCGCTCTTGGCGCGATCGGCCGCTTGCGCCCGTTCGCGGGCCGCCAGCAACTCGTGCTCCCGGTGCTTGTAGTCGCTCACGTCGAAGGCGATTGAGAAAACCCCCTTCACAGTTCCGTCTGTATCAATATCCGGCACCAGGGTCGTATCGTAGACCGTTTCCCGCTGGTCGACGGAATCGCTGATCCTGGTCACGACGTAGTTGACCGTCTCGCCGCCGAGCGCGCGCTCCAGGCGTGGAGCGGTGTAGACGCCCGCCTCCGGGTCCTGGGCGGTCCGCCAGTACTGGCCGGTCAGGTCTTGGCCGGCGTCACCCGCCAGGGCGCGCCGGGCGCGGTTCGCGTAGCGGAAGATGCCGCCGGCATCGACGTAGGCGATCGCCGCCGGGACCGCGTCCATCAGGGTGCGCAGGCGCAGCTCGCTGTCGCGAAGGGCTTGATGGGCGGCGGCCTCGTCCGTCGTGTCGACGATGAGGCCGTTGGCGATCAGCTCGCCCGACGGGCCGTCGATCAGCTTGGCACTCGCCTGGAACCAACGGACCTCGCCCTCAGGGCTGACCCGGCGCCCGGAAAACGTCCAGTCGCGGCGATTTTCCACCGCCTCGCGGATCGACCGGTGGAAGCGCTCCGCGTCGCGGTCGTCGACCGCGATCAGCGTCCAGTCCTCCAGCAACGCCTCGACCGAATGCCCGAGCACATGCGGCGCGTTCGGACTGAGGTAGGTGAAGCCCTGGGTGCCGTCCGGCCAGTGGACCCATTGGTAGGCCACGCCGGGGATCGTGTCGGCCATGGCGCGGAAGCGGTCTTCCTGGTGGCGACTGCTCTCGCGGGCGTCCACCAGCTCGGTAACATCCTGGACCGTGCCGAAGAAACTGGCCGCGGTGCCGTCGCTCGCGCGCTTGCACTCGGCCCGGACGTCGATCCACTTGATCGCGCCGTCGATCAGCAGGCGCTTGCGGTAGCTGAAGCCCTCGCCATTGGCGGCCGCGCGCTCCAGAAGCGCGCGGACATCCGCCGCGTCCCTGGGATGAAAGCGCTCGAGAATGGCGTCGAGACCGCCGAGCGGCGCGCCCACGGGCATGCCGAAGATGCGGTAGGCTTCATCCGACCAGGACACGGTTTTGGAGGCCATGTCCAGCGTCCAGTGGCCGAGCCGGGCGACGCGCTCGGCCCGGAGCAGGTTCTCCTCCAGGGTCTTGCGCTCGGTAACGTCGGTCTCGATCGCGATGTAATGGGTCAGCTCGCCGTTCTCGACGATCGGCTGGCAGTCGATGTGGACCCAGTAGGGTTCCCCGTTCTTGGCGTAATTGACCAGTTCAACGTCGAAGCCCTCCGCGCGGGACAAGGCCTTGGCCATGCGAGCTCTGGTGTCGGCCTCGGTTTTGGGCCCTTGAAGAAACGCCCCGGGTACGAGGCACTGGACCTCTTCGTGCGTGTAGCCTGTCAGCCGGCTAAAGCCGTCGTTGACCCACTCGATCCGGCCCGTCGGATCCGTGACGATTACGGCGTTCGGGGTACGCTGGGCCAGAACCGAAAGCAGGACAGGGTTGGCGCCGGCTGTGCCGGGTGAGTTGGCCGTCATGCGGAAAATCCTTTGGCCGTGTGGGCGACGCGACCCGTCAGCTACAAACGTAGGGACCTCCTGTCTGTTTCCGAAACACACACGCACGGTATGCGACTGTGCCTCACGGATATTGTCCGAGCACCCGTCTTGCTTCGCTAGTCGTTCCCCCGGCTCACTGGTTCAGGCGAGGGCGGACCGGCGCTCCCGATGCCGCGAGGTGTACTACCTGTCAGCGGATCGCACGCAGCCGCTGGATCGCCAGGCCGCTTCGGAAGCCGATCCAGGTTGTCCTGCACCCTTAATAGCCGCGCGTGGAACGCGGTCGCTCTGGCAAGGGTGTCCGCCAGCGCCGGGACCTCGGTCGCCACCCGCGACTTCGGCGCCCCAAGGCCCGGATCGCGCGCCAGACGCGTTGCTGGCGGCTCCCGCCCGTCCGGGCGGAGACCGACGATCCAAGCCACACAGGACAGCACCAGGCTCGTGAGACGGCCTTCCTCGTGCGCAATCTCCAGGGTCAGCACCGGATCGACGGCGGGGCGACCGACGCCGGCGGCGATCAGCGAGCGCGCCTCGGCGAGAAGTGCGTAGGCCTCATCGAGGAGCAATTTTCGTTGATCGGCTTGCATGGAAACAACGGTCGAATCGCCTCCGTAAGTCGCCCGCGACAGACCTTGGCTCATGTGACGTAAATCTCCTCCGAACCATCCGGCTCTTATGTATGTGTTCGCCGATTGCCAAATGCGCGTTGAGCTCCTCGACCTAAGACAGAAACTTAACCGCTGGATAGCCACTCTTTGGTTTTCGACTTCGTTGCCGTCACGATACCTGAGATCCGCTTGTCGAGTTCAGGGGCCCCCGGTGGAGTCATCCCGGGCGCGGAGGTCGTGCCGGTCATGCCGCCCGCACATCCTGCAGGAAGCGGTCGACCACCCCCTTAAGGTGATCGGACTGCTCGGCGAGCTGGCTGCTCGAGGCGTTGACCTGACCGGCCGAGCTCGAGACCTCCGCGCTGGCGTGGGTCACGCTGCCGATGTTGCGCGCGACTTCGTCGGCGCCGCTCGCCGCCTGCTGCATGTTGCTGGAGATTTCGCCCGTCGCGGCGTTCTGTTCCTCGATCGCGCTTGCGATCGAGTTCGCCACCTCGTTCATCTTCTCGACGGACGTCGCGATTTCTCCGATGGCGCCCGCGGCGCGCTCGCTTTGCTGCTGGACGTCGGCGATCCGCTGGGAGATGTCGCTCGTTGCCCTCGACGTCTGGTTGGCGAGGTCCTTGACCTCGTTCGCGACGACCGCGAAGCCCTTCCCGGCATCGCCGGCCCG
>NZ_NRRL01000148.1 GCF_016583645.1 Rhodovibrio sodomensis | reverse complement strand
CGCCTGGTCCTGGGTCGAGAAGATGTTGCACGACGACCAGCGCACCTCCGCGCCCAGCGCCGTCAGCGTCTCGATCAAGACCGCCGTCTGCACCGTCATGTGCAGGCAGCCCGCGATCCGCGCGCCCCGCAGCGGCTTGTCCCGGCCGTACTCCTCGCGCAGCGCCATCAGCCCCGGCATCTCCGTCTCGGCGATCGCAATCTCCTTGCGACCCCACTCAGCGAGCGAAATGTCCGCAACCTTGTAGTCCTGCTGGTCGGCCATGGTTCGGGTCGGCTCCTTCCGGTTGGCTGTTCAAGACGCTAGAGCAAGATTCGCGATCGAAGCCGGTCCGGCTTGCATCGTTTCTGCGCTAGACGCGTGACTGATAACGGGTGCGCTGGACGGCGCGGCGGGCGCGCGGGGCTGCGCGCCGCGCCCGCACGCGGCGAGCTGCGCAGATGAAATAGCAGCCGACCGACACGCCGGCAAGTTACCGGCAGGCCACACCGAATCCGGGACGAACCGCCCGCGGTCAGCCGGCGAAGTCGTCCAGCAGGGCGGCGATGCGGCCGGTGTCGTGCTGGTCCATGATCGCCATGGCGCGATGGCTGGCCGCGCGCATCTCCAGCTGGCGGATCCGCTGCTTGACCCGCGGCAGCGCGGCCGAGGACATCGACAGGTCGCTCACGCCCAGGCCCAGGAACAGCGGCGTGTAGCGCGGATCGCCCGCCATCTCGCCGCACACCGAGATCGGGATCCGGGCGCGCAGCGCGGCCTCGACGGCGAACTGGATCAGCCGCAGCACGGCCGGGTGCAGCGGGTTGTAGAGGTGGGCGACCCGCTCCTCGCCGCGGTCGATCGCGAGGGTGTACATGGTCAGGTCGTTGGTGCCGATGGCGAAGAAGTCGGACACCGCCGCCAGCGCGTCCGCCGACAGGGCCGCGCCCGGCACCTCGATCATCGCCCCCAGCGGCGGCAGCGGGTCCGGCACCGGCTCGCCGCGCGCGGCCAGGTCGCGGGCGACTTCGTGCAGCGCCCGGCGCGCCTCGCGCATCTCGTAGGTGCTGGAGACCATCGGCAGCAGGATCCGCACCGGGCCGTGGCGGGCGGCGCGCAGCACCGCGGCCAGCTGGGTATCCAGCAGATCGCGCTGCTTCAGGCTAAGCCGGATCGCGCGCAGGCCGAGCGCGGGGTTCACCGAATCGCCCAGGTGGTCGCCCAGCGACCAGGCCAGCTTCTCGCCGCCGACGTCGAGCGTGCGCACCGTGACCGGGCGGCCCTGCATGGTCTCCAGGATCTGCCGGATCGCCTGGTACTGCTCGTCCTCGCCCGGCAGGTCGTCGCGGTTCATGTACAGGAATTCGGTGCGCAGCAGGCCGACGCCTTCCGCCCCCGCGGCGACCGCCTGCTCGCCCTCGCGCGGCAGCTCGATGTTCGCCTGCAAGGTGATCCGGTGATGGTCGCGGGTCACCGCCGGCAGGTCGCGCAGCTTGGCCAGCTGGCGCGCCTCCCGCTTCATCTCCGCCAGCCGCTCGCGGTAGCGCGACAGGCGCGCCTCGGTCGGGTTGACGATCACCCGCCCGCGCGAGCCGTCGACGATGATCTGCTCGCCCGGCAGCACCTGGCCCAGCAGGTCGGCGACGCCGAGCACCGCCGGCAGGCCGAGCGAGCGCGCCATGATCGCGGTATGTCCCTCGGCGCCGCCCAGCACGGTGGCGAAACCGGCGATCCGCTGCGGGTCCATCAGCGCGGTGTCGGCGGGGGTGACCTCCTCGGCGATCACGATGGAGTTGCTCTCCAGCGCGTCGAAGGTGGTGAAGGGCGCGTCCATCAGGTTGCGCACGATCCGGGCGCCGACCTCGCGGAACTCCTCCGCGCGCGCCTTCAGGTAGGGGTCGTCCATCTCGGAGAAGTCGTGGGCGATCCGCGCGATCTCCGCGGTGACGGCGGATTCGGCGTTGACCTGCCGGTCGCGGATGCGCCGCTCGACCCCGCCGATCAGCGACTGCGAGCGCAGCATCTGCAGATGCGCGTCCAACAGATAGCCAAGCTCCTCGGCGGCCGAGCCGTGCAGGCTCTCGGCCTTGGCGCGGACCTTGCCGAGCTGCTTGCGCGCCTTGCGCACGGCGGTGTCGAAGCGCGCGACCTCGGCCTCGACCTGGTCGTCGGTCACGCAGTACTCGACCACCTTCAGGTCGCCGGTGTCGCGCACGTGCGCGGGCCCGATCGCGACCCCGGGGGAGACCGGCAGGCCGGTGAACACGCGCTCGCCGCGGTCCTGGATTCCGCGCGCGTTGGCATCGCGCGCGGACCCGCCGGGCCCGGACGATCCCCGGGACACACCTTGCGGGGCGTGCGCGGCGCCGGTGCCGCGCGGGTCGCCGTGGCGGGAGCGCTCGGACATCAATCCTCGTCGAACTTGCGGTCGATCAGCTGGGCCAGCGCGTCGAGCGCGGGCTCCGCGTCCGCGCCGGTGGCGCGCAGGTCGATTTCGGTGCCCGGGCCGGCGGCCAGCATCATCAGCCCCATGATCGAGGTGCCCAGCACCTCGGTGTCGTCCTTGACCACGCGGATTTCCGCCTCGAAGGCTTCGGCCGTCTTGACGAACTTGGCGGCGGCGCGGGCGTGCAGGCCGCGCTGGTTGCGAATCGTCACCCGCCGCGCCTGGCTGGCGGCATCGCTCATTTCTTGCCCGCGCCCGCCCGCGGGTTGGCCCGGCCGGGGTTCTGGCCGCCGGTCGGACCGGCGCGGTTCGGCTCGACGCCGCCGTGCAGCAGCTGCGATGCCACGTTGATGTACTTGCGCCCGGCCTCCTGGGCGTTGGCGACCACGGTGTCCAGCGGCTCGGTCTTGCGCAGGGTGGCGAGCTTGATCAGCATCGGCAGGTTGACCCCGGCGATCACCTCCACCTTGCCCTGGCTCAAGACCGAGATCGCCAGGTTGGACGGCGTGCCGCCGAACATGTCGGTCAGGATCACCACCCCGTCGCCGTCGTCGACCTCGCCGACGTAGCTCAGGATTTCCTGACGCCGGCGCTCCATGTCGTCGTCCGGGCCGATGCAGACCGCCTGGATCTGCTGCTGCGGGCCCACGACGTGCTCGAGCGCGGAGATGAATTCCGCGGCGAGCCGCCCGTGGGTTACCAGGACCATCCCGATCATCCGTCCTCCTGCACGCGCTTCGCGCCGGTCATGGCCGCCGCAGCCGGCCGGCCGGGTGCCGGGATGCCCGGCCAGCGCGGGCCGTAGCCGCGATCTGTCGCGTGAATCGCTCGGGTGTGCAAGCACCGCGTTGCCGCGCGCCCGTCTAGAGCAAAATCGGTGAAGGTCTGGTCGACCTTCATCGTGAATTTTGCTCTGACTGCTTGAAGAGAGAGCAAGATGCTGGAAGGTGGCTTCACCTTTCAGCATCTTGCTTTAACCGGGAGTCGGCGACGGCGGGTCGGCGGGGTCCTGCTCCGCGTCGCCGCCCACGCCCAGTTCGCGGTGGTTGAGCGTGACGCTGCGCCCGGCGCTCTTCAGCTCGGCCGCCAGCTTTTCCGCCAGCGCCACCGAGCGGTGCCGGCCGCCGGTGCAGCCGAGCGCGATCGTCAGGTAGCTCTTGCCCTCCCGCTCGTAGCGCGGCAGCAGGCGCTTCAACAGGCGGGTGAGGCCGCCGAAGAAAGGCGCGAAGTCGGGATCGCCGGCGACGTAGTCCGCCACCGCCGGGTCGCGGCCGGTCAGCGGCTTCAGCTGCGGGTCGTAGTGCGGATTGCGCAGAAACCGGACGTCGAACACCAGGTCCGCTTCGCGCGGCAGGCCGTTCTTGTAGGAAAACGAGGTGACGAACACCGCCATGCCCTGCGCCGCCGCCAGTCCCAGCTGGGCGGAGATCACCCGGCGCAGGTCCTGGGTCGACAGGGTCGAGGTGTCGATCGTCATGTCGGCGCGCTTGCGCAGCGGGGCGACCAGCCGGCGTTCCGCCGCGATGCCGTCGGTCAGCGGCCGGCCCTGGGCCAGCGGGTGGCGGCGGCGGGTCTCGGTAAAGCGCCGGCGCAGCACCTCCTCCTCGCAATCGACGAACAACAGCGTGACCGCCAGCGTGGGGTCGCTCTCCAGCCGCTTAAGCGCGTCCAGGAACGGCTGCACGGCGAAATTGCGGGTCCGGATGTCGACGCCGATCGCGACCGGCGACTGCAGCCCGCCCTCGTGCACGATCGTCGCCACCAGGTGCAGCGGCAGGTTGTCGATCGCCTCGTAGCCGACGTCTTCCAGCGCCTTCAGGGTGGTCGACCGGCCGGCCCCGGACATCCCGGTGACCAGCACGACGCGCTGACGTCCGCGCAGCCCGGAGGCCGTGGCGGGCGCGGTCCCGGACGCGCTGTCCGGCCCGGCGTCCGGCTCGGACGGGTCGGCGGCCTCCGGGGCCGCCTCCCGCGGCTGGTCGCGATCCTCGCTCATGGCGCTAGCACGTGTCCTCGCCGTCGCCGTCGGGGCCGGCCGGCCCGGCCGGATGCCAATCGTCGGGAAGTATAGTGGCGCCCCGGCCTCCCAGGGCAAGTTGCAGCTTTGCGACAGCCGACGCCGCCCCGGGATCGATTTCGACCCGCCGCAGCCGGCAGCCCAGCACGGTCTCGTGCGCCGGGTCCGGCTGGCGCCGCGGGCGCGGCGTCAGGTCGGCCAGCAGCACAACCCGCGCCGGCCCGGCAGCCGGCAGGCGGAGCAGGCCGACCCCGCGCGCTTCCATCACACCCTGCAGGCTGTCGGGCGCGCGCGCGACCAGCGCATCGCCATCGCGCGCCAGCAACACCTGATCGTCCGCGACCAGACCGGCGCCGGCCGCCGCGACCAGACGCAGCAGGATGTCGGACTTGCCGCTTCCCGAAGGCCCGCGCAGCAGCACGGCGCGGGCGTTCAGGACGGCACAGCTGGCGTGCAGGCGGGTGGCGTCCATCACCTCCCCAGCCTACCCCGCACGCCCGGACCGGCGCCAGCGTGACGCGTCCGGCTAATCGCCCGAAACACGGGCGGTGGGCGCCGCGTTCGCCGGCGTCTCGTCGGTCCGTGGAGCGGCGTCAGTGGCGGGCCGCAGCCGGTCGGCCGGCAGCTGGATCGTGACCCGGGTGCCCACGCCGACGGTGCTCTGCAGCTCGACCCGGCCGCCGTGCAGTTCGGCGAAATGCCGGACCAGCGACAGGCCCAGGCCGACACCGTCGCGGTTGCGCTGCCAGTTGATGTCGCCGGTCGCCTGCTGGAACGGGTTGAAGATGCGCTCCTGGTCTTCCGGCGGGATGCCGACCCCCTGGTCGATCACGCTGATCGCCAGCCCGTCGGTCTCCGGCGCCGCGCGCAGGGTAACCCGGCCGCCGGGGTCGGAGAACTTGACCGCGTTGACCAGCAGGTTGACCAGCATCTGCCGCACCCGGGTCGGGTCGGCGTACAGGCGCGGCACCCCGTCCGGCACCTCGGCGACCAGCTCGATGCCGTGCGCGTCGGCCCGGTCGTGCAGGATCCGCATCGCCGATTCGACCGTCTTGGCGACGTCCATCGCCTCCGCCTGTAGCTGCATCCGGCCGGCCTCGACCCGGGACAGGTCGAGGATGTCGTTGATCAGCTCGAGCAGGTGGGTACCGCTGTCGTTAATGTCGCGGGCGTAAGTCTGGTAGCGGTCGTCGATCGGACCGAACAGGCCGTTGGACATGACCTCCGAAAAGCCGATCACCGCGTTCAGCGGCGTGCGCAGTTCGTGGCTCATGTTGGCCAGGAAGTCGTTCTTCGCGCGGTTCGCCAGTTCCGCCTGCTCCTTGGCGCGGGCGAGCTCGCGCTCCTTGCGCTCGCGCTCGGTGACGTCGTTGTAGGTCAGCACAGCGCCGCCGCCCGACAGGCGGGTGATCCGCATCGCAAGCGTCCGGCCGCTGGTGTGGTCGTCGACCAGGTGCTCGCCGGTGCCGCCGTGGATCACGGTGGCGCGGGCGCGCACCAGCTCGTCCGGGTCGCCGGGGCCGTAGTCGCCGCGCGCCGCGCGGTAGCGGATCAGCTCGCCGACCCCGGTCCCCGGCTGCACCAGGTCGCGCGGCAGCCGCAACAGGTTGAAGTAGCGTTCGTTCGCCGCCAGCACGCACCAGTCGGCGTCCAGCGCGATCACGGCGTCGGCCATGCTCTCGAAGGTCGCCTCCAGGATTTCCCGGCGCCGCTCGGCGGTCCGCCGGGCGGTCATCTCGGCGGTGACGTCGCTGGCGGTGCCGCGATAGCCGGCGAACCGGCCGGCCGCGTCGTGGAACGGCCGGCCGCTCAGCCGCAGGGTGATCGCCGTGCCGTCGCCGCCGCGCGCGGTGGCGGTTAGGTTCCGGAACGCGCGCCGGCTGCGCAGACTGGCGGCGATCCGGGGCCAGCCGCGGGTCAGGCGATCGGCGAACAATTCCATCGGGCTACGTCCGCGCACCGTCTCCGCGCTCAGGCCGGTGACCTCGGTGAAGCGCCGGGAGACGAACGAAAAGCGCAGGTCGCGGTCGAGTTCCCAGAACCAGTCGGCCGCGGTGTCGGCGATGTCGCGCAGCCGGGCCTGCCCGGCGATCAGCTCGCGCTCGCCCTCGCTCAGCCGCCGGGCGGTGCGCCGGCCGACCAGGATGCCGCCCGCCGCCAGCAAACCGGTCAGCGTCACCATGCCGGCGATCACCGCGTTTTCCACCTTGCGCGCGGCCGCGCTGACTTCGCGCGCGAACCGTCGGGTGTGCATGCTGAGCGCGGCCTTGGTGCCGACCACCTGCGCCAACAGGCTGGCCCGGCGGACCGGCGGCAGGTTCTCCTGACCGATCAGGTAGGCGTGTGCCGTCAGCCCGACGTTTTCCAGCGCCAGCACCATACGGTTCCCGTCGGCCCAAGCGTTCCTGGCGTCGTTCAGCACGTAGGTCGGGGCCAGCAGGCGGTACATCCAGATCGCGGCCGCGGCGTCGCCCCGGTGCATGCCGGCGGGCACCAGCAGCTCGACCGCGTCCTCCACCGGAAAGTCGGAATGATCGGCGAGCACCTTGGCGAGCGTGAACGCCTTGGGCACCGCGATCGCCGCCTGAAACGCGTCGTAATATTGCGGATCGCCGGTCTGGACGTAGGTCTTGAGCGCCGCCGCGGCTTCGTAGTTGGCCTTGGCGTAATGGCTCTGCCCCTCCAGGTAGGAGCGGCCAATGTCGACCAGGTAGATGCCGGCCACCCCCGCGGCCAGCACCAGCAACTGCAGCGCGACCAGGACGCCAACCAGCCAGGTCAACTTGGACTTCGAACGCGCGAGCATGGCGGGGCCGGCTGTGGTCGGTGCGGGAATAGAGAGTCCCCAGTTCACGCTGCATTTTCACGCTAACGGGCGCTAATAATCAATTAACGTTTTAACAGAAAACAAAATCGCTTTCGGGCGAGTCGCCGGTCCGCCTAAATTTGCTCCGTCTTCCACACGCGCGGACCGGATAGAGGGCGACGGCGACGGGATTTGCCGCCGCGTTCGAATGGGCCCCCGGGCGCTCACTCGGCCGGCAGCCACACCGTAAACCGGGCGCCGGCGATGTGCCCTTCGGCGTCGCGCCGGTTCTCCGCGACCAGGCTGCCGCCGTGGGCCTCCACGATCTGCTTGGAGATCGACAGGCCGAGGCCGGAGTGGGTGCCGAACTTCTCGTCCTTCGGCCGTTCGGTATAGAAGCGGTCGAAGATCGCCTTCAGCTTGTTCTCCGGAACGCCGGGCCCATGGTCGTCGACGACGACCTGAACCCAGCCGTCGGCCCGGCGCGCGCCGACCCGGATCGTGCCGTCGGTCGGCGAGAAGGTCGCCGCGTTCGACAGCAGGTTGCGGAACACCTGCCCGAGCCGGCCTTCCAGCCCCTGAATGGTCAGCGGGTCGGTCGATCCGTCGGCGGCGCGCGGCAGCTCGATCGCGTAGGTCGGGCCGCCGCGTTCCTTCGAGGTGGCGCCCTCGACCTCGACCAGCGCGTCGAGCAGGCGGCTGAGTCCGACCGGCTCGCTCTGCGCGCGCGACAGCTCGGCGTCCAGCCGGGACGCGTCGGAGATGTCGGAGATCAGGCGGTCGAGGCGCTGCACGTCGTCCAGGATGATCCCCATCAGCTTTTTCTGCTGCTCGGGATCGTCGACCCGGGCGACCGTCTCGACCGCGCTGCGCACGGACGTCAGCGGGTTCTTGATCTCGTGCGCGACGTCGGCGGCGAACCGCTCGATCGCGTCCAGCCGGTCCCAGAGCGCCTGGGTCATGTCGTCGAGCGCCACCGACAGGTCGCCGATCTCGTCCCGGCGTTTCGACATGTCGGGGATCTCGACCTGCCGGCCCTGCGCGCGGCGGACCCGGTCGGCCGCCTCCGCCAGGCGGTGCAGCGGCCGGGCGATCGCCCCCGCAAGATAGACCGACAGCAGCACCGTGACGCCGAGCGCGACCGCGAACACCACCAGGATGTCGAGCCGCCGGTCGCGCACCGCCGCCTCGATCTCCGAGCCGTCCTTGGTCAGCATCAGTGCGCCCAGCACCTGGCGGTAGCGCTGCACCGGCACGGCGACCGACAGCACCAGCCCGCCGTCGGGGTCGCGGTAGACCCGGCTGTGGGCGTCGCCTGCGAGCGCGCGCTCGGCCTCCGGATACTGCGCCGCGCGCTGCTGGCGCGCCTCCTGGTAGACCGGCAGCTCGTCGCTGGGGACGTAGTCGAGCACCCAGTTGTACGCCCGTTCCAAGATCTCCGGCATCCAGCCGCCGGGCTCCGGCGGCGGCAGTTCCTCGACTGTGACCTGCCCGCCCGGGCCCATCAGGACGAAGCTGTCGGCGACCAGATCGCCGCCCGGCCCGAACAGGCGGGCGCGGATGTCGCTGCCGGCCAGCAGCACGCGCATGGCATGGCGCGTGCCTTCGGCGAGCAGCTTCTCCTCGCCGGACTGGGTCACCACGACCGCGCTGCCGGCGAGCGTGGTCGCGAACGCGCGCGCCTGGGTGCCGAGCGCTTCCAGCTCCGCCTCGATTAGGCTGTCGCGGTACTGCTCCAGGTGCAGCAGGCCCAGAACCGGCACCGCCAGGACCAGCACATTGAGCGCCAGGATCCGCCGGGTCAGCGGCGACCGCCACGCCCCGCGCGGCCGCCGGCGCCGGCCGCGCCGCCGTTCGGCCGGCTGTCCGTCCACCGGTCCGGTCCCCACGCCGGCCGGCGGGCGGGCGCGTCCGTGTCTGTCCCCCCGGGGCACGTTGCTTCAGCCTCGCACAGTCACGCTTCGCGGTACCGGTAGCCGACGCCGTACAGCGTCTCGATCTGCTGAAATTCCTTGTCGACCTGCCGGAATTTCTTACGCAGCCGCTTGATGTGGCTGTCGATCGTCCGGTCGTCGACGTAGATGCTCTCGCCGTAGGCCGCGTCCATCAACTGGTCGCGCGACTTCACGTGGCCCGGCCGGTGTGCCAGCGCCTTCAGGATCAGGAATTCGGTCACCGTCAGGTTCACTTCCTGCTCCTTCCAGGAACACAGGTGGCGGCTGGGGTCCAGCATCAGGTTGCCCCGCTGGATCGCCTGCTCCTCCGGGGTCGCCTCCTCCATCCGCCCAGCCAGCCGCTCGCGCCGCAGCAGGGCGCGGATCCGCTCGATCAGCAGGCGCTGCGAAAACGGCTTGGTGATGTAGTCGTCCGCGCCCATGCGCAGGCCCAGCACCTCGTCGACCTCCTCGTCCTTGGAGGTCAGGAAGATCACCGGCAGGGTGGAGTTCTCGCGCAGCCGGTTGAGCAACTCCATGCCGTCCATCCGCGGCATCTTGATATCCAGCACCGCGACGTCGACCGGGTGCGATTGGATTCCGCGCAGCGCCTCCGTCCCGTCGGCGTAGGTACGAACCTTGAAGCCCTCGCTCTCCAGGGCGATCGAGACCGAAGTCAGGATGTTGCGGTCGTCGTCGACCAGGGCGATCGTGTTCTGCATGGCGTCGGTCATGGTGCCCGCGGACGGTGCGGCAGCGCGCGTTTGGGTCTGGTTCAGCATATGGTTGCCCCCTGGCAGGAATTCTACACGTTGTTCGGGACTTAGAACCGGCAGGCGTGCGATTTGCGCCGGGTCCGGAAAATCGGGCAGCGTGCCCTCTATCGGGTCCGGTCGCGGCGCCGGTGCGGCGGGATTGCGGCAGATCGGTGACGATCGCGCGGTCTGGCATCCGGCGATCCGACCGCGGTCAAGTTCGCGCGTGGCGCCGGCGATCGCGATGCGTGACGTGACCTTTGCGTGCCGCCGACCTTCGAAACCGGTCGGGACGGCGCGTTCGGGCTGCCCCGTTGGCGCCGGTGGCGGGGCGGGGAAATCGGCTAGAGTAAAGTCGATGAAGGTCGTGTCGACCAGCATCGTGAATCTTGCTCAACTGCTTGAAGAGAGAGCAAGATTCAGCTGAAAGGTGGCTTCACCTTTCAGCATCTTGCTCTAGACTGAACTTTGTATTTGGCCAGAACAGTAACTCCCTGATGATGCTCAAAGAATTGGCGCCACGGGCGAGTCCGCTCTGGCTACATCATGGGCTGACGCCGAGCAAGTCGAAGGCCTTGGCCTGCAGCGGCGTGGGCTGGGTCGGCTGATCGAAGCTGTAGGCCGGGTTGCTGGGCATGCTGACGGTGTTGAGGCACAGCGTGCCCAGGTCGTCGAGCAGGCTCTGGAAGCTGTGCACGGGCAGGCCGTGGTCGGTCCGCCGGG
>NZ_NRRL01000147.1 GCF_016583645.1 Rhodovibrio sodomensis | reverse complement strand
CCCGGGTAATTCACCGCCGGGGCAGTACAGAAGGGTGGCGTGACCTCGGAAGCCCTTGTTACCGGGGCTTTAGCGATGTCGGAGATAAACACCCGAGGTTCACGCCATGAGTGAGTCTAACAGGGTTCTGACGCCGTCTTTCAACCGGTCGATCGAAGTCGAGGGCCGGGACGAGCGCCTGGGCAGCGATCCCGGGGCCATCCTGCTGCGCGAGATCATGGAGCTGACCGGGCTCCGGCGTTTCTTTGCGGACAAAGTCCACGATCCACGCCGGCAGGAGGCGATCTGGTATCCGATCGCGGAGTTGATCTGCACCCACATCTTGCTGATCGCTCAGGGCTGGCGGCACGAGCAGGACGCCAACCGGCTCCGCCACGCGCCGGCGCTGGGCTTGGCGGCGACGGAGACACGCGGGCCGACGGCCG
Organism: Rhodovibrio sodomensis; assembly: GCF_016583645.1. GTDB lineage: Bacteria > Pseudomonadota > Alphaproteobacteria > Kiloniellales > Rhodovibrionaceae > Rhodovibrio > Rhodovibrio sodomensis. The sequence continues at coordinate 11,919 of NZ_NRRL01000147.1, read as the reverse complement.
CCGACCGGGGTCTGCCATCGCAGCCGACGTTGTCCCGGGGCGTTGACATCCTGGCCCGGGACGAGAACCGCGAGATCTTGGGCGAGGCGTTGACCGCGCTGGCCGGCACCGGGTTCAAGGCTCAACGCAAGGGCCACCGCCAGCGGGAACTCACGATCGACGTCGATGGCCTGGCGTTTCCGGTCGAGGGCCATCAACCCGGCAGCGCGTGGAACGGTCACCACGGTTGCCGGTGCTACGACCCGCTGGTCGCCAGCAGCGCCGAGTTGGGAAGTATGCTGGGCGGGCTGATGCGCCCAGGCAACGCCGGCAGTGCGGGCAGCGCCAAACAGTTCATCCTGGATGTCGTCGAACGCGCCGAGCGCCATCTGTGCGAGATCGCCTTGGTGCGCCTGGACGCCGGGTTTTCCAGCGAGGCGCTGTTCGCGACCCTGGAAGCGAACGGGACGCCGTACATCGCGCGCTTGAAGGCGAACACCAAGCTGGACCGGGAGAGCGCCCCGCAGCGCAAACGCCCGCGCGGCCGCCCGCCGAAGGAGCCCCGGCGATGGTGTGTGGACCTGCCTTACCAGGCCGGGTCCTGGTCACGGCCGCGCCGGGTTGTCCTGGTTCTGAAAGAGCGCCCCGAGGATGACGGGCTGGACCACTTCTACCTGGTCACCAGCATCGGGCCCGAGCGGATGACGGCCGAGCAGGTGCTGGAGGCCTACCGTCAACGCGGCAACGCGGAATCGCATATGGGTGAGTTGAAGGAGGTCTGCCGCCCGGCCCTCTCCGCCACCAACCGGCCGAAGAGCTGCTACGCCCAGCGGCCGGTCACCCGGGCCGGTCAACTATCCAGCAAGGCGTTCGCCCGCAACGAGGTGCTTTTGCTCCTCCACCAGCTCGCCTACCAGGTGCTCCACATCGCCCGGACCGCCCTGGAGGCCGCCCGCGGCGAGGGCATCAGCCTGCACTGGCTCCGCCGGGCGGTGCTCGTCAGCGGCACGCGCGTGGTGACCGGCAGCCGACAGCTGAAGGTCATCATCGAGAACAGCTTCGCCGATCTGTGGGCCCAGATCATCCACCGCCTGTACCGCTGGCGCTGGGTCCCGCCCTGACGCACATGCCGCGCGATCCCGCCAACGCCAGCCAAGCTCGACCCGTCGACCGCCCGAGGCGGCCGGCCAAGGAACCAAGCCGCCCGGGACTCGTTACCCGTGTCATGCCGACCCGGCCCTCCCGCGCCGTTCGCATCCAGCCAAACCCGGACTCGTGCTGTTTGAAGCCGCCTCGACGCGGAATCGCGACGCTATTCTACGGCTATGCGCCGCACATCGCTGGACCGCGGCACTGAATTAAGCAGGTTGAGGGGAGAGGACAGGTGAGGGTGGACCTCCCCGGCGTACATTGAGGAGTCCCACCCTCACCCTTCCACGGACCTGCGGTCCGCGGGCCCCTCCCTCTCCCCTCAAGGGAGAGGGGGAGTGCGGCCTGCCGCGCGCGATGGGCCGTCAGGTGGGTTCACCGCGCAGGCGGCACCCCACTGCGCGACGCCTGGCACGCGGTCAGAACGAAGTCATAACTGTTCTAAATAAACTGATTGAGTTTCTTTCTGAGGCACCGCTGTCGCACGGTTTCTTGGAAAGGTATTGCCTATCTTCTCGGCCAGTTACCGAAGAATTTCCGATTCACAACCGCAAGACACTGCCATCGCCGCCGGTCATGCTTTAGGCTGCGGCGATGCGCGCAAACCGCCGGCACGTCGGATCGCGGCCAGCGGGTGTCGGATCGGCGCTAAGGGCGGGCGTGCGCGGTGATAGCTTAGCGCTGACAAGCCACTTGGACGGTCATGATGTCCCAATACTCGGTTTTCCAGCTGCTGCGCGAGACGCTGCGCGGCCACACCGGCTGGCGGCCCGCCTGGCGGGACCCGGCGCCGAAGCAGCGCTACGACGTCGTCATCGTGGGCGGCGGCGGCCACGGGCTGGCGACCGCCTACTACCTCGCCAAGGAGCACGGCATCACCAACGTCGCCGTCGTGGAGAAGGGCTACCTCGGCGGCGGCAACGTCGGGCGCAACACGACCATCGTGCGCGCCAACTACATGCTGCCCGGCAACCAGCGGTTCTATTCCAAGTCGCTGGCGCTTTGGGAAGGGCTGGAGCAGGAACTCAACTTCAACCTGATGATGTCCCAGCGCGGCGTGCTCAACCTCGCCCACACCGACGGGCAGGTCGACATGTTCGCCCGGCGCGCCAACGCCATGCGCCTGCACGGCGACGACGCGGAGATCTGGAGCCCGGAGAAGATCGCGGCTGAGGTCCCGATGCTGGACCTGGACAGCGCGCGCTTTCCGGTGCGCGGCGGGCTGATGCACAAGCGCGGCGGGACGGCCCGGCACGACGGCGTCGCCTGGGGCTACGCCCGCGCGGCCGACCGGCTGGGCGTCGACATCATCCAGAACTGCGAGGTGACCGCGATCGAGCGCGACCCGCAGGGCCGGATCACCGGGGTCGACACCACCAAGGGCCGGATCAAGACCGGCAAGGTCGGCCTGGCGGTCGCCGGGCACACCAGCCAGGTCGCGCAGATGGCCGGCCTGCGCCTGCCGATCGAGACGCACCTGCTGCAGGCGTTCGTGACCGAGGGGCTGAAGCCGATCCTGGACCAGGTGGTGACGTTCGCCGCCGGGCACTTCTACATCAGCCAGTCCGACAAGGGCGGGCTGGTGTTCGGCTCCTCGCTGGATGGCTACAACTCCTACACCGCCCGCGGCAACCTGCCGATGGTCGAGCACACGGCGGAGGCGGCGATGTCGCTGATGCCCTGCATCGGCCGGCTGCGCCTGCTGCGCCACTGGGGCGGCGTGATGGACATGACCATGGACGGCAGCCCGATCATATCGACCACGCACGTGCCCGGACTCTACCTCAACGGCGGCTGGTGCTATGGCGGCTTCAAGGCCACGCCGGGCTCCGGCTGGTGTTTCGCCCACACGATCGCGCGCGACCAACCCCACCCGATCGGCGCCGATCTGCGCCTGGACCGCTTCATGACCGGCCGCGAGCTGGACGAAGCCGGCACCGGCGCCCAACCGAACCTCCACTAAAGTCAAACGCCATGCGTATCCCCTGCCCCGTCTGCGGCGCCCGGCCGAGCGAGGAGTTCACCTACCGCGGCGACGCGCGCCCGGTGCGCCCGCCGATGGACTCCAGCGACCAGGGCGCCTGGGTCGACTACCTGTTCTTCCGCGACGACGAGCGCGGCCGGATCAAGGAGCAGTGGCAGCACACCGGCGGCTGCCGCGCCTGGATCGTGGTCGACCGCGACACCGCCACCCATGCCGTGCACGGCAGCGAACTGGCGCGCGACGCGGCCGAGGGCGGCCAGGCATGAGGGATCTGAGCGACACCGAAACCGCCCCGCGGCTGACCCAAGGCGGCCGGATCGACCGGTCGCGCCCGCTCACCTTCACCTTCGACGGGCGCACGCTGACCGGCTTCGCCGGCGACACGCTCGCCTCCGCGCTGCTCGCCAACGGCATCCACCTGGCCGGGCGCAGCTTCAAGGTGCACCGCCCGCGCGGCCTCGTCGGCCACCGCGAGAACGAGCCGAACGCGCTGATGCGGCTCGGCACCGGCGACCGGCTCACCCCCAACCTGCCGGCCACGCTGGTCGAGCTGACCGACGGGCTGGTCGCGGAGAGCCAGAACCGCTGGCCGTCGCTGAAATACGATCTGCAGGCGGCCTCCGGCCTGCTGAAGCCGATGTTCCCGGCCGGCTTCTACTACAAGACCTTCATGTGGCCTGCCGCGTTCTGGGAGAAGCTCTACGAGCCCGCGATCCGCCGCGCCGCCGGCCTGGGTCGGGCGACCACGGCCCCGGACCCGGACCGCTACGAGCGCGGCTTCAAGCACTGCGACCTGCTGGTGGTGGGCGCCGGCCCCGCCGGCCTGACCGCGGCGCTGTGGGCCGGGCGCGCCGGCCTGCACGTGATCCTGGCCGACCAGGACAGCGAGCTGGGCGGCAGCCTGCTCACCGAGCGCAGCACCATCGACGGCGAACCCGCCAGCCTGTGGGTCGACCGGGTCGCGGGCGAGCTGGCGCGGCTCGACACCGTCGAGGTGATGCCGCGCACCAGCGTGTTCGGCTACTACGACCACAACATCCTGGGCGCCGTGGAGCGCCTGCCCACGGCCGAGCACGGCGCGCGCGAGCGCTATTGGCGGATCGAGGCCGGGCGGGTCACGCTCGCCGCCGGCGCGCTGGAACGCCCGATCCCGTTCCCCGACAACGACCGGCCGGGGATCATGCTGGCGTCCGCCGTGCGCGCCTACCTGAACCGCTGGGCGGTGCGCACTGGCACGCGCGCGGTCGTGTTCGCCAACAACGACGACGGCTTCTCCACCGCCCGCGACCTGAGCCAGGCCGGCATCGCCGTGACCCTGGTCGACAGCCGCGCCGACGCGGAGCTGCCGCGCGCGCTGACCGGGCTGGAGGTGACACTCCACCGCGGGCGCACGATCGTGGGCAGCAAGGGCCGGCACCGGGTGTCGGCGGTGACGCTGGACGACGGCACGCGGCTGCCCTGCGACCTGGTCGCGGTCGCCGGCGGCTGGAACCCGGTCGTCAACCTGCACAGCCAGACCGGCGCCAGGCCAAGATGGGACTCGATCCGCGACTGCTTCGTGCCCGGCCAGCCCAGGCAGAACGAAAGCAGCGTCGGCGCCTGCGCCGGGCGTTTCACCACGGCGGAGGCGATCCAGGACGGCGCCCACGCCGCCGTCGAGGCGATCCGCGCGCTCGGCAAGCCGGTGCCCGAGCTCGACCTGCCGGTGCCGGAGGACCCGCCCGCCGGGCGCGGGGAAGCGCTGTGGTACGTGGGCGGCCGCGACAGCCACACCTTCCTGGACCCGCAGCACGACGTCACCGTCGCCGACGTCAAGCTGGCGCACCGGGAGGGCTACCGCTCGGTCGAGCACATGAAACGCTACACCACGCTCGGCATGGCGACCGACCAGGGGCGCTTCGGCAACGTCAACGGCATGGCGGTGATGGCGGAGGCGCGCGGCCTCAGCGTGGCCGAGGTCGGCACGACCACCTTCCGCCCGCCCTACACGCCGGTCAGCGTGGGCGCGCTCGCCGGGCGCAAGCGCCAGCGGACCTTCATGCCGCTGCGCCGCTCGCCGCTGCACGACTGGGCGGCCGACCGCGGCGCGATCTTCGCCGAGGCCGGCCTGTGGCAGCGCAGCCGGGCGTTTCCGCAAGCGGGCGAGAGCCTGCGCGAGGCGGCGTTCCGGGAGACCACGCAGACCCGAACCCATGTGGGCATCTGCGACGTCTCCACCCTGGGCAAGATCGACATCCAGGGCCCGGATGCCCCGGAGCTGCTGAACCGGGTCTACACCAACGGCTGGAAGCGCCTGGCCGTCGGGCGCGCGCGCTACGGCCTGATGCTGCGCGAGGACGGCCACGTCATGGACGACGGCACCACCAGCTGCCTGGCCGAGGGCCACTACCACATGACCACCACGACCGGGCAGGCGCCCAAGGTGATGAGCCATCTGGAGTGGTGCCTGCAGGCGCTGTGGCCCGAGCTCGACGTGCAGGTGCAGTCGGTCACCGACCAGTGGGCCGGCCTGGCGGTCGCGGGGCCGAACAGCCGGGCGCTCTTGCAGCGGCTGCTGCCCGGCGTCGACCTGTCGAACGCGGCGTTCCCGTTCATGGGGGTGGGACGGTACGCGCTTGCGGGCGGGGTGCCGCTGCGGCTGTTCCGGATCTCCTTCTCCGGCGAGCTCGCCTACGAGGTGAACGTCCCCGCCGACTACGGCCCGGCGCTCGCCGACAAGCTGCTGGAGCTGGGCGAGGATCTGGGCGCGATCCCCTACGGCCTGGAGGCGCTCGACGTCATGCGGATCGAGAAGGGCCACGTGACCGCCGGCGAGCTGGACGGCCGGACCACCGCCGCGGACCTCGGCATGGCCGGGCTGATGAGCTCGAAGAAGGACTTTATCGGCCGCGTGCTCGCCCAGCGCCCGGGCATGGCGGACCCGAGCCGCCCGCGCCTGGTCGGCCTGCAGTGCGCGGACGGCGACGAGCGGATCCGCGCGGGCAGTCACCTGCTGCCCACCGGCACCCAGACCACGATCGACTTTGATGAGGGCTGGGTCTCCTCGGCGACCTGGAGCCCAACCTTCGGCCGGCACATCGCCCTCGGCTTCCTGAAGAACGGCGGCGAGCGGATGGGCGAGGTGGTACGCGCGGTCGACCTGGTGCGCGGCCACGACGTCCAGGTCGAGGTGGTCTCGCCGCACTTCTACGATCCGGAAGGGACGCGCCAACGTGGCTGACCTGACCCTAGCCCCCGTCTCCCCGCTCGCCCGCGCGCTCACCCCCGGCGACGTCGGCGCCGTCGGCCCCGGCGGTCCCGGCGTGGTGTTCCGCGACCGCCGGGACCTGTCGCTGGTGACCATCCAGGTGCGGCCCGACAAGCAGGCCGCCGCCCGGCAGGCGCTGGAGGGCGCCGGGTTTGCGCTGCCGCCGGTCGGCCAAGCGGCGCGCAGCGGCGAGGTCTCGGTGATCTGGAGCGCCCTCGACCGCTGGATCGCGATCGCCCCGTGGGCGCCGGGCGAGCTGCACCGCACGCTCGCCGACCCGTTCGGCGGCGACCCGCGGGCCCGCGGCGTGGCGCTGGTGGATCAGTCGAGCGGCCTGTTTGCCCTGCAGGTCGGCGGGCCCAAGCTGGATGCCCTGCTCGCCAAGGGCACGCCCGTGGACCTGCACGCGCTGGAAACCGACCGCACGGCCGCGACCGGCATCGACCACCAGCCGGTCACCCTCTGGCGCATCGCGCCGCAAACCGTGCTGCTGCTGGTCGGCCGCGCGTTCGCGCAGGACACGCTGGAATTCCTGCAGGAAATGGCGCTCGAATACGGCTACCGGAACGGCTGACGCGGCAGCCCCCCTTTACCTCCACGGGGAGGCGAGGGACCCCGCTGAAGCGCCGGTTATCTGCGCGACCCACTCGAGGGCCTACGGCAGCTTGACCGGCGGCGCCCCGTCGGCGGCCGGCCGGCGGAAAACGGCCATCTGGCTGGAGGTGCCCAGACGCGGGTGCGCCGGGCCGATGTCGTGCAGGCTGGCGGCATAGCCGTGCGCGGCGGCCACGCGCCCGGCCCAGGCGCGCATTTGGGCGCGCGACCATTCGAACCGGTGACCCGGATGGCGGAACCGGCCGTCGGCGCGACCGTACAGCGGGTTGTAGTCGGCGTTGGGCGTGGTCACGACCACCAGCCCCGGGCGCAGCACGGCGAACACACCGTGTTCCAGCGCCGATAGCCGCGCCGGGTCGATGTGCTCGATGGTCTCGACGAGCGCCGCCGCGTCGAAGCCGGCGAACTTCCGGTCCGGGCGCAGCAGGTCGCCCTGGACCAGGCGCACGCGCCCACCATCGTCCGCGCCCGGTTCCCCAAGCGCGGCGCGCGCCGCGCGCAGCTCGCCGGCGTCGACATCCAGCCCGACGACTTGGTGCGCCCAGTCCGCCTGCGCGAGCCGCAGCAGCAGCGGCCCCGGCCCGCAGCCGAGGTCGAGTACCCGCTTACTCCCGGCGGCCCGCAGCACCGCCATCACCGCGTTCAGCCGCTGGGCGTTCTGCAGCACAGGTCGAACTCTCCAGGCGTTGCAAAATCCCCTTCCCCCGAGGGGAGAGGGCGGGGCCCCCGAGCCGAAGGCGCGTGGCAGGGTGAAGGGGACTCCACGGCGGATAGGTGGGAGTCGCACCCTCACCTGTCCCCTCATCTCCCCTCAGGGGAGCGGGCCTCTCCGGGATCTCCTGCTAGAGCAAGATCAAGCTCGACTCGACCTTCATCGATTTTGCTCTAAACAGCCAAACAGCCGGCTCTACTTCAGTTCGCGCGCCAAGAACCCTTGCAGCGCCGCCCAGGAGCGCAGGTCCGCCTCGGGATGGTAGCGGTCCTCGCTGCTCCAGACGGTGAAGGCGTGGCGGGCGCCGCCGTAGAGCTCGACGCGGTAGTCGGCGCCGGCCGCATCCAGCTGTTCGGTCAGGTCGGCGACGGCGTCGAGGCCGGAGACGCTGTCCTGGGTCCCGTGCAGGATCAACAGCGGGGCCCGGACGTCGGCGTAGTCCTGCCCCTGGGGCGTGCCGAGGCCGCCGTGGAACGGCACGAAACCGTCCAACTCCGCGCCCGAGCGCGCCAGTTCAAGCACCGCGGAGCCGCCGAAGCAGTAGCCGATCGCGACCACCTCGTCGGCGCTGGCGCCGTCCAGCTCCCCGAGCTGGTCGAGCGCGCCCTGCATGCGTGCGCGCATCGCCTCCCGGTCCTGATAGAGGGCGCCGCTTTCGCGCTTCTTGCCCGCCAGCGTGTCCGGGCGCACGCCCTGGCCGTACAGGTCGGCGGCGAACGCGGCGTAGCCCTGCTCCGCCAGCATCTGCGCGCGCCGGCGTTCGTAGTCGCCCAGGCCGTCCCAGTCGTGGATGATCATCACGGTGGGCTGGTTGTCGCCCAGCGCGGTGTTGCGGGCGTAATAGCCCTGGTAGGTCTCGCCGTTGACCTCGTAGGTCACCGGTTCGCCGACGATGTCCGCCTGCGCCGGGCCCGCAAGCAGGGCCAGCGCCGCAAGCGCGGGCACCGTCGTGGCGACCTTGGATGTGAACTGCATGACGTCGTGCCTCCCGTGGATGCCTGTGGGCGCCGGTGATGCCGGCGCGGTGTCGAGGGTGGGCGCCATCGGCGTCCCGGGCAACGCGTCGGCCATCAATTGACCGTTTCCCGCCGGCGCGTGGGCAGCCGCCGGCGCAGCAACGGCCGGCGCCGGCGCGGCTGCCGGTCGCGCGACCAGGCGAGCAGGCGGGCGTGCAAGCGCCGGCGCAGCCGGCGCATCCAGCCGACGTCGTCGGACAGCAGGGCCAGGCCAACCGGCAGCATCCACAGCCCCAGCACCGGCAGGAACCACAGCAGGCTGCCGGCAATGAAGCCGAGCGCAAGCCCCCGGCGCGCCCAGGGCGAGCGGCCCCGGCGGACCCGCCGCTCGGCCTGCACGGCGTGCTGCAGGGCATGCGACACGCCGCGCTTGATGGATCGGAGGAGGGTCATACGCGGGGGACGCTTTCTTTAGGGTTCGGGAGGCCATAGGGGTCGGGAAGTCATCGCGCGCACCGCCCCGGCGGCGCTCTCACCCGGTCGGCGCTTTTGTACGGGATTCGACCGCGGGTATCGTTGGCGCGCGGGGCGCGACGCGCACTATACGCTGACGGCCGCGTACGGATCACGGCTTGTCCCCGGCTGCCCGGAAATTTACATCGACAGCACCGGCATTAACCATGTGCCGGCTTGCGTGTCCTGCCGCGCCCGCCCGGCCCGATCGATCGCCGGCCGGCCACGCGTTCGGACGCCAGCCCCGCAACAACCCCTGGGAGACCCGCGATGCGCGCGATCCTCGCCCTGTCGGCGGCTTTCGTCATGGGCGCCGCCATCACCAGCCTGCCGGTGACCCGCACCGCGTTCAGCCAGAGCGCCGGCAACGGCATGAGCCTGGAAGACCTGCAGGACGTGATGGAGCAGGTGGAGAGCACCTATGTCGAGGATGTCCCGCGCGAGCAGCTGATCCGCTCGGCGATCGACGGCATGGTATCCGATCTGGACCCGCACTCCGACTACCTCAATCCCGAGGAATACCAAGCCATGCAGGTGAACACCCAGGGCGAGTACGGCGGCCTGGGCATGCGGGTGACGGAACAGGAAGACGGCTTCATCGAGATCATCGCGCCGATCGAGGGCACGCCGGCCGCCGCCAGCGACATCCAGGCTGGCGACCTGATCGTCGGCATCAATGGCACGCCGACCCAGCAGCTTGAACTGGGTAAGGCGGTCGAGATGATGCGGGGCGAGCCGGGCACCGAGATCACCATCACCCTGCGGCGCGATGGCGAGGAGCCGTTCCAGGTCACGCTCGAGCGCGAGAACGTCACGATCGAGCCCGTGCGCACGCAGGCATTTCAGCAGATCGGCTACCTGCGGATCACCCGCTTCAACAAGCAGGCGGGCTCGGCCGTCTCCAATGCGATCGAAAATCTGCGCAGCAACAAGATCGACGGCGAGATGCGGGGGCTGGTGATCGACCTGCGCAACAACCCGGGCGGCCTGCTGCAACAAGCGATCAAGGTCTCCGACGTGTTCCTGGACGACAAGGAAGTGGTCTCCGCCCGCGGGCGCGGCGGCAGCGTGTCCAAGAGCTACACCACGCAGCCCGGCCGGCAGGTCGGCGACGTTCCGATCGTGGTGCTGATCAACGCCGGCTCCGCCTCGGCGAGCGAGATCGTCGCCGGCGCGCTGCGCGACCACGACCGGGCGATCATCATGGGCACCCGCAGCTTCGGAAAGGGCTCGATCCAGACAGTCAAGCCGCTGGAGAGCGGCGGCGCGCTGCGCCTGACCACCGCGCGCTACTACACGCCCAGCGGCGACAGCATCCAGGCGCAGGGCATCGTCCCGGACATCAAGGTCGCCCAGGCCGAGATCAACCGGCGGGAGGCGAACCGCAGCCTGCGCGAACAGGACCTGCGCGGCGCCCTTGAGCGCGAAGGCGAGGGCGGCGGCGACAGCCCGCAGGACAGCCAGCCGCAAGCCTCCCAGGCCGACGATGGCGGTGGCGATGGCAAGGGCAAGGGCGCAACCGAGCGGCTGGCCCAGGACTACCAGCTGAACCGCGCCGTCACGCTGCTGCGCGGGATCGCCCTGATGAACCGCCAGGAAGGCTGAGGCGCCCGCAAAGGTCGCACGCAAACGGGCCCGCGGGGTCGTCGCCAGCCGCGGGCCCGTTGTTCTGTGTCCTCGGTGTGCCTGGCCCGTGCGCGCGGAGACAAAAGTCCGCCGGAGCAAAATCGACGAAAGCCTAGTCGACCTTCATCGTGAATTTTGCTCTAACGGCTTGAAGGGAGAGCAAGATTCAGCTGAAAGGTGGCTTCACCTTTCAGCATCTTGCTCTAGTTCTTTGCCCAATCGGGTGCGCTGTCGGACCGCAGGCGGTTTTCCAGACGGGTCAGGAGCGCTTCGACCCGCCCGCCGTTCTGCTCGATCACGCTGGAATACTCGCTGCGCAAGGTGATCGCCATCGACACTCCCTCGGCCATGATGTCGACGATCTGGAAGCCGCCGTCGTCGGTCGGCCGCACGCGCCAGGCCAGCTCGACCGGGGCCCGGTCGGGCACGTCAACCCGGGTGATCACACGCGCCATGCCCGTGGCCTGCGGATCGGCGATCGCGCGTTCGATCGTCACCTGATCCATCGACAGATTCTGGAAGGTTGGCAGGAATCGGGTCAGCGCGACCTCGCGCAGCAGGGTTATGAAGCGCTCGCGCTGCTGCGGGCTTGCCACCCGCCAGTACCGGCCCAGCACGAACCGCGCCAGGTCGTGCCCGGCGAAGTTCTCCTCCAGGATCTTGCGGGCCCGCTCGGCGCGCTCGGCCGCGCTAATGTCGTCCGGGCTGAGTTGCTCGATCGCGTTGCGCGACAGCTCGGTGATGTAGGTCGCGGCGCGCTCGGCCAGCGCCCGGTCGCTCCGCCCGCCATCGCTCCGCCCGCCATCGTTCTGTGCGGTCGCGGGCGCGGCGACTGCGAGCAGCAGGGCGGCGAGGCCGGCGGTCAGGCCGCGCATCAGGTTCCGCCGCCGAACGCCCGGGATCCGGGGTTCGCCGTTCAGGCTGGTCATGGCTGGACTATCCTGTGTGATGAGGTGGGAGGGTGCCATAAGCGGCTCGGGCAGGATCGCGAAAGCCGCGTGGATCTTCCGCGGGGTGCCTGCTCTGGGGTGATGAGGGTTGGGCGGCAATGACGCTGGCGGGCGGTTCGACCGTCAGCGACCGCGCCCTAGGCTTACGCTAGCAGGTGGGTCGAACCCCGGCCAGCGGCAGCCCCCGC
>NZ_NRRL01000146.1 GCF_016583645.1 Rhodovibrio sodomensis | reverse complement strand
CGCGCAGCGTGTTCAGCGCGGGCGCCCGGGTCAGGCGCGTGCCGAACAGCTCATTGAGCTGATGGCGCCGTTCCCGGATGAAGGTGATCACGTCGCGGTACGACCGCGCGCCCGCCAGCACGGCCAGCACCGTGAACACCATCAACGGCGTGAAAGGATAGCGCTGCCCCCGGGCGCCGCGCGGGTCGGTGACGTCTTGGAGGGCCTCCCAGAGGCACGGAAACGGTATCATGGCAACTCCGTACGCTGTTCAGAGTTGCCAACCCAGGAGTCACATCTCAGCGAGTTCGCAAAGACTCGTTTCTGATGGATGACCCGCCGCTCGGACTCGCCTCACGCGACGCCACTCACTCTACCTTGGAACACTGAACAGCCCTGAGGTAGACCCGGGTGCCGGGCGGGACGCTGATCATGCCTGCTCGACCGCGGCGACCAGGCGCATCAGCGCCGTCGGCGCGATCGTCTCCCGAACCCGCAGGACGCGACCGTTGTCGAGCCGGATCTNGGATCTCCACCGTGCCGGCGGCTTGGCGTTCATCCGGTGCAGCCGGCTCAGGCTCATGCGCTCGGCCGGCGTCATGTCCGGCGATTAGGCGAACGGCCGCGAACCGGTCCGTGCCGTGCACGCCCTGACTTTCCCGGACCTCGCGGCGCCACTGGAAGAGCTGCTGGGGCTGCATGTCGTAGCGCCGCGCGACCGCGCTCGCGCACACCCCCGGCATGGACGCCTCGGCGACGATCCGCTGTTTGTCCGCCCACGACCAGCGTCGCCGTCGGCGGCGGCCGGTGATCACCTCAACCCGTTCCATCGTGATGGTACTACCCACGTGAATAATGACGTTACGAGCGCCACCCGCGCCCGAACGCCCATCTCACGCACACTCCATCACGCCACGGTAGGCAGTCCTCGGCGCACGCTTACAGCGCTTCTGCATCGACCGCGTCTGCGTCGTCGCCGATCGCGGCATGGTCTCCAGCGCCACCGTTGCCGAGCTGGAACGGCGGAACATCGGCTACATCCTCGGCACCCGCGAGCGGCGCGACAAGGAGGTGCAGCAGGCGGTTCTCGACGACAGACGCGGGTTCATCCCGCTGTCGCTGCCGCGGATCGGTCACGAGAGCACGGACATCGAGATCAAGGACGTCCACGTCGACGACAGGCGTTACGTCGTCTGCCGGAACCCGGAGCAGGCCGAGCACGACGCCGAGGCGCGCGAGGCCATGGTCGCCGGGCTGCGCGACAAGCTGCGCCAGGGCGACAAGGCGCTGGTCGGTAACAGCGGCTACCGGCGCTTCCTGCGCACCGTGGGCGACGATCACTTCGAGATCGACGACGACCGGATCGCCGCGGAGGCGAAGTTCGACGGCATCAGTGTGCTGCGCACCAACACCGACCTCCCGGCCGCCGAGGTGGCCCGCCAGTACCGCCAGCTCTGGCTGGTGGAACAGATCTTCAGAACTGCCAAGGCGATCCTGCGCACGCGGCCGATCTACCACCAATCCGATGCCGCGATCCGCGGGCACGTGTTCTGTTCGTTCCTCGCGCTCGTGCTGCGCAAGGAGCTGGAGGAGCGCCTCGCCGCCGCCGGCGTCACGGCGGAATGGCCGGAGATTCTGCGGGATCTGGACGCCATCCACGAGACGGAAGTGCGGGACGGCGAGCAGCACTTCGTGCTGCGCGATCACGCCCAGGGCTGCGCGGGTGAGGTCTGCAAGGCCGTCGGCGTCGCGCTACCGCCTCTGTTCCGGAACCTCGGCAAGGAGGGCCGAACCGCCGAAATCGCGTAGTTGCGCCACCCGGGAGGTGTGATGCCACAAGCCAGCCGGCAGGCCGATTCTATCGGCAAAATCAGGAAGCTGCTGGAAGCGGCTGTTGAAGATAAGTTTAGCAGGAGTAAAACTAATACCCTACTTTCTTCTGAGCCTGAAACGTAATTAAATTTATTATAAATTTCTCAAGACCATGAATTTCATTTTCCTGCCCGGGTGTGCCTTTGTTTCTCTCAAGCATCGACGGTTTTGAAACCTTGAAGCCAACCAAATTTTCAATATCCTTCACCCTTCCTTCCAATTCTTCATACCGTATTAACAGACCATTCACCTTGTGAGAGTTTCTTACAAAATCGTTTACCTTTTCATTCCACACTCGGCCAAACTCAAATGGCGTCAAGACGGGTCGCTCGGGCCATTCTTTGAACCACCTTCTCCACGGCAGGTAACTCTTGTATGCATCAACCGGGTTCCTGACAATGAAAATAAACTTCGCATTCGGGAATATATACTGCAAATATTCGGCTTGAGCGACACTAAATCGCACTTCCTTAAGTCCCCAATACTCATAACCATTTTTTTCTGCCGGCTCTTTAAATAACCTCAAAAGCATATCTCTATGAGCTCCCCTGAAATCGGATAAAGATGGATACAAATTTGCGATCCATTCCTCCGACAATATTCTATTGCTTCCAATATTCTCAAAAATGAAGTTCGATGAGGGCCATTCAAATGTGAATGGCCGACACATATCCGCTAACTTTTGGACTATCCCTGAGCGATCAAACGGCTCACCCCATATCAATACTCTTTCATTAGCCATCAGCATCCTCTGTAGCAGTGTTGACCCAGACCGCCACCCTGCCGAACAAACAAAAATCGGCTCTTCGATGTCAGTCGATGTTTCTTTCTCAAACTCGCTTCGCACTTTAAGGGTCTGAATACGCTCAGACAAGTTGCGAGCATGCACTGTTGATTGTCGTGTGGTTTCACGACCCTCATGAGTGCCTGTGAAAATTTCTTTTACTCGCCTTAATCGATAGGGTGTCCACATGCCCGGTTCTCCTTGCCCCGTACAAGGTATATATAAGCCGCTATAGTTCTGCGAATTCGTGAAGCGGTTTAGACATTCAATCATTTTTATGTTCAACGATTATGGGGCTGACACTTGTTTGTGCTCGTTTTTGCCTCTCAATTTCGTTTCCACAAATGAACGCCAAATCTAGCAATGCATTAGCGCCTTCATTATGACGTCCTATAATCCACTTGTACCCAATACGGGCAATCTCTTTAGGTATCATTTTATATAGATAACGCGGATACCCAAAAATTCGTGGACCATTGTAGGTATCAGTTCTTTCATTTTGTAGAAACCCTGCACGACCGAGCCTTACATAGCGCTTAAAAACGGGTAAAATGCCGATTTGTTCCTTGCGCACGATGTGTTGAACACGAGCGGCGGAGACATGGTGTAACTCGAAGCCGGAAGCTAAGGCGCGTTTGACAAACGCGGTCTCTTCCCCGCCGTGAGACGTGCCTTGGCCGACAAAATTGATCCCAGTATCTTCACAAAACGTTAAGTGCTGGACGACCTTTTGCCGGACCATGAAGTTAGGGCCTTTAACGTACTTCACGGAAACGGGACCGTCTGAAAGATTGGAGGGCGTTCCCGCATAAGACCGGCCTTCTAATGCAAGCGTTCTTAGCCATTCGGGGGGCGGCATTTCCCAGTAGTGTCGTACTTGTCCAGAAAACAAAGAAACGTCTGGGTGGGTGTCAGCCGCATCAATATAGCCGGTTAGCCAGTTGGGGTCCGCGACGATGTCGTCATCGGTAAACACGAGAAGTGAGCCCTTGGCGGACCGAATACCTAAGTTAATTGCAAAGCTTTTCCCAGGCCGGGGCTCGTTCAATATCTTTATTGGAATATACCTTCGGTACGATTCCAATATTTCGGTGGTAGAATCGTTACTTGCGTTGTTGATGGCAATGAACTCGACGCCACAGGATGGCCGGTTCAGGGCACGGAAAGAGGCGAGTGTGAGTGGAAGGGTGCGGGAGCCATTGTGGCTGGCGAAAATGACGGAAATCATGTGCACTGAGTCCAAGCTGTAAAGCGGTTTCCACTATGGGGATCATGCCGGGTTAGGCTATTACTTGGGTGGCTTCACGCGAGAGTGCAGCCATGCTACCATAGGAGCTATCTCGCCGGAAAGTGGGTGACGCAAAATGAATAGTCCAGCAAACCAAATCGGTACAGCGCTGCCAGCGGCGGCGAGCAACGGCCCTATTGGTAGCGAGTTGCCATATTCGATGTAGGCCCAAAACGCCGGTGCCGCGCATGGCGCGCTGAGAATTGCAGCTTTGGCATAGAACGGGGCTAGGCGCCGAAGACCCGTCCCCATCATTGAACGGATCGAGAGGTAAACGGCAAGAGAAAACACTGCAGCAGTCGGGATCAGCAAAGCCGCAAATAGCTCAAGGCTATGGAGCGATCCCAATGCGGCAAAGGATAGTGCCCCCGTCACCTGTACGAACCGGATCGCGGCAAGGCGCCGGACCGCGCCGTGCGGTGTCAGGACCTGCTCCGGTTGCGGCAGCGCCGCGACGATCGCAGCACTGCCGAGAATGTAGGGGAGAATCTCGCCCGCGGTCCGCCAGTTGTCGCCGAAGAGCAGGACCGTGACCGGCACGGCGATAAAGCCGATTGTCAGGAAGGCGGGCCAGATTATGGCGGTTGTGGCCGCGACGTACATCTCCACACCGGGGCCGATCGAGACCCCTTCCCGGACATTCTTGGAGAATGACGGGAGCAAGACGCGTCCCACAGGCATGAATAAAGTCTGTCGGGACATCTGCGGGATCATCTGGGCGCGCTCGTACAGCGCGACCGTGCCAGGGTTGATGATTCCGCCCAGCACTAGCTTCCGCCCCTCGACGGCGATCGTACCGAAAAGCCCCGCAACAGTAAGCCAGCCACCGAACTGCAGGACCTCGCGCCAATGCCGCAGGCCCGGGCGGAGGCGCAGATGGTCGCGGCGCGCCGCAAGGGTCAGCGCCACTCGGGTGACGGTGCTGGCGAGAAGCCCCCACGCGAGTGCCATGTAGCTGTATCCGAGCGTGGCGAGCCACACACCCGTCCCGGTTCCGACCAGCACCTCGGCCGTGCCGATATGATGTAGCTGGTCAAACCGCATGTCACGGCGGAGGAGCGCTATGGCGGGCTGGCCGAAGGGTGCAAAGAAGAAGGTGATCGCCACTAACGCGAGCACATCCGCGATGCCGGGCTGTCCATAGAGGTCCGCGATCGGAAAGCGGAGCAATAGGAGCGCGGCACCGAGCGTCCATTGGATCAAAAGCGTCAGTCCGAAGACCGTCCGCACCTTGTCGTAGGTCAGCTCTGGCTCCCGGATCAGGTACGTCCCAACGCCGAATTCGCGGACCGAGTTGAGGAGGAAATTGGCTGCCATTGCGATGGAAAAGACGCCAACCTCGTCCGGCGTCAGCAGCCGCGCAATCATGATCGAACCGGCGATTCGCACGCCCTTCTGGATGAACTCCTGGCTGAAAGACCAAGCTAGGCTCTTGCGTAGGGTCACGTCGTTTCCCTGAGACTTTGCTAACGTGTCCGCCCTATGATAGGCACGCTAAAGAACAAAGTTTCCTATATGAAACGGTTCACTCTGGCCAGTCTGCGTCTACCAGCTTGGGCCATACCGAGAGGACGTAGAGAAATTTTCGCGCTTCTGAGCGATCGGGGTAAGCTTAACGGCAGAGACGCCTTGATTAGGGGGTGCATAGTCCTGACAGCTGTGTTCGGCGCCCGAGAACGTTGCGCCGGTTTGCATGTGTGGCCGGACCCGCTCGCCAAGCTGCAGCCGATGGTCCCGGGGGAAAATTTGCTGCGGGATCTCAAGTCAGCCTGGCGCCTCGAATCGGCGGAATGGGCGTCCAAAGTAGACCATAAGTCGGACAAGGGCTTGGCCATCTCCCGGGCCATCGTCCTCTGGATCCCGTGCACTCAGCTGGGCGGGCTAATTAGGGGCACATGGGCGACCAGGACATATGCGCTGCACGCGCAAGGGGATCAGAAGCTTGCATAGCCGGACATCACCGAGTTTTCCTGCCATGATGATCGGCTCAGATCCTCTTGTTTCGACGACTGGGGGCGCAGCGTAATGTCCTGTTTGATTTCGATTGGTCCTAACGCGTGGACGGCACCCTGGCGGAACCGTCAGCAAATTTTATCGAGGCTCGCAGGGCGCGGGTGGCCGGTCGTCTACACCTCCGGTCCGATAGCGGGATGGGATAGAGAAGCAGCGCTCTGGGACGGCGCTTCTCTGTTCCCGAGAGTTGAAGAACATGACGGCGTGAAATGCCTTTTCCCCGGTCGGGTACCGCCTCTTAAAGGACGACCTCGATCCTATAAAGAACGTGTTCTCCGTTTCTACGCGCGACGTCTCTTAGCGGCAGCGCCGCCAAGTCGACCCCGAATTCTATATTTGTTCGGACCAAAACACCTGGCACTCGCGGGATATATAGATTACGATCTATTAGTCTACCATGCTTATGACAAATTCTCGAACGCTTCGCGTGAAGGAGAGTCGTTTTCGGATAACAGAGAGAAAGAGCTTCTTGCGGTAGCTGACTTGGTTTTGGCCTCCTCCGATCCGATCGCGGACGGGCTACGACAGCAGGGGCGACGCGATGTTCGCGTACTGCCGAACGGCGTTGATTATACTGCTTACAACACGCCATCCGGGCAGGAACCAAGGGACATTTGCCATATCCCGCGCCCCCGCGTCGGATACTTCGGCCGAGTGAACATTAAGGTGGACCTCGCGCTGATCGACGAGTTGGCGGAGGTTGAACCGAAGTTTCAATGGATTATTGTTGGAGAGATATACGAGCAAGTCATACATTCTAAAGGTTACGGTGAGCTGCTGGAAAGACTGAAAAGTCGGCCAAATGTGCATCTTCTAGGTTATAGGCCTCATACATCGATTCCAGCCTACGTACAAGCGATGGACGTATTGTCAATGGTATATCGACAAGGAGAGCAGGATTGGTGGAGCGCAGGTTATCCACTCAAGATGCATGAGTATTTGGCTACAGGGAAGCCAGTGATTTCAACACCACTTCAGACCGTTCAGCCATTTGGCCATGTGATTGACATACGAGATGGGGGAGACGAGTGGATAGCGGGTTTACGCAAAGCAGTGAATTCGGGCGGAGTTGGGACATCTGATATGCGTCGACGTGTCGCATTGGAAAATACTTGGGATCAACGAATCGATCTATTGGAAAGATGGCTCAACGAGCTTGGTGCATCGCTGGAAGGGCCCGTTCAGTGAAAAGTGCCAGTAGCTGCTCACCCCCGGGGGTCGGCCCGTGAGTTTCTAGCCCGCCGGATCAGTCCAGCAGCAGCTCGGGTCAGCTCTTTACGCCCGGACTCTGGTATGATTCCAGAATGGTATGACTCGGCGGGAAGAGCTGAAGCAGCATTCCAAGGACGAACTGGTCGACTACATCATGGCGCTGGAGGAGCGCTTGGCCAAGGTCGAGGCCAAGCTGAACCAGCCGCGCAAGACCGCGCGGAATTCCTCGCGCCCGCCGTCGCAGGACGAGAAGCCGAACAAGCGGGGTAAGGGCAAATCCGGCAAGGGCGGCTAGGGTCAGGCACGGTCACTTGAGCCGAACCCGGACCGCACGGTCACGGCGCCGGCCAACAACTGCCCGAGCTGCGGCGGCCACGTTGGCCCAGAGCATCAGACCCTCAAAGACCTTTACGACCGCATCGAGATCCCGCCGGTGCGCCCGGACGTCACCCGCGTGCATCAGTACCAGGGCGAATGTCCGTGCTGCGGCGAGCGCTTCGCCGCGACCCCGCCGGACGGGCTCAAGCCCGGCTCGCCGTTCGGGCGCAGCGTCGAGGAGAAGGTGATCTACCTGCACACCATCCACGCCATCAGCTACCAGCGTCTGTCGGCTTTGATGCTGGATATGTTCGGCGTGTCGATCAGCGAGGGCGCGATCGCCAACATCCTCTCGCGCGCCAAGGAGCAGGTGGACGCCGCGGTCGCCGACATCACCGCGGAGCTGCGCCAGGCCGGCGTGATCGGCTGCGACGAGACGGGCGCCCGGGTGGCTGGTCGGAAATACTGGCAGTGGGTGTTCGGCTGCGCCACGGCGGTGCTGCACAAGGTGGCGCCCAGCCGCGGCAAGGCGGTCGTCCGGGAGGTGCTCGGCGAGCACGTCCCGGCGGTCTGGGTCTCCGACCGCTTCGCCGCGCAGACCGGGCACGGTGAAAGCCGGCAGCTCTGCCTCGCCCACCTGCTGCGGGACGCGCAGTACGCGATCGACGCCGGCGACACGGTGTTCGCCCCGCCGCTCAAGGACCTCCTGCTGCGCGCTATCGACATCGCCCGGCGGCGCGAAGAGCTCCAGGACAACACCCTCTACCAGTACCGATGTCGCCTCGACCGCGATCTCGACGACCTGGTCACGCGGCCATCGGACAGCCGCGCCGGCGAGAAGCTGCGCGGGCAGATCCGGCGCGTGCGCTCCGAGCTGTTCTTGTGCATCAATAACCCGGGTGTGCCGGCGACCAACAACGCCAGCGAGCGTTACCTCCGCCCGGCGGTAATCTTCCGCAAGGTGACCCTGGGATTCAACGCAGAATGGGGTGCCGCCTTCTACGCCGGCGTGCGCTCCGTCGTCGACACGGGCCGGCTATACGGTCTCAGCCCACTCGCCGCGATCCGCCGCGTCCTTACTGGTCACACCGTCATTCTACCGGCCGCTGCGTAACAGCCTCGCTCCAGGGGGGCTGAGCAATTACAAGTGCCAACCCTACAGCGTAATCGATCTTTCTTACGCAGATAAAACAAAATTGCCGTTCCCTGAGCAGACAGAAATGAATTGGACACAGGCGGTGCAGCGTGGAAATCGTAGAATTGAGGCGAATTATTGTCCGGACGTTAGTTTATACCGTCATGTATAAAATGCGCCCCGCCGCGAAAATCTGATTGAACAAAAGATCATTGCAAATTCACCTGACGTTTTGTACATGGTAGTGCGTCGGGTACGAAGGCGGCTTTCAAATGAAGGAAATTAGCCATTCCCAGTATCGCAGCGATGCACGCGTGCCCGGACGCCGGCCGGCGTTCGGGATATCAAACGGGTACTGCTCCCGCAGCAGCTCCGCCGGCTGGATTTGATGTGTAACGGCGTCGTCGGGCTTGAACAGGCCAGCGCGACAGGCTTCCGACACACGAGGCAGGCTTTTCAGGCGACATGTCTGGAGGTGCAGCTCCCCCGGCAGCCGGTCGCGGGCGGATGTCTTGCTGTGCTATGAGCCAACCGTAAGCTTCTTGAGACACCAATGCTGTTCAACTCGCTGCCTTTCATCTTTCTTTTCTTGCCGGCTGTGCTCGTGGGGTTTCATGCCCTTTCGAAAAGCCCACGGAGCGCGATGGTCTGGCTCGTCAGTGCGTCGCTTTTCTTCTACGCTTACTGGGACTGGCGCTACCTGCCGCTGCTGCTCGCTTCGGTGGCCGTGAACTTTGCTCTGGGCCGTGTCCTGACGGCGCTGAGCGAGAGATTTGCGGCAGTCCCGGTCGCGCGATCCATCCTGCTTTTGGGGGTCGTAGCTAACCTTCTTTGCTTGGGGTATTTCAAGTATGCTGGGTTCATTGCGGAGAATGTCGCAGCCATAACCGGCCAGGACTGGCACGTCGGGCGGATAATCTTGCCCTTGGCGATCTCGTTTTTCACATTCCAGCAGATAACGTATCTCATCGATTGCTATAAAGGCTTGACAAAAGGGCGAGACCCACTTTCATATGCACTATTCGTCTGCTTTTTCCCTCAGCTCATTGCCGGGCCGATTGTTCATTACCAAGAGATGATGCCGCAATTCACCCGCGTGCGGGATTGGGGGCTCAAGGGGGGCAATATTGCGGTGGGTTTGTCGGTTTTCACTGTCGGGCTGTTCAAGAAAGTGGTGATCGCTGACGGGGTCGCGGCTTACGCCGCGCCGATGTTCGATGCGGCCGCCGGTGGGGCTGAGCCAACATTTGTTGAAGCTTGGGCAGGCGTGCTCTGCTACGCCTTCCAAATATATTTTGACTTTTCCGGGTATTCAGATATGGCGATCGGACTCGCCCGTATGTTCGGGATAAGGCTCCCGGAGAACTTCAGATCGCCCTATAAAGCCAAAAGCATTATCGAGTTTTGGCGCCATTGGCATATGACGCTGTCACGATTCCTGCGCGACTATGTCTACATTCCGCTGGGTGGAAACCGCCACGGGTCGGCGGCACGCTACCGCAACCTGCTGCTCACCATGGTGATCGGTGGAATTTGGCATGGCGCGGGGTGGACGTTTGTACTCTGGGGAACGCTACACGGAGTCTACCTGCTGGTCAACCACCTGGGTCAGGCGATAGCAGGGCGCCGTGAATGGCTGCGGGTCACCGTGCCGGCGCCTGTCGCCATTGCTTTGACGTTCCTGCTCGTCGTCATGGCCTGGGTCCCCTTCAGGGCCGAAGACATTGGAACCGCGGGGCGCATTTATGCGGGGATGATTGGGCTCCACGGGGTGGTTTTGCCTGAGGGATACGCCGGCTACGTGGGCCCGTGGCGGCAGCTGCTGGCTGACCTTGGCGTCGTCTTTCTCGGTGATGCCGGTACCTTCGGCGGGAAGGAACAGGTGCTTTATCTGCTGGGCGCGGCCCTTGTCACCTGGAGATTTCCGAACACGCAGGCGCTTTTCAGGCGCTATCGTCCGGTCCTTCGACAAAGCGGGCAGTCCATTGCGCCGGGGGCATTGACCTGGCGACCCGACATCGCGTGGGCCATCGCTGTCGCAGGTATCGGGGTCGTGGCCATAACGTCTATGACAAAGGTCGCCGAGTTCCTCTATTTCCAATTCTAGGCAAAACGGGTGTGCGAGGCAATGTTCCGCCGCTACAATACGATCTTGTTGGCTTGTGTGGCCGCGCTTTTGACCACGATCGCGACGTTCAACGTGATCGTTGACCCCTATGGGGTGTGGCGCCTCGTGGACGTGCCGGGCTTCAACGCGGCCAAGACCGAACGCCGCGATTACAACTACCTGTTCAAAGCCGTCGATCTGGTTCGGCGAGAGGCGCCAGTGATGCTCTATGGGTCGTCGCGGGCGGCGTTCGGGCTTTCACCCGCCACGACGGCAGAACTGCTGGGCTGCGCCGACTGCGCCTACAACGCGGCTCTCACGGGCGGGCACATGACGGCTTTGACGGCATATCTCGACCATCGGCTTGAGCATGGAGCTCCGCTTGAAACCCTGCTTAATTCAGTGCCGCGGTCCAGCGATGTGCGGCGCATAGCCGTAGAATAGCGTCGCGATTCCGCGTCGAGGCGGCTTCAAACAGCACGAGTCCGGGTTTGGCTGGATGCGAACGGCGCGGGA
>NZ_NRRL01000145.1 GCF_016583645.1 Rhodovibrio sodomensis | reverse complement strand
GAGGGCTGATGTCGGCCATCTGGGAAACTCCTGTCCTGAGAGTTGGTGGTCGGCAACCCCATCGTCTCAGGCAGGAGACCCGCCCGCACCTGTTATCCGCTAACCCCCGCGATAGCGGGTTCGTTCAATCACCTTTCAGCTGAATCTTTCCGTAGCTTCACCAAGCTAGGCCTCCGTCGCCGGCGTCTTTTCCTCGAACCTGCACAGATCGGCGATCCGGCAGGCCGGGCAGTCGGGCTTGCGCGCCTTGCAGGTGTACCGGCCGTGCAGGATCAGCCAGTGGTGGGCGTCGCGGGCGAACGCCTTGGGCACGATCCGGGTCAGCTCGTCCTCGACCTCGCGCACCGTCTTGCCGGGCGCCAGCCCGGTGCGGTTGGCGACCCGGAAGATGTGCGTGTCGACCGCGATCGTCGGCTCCCCGAACGCGGTGTTGAGCACCACGTTGGCGGTCTTGCGGCCGACCCCCGGCAGCTTTTCCAGGGCGGCGCGGTCGCGCGGCAGCGCGCCGCCGTAGTCCTCGGCGATCACCCGGGACAGCTCGACCACGTTCCGGGCCTTGGAGTTGAACAGGCCGAGCGTCTTGATGTGCCGCTTCACGCCCGCCTCGCCCAGGGCGGCCAGCGCCGCCGGCGTATCGGCCTCGGCGAACAGGCTGCGGGTCGCCTTGTTGACGCCGACGTCGGTCGACTGGGCCGACAGCACGACGGCGACCAGCAGGGTGAACGGGTCGCGGTACTCGAGCTCGGTCTTCGGCTCCGGCAGGGCCGCGGCCAGCCGGGCGAACAGCTGCTCGATCTCGGCCTTTTTCAGCTTGGTGCGCGCCATGGCCGCGCTTGTCGGCAATGCGCGCGAGGGCGTCAAGGCCTTTGAGTTTGCCTCAAGAGCGGGGTCGACGCGGGTTGGCCTCGCCGGCCGCGCGCCCCGCGCTCTCTATCGTTGAATCGCGCGCAAGGCCGTTCAGGCAGGACCGCCTTGCCCGGCCTTGCTCTCGCGGTGTCGGGCGCCATATCGTGGCGCGTCATGAACCTGCGCCACACCCCGGCCCGCGACACTCCGGCCGACGAGCATGTGGGTCCCCGCCCGGCCCCCGGGCAGGCGGGGCTGTCCGCGCGCGCCCGCCCGGACGACGCCGAGGTGGTGTTCGACGCCATCCTGACCCCGCACCGCTCGCTGTCGAAGCGCGGCTTTACCCTGCTGATGGCCGGGGTCTGCGCCGTCTCGTTCACCGCCGGTTTGGGGTTTTTCCTGATGGGCGCCTGGCCGGTCGTCGGGTTCATGGGGCTCGACGTCCTGCTGATCTATGGCGCGTTCAAGCTGAACTTCCGCGCCGCGCGCCTGTACGAGACCGTGACCCTGACCCGCGACGACCTGACGGTGCGCCGGGTCTCGCCGCGCGGCGACAGCCAGATCTGGCGGTTCCAGCCGGCCTGGCTGCAGGTCCGGATGGACGACCCGCCGGAACACGACAGCCAGCTGACCCTGCGCTCGCACGGCCGGCAGCTCGCGATCGGCAGCTTTCTCACCTCCGAGGAACGCCTCGACCTTGCCAAGACCCTGCGCGGCGCGGTCGCCAAGGCAACCGCGCCAGGGCAGCCGACGGGCGTCTAGCCTCCTCGCCCGCTGGTCTCTCCCTCTCCTCCACTGGGAGGAGAGGGCCGGGGAGAGGAGGTTGCCCGCGGCCTAGGCCCGCGTCGCCTGCGCCCGCGGCGTAAGTGCCAACAGGCCGCCTGCCCGCGGTCGCTCCTCCCCGAGCCCCGCATCCCCGGGGAGGAGGGGATGAGAAGTGGGTGGCGGAGGCCCAAAAGTTCTTGTTGTGTTCCCGTCCAGCCGCTACTCTGGCGGGCCATGGACGAGCGCATTCCAGATCGCGCGCGCAGGGGCCGCGGGGCGGTCTCGAACCACCGCAGCAGCCGCTTCACCGCCTTGCAGCGCGAACGCACCGACGACGGCTGGGCCGGCGCGCGCTCCGCGCAGGGGGCGTGCGGCGACGCGGCCGACGCCCCGGCGGACGACGATGCGTTGGAAGGCCCGTCCCCGCAAACCGTGATCGGCATCGACCGGTCGAAGTCCGCGCTCGCCTGGAACGGCTCGCCGGACGTGCCGTTCGACCGCTCGCTCAACCCCTACAAGGGCTGCGAACACGGCTGCGTCTATTGCTTCGCCCGGCCGACCCACGCCTACCTCGACCTGTCGCCGGGCCTGGATTTCGAGACCCGGATCTTCGCCAAGCCGGACGCGCCCGACCTGCTGCGCCGGGAACTCGCCAAGCCGGGCTACCGGCCGGCGACGATCACCCTGGGCGCCAACACCGACCCCTACCAGCCGGCCGAACGCGACCACGGGATCTCGCGCGCCCTGCTGGCGGTGCTGGAGGAGGCGCGCCATCCGGTGTGCATCGTGACCAAGGGGGCGGCGGTCACGCGCGATGCCGATATCCTGGGCCGGATGGCCGCGCGCAACCTGGCCCGGGTGATGGTGTCGGTCACCACGCTCGACCGCGCGCTGTGCCGCACGCTGGAGCCGCGCGCCCCGCAGCCGGCCCGGCGGCTGCGGGCGGTGCGCGCGCTCACCGACGCGGGCGTGCCCACAGGCGTGCTCGCGGCGCCGATGATCCCGGCCCTGAACGACTGGGAGCTGGAGCGGATCCTGGAAGCCGCGGCGGATCACGGCGCGGACACCGCCGGCTACGTCCTGCTGCGCCTGCCGCACGAGATCAAGCACCTGATGGAGGAGTGGCTGGACGCCCACGCGCCGGGCAAGAAGGACCACGTGCTCTCCCTGATCCGCCAGGCGCGCGACGGCGCGCTCTACGACGCCGGCTGGGGCACCCGGATGAAGGGCACCGGCGCATACGCCGACCTGCTCGCCCGGCGCTTCCGGCGCGCCGCCAAGCGCCACGGCCTGTCCGCCGATCGCTGGGACCTCGACACCACCCAGTTCACGCCGCCCGCGAAGGACCCGCGGCAGGGCGCGCTGTTTTAGAGCAAGATGCTGCAAGGTGAAGCCACCTTTCAGCTGACTCTTGCTCTCACTTCAAGCAGTTAGAGCAAAATTCACGACGAAGGTCGACCCGACCTTGATCGATTCTGCTCTAGAACCTGTGCGCCCACGCCGTCTTGTCAGCGGCCCCGGGGCGGGCGATTTTCTGACCGGCTAAGATTAGGGCTCGAAGGGAGCGCGCGATGATCCTGAGACTGGCGGCGAGCTTGGCGGCGTCGGCGGTGCTGGCGGGCTGTTCGGTGTTCGGGGTGCGCTCGGGCACCGAGACGCTGGACTACGAGGTGGTGGCCGATCTGGGCGAGGATATGGAGGTGCGCGCGTACCCCGCCCGCCTGGCCGTGGAGGCGCGCGTGCCGGGCCGGGACGCCAGCTCCAAGGCGTTCGGCCTGCTGTTCGACTACATCACGGGCGCCAACCGGCAGAACCGGGAGGTCGCGATGACGACCCCGGTCGAGACACAAGAGGGCGCCCAGGAGATCGCCATGACCACGCCGGTCGAAACCGGCGAGGCCACGACCGAAAGCGGCCAGCCGGTCACCGTGATGCGGTTCTTCCTGCCGGACAAGTTCACGCAAGCGACCGCGCCGGTGCCGACCGACGACCGGCTGCGCCTGGTCAAGCTGGCGCCCGAACGGATCGCCGTGCTGCGGTTTTCCGGCTTCGGCTTCGACACCAGCGTGCGGGAAGAGAAGCGCCAGCTGCTGACCCGCCTGGAGGACACCGTCTGGCAGCCGGCGGGCGAACCCTCGGCGCTGTTCTACGACCCGCCCTGGACCCTGCCGTTCTTCCGCCGCAACGAAGTCGTGGTGCCGGTGACCCGCGCCGAGTCGTGAGCCGTGCGGCTTCGGGTCCCGTCCGCCGCCGTTCGACACGGTCGCGGACGCGCCCTGCTCAGGGTCGGAAGCTCCGGGCGTCGATAAGCTAGAGCAAGATGCTGCAAGGAGAAGCCACCTTTCAGCTGACTCTTGCTCTCTCTTCAAGCAGTTAGAGCAAAATTCACGATGAAGGTCGACCCGACCTTCGTCGATTTTGCTCTAAGCCCGCCGCCAGCGTCCGCCCCGGCACTACCCGCCGCTGACCATCGACTTCAGCTGCCGGTTGGCGACCGCGAGCATGGCCAGGTCGGGGGTGCCGGCGGAGCGCAGTTCGGTCACCAGCTGTTCGGTGCGGGTCACCAGCGCCTGGCGCTGGTGCGCCCAGGCCTCGAGCGCGTCGGTGCCGTTGCCGCCGGCGGCCTGGGTTTCCAGCACCCGGGTGGTCAGGTCCGACTGGTGGCCGTAGAAGTCGTCGATGATCGCGCCCACGGCCAGCTTGTCCCAGGCGTCGTCGGTGGGCAGCTGGTTGGCGGCCTGGCGCAGCCAGTCGAAGCCGAAGCGCTGGCCGACCGCGAAGAAG
This sequence comes from Rhodovibrio sodomensis, assembly GCF_016583645.1. Taxonomy (GTDB): domain Bacteria; phylum Pseudomonadota; class Alphaproteobacteria; order Kiloniellales; family Rhodovibrionaceae; genus Rhodovibrio; species Rhodovibrio sodomensis. Next base: position 6,404 of record NZ_NRRL01000145.1, on the reverse strand, counting down.
GTGCGCGCGACCGTGCCGACCTGCATGTCCAGGCTGCCGGCGATCCGGCAGATGTCGAGCGCGGGCGGCAGCAGCCGCAGCGAGGCGACCCGCCGGGCCAGCGCCTCGCCCGCGCCCTGCTGCTGGTAGTGACGGGCGCGCCGGTCGCGGTCCTGCAGGTCGCCCTTGGCGAGCAGCTGGTCGAGCTGCCCGGCCACGGTCGCGACCCCGTCGGTGAAGGTCGCGCAGACCCCGGAGATGTCGATCGGCTGGTTGCAGGTGCGCAGGAACCAGCTGGTCGCCCGCTCGATCAGCCGGCCGGCCTCGGTCAGCATCTCCGCCTGGGTGTCGGCCGGCGCGATCGTGTCCAGCGCCTCCACCCCGGCCCAGACCTCGCGCAGGCCGAACACCTCGCGCGCGGCCATGTAGGCGCGGGCGACCTCGTGGTTCGGCATGCCGGTCTTTTCGCGCGTCTCGTGCACGAAGGTCATGCCGCAGCGGTTGACGATCGAGTTGGTGACCGAGGTCGCGACGATCTCCCGGTTCAGGCGGTGGCCCTCGATCTGCCGGGGATAGCGCTGGCGCAGCTGCTCGGGGAAGTAGCTCTTGAGGTCGGCCGCCATGTAGGGATCGTCCGGCAGGTCGGAGGCCAGCAGGTCCTCGTACAGGACGATCTTGGCGTAGCTCATCAGCACCGCGATCTCCGGGCGGGTCAGGCCGATCCCGGCCTTGCGGCGCTCCATGATCGCCTCGTCGTCGGGCAGGTATTCGATGCTGCGGTTCAGCTTGCCCTGGCGTTCGAGCGCGCGCATGAACCGCGCCGAGCGGTCGAGCAGATGCGCGCCCAGCCGTTCGGTCACCGAAATGGCCTGGGTCTGCAGGTAGTTGTCGCGGAGCACCAGCTGGCCGACCTCGTCGGTCATCGACTGCAGCAGCTCGTTGCGCTGCTTGCGGGTGATGTCGCCCGCCTCCTCGACCATGCCCAGCAGGATCTTGATGTTCACCTCGTGGTCGGAGCAGTCGACCCCGCCCGAATTGTCGATCGCGTCGGTGTTGCAGCGCCCGCCGTTGAGCGCGAACTCGATCCGGGCCAGCTGGGTCACTCCCAGGTTGGCGCCCTCGCCGATCACCCGGCAGCCGAGATCCTTGCCGTCGACCCGGATGGCGTCGTTGCCGCGGTCGCCGACGTCGGCGTGGCTCTCGTCCGAGGCCTTCACGTAGGTCCCGATGCCGCCGAACCAGAGCAGCCCGCAGTCCGCCTTGAGCATGGCGTGGACCAGCTCGTTGGGCGCCACCTGGTCCTTTTCCAGGCCGAAGCGCTGCTTGATCTCTGGCGTGAGCGTGATCGACTTCGCCTTGCGCTCGAACACCCCGCCGCCCTTGGAGAGCTTGGCGGTGTCGTAGGCGTCCCAGCCCTTGGCGGCGTCGAACAGCCGCTTGCGTTCCTTGTAGCTCTCCGCGGCGTCGGGCTCGGGGTCGACGAAGATGTGCAGGTGGTTGAACGCGCCGATCAGGCGGATGTGCTCGGAGCAGATCATGCCGTTGCCGAACACGTCGCCCGACATGTCGCCGCAGCCGATCACCGTGAAGTCCTCGGACTGCGTGTCGTGGCCGATCTCGCGGAAGTGGCGCTTGACCGATTCCCAGGCGCCCTTGGCGGTGATCCCCATCACCTTGTGGTCGTAGCCGCTGGACCCGCCGGAGGCGAACGCGTCGTCCAGCCAGAAGCCGTACTCCTGGCTGACCTCGTTGGCGATGTCCGAAAACGCGGCCGTGCCCTTGTCGGGCGCCACCACCAGATAGGGGTCGTCGCCGTCCCAGCGCACCACGTCCTGGGGCGCGCGGACCTCGCCGCCGCCGACGAACGTGTCGGTCAGGTCGAGCAGCCCGCGGATGAAGGTCTTGTAGCAGGCGACGCCTTCCTGCTGCATCGCCTGGCGTCCGGCCGAGGGCGCCGGCGGCTGCTTGGGCACGAACCCGCCCTTCGAGCCGACCGGCACGATCACCGCGTTCTTGACCTGCTGCGCCTTGACCAGGCCCAGCACCTCGGTGCGGAAGTCCTCCCGCCGGTCGGACCAGCGCAGGCCGCCGCGCGCGACCATGCCGAAGCGCAGGTGCACGCCCTCGACCCGCGGGGAGTAGACGAAAATCTCCCGGAACGGCTTGGGCAGCGGCAGTTCGTCGATCTCCTCGCTGGCGAGCTTGATCGACAGCCAGGGCCGCTCGCCGCCGTCCGGCATCGGCTGGTAGTAATTGGTCCGCAAGGTCGCCTGGATGGCGTTCAGGAAGCGCCGGACGATCCGGTCCTGGTCCAGGCTCTCGACCTCTTCCAGCCCGTCGCTCAGGTGCTGGACGATGCGCGCCTGCTGCGCGTCGCGGTCGGCCTGGAGCGCGGGATCGAAGCGGCAGCGGAACAGCTCGACCAGCAGGCGCGCCAGCGTCGCGTTCTCCGCCAGCGTGTCCTCCATGTAGGCCTGCGAGAACGGGATGCCGGCCTGGCGCAGGTACTTGCAGTAGGTCCGAAGCACGATCACGTCGCGCGCGGTCAGGCGGGCGAGCAGGACCAGCCGGTTGAACGCGTCGTTCTCCATCTCGCCGCGCCAGACCCGGGCGAACGCCTCGTGGAACTTGTCGCGCACCCGGCCGAGGTCGACCGGCGCGCCGCCGGCCGTGCGCATCTCGAAATCGTGCAGCCAGACCGGCAGCTTCCGGTCGGTGGGCTGGATGTCGTAGGGATGCTCGGAGATCACCTTGATGCCCATGTTCTCCAGCATGGGCAGGATGTCCGACAGCGGGATCGGCTGGTCGACGTGGTAGATCTTGAAGCGGACCTGATCCTCCGACGCCTCGATCGGGCGGTACAGGTTCATCGCCAGGTCCTGGGTCTCGATCGCGCGCTCGATCCGCACGATGTCGTAGACCGCCGCCTTGGCCGGGAAGTGCTCCTCGTAGCTGGCGGGGAACGCCGCGCCGAACCGGCGGGTGGCGGCCAGGCCCGGCTCCTCGCCGCGCTCCTCGATCAGGGCTTCCTGCAGCTGGTCCGACCAGGAGCGCGCGGCCTCGGCCAGGCGCTGCTCCACGGCGTTCTTGTCGACGTCCGGGATCTCCCCGGGGGTGGTCTTGACGATGATGTGCGTGCGCGCCAGCACGGCTTCGGTCAGGTGGGTGTAGAACGCCGAGACCTCGCCGTTGAACGCCTGTGCCAGAATGCGCTGGAAGCGCAGGCGCAGATGGGTGTCGTGCCGGTCGCGCGGCACGAACACCAGGCAGGAGACGAACCGCTCGAACGGGTCCCGGCGGGTGAACAGCGCGATCCGCTGGCGCTCCTGCAGGTGCAGGATGCCCATGGAGATCCGGTAAAGGTCGTCCTCGCCGATCTGGAACAGCTCGTCGCGCGGATAGTTCTCCAGGATGTGCAGCAGCGCCTTGCCGTCGTGGCTGTCGGTCCGGAAGCCGCTGCGCTCCAGCACCCGGTCGACCTTGCGGCGCAGCAGCGGGATCTCGCGCGGGGTGCGGGAATAGGCGGTCGAGGTGAACAGCCCGGCGATCAGCTTTTCGCCGGTGACATGGCCGTCGGCGTCGAACGTCTTGACCGCGATCGTGTCCAGGTGGACCGCGCGGTGCACGGTGGAGCGCCGGTTCGCCTTGGTGACCCGGAGCAGGTCCGGCTGGTGCAGGAACGCCTGCACCTCCTGCGGCAGCTTGCCCAGGTCGCGCAGGCCGTCGAACAGCCGGTATTCCGGATCCGCCAGGATACCGAGCCCGCTGTCGTGGTCGACCTGGGCGACCGCCGCGGCACCCGCCCCCTCGAAGCTGTACTCGCGGTAGCCGAGGAAGGTGAAGTTATCGTCCGCGACCCACTCCAGGAAGGCCACGCCCTCGTTCAGCTCGCCCTTGTCGAGCGGCGGCGGGCTCGCCTTCAGGGCCTCGATCACGGCCTGGGCCTGACGCTGCATCGGCTGCCAGTCGCGCACCGCCGCGCGCACGTCCGCGAGCACGCGGGCGAGCTCGCGCTCCAGCTCGGCCAGGCGCCCGGCCGGCTGCTCGCTGATCTCGACGTGCATCAGCGATTCGCGCAACGTTCCGGCCGCGCCGTCCGCGCTGGCGTCACTGTCGGCCTTGGCGCGCGTCTTGGTCGCGGTATCGCCGCCGTGCGCGCTCCGGGTCCGGCCGCGGGCGCGCGCCTTCGACTTGGCGGGCTTGCCGGTCGCGGCCGCGGCCGGCTGGGCGCGGGCGTCGGCGGGCGGATCGTCGGCGGACGCATCGTCGGCGGGCGCATCGTCGGTGGCTGGGTCACGGGCTGGGTCGCGGGCCGCGTCGGCGGCGTGGATGTCGCTCAACTGGCCCTGGGCGTCGCGGTCGACCCGTAGGATCGGGTGGATCACCAGGTGGACCTGCGCGTCCAGGTCGGCCAGGCGCTGGGTCACGCTGTCGACCAGGAACGGCATGTCGTCGTTCACGATCTCCACGACCGTGTGCGACGAGCCGTAGCCGTGCTCCTCGATCCGCGGATTGTAGGCGCGGACCTTGGCGGCGCCGGGCGCGCGGCTGCGCGCGAAGTTCAGCATCGCGACCGCTTGGCCGTACAGGTTGTCGGCGTCGTCGCCCAGCAGGTCGTCGGGCGGCACGTGGGCGTAGAACTGGCGGACGAACCGCTCGGCGACCTCGGCCCGGTCCGGGTCGAGCCGGGTCTGCACCCGCTCGACGATGCGGTCGATCAAATCGGTTTTCAGCTGCTCGGCGCCCGTGGACATGACGGCTGACCCTCCCCCGGCGTGGTCGGTTCTGGTTGGGCGCCGGCTCTGCGACCGGCACCAGGGGCCACGCTAGCGCGATCCGCGACGCGAAGAAATGACGCAGGCGCGGGGATCTCGGCCAGCCTCAGGGCCAGAAGCGCCCGCTCGACCCGATCGCGACCACGAGCAGGCCCAGCGTCAGATTGGCCGCGACCAGCTTGCGGATCGTCTCGATGTTGCGGGCCGCGGTCTGCCGGTCGCCGGCGTCGACCGCCCGGGCGAACCGGCGCCAGGGCGCGAAGAAGACGTGCGCGAAGATCGCCATCATCACCAGGCCCAATAGGTGCATGACGTGGACGTGCACGCCGACGTTGGCGAACCCGCCGTAGGTCACGAAGGTCAGGTAATAGCCGGTGGCGAGCAGCAGCCCGACGCTGCCCCAGACGACCGGAAAGAAGCGGGCGAAGGTGCCGCGCCAGAAGGTCTGGCGCTGCGGGCCTTCCAGCGCGCCCAGCGCCGGCCGGGCGAACAGATACGCGAACGCCATCCCGCCGACCCAGACGACGGCCGCGAGTGCGTGGAGGGCGAGGGCGAGGGCGGAGAGCATGGGATTCCTTCGAATTTGGCGTCAGTTATGTCTCGTCCGGATAGACCGCTTCTCTAACAAAATCGCAGTTCGCCTTCAGATCATTACGCAATTTGTCGCGATATCGAGAATGCGGGAGCTGAAAAATAACGACCTGAATACCAGATTTTCGAGCCTGTTTCATTGCGGGGATCATATCTGTATCTGCGGAGACCAGCAGGATTCGATCTACACTGCGGTCTACTGAAAGAGCAGCAATATCCAAACCCAATCGCATGTCCACGCCTTTTTGCTCAAAATTTGGCTTGAAATGAGAATCCTCAAGCTTCCCGCCAGCGACTGGAATTCTTTTGGGAACCCAGCCTCGAAATTTTAGCTGACCCTTCCTCACAGCAAAAAGATCACGCGTTGCGAGCTCATCTAGCCATTCGGAGTTGCCGGACAGCTTTTCTTTCTCTCCGGAGACGGGCTTGGATTGCTCCCCGAAGTAAGGCGCGCAATCATAATAAAGAATCTTTTGGAGCTCTTCATCGACTTGCGGGAGCGTCTTGGCAAATTTTTCAATAAAATCTGGGGTCGTTTTGCGACCCTGATTTTTCGCGGCGGCTCGCAGATGTCCCCCATCTATCAATAGCACTACGCGCTTCATGCCGATCCTCGCCGCAGACAATAAGAAGGCCCCGGACGTTGCCATCCGGGGCCTCCTGGATAAGGGCCCGATAGATAATGGTCCGGGCCACCTCAATTCAGTAAGTTATATATCGAACCCGGATTGTCAATCCGAAAACGAAAAGAACCATTAACAAGACCTAAGGACGGGGGCTCGGCCTGCTCGGCTGAGCCCCCGGTAGATGGAGCGGGCGATGGGATTCGAACCCACGACCTTCTGCATGGCAAGCAGACGCTCTAGCCCCTGAGCTACGCCCGCATCCGTCGTGTGTGCGCCCGGCGGTCGGCCCGCCGCAGCGACACCCGGCACATAATACGCCGCGCGCGGCTTTGCAACAGGGGAATTTTACGCGCTGGTGACATCGCCCCGCCCGCTCGCGTAGGCTCCGCGCGCTCCGTGGCCGCGCGTTCCGCCGCGCCCGCGTGGTGCCGCC
>NZ_NRRL01000144.1 GCF_016583645.1 Rhodovibrio sodomensis | reverse complement strand
CGCCGACGCTGCCCACCGACGGCTGAATGCCCGCGTCCTGCAGCCGCTCGGTGTACTTGATCGAGACGTACTGAACGCCCCTGTCGCTGTGATGCACCAGCTGGCCGTTTGAGACCGGCTGACGGGCATGCAGCGCCTGCTCCAGGGCATCCAGCACAAACCCGGTCTCCGCGCTGTGTGACGCCCGCCAGCCCACGATCTTCCGCGCGAACGCGTCGATCACGAAGGCCACGTAGGCGAAGCCGTGCCAGGTGGCCACGTAGGTGAAGTCGGAGAGCCACAAAGCGTTGGGCCGGGCCGGCTGGAAGTCCCGGTTCACGTGGTCGCGCGGGCACGGCTGAGCCTTGTCGCTCACCGTCGTGCGCTTGACCTTGCCGCGCACCGCGCCTTGCAGGTCCATCTCGTGCATCAGGCGTTCGACCGTGCAGCGAGCGACCTCGAAGCCATCCCGGCGAAGCTGCTGCCAGTGAGGTGTCCCGGCTTTCTCGGAGGCTGTGGTGTTTGGACGATCAGGCCGCCATGGCGGCCTGATCGTCCAGCTCGAAAAATTTCGCCTCGGCCTCCGCGGGCAGGATATGGCCGAGGGGTTCCAGTAGGCGCCGATTGTTGAACCAATCGACCCACTCGAGGGTCGTCAGCTCCAGCTGTTCCAGGCTGCGCCAGGGACCCAGGCGGCGGATCACTTCTGTCTTGTAAAGCCCGATCACCGTCTCCGCGAGGGCGTTGTCGTAGCTGTCGCCGACGCTGCCCACCGACGGCTGAATGCCCGCGTCCTGCAGCCGCTCGGTGTACTTGATCGAGACGTACTGCACGCCCAGGTTGCTGTGATGCACCAACTGGCCGTTTGAGACCGGCTGACGGGCATGCAGCGCCTGCTCCAGGGCGTCCAGCACGAACCCGGTCTCCGCGCTGTGCGACGCCCGCCAGCCCACGATCTTCCGCGCGAACGCGTCGATCACGAAGGCGACGTAGGCGAAGCCGTGCCAGGTGGCCACGTAGGTGAAGTCGGAGAGCCACAAAGCGTTGGGCCGGGCCGGCTGAAAGTCCCGGTTCACGTGGTCGCGCGGGCACGGCTGGGCCTTGTCGCTCACCGTGGTCCGCTTGACCTTGCCGCGCACCGCGCCCTGCAGGTCCATCTCCTGCATCAGGCGTTCGACCGTGCAGCGGGCGACCTCGAAGCCCTAGCGGCGAAGCTGCTGCCAGACCTTGCGCACGCCGTAGACCTGGAAGTTCTCGTCCCAGACCCGGCGGATCTCGGTGCGGAGCCGCGCATCGCGTTGGATGCGCGACGGCGCCGTAGACGGGGCCGCCCGCCGGGCGGCGTGGAGACGGTAGGTCGACGGGGCGATCGGCAGCTGCCGGCAGATCGGCTCGACCCCGTAGACCGCGCGGTGATCGTCGATGAACGCGATCATGGCTTGGATCGGCGGTCGAGCTCCGCCTGGGCAAAATACGCTGACGCCTTGCGCAGGATCTCGTTCGCCCGCCGGAGTTCCTTGACCTCCCGCTCCAGTTCCTTGACGCGCTCCTGCTCCGAACTGGTCATGCCGGCGGCCGCGCCGTCGTCACGCTCCGGCTGGCGCAGCCAGTTGCGCAGCGTCTCCGGGTTGCAGCCGAATTTCTCGGCGATCGAGGTCAGTGCCGCCCATCGCGAGGCATACTCACCCTCTTGCTCGCGCACCATCCGGACAGCACGCTCGCGTAGCTCAGCCGGGTATGGCTTCCTGTTTGTGGTCTTTCCCATAAGCTCCAATCTCCCAAACATTGGAGCCTCCGGAAAGCCCGGGGCGGTTCATCCCGGATCTTGCGCATGGCTATCCTCGCAGTCGGCATCGTGCCTCCCGTCTTGCCGTCCAACGTCGGGAGACACGCCTACCTCAGGTTGAGAGTCGCCAACACGGATCCGGGCACCGCCACGGTGGTCGCGATCGTGAAGAGACCGGTCGCGATCACCTGAACAAGGTGGTCGCCATCACGTGAAAGACCTGGTCGGCATCACCTGAAAAAGGTGGTCGCGATGAAGTGAAACGAGCAGGCGACGGCGAGGCGGTCGGAAACGCGTTTTTGCGGAGCGAGTCCGTGCCGGTCCGCACGGGGCCGCAGGGCTGGGTGCAGGTTCAGGCCACGCCCGGCATGGCCGTGGAGGCCGACGGATGCGAAGCGACGCTGCCCGACTTCGACGCGGATCTGGAATACGTCGAACTCGGCGAAATCGAGTGCGAGAGCGGAAGGAGCGAACCATGAAACGGATGACAGCGGGATTGGCGGCGGGCGCCGTGCTGGCGGCCGCGACGGCGGCGCAGGCGCAGGGCGTTTCGGTGCCGGATTACCGGATCGAACTGGACGGCGAGCCGGAAATCCGGCGGGTCGTCAACAACTCGGACACGCTGGCGTACGTGCGTCTGGACCCCGTTCGGATCGAGAACCCGGGAACCGACAGCCGCAAGGAAATCTCGTCAGACCGGAACCCGCGCGAGGTCGGCCTGATGGTCTCCCCGCGGGCCATGAAGCTGGCTCCCGGCGAAACCCGCACCTTTCAGGCGACGCCGCTCGGATCGCCGGACAAGGAGCGCGTGTGGCGGATCAAGGTGCGCCCCGTGGTCGGCCCGCGGATCGACGGCGGCGACAACGCGGTCGTGAAAATCCTGCAAGGCGTCAACGTCCTGGCCATAGATCGGGCGCGCGACCCCGAGGTGGACCTGGGGTCAACTATCGAAGGCGGCGTCTTGACCGTGCGCAACGACGGCAACGCGAGCGCGCTGATGACCCTCGGCGAGCAGTGCGCCGAAAGCCGGTGCGAGGGGCTCGACCCGTTCCGGTTGCACCCCGGAACCGAGAAGGAAATCGACCTGCCGCTCGACGGCGGCTCCGTCGAATACCGGGTGTCGGGGCCGAACGGCGCGGAGACGATTTCGCTTATTGAATAAGTAAGATTTGAGCACACAATCGGGTTGCGTTACGCTCGTTCTCATGCGATACTATACGCATCGCCGTTAGTGCCCGCGCCTCGCGGGGTAGGCCCTCAGGATGCGGACAGAAGATGGCGTCGATTGGGCTTCCGTTTCGGAAATGCTGTCCGAAGGGGCCACAGCGCGCGACCTCGCCGTCTTGCTCCGAGGCGGAGGTTGAGAAGCGCCTCAAGGGCGCGTCCCCACGACCGAGCGGCTCTCGAAGAAAGCCCTGCGTGAGGGTCGACCACGACCGCGTGTTCAGGATGCACGCGCGAATGGCGCTGACGGACGGAGAGATCGCGGACGAGCTCGGATGCTCTCGCGCGGCGGTGGCCGCTTCCCTTTTGGGGCGTCGGGTCCGCGACCGCAGAAGCGAAGTTTGACGCCGAAGGAGCCAAAAGGATGGCACAGAACGTATCGGTCGAAACGACCCGAAAATCCAACCGCGGGCGCCCGCGGCAAGTGGACCCGGACGAAGTGCTCCGGTTGCACGACGAGGAGCGACTCGTGGACGAGGACATCGCTACCCGCATCGGATGCAGCGTCGGAACGGTGCAGAAGTTCCTCTGCCGCCGCCGAACGTGGCGCAAGCCACATAAGAAAAAGGATGGAGTCGACGCCGATCTGATTTTCCGGCTGCATTCCCAAGAAGGGCTGAGCGACCAGGAAATCGTCGAGAGGGTCGGCTGCTCGCGCCACCAAGTCACCCAAGCCCTCCGAAAGCGGCGCGTGGCGGATCGGCGCTCCGACAACAACTGGCTCACCCGGAAAGCCGACCCCAAGGTCGTCAGGCGCATGTGGCGAGCGGGTAGCACGGTTGCCGACATCGCGAAAGCGACCGGGGTCTCCCGGGAGCGAGCGGCCCAGATCCTGGACCGGATCGGAGAACGTCCGCGAACCCGCCGGAAGAGCGCAGCCGCGTAATTTGTTGACAGTGTGCCGTCTATATGGTACACGACCATCATAATTGCAGTGCGTCAGGCAGGAACGATGTCCATTTACCGCGGCGTGCCCGTGACGACGGGGTACGGCAACAGGCGCAAAGACAAGTGCCTCGAAATGGTGAAGAACGCCAACGGCGCGATCGTTGACGGAAACAGTGTGGCCGAGTTCTTCGCCCCGCATTTGCCGATCGATCCTTCAGAAAAGAGCTTCGGCCTGTACGGCCACGACGCGACAACCGGCGAGTCCGTGGTTTCGGGGCGCATCCCCGGAGTGATCGGGCCGCGACATTACTACTGCCGCCAAGAGGAAGACGGCTCGATCTTCGTCCGCGAGGTCCCAGTCCGGCAGATCACGCCAGTGCTGGACAAGGACGGCCATCCCGCTGCCCCCGTTGACGCGGCGAAGCGGCTGGTCTGGGGCATCCGCCACGGGCACGCGCAGCATTCGAGGCCCGCTCCCAACGGTCGGCTGCTGACGCCGTCCCCCCGCACACCGCCGGCGGACGCCCGCCCGGTGAAAATGTCGGGCGTCAATGTCGCCGAAGCGCGGTCGGCTGACGGAGAACTCTGGCTCAAAGAGCCGAGATCTGAAAGGAGCCTGCCGGACCCGAGCGCAGGCGGCTCCGCGCGGGACGGCTGGTGGGTCTTGAAGAACCCTGGGGGCGGACGCGAGCCAAAAAGAACGCAAACTCCCGAGCCGGAGCGCGGTCGGACGAAAGCTCCCGACATCAGCCGCTGAGGATGGGACTCCAACGCAAGATCGACAGGGCGCGCCAGTTGGAGGCGCGCCGGCAACGCGGCGCGTCGGCGCTCCGGCGCTTGGCCGGCAAGACGCGCCGTTTCGATGGGGGCGATCCGCCGGAGAGCGGCAGCTCCCGCGCCGGGCCGCTTCAGGCCCGAACCACAAGCGAGAGAGGTGCGACGATGACGAACGAGAACGGCAAGCTGAACGGCGCCACCCCCAGCGACGGCCGCACCGGCCTGAAGAAGCTGAAGGAGGCGCAGCGCCGCCAGAACGAGCGGGGCGAAGCGGACGGCCCCGCCGAGGAGTAGGCTTCCCGAGCGAGGGCCATTCCGAGACGCGGCGGTCATCCGGTGGCCGCCGCGTTTTTTTCTTCCCGGTCGCAGCGCCGGTCACGGGAAAAGGGAATCGAGTGATGTTCGAAGGTTCGCCCGTCACAGCCATGGACGCCGACCAGCCCGACGCCCGCGTGCGCGAGTTCGGCCAGTTCCCGACGCCGATGTGGGTGGCCGAAGCCATTGTCGAACGGCACTTTCCGGACCTGGACGCGGACGACCACGTAATCGAGCCGGGCTGCGGACCGGGCAGCTTCCTGTCGGCCATCCCCTCGCACGTGCCGGTGACGGGCTACGAGATCGACGCCGATCTGGCGGAACGTGCCCGAAGAAGCACCGGTCGCCGTGTCGTCACCGGGGACTTCACGCGGTGCCCCGTCGATCTCCGCCCGACATGCGTGATCGGCAATCCGCCGTTCAAAGCGGACGTCATCGACGCCTTCCTGGCCTGCTCGCACGCGCTTTTGCCCGAGAACGGCCGGGTCGGCTTCATCCTGCCGGCTTACATGTTCCAGACGGCCTCGCGCGTGGCGCGGTACGCCGAGGACTGGAGCCTGTTCCAGGAGATGATCCCGCGCAACGTATTCCGCGACCTGAAGGCCCCCATCGTCTTCGCCCTGTTTTCCAAGGACCGCCGGCGTTCGCTCGTCGGGTTCGCGCTCTACCGGGAGGCCGACGAGATCCGCAACCTGTCGGTCGACGCGCGCGACGCGCTCGAACGGGGCAGGGGCCCAGTTTGGCGCCAGGTCGTGTCCATGGCCCTGGACGCCCTGGGCGGCGAGGCGAACCTCGACGACATCTACGCCGCGATCGAGGGGAAACGCCCGACGCGCTCGCGGCACTGGCGCGAGAAGGTCAGGCAGACGCTCCAAAGGGGTCATTTCCGCCGGATCGCGCGCGGGCGATGGGCGCTGCCGGAAACCGCGTGAACCGCAAGGAGGGCGACTCATGGCCGACTGGCCGAAACCGACCAACCGGCAACCAGAGCGAAGCGTCTCGAACGGCGCAGAGAGCCGTCCGGATTGGCGCCACCCGCACGACCTCCCCGAGAACGTGAACGAGCTTCCGCCTGACGATCAAGCGCAAGCGATCATGGAGCTCGTGCGCGTGCTCCACGTCCACGGTCAAGACGCGCCGCACGACGCCGTCCTCCTGTCCGGCAACCGGCCCGGGCTGACCGTGCTTCGGGACGCGATCGGCGCGGTCCTCGCCCGCGGCGACGGCGCGAGCGCGGAAACGCACGAGACGGCGTGGGACGGCGAAGACTATCGGGTCATTGTCGCGCGCGACGACGCGCCGTTCGGAGTCGACCCGATGTCGGACAGGCACGGCGGCCCGCCCTACATGGACCCGATCCACAACCCTCGCCGCAGCGGCGCCCGCTGAGTCGAATCACGCGCTCGCTTCGACCTGGTCGCGGAGTTCGCGCGCGATGATCTAGGCGTACATGGCGGACGCGTGCGCGTATTCGAGGCCGAGGCGCCCGAGGCTCTGCGGATCCAGGGCCTCGACGTCCGGCGCGCGATCTCCCGCCGCTTCCGCCAGAAAACGCCAAGAGCGCCCCTTGAAAACGACCCCGTACGCGGCGTGGGCCGTCGTGGGCATCTCACCGGCGCGCAACAGTTCGTGGGCGGTCTCCTGCGCCGACGCCGCCAACGCGCGCGCCGTTTCGACGTCGACGTACACTTCCATCGACCGCACGGCGACGTCGGTCCGGAACTCGCGGGTTTCGGGGTAGACCTTCATGGGATGGGAGGCTCCTTGCGGCGCTCGCCGCAACTGACTTCATCGATCGGCGGGGACGACCCGCCAGGCGCCGTAAACGCACCTGTCGGCGCGCACAGGCTCTTCGTCGATCACGACGCCGTCCACGACCGCGAAAACGTGCTTCGCCGTCTTCAGGATGTACGTGCCATGGGGCCGCTCTCGACAGAACCGCTCCGGGTTCATACGCTTCTGGCCCTTGACCGCCGGAAACGCTTCCCATGCGAAAGCGCATCCGCCCAGACGCGATTTCGAGGCCCACTCCCGGAAACGGAACTTCCGGGAGGCTTTCCGCCCCGCGGCTTTGAGTTCGTCGTACGCCGCGTCGTAGCTCACGCCGGTGGCGACGGCCAGGGCGCGCACCGTGCAGTCGTTGCGCTGCCGAGGGCGTTTCGACGTCGATCGCCCGCCGTCTTCGGCCCGGAATGGCGCCTCGGCGATCATCGGCACTTCCCTTCGTATTCGAGGTGCTTCAGGTGAACGTGCCCGCCCACGCCTTCGGCACGGACGCGAACCCACTTCCCCTGGCCATCGGAAGACGGCCCCTGCACGATGACCTGCGTTCCGCGATCCATAACGGCCAAGATTTCGCCGTCGCCGTGAGCGCTTTCCGTCACCGCGAGCGCGTCCACGACAGCGGACGCGCGAACGCAGACATTCGGCGGGCTTTCTTTGGCCTGAGCGTTCGGCGCGAACGGAACGGCTACGGCGAAAACGGCAACGATGGCTCGGAGCATAAGGGGCGCTCTCTGACCGACTTCAATGACACCAATGTGTGTATTATATACGTTCCGCGCCATTTTTCAAGGCGAAGCGCACTTGATTTTCTTGCCTTAACGCGTAAAATGTAGGGGGTCCGCGGCACTTGGCTGCGCGTTCGGTCGCACCCATATGCCGCGCCTGAGCTTACAGGCGCGAGGCGCCCGTTGAAGTTTGCAGTCCGTCCACAGGAGGACATCGAAAATGCGAAAGATGCTACTCGCGACCGCCGCCCTCGTCGCGATCGGTGGGGCAAGCTCCGCAACCGCGGAAGAGACGAAGTGCGTCGACGCCGACGGCACCAAATGGTGCATGGGAATGGTGAGTTCCATTCACCCTCAAGTCCCGCAAAGCCTCGCGCGGCAGGCGCCCGACTTCTACCATCGCTTCCAGGGTCCAGCGAGCGAGTCCGTCTCCACGACCGATCACATCGACACCGGCCTTTTCGGCGACAACGACGTCTACGCCCCCGCGCTGATCCGGCGCACGGGCTGGCTCAACACGAACAAAACGGGCGTCCACAAGATCCGCCTCCGGTTCGAGGGGCCAAAGCTGCCGAACGACCTTCGCAAGGAGCTCACCAAAAGCGAAGACGTCGATCTCTCGAACTTCCAGCGCTGCCACGCTTCGATCAAATACAACGGTCGCGAACTGAACGGCGGCTCGTTCGGCCTCGGGACGCAGTCTACCGACGCGGGCCAGAAGGCCGTAGAAGCCAAGTTCCGCACCTCCAACGCCTCGCCCAAACCCCTGGAAGTGACGTACTCCTGCAAGCTTTGGACGTCGACAAGCTTCCAGAAGCGTCTGGCGGACATGAGAGACGACAACTGGTGGGGCACGAGCACCCACCTCACGTCTGATCCTTACGGTCAGCGCCCGCATGATTCGGAAATCAGCCACCAGTGGCTGGAAGTCGCCGCCTACCAACTCGCCAGCGAACAACGGGACGCGGTCGTGGAAACTGACGTGAGCCTGGAAATCGCGACCGGTGACGGCGAATACCGCGCTCCGAGCCCGGGAGAGATCATCTTCAAAGGCGAGAAGTACGGCCAACTCGCGAGTTCGGGATCGTCCGTCATCACGCAGACCTTCGACGGCGAGAAAAAGAACTTCAAAAAAACCGTCGTGCCGGGCCTGAAAGTTTCCGCACACACCCTGTCGTCGGACAAGCTGAAGCAGGACGACCTTGCTTGGGACGCCACCGAATGGCATCCCAATTACCTTTCCGGGCCTCGCGAATTGTTTGATGTCGAGGATGGGTATCCGCCTGTTTTCCTCGACGGCGAACAACGGAACGGATGGGATTTCGAGCATAAGCGTCGAAAAGCGTTCTTCGACTCCGGGAACCTGATGGAGTCCATCGACGTCTCGGGCAAGCCTGACGCGACTTGGTCGGTTCCGAGCGGAGTTTTCTCCACCACCCAGATCGCCTCTCGGGCCGGCGTGCGCCACGGCGGCAAGCTAGTCGCGGACGGCTACTTCATCGCCGACGCAACCGGTCGGCACACTTTCGCGGTCGTGGTCGACGGAAATCCGGGCAAGAACCCGACGAACGGCCGGTACGACCTGAACGCCTGTTCCATTTCGATGTCCCTCGACGGGAACACGATCCTTTCCGGCGAGGAAATGCTGCGGGAGGGCGGCGGCTACGTCGTCACCGGCGGCGCCGATCTCGCCGAAGGTCGCGTCTACAAGGCCGACGTCGAAATGGCGTGCCGCTGGCACGGCAAGGACGCTTACGGCCCCGAGATGGCCTACCGCAACGGCGTGAAGTGGACGCTCATGCTCCGCGAGCCGGACGAAACCACGCTCCGCCGCGTGGACGACGGGTTCGTTCATAAGGTCGAGGGAGACTCCAACAACGCCTCCAACTTCGAAGGGGCGGACGGAGCCGTGAGCTTCGACTGATCGAATGTCATTCCGAGCGCGGCGATCCGCTTGACTGCGGACTGCCGCGCTCATCTTTCGATGCCTATCAAGTGCCCTAATGTTTCTGCGGTCCCGTCAACAGGAGACATCGAAAATGCGAAAGATGCTTTTAGCGACCGCCGCTCTAGTCGGTCTCGGAAATGTGAATACCGTTACTGCCGGGGAGCCGAAGTGCGTCGAAGCCGACGACACCAAGTGGTGCATGGGCATGGTCACGTCCGTTCACCCGCGCGTGCTAGGAAACATGGGCACGGACATGCCAGATTTTTGGCATCGGTTCCACGGGTCGGCCAGCGAGAGCGTCTCATTGATCGATCACATCGACACCGGCATTTTCGGCGACATCGATATATACGCCCCGGCCATGATCCGACGGACAGGATGGCTGAACACCGGACAGACGGGGCTTCACAAAATCCGCCTTGTTTTCGAGGGTCCCAAAGTCGGATCCGACTTCGCTAAAGCCGTCAGCAAGGCTCGTCGGATTGAACTCGAAAACCTGCTCACATGTCGTGGCGCAATCTCTGTCGATGGCAGCATCCTAAACTCCGCATCTTTTGAACTTGGCGTGTCTTCGAGTGGAAACGACAAAAAAGCGCTTGCCGCCACCTTCAGAAAAAGCTCTGCGTCTCCGACCCCTTTTTCCCTCAGTTACACGTGCCAATGGTCGGATCATGTTCCCGACTTTGAGAACAGGTTCAAAAGCACGATTTCACGTTCGAAGAACCTTCCGTTAGACCAGCTTATTCCCGCCCATGTCAGTCATTGGAACGACATTCCCAATGCTCCGTTCGACGACACATTCGTCGCGTCGTCGTGGTTCGAGCCTTTAGCCTACCAATCGGCGAAAAAAACCGGTGGCCTCAGGGGAGTCGCTGCGGACGTTTCTGTTGAAATTGCCCATGATGGCGACGATTATTCAGCGCCTAAAGACACCGAGGTGATCTTCAGTCCGGAACGGCACGGGCAAATCGCAAGCTCCATTGGTTCCCTGGAGGGGCCCACTGTCGACGGAGACAGACGAAACCTGAAGGCAGGTGTGGCGGAAGGACTCCGAGTGGAAGCGTATTCACTTCCTTCGAGCGAGCTCACAGAAGATCCGCAAAAGTGGGACGCGACCGATTGGCACACCAAGTTGATGGCTTGGAGACCCACGCTGCCAAAGGACAACGGAACGGTCCCGGACATAATTGTAGGTGGCGAGAAGAAGAATGGTCACGAGAACTCGCGCCGTCACATCCTGTCTTGGTTCAGAGGCGGGAACCTGATGGATGTAATCCATACCGACCGAAAGCCTGATGACATATGGTCTTCCCCTAGCGGGTCTTTCAGCACGAATGACTTCCCGAGTCGCGCCGGCGTCCGAGACGGTGGAAAACTGAAAGCGACTGGACATTACATCAGCGACAAGGCCGGCCGTCACACTTTCGCCGTTGTGATCGACGGCAACCCCGGCGAAATGACGGCCAACGACAGCTTGTACCTTAATGCGTGCTCCGCTCGTCTGGAACTGGGAGGGCGAACCGTCGTTTCCGGTGAGGAAATCTTGAGAGCCGGAGGTGGTGTGGTTTTCACTGGAGGCGCGAACCTGAAAAAAGACAGGTTCTACGACGCGGAAATGGAAATGGCGTGCCGGCTGCACGGTAAAGGCGTGTCTGGACGCCCCCACAGATGCAAGCCCTTTTTCCTCGGGTCCGGTGTAGGCATGCGGTCAGGTGCAGTCGTGTCTTCGGCCTCTCGATGCGGCCGTTACACGCCGCGGGCCTGTATGGA
>NZ_NRRL01000143.1 GCF_016583645.1 Rhodovibrio sodomensis | reverse complement strand
CCGGTTTGATGAGCGGGGAGGAGAAACGGAGCGACGGCCCGGATTGAGGCACCGGCACACGGCGAAAGCCGCCGGCCAACGGCTACTCCCCGGGACCCACCGCCACCGCGCTCCTCCTCGACTCTACCCCTCTCCTCCACATGGGAGGAGAGGGCTGGGGTGAGGAGGTTGGCACGGCACCGATGCAGCGCGGCACCCTCCTCCCCTTGCCCCTCCTCCCAGGTGGAGGAGGGGGATTAGGTCGGCTGTTTCGTCGGGGAGCGGTAGGGCGGGTTCGCGCTTGCAACCCGCCGATATGCCGGGGCCGCGCGGCACGGCCGTTGCGGTGGATTGCCGCTGGCGCGGCGAATCCACCTTACGGCAGCCGGCGACCCCTGACTCCGATCACTGCGCGGCGGCGGTGGCGCGGGGCGGTTCGGCGGTGTATTCCAGGCGGTCGGCGGGCAGGGTGACGCGCACGCGCGTGCCCGCGCCGGGCGTGCTGTCGAGCGTCAGCGTGCCGTCGTGCAGTTCGGCCAGCTGCTTGCACAGGGCGAGCCCGAGACCGGTGCCCTCGTGCTCCCGGGTCAGCCAGTTGTCCGCCTGGCCGAACGGGGCCATCGCCTTGTCGATGTCGTGCTCGGCGATGCCGATGCCGGTGTCCGCAACTTCCAGCCACAGCCCGTCCGCCGAGACCTCCGTGCGGACCGAGACCCGGCCCTGCTCGGGCGTGAACTTGATCGCGTTGGTTAGCAGGTTGAGCAGGATCTGCTTGACCCCGCGCTGGTCCGCGTAGACCTGCGGCAGGCGGGCCGCGGGTACAACGTCGAGGTGGATGCCGCGGTCGTGGGCGCGCTCGCGCACCAGCCGCACGGTGGCGTGGATCAGGTCGGGCAGCCGCAGCCACTCCTCGTGCAGCTCGCGCCGGCCGGCCTCGATCTTGGCGTGGTCGAGGATGTCGTTGATCAGGCTCAGCAGGTGCTGCCCGCTTTCCCGGATGTCGCTGGCGTAGGCGCGGTAGCGCGGGTTGCCGATCTCGCCCAGCAGCTGGCCCTCGATCACCTCGGCGAAGCCGATCACGGCGTTCAGCGGCGTGCGCAGCTCGTGGCTCATGTTGGCCAGGAACTCGGTCTTCGACTTGTTGGCGAGCTCCGCCTTCTCGCGCGCGGCGATCAGCTCGCGCTCCTGGCTTTTCAGGTCGTCGATGTCCGACAGGGTACCGGCCATCCGCACCGCCCGGCCGTCGGCGTCGCGCTCCGTCTCCGCGCGCAGGCGGAACCAGCGGACCGCGGGCGTCCCCGCCTTGCCGCCGGCGCCGGGCGCCGGGCCGACCTGCACGCGCACCTCGATGTCGTAGGGCGCGCCGTGCTTGATGTGACGGGCGATCGTCCGGCGCAGTTCGTCCCGGTCCTTCGGCAGCACGCGCTGCACGAACGCCGCCGCGTCGGTGCCGAGCTCGTCTTCCCCGCAGTCGAGCAGCTCGTGGCAGCGCGAACTGTAATACACGCTGTCGGTCCGCAGGTCGTAGTCCCACACCCCGTCGCGCGAGCCGCGCACGGCCCGCTCGTAGCGGTCCTGCTGCGCGCGCAGCTTCGCCTCGGCGTCCTTCAGCCGGCTGACATCGGTCAGCAGGCCGTTCCAGACCACGACGTCCGGCGCCTCGACCCGCGCGACCGCCTGGGCGCGGACCCATTTGACCGCGCCGTCGACGACGATCCGGTGTTCCAGATGGATGTTGCGCTGGTCGCGGTAGGCCGCCTCGATCTCCCGGTCGACCCGCCCGGCGTCGTCGGGATGGACCTTCGCCAGCAGCGTGTCGATGCTGTAGGCCTGCGCCTTCTCGATCCCGTACAAGCTCGAGATCCCGGCGGAGACGAAGGTCATGTGCAAACCCTCGGGGTCGCGGCGGAGCTGATAGACCGCGCCGGGGATGCTGTCGGTCAGGTCGATCAGCCTGCGCTGGGCGGTCCGGGCGGCCTGCTCGGCCATGAACTGCGCGGTGACGTCGCTGGCGACCCCGCGGTAGCCGTCGAAACTGCCGTCCGCGGTGAACACCGGCACGCCGCTGACCCGGACCCAGAGCCGGCGGCCGTCCTCGCGCCGGGCCTTGTAGGTGAAGTCGCGGAACGCACGCTGGGCGCGCAGGTCGGCCAGGTGTCGGGCGACCTGCTCGGGATCGTTTCCCGGGCCGATCAGGGTGTCCCGGCGCTGGCCGATCACCCGGCTGGGCGGAAACCCGAACGCCGTCTTGAACTTGGCCGACAGGTGGGTGAACCGCAGCTCGCGGTCCATCGCCCAGGTCCAGTCGGTGGAGGCGTCGGCGATGTGCTCCAGCTGGGCCGCGCGGACGGCTTGCTGGGTCGCGCGGGCGTGCGCGGACCAGGCCGTGATCACGGCCGCGCCGGCCGCGCCCAGGGCGATCAGGGCGCCCAGCGCCTGTCCGCTGGCCGGCGTGCCCATGACCGCATAGACGCCCGACAGCGCCGCGAGCGCGCCCAGCGCCGGCGGCGCGACGGCGCTGCGCAGCGTTTTCAGGACGGCCAGACTTGGACGGCGGTGCGGCATCGCACACTCGCGCTGGAAGGAAACAGGCGTGGAGGCAGAGACCCCGCCACGGCTCAGGTAGCCGAGTTGGGATAAGAAATCGTTAACATACCCGCGCCGCGCGATTCTGATGGCCTGGAACACGCACGCCGAGGGGTCGCCCCGGCGGGACCGTCCGGCACCGCCGCGGCCCGCCGTCGGCCTGGCCGCGCCTCTGGTCCTGTCCGGCCCCTGGTCCTGTCCGGCCCCTGGTCCTGTCCGGCCCCTGGTCCTGTCCGGCCCCGATCGCCATCTTGGAGCCCAGCCGACGCCCGCGCCAGCCCAGATGCCCCACCGACCTCTCGGGAACCGCCATGCCGACCACCGACCTCTGGAACCAACCCGCCAGCACCGACAGCCGGGACGCCGTGCAGGCGTACGAACGGGCGGTGCTGGCGACCCTGGAATACCGCTCGAGCGCCAACGACCACGTCAAGGCCGCGCTCGCGGCCGACCCCGGGTTCGCGCTGGCGCACTGCTTCAAGGGCTACCAGTATCTGCTGCTCGGCACCGGGGGCACGGTCGCCAAGGCTCGGCAGGCGGCCGACTCCGCGAAGGCGCAGCACGACCGGCTGAACGACCGGGAGCGCGGCCACGTCGCCGCGCTCGCCAGCTGGGCGGAGGGCGATGTCGTCGGTGCGGCCACGATCTGGCAGCGGATCGTGCGCGCCTACCCGCACGACCTGCTGGCGCTGCGCTTGCACCACCTGAACGCGTTCTGGCGCGGGCGCGAGGATGCCCTGACCGAGGGGCCGGCGGAAAGCCTGCGCGCCTGGACGCCCGACCTGCCGGGCTACGGCAGCGTGCTCGGCATGCTCGCCTTCGGGCTGGAGGAATCGGGCGAGCGCCGGCGCGCCGAGGCCTACGCCCGCCAGGCGGTGCAGCACGCGCCGGACGACCTGTGGGCGCTGCACGCCCTGGCGCACGTGCTGGAGATGGATGAGCGCTTTCAGGAAGGCTGCGACTTGATTCCCCTGCGCCAGCCGGCGTGGGACGACCGCAACCCGTTCAAGAACCACGTCTGGTGGCATCGCGCGCTGTACGCCGTCGAGCTTGGCCGCGACGCGGAGGTGCTGCAGCTCTACGACGCCCATCTCGCGCCCGGTGCGCGGCCGTTCTATCTGGACGTCCAGAACGCGGCCTCGCTGCTCGCCCGGCTGCAGTTCCTGGGGATCGATCCGGGCGCGCGCTGGCAGGCGCTGGTGGCGCCGGTGCAGGCGCTCGCCGACGACTTCAACGGCGCCTTCACCGAGCCGCACAAGGTGCTCGCGCTGGCCGCGGCGGGCGAGCTGGCGGCGGCCGAACGGCTGGCCGACGGCACGCTCACCCGGATGAAGCGCGCAGGCCTGCGCGATCCGGCGCTGGCGCAGGTGCTGGACGGGCTGTGCCGGGCGATCGTCGCGTTCTATCGCGGCGACGCGGAGGACGCGCTGGAGCTGCTCGGCCCGATCCGCGGCGACCTGTGGCGGCTGGGCGGCAGCCGGGCGCAGCGCGACGTGTTCGAGCAGCTGGCGATCGAGGCCGCGCTGCAGGCCAGCCCTGAGGTCGACGGCCGCGCGCTGCTCGCCCGGCGCGAGATCCTGCGCCCGAACAGCCGGCTGGTGAAGACCGCGACGGCGGGCTGACCGGCGGCCGCCCGCGACCCCGGCGCACGCCCGCCGCGAGGTCGCAGTCGCACGGGAGCAAGATACTGCAAGGTGAAGCCACCTTTCAGCTGAATCTTGCTCTCTCTTCAGGCCGTTCTCTCTTCAAGCCGTTAGAGCAAAATTCACGATGAAGGTCGGCTCGACCTTCATCGATTGTGCTCAGGGCGTGGCGCAGCCGCCGGGCGGTGCCGTGGCCGGCGCCGGAGTGCCGGGACCGCCGTTTGCTCTCAGAACTTGACCGACAGGCTGACGGCGCCGAATTGCTGCGGGCGCTCCTGCTCCTCGAACTGGCGGGAGCGGGTGACGAAGGTCCAGGCGAGCTGGATGCGGTCGTACTGCAGCACCAGGCCGTACTGCAGCTCGCCGACGAACGGCTTCTTGTCGACGCTGGGGCTATCCTTCCAGGTGTTGCCGTCCAGGAACAGGTTGCGCGCGACCGCGCGGCCTTCGAAGCCGACGAACAGGTACCAGTTGAAGCTCGGCGTGGCCTCGAAATAGCCGCTGCCGCCCATTGCCGGGCGGATCCGCGGCGGGCCGAAGTCGCGCTTCAGGTCGTCGCCGAAGCGCAGCGTGGCGCCCGCGCTCGCCTGGGTGCGCAGCGTGCCCAGGGAGAGGCCGACATGCGGCACCACGTCCAGTTCCAGGCCGACGTATTCCCCGGCGATCAGGGCACGCTCCTTGCGCTCGTACATCAGCGCGAACGCGGGCTCGTCCGCGAGCTGATTGTCCCAGCCGTTGACCTCGTAGCTGTTGACGATCTCGTGGACGTTGTTCTGCACCCACTCGCCCTGCGCGCTGGGGCCGACCAGGCCGGCCTGCAGGCCGATCATGCGCAGGGAATTCCGGTCCTGCGCGTAGACGGAATATTCGCCGTAGGCCCAGGCGGCGTAGGGGTGCTGGTCCGGCAGCGGCTGCCGGGCCTCGGTGTCGCGCGGGGTGTACAGGCTCTGCCCGATCGCCAGGCCCCAGCGCACCCGGTCGTCCTGGTCGGCGAACAACAGCGCGCGGGCGATTGGGCCGTGCAGCCCGCCCATGCCGGCTTCCGGGGAGACGTAGGACAGGCGGTTGCCGTTGGTGTAATTGCGGTCGGTACCGCCGAAGATGTCGTTTTCCCAGTTCACGGTCCAGCTGCCGTCCTCCGAGCCCGGCCGGGGCGGATCGTCGTACAGCTGGGCGGTGTCCGCGCGGTTCTGGGGGTCCTGGGCGCCGGACACGTCGTCCTGCGCCGCGACCGGGGCGGACACGCCGAGCAGCAGGAGGGCGGTGAGGACACGCACCGCGGGCGGTGTCAGAACGCGGACGAACGGGCGCGCCCAGCGGGCGTGCAGCGGATCGGGCATGGCGGGATCTGAATACCGAAGGTGGACGTTCAAAATCGCCACCACGCCTAGCCGGCGCGCGCGGCGCACACAAGCCGGCATGTGTTGCAGCGCCGTGACCTTCGACTGGTCCGAGGAGGGCGCCTTGGGCCGTCCGCTCAGAACTTCACAACATGAGGGCAAGATTCAGCTGAAAGGTGGCTTCACCTTTCAGCATCTTGCTCTAGTCGGCGGCGTCCGCGTCGCTGCCTTTCTGACCGCCGTTCTGCGCGCCGTCCGGCGCCTTGCCGTCGCCCAGCTTGACCACGGTGACCGGCTGGTCGCGCGAGGTGTTCTGGATCGCTCCGGCCAGGCGCGGCGGGCAGGCGCGCTCGGCATCCGGCGAGTCCGCCTGGCAGACCCGGCCGCCCTGCAGCCACAGCCGGGTCTTGCCCAGGATCTCCCGGGCGAACGGCAGGTGCTTGCTATCGAACGTGGGCGTGCGCCAGGCGCGCTGCACCAAGTAGAGCGATTCCGACCCCTGGACGACCCGGAACAGCGCCAGTTCGCCGCGCCCGGTCTTTTCATGCTCGGTGCAGCCCAGCAGGCGGAAGGCGACCGTGCGGCCGCGTTTCCGCCGCACCTCGGTTTCGGTGCCCAGCAGGTTGCGGCAGTCGCGCGCATACCGCCGGGCGATCTGGTCCAGCAGCTGCTCGCCGGAGATGTCGGTCTCGCCCGGGAACAGCTGTATCGACACCTTGTCCGACCAGCTGCCGGGCTCCTGCCCCTGGTGCAGCCAGGCCATGTGCACGACCCGGCCGCTGTCGGAGGAGTGCGCGATGTCCCAGGTGATCGGGACCGGGGTGACGAAGAACTCCCCGCCGCCGCCGTTGACCACCGCCAGGCCGCGGTCGCCCAGCGGTTCCAGCGCCGGCGCCGGCGTCGCCCAGAGCAGGCCGGCCAGCGCCAGGGCCGCCAGCCGCTTCACAGCTGCTCGCCGCGGATCAGCCGCGGCAGGTCGCCCAGGGTGCCCATGGCGTGCTGCATGAACAGCTTCTTCATCGGCCCGATTCGGTTGACCCCCGCCAGGCCCAGATCGCGGGCCAGGCGCAGCGGCCCGAAGTCGTTGGAGAACAGGTGGTCGAGGGTGTGCGTGGCGGCGACCAGGATCAGGTTGTCCGGCCGGCGCCAGCGCTGATAGCGGCGCAGCACGTCGGGGTTGCCCACGTCCAGCCCCAGCCGGCGGGCGTCGACG
The DNA here is from genome assembly GCF_016583645.1 of Rhodovibrio sodomensis. Classification (GTDB taxonomy): domain Bacteria; phylum Pseudomonadota; class Alphaproteobacteria; order Kiloniellales; family Rhodovibrionaceae; genus Rhodovibrio; species Rhodovibrio sodomensis. The sequence goes on along the minus strand of NZ_NRRL01000143.1, from coordinate 4,535 downwards.
ATGCATTCCGCCAGCGCGGCGACGTCGCGCAGGCCGAGGTTGAGGCCCTGACCGGCGATCGGGTGGATGGCATGCGCGCTGTCGCCGACCAGGGCCAGGCGGGTGTCGATGTAGCGCTCGGCGTGCAGCCCGGAGAGCGGGTAATTGAAGCGCGGGCCGATCTCCCGGACATCGCCGTAATCCGGGCCGAACCGGCGCAGCACCTCGCGCGCGAAGGCGTCCTGGTCGAGGCCGTGGAAATGCTCGGCCAGACGCTTCCTTTCGGTCCAGACGATCGACGAGCGGTGCTGGCCGCCCGGACCGTCGACCATCGGCAGCATCGCGAACGGCCCCGACGGCAGGAAGTGCTCGTGCGCCGTGCCCTGGTGGTCGGCGTCGTGTTGCAGCGTGGCGACGATGCCCGCCTGGTCGTAGGTCCAGTGCGCGGTGCGGATCTCCGCCGACGTGCGCAGCGGCGAGCCGCGGCCGTCGCAGCCGGCGACCAGGCGCGCGCGGACCTTGCGGCCGTCGGTCAGGCTGGCGGTCGCGTGGCCGGTCGTGCGGACCACCCGCTCGACCCCCACGGGCGCCAGCACCGTGAGCCGCTCGAAACTGGGCAGCAGCTTCTGCTGGCCCTGGCGCAGCACCCGGTTCTCGACGATGTGGCCCATCGCCTCGCCGACCTCGCGGTGGTCGTAGTGCAGGTGCAGCGGCGACTTGCGCCGGCCGATTCGTCCGTCGGTCACCATGATGTCCAGGATCGGCTGCGCCTGGTCGCTCACCAGGTCCCACAGACCGATCGCCTCCATCATGTGCCGCGAGCCGGCCGCGATCGCGGACGCGCGGCCGTCGAAGGTCATCTTCAGGACGTCTTCCGGGTTCTCGCGGTCGACCACGACCGTCTCGATCCCGGCGGAGGCCAGCGCGCTCGCCAGCGTGGCGCCGACCAGGCCGCCGCCGACCACCAGAACCTCGGCGTGCAGCGTTTCGGACCCGGTCGGATCCGGGCGCGCGGTCGCCGGGCGGGTCTGCGAAGGGGAAGTGTGCTGGGCCATGCGGACAAAATCTAGGTCGTTTCGCGGCTTGTCCAGTGGCTGGAACGGCGATTCACGCGCGGCCGCGTGCCGCGCGTTTGGACGGCGCCTCACCGGCACAACCGGGTGGCAGCCAGCGCCGGCCGTGCAACCGGGTGCTGCGGTCCGCGTGCTGCGCGAGCATTTGGTCAATTGCTGATCAGGCACGCAGCAATGCCGAATAATTAGGCAGTCGGTTTTGGTCAGAGGCTGCGCACGCCGGGCGGATGCTGACCGCTAAGTCACTGAAAAACGAAAAACATCGGCTGCCCGATCGGATTGGCACGGAACTTGATTCAGATGTGCCGGGACGGACGCGGGTCCGGCGCCGGCGGTCGACGCGAGGGGGTCGGTCGACGGCATCCGGAGCGATCCCGTGGTCCAGCGTTCCGGGAAACCAACGCCATAGAGGGAACGACGCCATGAAAATGGTTATGGCGATCATCAAGCCCTTCAAGCTCGACGAAGTCCGGGAGGCCCTGACGGGTCTGGGCATCGAGGGCCTGACGGTTAGCGAAGTGAAGGGCTACGGCCGTCAAAAAGGGCAGACGGAGATCTACCGCGGCGCCGAGTACGCCGTGAACTTCCTGCCCAAGGTGAAGATCGAACTGGTGCTGTCGGACGACCGCGTCGAAAGCGCGGTGGAAGCGATCAGCAAGGCCGCCAACACCGGCCGGATCGGCGACGGCAAGATCTTCGTCCTCGACGTCTCCCACGCCGTGCGCATCCGCACCGGCGAATCCGATAGCGACGCGCTTTAAAAAGGGGGGCCTTAACAATGAGCGTCCTGCGCAAATCCGCGGCCGTGCTCGGCCTCGCCGCGCTCGGCGGCGTCGGCCTCGCGGCCCCGGCCCATGCCGAAGTCAGCGGCGAGACCGCGTTCGTCTTCAACACTTTCAGCTTCCTGGTCAGCGGCTTCCTCGTGATGTGGATGGCCGCTGGATTCGCCATGCTCGAATCGGGTCTGGTGCGCTCCAAGAACACGGCGACGATCTGCCTGAAGAACATCGCGCTCTACTCGATCGCGGGCATTATGTATTACCTGATCGGCTACGCGCTGATGTACGTCGACGTGTCCGGCTACATCGGCTCGTTCAGCCTGTTCTATAACACCTCGGCCGCGGAGCTGGCGCTGATCAACGGCACCGGCGACGAGAGCACGCTGCAGACGGTGGTCGACAGCGGCTACTCGGTGATGTCCGACTGGTTCTTCCAGATGGTGTTCGTCGCCACCGCCGCGTCGATCGTCTCCGGCACGGTCGCCGAGCGCATCAAGCTCTGGCCGTTCCTGATCTTCGTCGTGGTGCTGACCGGCATCCTGTACCCGATCCAGGGCTCCTGGACCTGGGGCGGCGGCTGGCTCGCCGAGATGGGCTTCTCCGACTTCGCCGGCTCCACCATCGTCCACTCCGTGGGCGGCTGGGCCGCGCTGACCGGTGCCCTGATCGTCGGCGCGCGCCGCGGCAAGTACGGCGCCGACGGCTCGGTCCGGCCGATGCCGGGCGCCAACCTGCCGCTCGCCACGCTGGGCACGTTCATCCTGTGGCTGGGCTGGTTCGGCTTTAACGGCGGCTCGCAGCTGGCGCTCGGCTCGGCGCTCGACGCCAGCGCGATGGCGATCGTCTACGTCAACACCAACCTGGCCGCCGCGGCCGGTGTGGTCGCCGCCATGCTGCTGACGCAGATCATCTACAAGAAGGTCGACCTGACGATGGCGCTGAACGGCGCGATCGCCGGCCTGGTCTCGATCACCGCGGGACCGGATCTGCAGAACCACTTCCTGGCGATCATCGTCGGCGCGATCGGCGGTATCCTGGTGGTGTTCGCCATCCCGCTGCTGGACAAGCTCAAGATCGACGACGTGGTCGGCGCCATCTCGGCCCACCTGGTCGCCGGTATCTGGGGCACGCTGGCCGTCGGCATCTTCGGCGGCGGAGACCTCGTGGTCCAGGTCATCGGCATCGTCGCCATCGGCGTCTTCATGACCGTGACCTCCGCGATCGTCTGGCTGGTGCTCAAGTATACCATCGGCCTGCGCGTCGACGAGGAGGCCGAGGTCAACGGCCTCGACCAGGCCGAGCTTGGCCTGGAGGCCTACCCCGAGTTCGGCCGCGGTTCCCAGACGGTGTAACCGCGCCCGGAATCGCTTTGCCCCGGCCGGCCCGGCGGACTTTCGCCGGCCGGGGTCCCCTTGGGCGTTTCCTCCGCCCGACTGGGCCCGGTTCAGCCACCTCGGCTGGCCGGGTCTTTTTTGGGTGCGGGGTGGGGCGCCGCCCAGGGGTGAGGAGCCGCCCAACTGATTCCCCTCCTCCACTGGGAGGAGGGGCTAGGGCAGGAGGGTGCCGCGATATCGGCCCCCGGCAACCTCCTCTCCCCTTCCCTCTCCTCCCAGTGGAGGAGAGGGGGTGAGTCGGTGTTCCTTTGCAAAGCCTGCACGTGACGCGTGCGTGTCCAGGGCGCGGGCCAGCTTGCCGCCGGACTCCGGCCCGGGTAGACTGGCGGCCGGCGAAACGAACCGTGAATCCAACGGGCGCCCCGTGCGAACGCCCGCTTTTAAGTATTTGAGCGACAGAGAGGATGCGCGCATGGTCGCCGCCGTCAGCAGTTCCAGGCGGGACATCCAGGCCTTTCACCCGTTCATCAAGCTGAACCGGCTGCTGGACGGGCTCGCGCCGGGGCGGTCGCCAGCGGCCGACGGCGCACCGATCGCGCTGCAGGTGGGGGAGCCGCGGAACGATCCGCCGGCGCTGATCGACCGGGCGCTCGCCGGGGCCGCCGGCTGGCAGAACTACCCGCCGCCGCGCGGGACCGACGCCTATCGCGAGGCCTGCACCGACTGGCTGGCCCGGCGGTATCCCGCCGCCGCCGGGCTGATCGGCCAGGGCCGGGCGGTCGACCCGGCGCGCCAGCTGCTGCCGCTGCCGGGCACGCGCGAGGGGCTGTTCTTCGCCGCGCTGTCGAGCGTGCGCCGCGGGCGCGACGTCGTGCTGCTCCCCAACCCCTTCTACCACGTCTACGCCGGCGCGGCGCTCGCCGCCGGCGCGACGCCGGTGTTCGTGCCGGCGACCGCGGCGACCGGGTTCATGCCGGACTACGCCAGCCTCGACCCGGCGACGCTGCGGCGCACCGCGCTTGCCTTCCTGAACACGCCGTCCAACCCGCAGGGCGCGGTCGCCGGCCCGGACAAGCTGGCCGCCGCGATCGCGACCGCGCGGGCCCACGGCTTCGTGCTGGCGTGCGATGAGTGCTATGCGGAGATCTACGACGACACCCCGCCGCCCGGCGCGCTGGAGGTGGTCGCCGAGCGGGCCGATGCGGCGGGCGGCGGCGATCTTAGCCAATTGCTCATCTTCCACTCGCTATCCAAGCGCTCCAGCGCGGCCGGGCTGCGCTGCGGATTCGCGCTCGGCGACGAGGCGCTGATCGACGCGCTGGACGCGACCCTGCGGGTCGGCGGGGCGGGCGTGCCGCTGCCGATCCTGG
>NZ_NRRL01000142.1 GCF_016583645.1 Rhodovibrio sodomensis | reverse complement strand
TCACGCATATAGAGTGCCTTCTGCTGGTCGGTGATGGGTCTACCGGGCAACCGCACCTCCATCGACTTGATCGACAGAGTTCTTGTTTTTCCTGCGGTCGCCCTAACGATCCGCACCGGCCAGTTTCTACCCGAAAAGACGGATCCACCGGGGCCAGCGCGATCCACAAGGCCCGGCCTCACCGACGGCCGGCCGACCTACGGCGCGCGACTGGGGGCGCGCGGTCGGCCGGCCTGTTCGGCCGGGCCTGTGGATCGCCCCGAGCCAGCCGTCACCGGTCAACGTGGCTGACGCTCACCGGCCACCGTTGTTGTCGCAGAACAACAGCCGGACGAACTGCCGTTCGGCGTTCTGAAGCTCGACGGCCAGGGTCGGATTATCGGCTACAACCGGCTCGAGGAACAGATCGCCGGCGTCGACTATTCCACCTATCTCTCGCACAACTTTTTCAACGAGATCGCGCCCTGCATGGACAACCCGTTTTTCCGCGGGCGCTTCGAGGACGGCATCGCCGAGGGCAACCTCGCGATGGACTTCGAGTTCGAGAGCGACCTCGATCCGCGCGCCGAGCACATCCGGGTCCGGATGCTGAACGCCGGTGAACCGAACGCCTACTGGATCTTCATCAAGCGCCTGTAGCGCCGACCCCGTCGGTCTCGCCGGCCGCCCTCTCGCACGCGCCGCCCGATACGTGATCCGCGCGGCACAGCGCCGGTAAATGCGCTGTCATCTCGGTGCCGCCGGCCGGGGCGGTCCCGATGTCCAGATGGCCCCCATGCGCCTCGGCGATGCCGCGTGCGATGTAAAGGCCGAGTCCGAGCCCGTCGTGGCGCCGGGCGGGGCTGTCGTCGCTCTGCTGGAACGTCTGCAGGAGCCGCTAGCGGGCTCCTTCCGGGATGCCGGGCCCTTCGTCCCAGATCCTGAGCGCATACCCACCGTCCTCGGTTCCTTCACCCACGACCTCGACCGTCGTCGACGGCGGCGAGAACTTGATGGCGTTGCCGATCAGGTTGTTTTTACGCGCTTTAACCGGTTGATCTCATGTGCGGGTCGACCCGGATGGGACACGGCTGCCAGCTTAGCGGCCGCCGGTCACGGCGCGGAGGTCGAGGAAGCTTCAAACGAAGCAATAGCCTTAACAGGACGGGTCTCGGCGACAAGTGGCAGGTATATCGCTACGGTTGTTCCATGATCGGGAACGCTGTCTAACGTTAAGCGGCCACCGTGAGCCCGGGCCAGTTGGGCGGTTAGCGGCAGGCCGATTCCAAGGCCCTCGGCGTTGCGCGACAGCGAGCCGTCGACCTGCTTGAAGGGGTGTAACACTTCGTGTTGCAGATCGTAGGGGATGCCGATACCGGTGTCGCTCACCCGGATCGCCAGTTCGCCGTCCTCCAGCGCTGCAGTCAGAGTGATCCGGCCGCCGGGATCGGTGAATTTCACCGCGTTGGTCAGGAGATTGACCAGCATTTGCCGGAGTTTCTGTGGGTCTGCGACCAGCTCCGGCAGGTCCAGGTCGGGCTTGACCGCGAGCTCGATCCCCTCGCGCCCGGCTTTCTCGCGCACGAAGGCCGCGCAGGTATCCAGCAAACGCGCCACCTCGATACCGTCGGGGCGCAGTTGCAGCTCGTCCAGCTCCAGCTTCACCACATCGATGATGTCGTTGATCACGCCCAGCAGATGCCGGGATGAGGCCAGGATATCGTCGACGTAGGCGTTGTAACGCTCGTCCCCGAGCGAGCCGAACAGCTCCTGATCCATGATCTCGGAAAAACCGATCACAGCGTTCAGTGGCGTGCGTAGTTCGTGACCAACCATGGCCAGGAACTGGTTCTTCGCCTTGTCCGCAGCCTTCACGCGATCTAGAGCTGTGGCCAATTCAGCATTCTTCGTGCGGAGTTCGCCGAGGGCCGCCTCAAGCTCGGCGCGATAGTTGCGCGCCCGCCGATCGGCGGCAACCTCCTGCGTCACGTTACGAGCGGAGCCGTGGAAGCCGATGAAGTCGCCGCTGTCCTCGTTGAACTTCGGGATGCCGGAGATCTCGAACAGCCGCTCATCCGGCGTGCCGCCGGCGACGACGTAGAGCACCCGCTCGAACGGCGCCCGTCGGCTTGCTTTGAGCCGCCGCTGTTTGGGCACCTTCGGATTCTGCCTGACCTCGCCGAGGTCGAAGAGGTTGCAGCCGATCGCGCTTACCGGGTCGAAGCCAAGCACGCCGTCGTCGCGCGTGCTGGAGTTGGTCAAGATCCAATCCGCGTCGACCTCCCACACCCAGTCGGAGACGGTCGAGAGGATCTCCTCGAAACGGCCGCGCAGGGCGCGCACATCGGCAATCGCCGCGCGCGCCCGGGTCACTTCAGCGAACGTGCCGATCAGCCCACGCAACTCCCCATCCGGCATCGATACGGCGCGGTGAAGACCTTCGAAAGTACGGGTTTGCTCCGGTGTGCCGCCCGGGAGTCGCTCGGTCTGGCGCACTGGCTCGGTCGCCCGGGCAATCCGGCGCACGAGCGTGTTTGGTAGGCGGTTGCCGTCGCCCAGCAGGGCGGGGGCGAGCTCGCTATCGAACGCCGGGTTCGAGAAGATCACCCGGCCGTCCGGCGCGGCGATGTAAAGCGGCGCCGTGAGTTCCAAAAGCAGCGGCCAGGCCGCGTCCAGGATCGCCGTGTCGCCAGCCGGTTCCGCGGCGGCCTCGGGCGGTCTCAGGGGAACGACATCCGGGCTGGTGGCCGTGTGGGTCACCGTCGCCCGGCTACTGGGCGGCGTGTTCATGACCTACGTCCCCGGCCGACGTTTTTGCTTGCGCTTCGGTCGGATTGACGGGGTTGGCAAGATAGTTCACACCGTGCTCGTACAGCCAGTTGGCTTCCGGGCTGGTCGGATCGGCGTAGGCGATCGTGTCGATCCGCAGGCGATGCGCCATCTCCAGGAGCTTGCGCGCGATCACGCCGCTGTAGGGATCGCCCGCCACACCGGCGACCAGGCGAGGGGCGAGCCAGGCGTATTGCGGGCGCAGGTGCTGTAGCAGCTCAAGCGCGCCAACCCCGCTGCCGAGTTTGCCAAGCGCGACTTCGTAGCCCTGCTCGTGGTAGTAGCTTAGAATGTTTTGCAGATGCCCGAGGTCGTAGCCGCCTTTCGGGTGGTTTAAGGTAAAGACGATATTTTCCGGGGGCAGGCCGACACGCTTGGCGGCGTCGACGGTGGTGCGCAGACAGTAGACGGGATCGTAGATCGCCGCCGGCTGGAACTCGACGAACACCGGTGTATCGATGTTCTGCGCCGGCGCCGCCTCGATGCAGGCAATGCGCGCGCTACGATCCAGTTGGTGCAGGAGGTCGGCGCGACGGGCCAGATCGAATACCATTTCGGGCGGCTCGTTCATTTGCGGGAAGCGTAACTGCGCTCCGTGCGCCATGATATCATCATGGTCGTCCGCGAAGACGATCGGCGCGAAGCCGACCTCAAAGGCGTTATCTGCGAGCGTATCGAGCAGCGGTCCGGCGCGCAGGTAGTTCAGGAAGGTGTCCAGCGCGTTGACGCGGGGATAATCAGCGAACCTGGGCGTTTCGCCCGGTGCCAGGGCGAGGGTGCGCGCGGCTCGGCGCTCCTCGGGCGACAGCGTCTCGGTCAGTGCCAGCAGGGACTGCCTGGTCGCGTCGTCGGCGACTTGGAGGATCATGCCCTCGCCGTCGGCCGCGGTCTCGAAGGGCACACCGCCCGACTCAAGATGCTTTCTAATCTTGCCGGCGCTGTGGCCGAGCGGGGGCCAGAGGTATAGGATCGAAGGCGCGTCCGGACGCGCCGGCAACCGTTCACAGCGTTCGCATCCTGTCCCTGTGGAACTGCAGGCCATACTTCGTATTTCTCCTGAGCGCGCAGGGCGCTGACCTAGTTCTTTTGGCCCCTTTTGCGACGAAAAGTGGCAGCCACCGCCAGGGACCATACGAGCAAGCTATCGGACTTGACGCTAAGAAAACGTAAAAGGCGGAGAGGGGAATGCAATGAACCCATGGCTATAACTGACACGCATGCTGGGACCAGATGGTTCAGGGGATATAGGTCGGCGGTTATACAGGGGTTCGGCGTATCGGTCTGAAGGTTCCGTGTGGAACGGCATCGAGCGTGTAGGTACCGTCTGGCGTTTTGTTTAGACAGTTTGCTTCACTGGGAAGCTTTGTCGCATCGGTGTTCAGGACGGGGCGCAGTTTGTAGGCCTTGACGTGCTGCGCAGCTTTACCGATCTGCCTGTTTGGTCGGCGCGGTCGCCCGTCCGCGTTGGCCGGCCCCGGCGCGCTGGGATACGGAACCGCGTGCTGGGGCCACCTTTTGGTATCTAGCGCCAGATAATGCGTCGAGAGATAAAGCAGTCAGGCGACACCCAAATCGGTAAATCACCGATATCCCTTGGGATAGGCTGATAAACCGCTGCACACAGCGATGAACCTTTGACAGGGCGACACGACGAAATGCTGACGGCATCTTGTGGTCATCTAACAGAGCAAAAGGGGTGACAGGATGTCGAATGTTCTCAGCTTCGCAACCCGGAACAACGATTTGGATGCCGGTTCTAACGACAGGTCCTTGGCGGGCGAGGTGTCCAAGCTCACGGAACTTGCTCGCAACACCCGGCAGGCCGCTGGAGATGTTGAACGCGCGGTATCGCGCTTGGAGGACATGGATCTGGCTGCGCGGGCACGTGAGATCGCTGAAGCGAAGCGAGCAAGTCTGTAAAACAAGATCCCGATCTTCTGCCACAGGTTATCGTGAGGGACGGCCGGGTTCGTTCTCAAGTCGCTACCGAACGAACCCGGCGTTTACCGTGTAGCCGACGCCGGATGATCAGGCCGCCTGCATTTCTTTGACATAACTTCCGATCTGCTGCTTCAGGCTCTCGCCCCGTTCGGCGACCTGTTTCGACGTCGTGGCGACCTGCTCTGCCGCGGAAGCCGTCCCCTGGGAGGCTTCTTTTAGACCGTCGATGTTCTCGGAAACCTGCTGAACACCCTGCGCGGCTTCCTGCACGTTCCGGGCGATTTCCTGTGTGGCTGCGGTCTGCTCCTCGCCGGCCGACGCCACGGAGGACGCGATCTCGTTCAATTCCTGGATGGTCTCGGAGATCGTCTGCATCGCCGGCACGGTGCTCGCCACACCTTCCTGCATCTCGGTGATCTTCCCGGAGATCTCCTCGGTAGCTTTGGCCGTCTGGGAGGCGAGCGACTTCACCTCGTTGGCGACCACCGCGAAGCCCTTGCCGGCGTCGCCCGCCCGGGCGGCTTCAATCGTGGCATTGAGCGCCAGCAGATTGGTCTGCTCGGCGATGTCCGAGATCAGGGTCACGATTTCGCCGATCTTGTCAGCAGCACCCTTGAGTTCCTCGATCCGCTGCGTCGCCGTCTGCGCCTGATCGCCGGCCTTGTCGGCGATCGCGGAGGTCTTCTGGACCTGCTGGCCGATTTCTTCGATCGAGGAGGTGAGTTCCTCGGTCGCCGAGGCGACCGTCTGCACGTTGCTGGACGCTTCTGTCGAGGCCGCGGCGACGGTCTCCGTCTGGTTGCTGGTCTCTTCCGCCGTCGACGCCATCTGCTGGGCGGTGCTCTCCAATTCCTGCGCGGCGGAGGCGAGCGTTCCCATGGCCTCGTCGACCTCGCGCTCGAACGCGTCCGTTAGCTCCTGGACCTGGCCGGCGCGCTCTTCCTTGCGCTTGGCCTCGGCCGCTTGTTCGTCCACCATCCGCCGGTTCTCGAGCGCGCCGTCCCGGAAGACAATGAGCGCCTGGGCAATGTCCCCGGCTTCGTCTTTCCGCTCGCCGCCGTAGATCTCGATCTCGAGTTCGCCCTTGGCGAGCTGGTTCATGCCAGAGATCGACCGGGCGAGCGGCTGCACGACGCCTTTTCGGGCAACCACCAGGCCCGTGCCCAATCCGGCCACGATGCCAACACCGGCCACGACGAGCATGACGGTCATCGCCATCGTTTCCGTTGCGTGCGCTTTGTCAGTCACGCGCGCCGCGTTCCCTTCGACGGCTTGGACGTATTCGCTGGCGCGCGTGCGCAATGCTTCTGCCTGATCGCGGCTCTTACGCACGGATGCGACGACCGCCTGCTGCGCCGAGGTCAGCTCGACGTTCGCCGCTCGCTCGGCGGCCGCCAAGGTGGCGTCGAGATCGCTCAGGTAGGACTCATAGCTGGCCGCGATCGCGTCGAGCTTGGCGCGGTCACGTGGGTCGGCCAAGGATCGGGCGGCTTGCAGTTTTTCCTGAAAGGCCGCACGTACCTCGGCGACCCGCTGCTTGATCTCGCCGACCATGGTGGGATCCGCGGCGGCGGCGTACTCCGCTCGGTTCAGCTCAACGACGTCCTGCGAGATGCGCGCGCCGAGCTTAACCGCATCGCCCGTCTCCTCAATGGCCGTTGCCGCCGTCGTCACACGGTCCAGGCCCAACGTCCCGACCCCGGCGACCAGCGCGGCAACCACGCCCAGCAACCCGACCACGAACAGGATCTTGGCGGCCATCGAGAACCGACCCAGTTGGCGTTCCATCTCTCTAATCCCAAGTTTAGTGGTGCCCGCATATCTCGGTCGCATTGAGTGCGCGCTCGAACCATTGATATCTCGTAAACGATCGACCAAATTTTCTGATCTTTTGCGGGCGCAAGGGACCTGCGCGCATTGCCTGAACAGGTACTTTGAGGTGCGCCATTATCCTGTACGTTGATATTCGCGAAACCGCTTCTACTTAGCATGCTCGGAACACGGATGCGGAGCGCAGCAGTTGTTCGATGATAAAACCCTGGAGCGTGTGCGCGGTAAGCTCCGGTCCGCCGAGCTGCTCGATCTCGCCGACTATTGGGACCGTCTCAGAGGCGATCGCGGGATGCCGCGGCGGGAAGACATCGACACGGCCGATCTCGAGCGGCACGCGCCCCGGCTGCTTCTGGTCGACGTCTGGCCAAGCCCCCTGCGGTTCAGCTTACGGTTTGTCGGACCCGAGCTGGAGGATATGGTGGGTCGACGTATGACCGGAGAGGTCCTGACCGACGAGACGCCGATGTTTTTCAAGCCGTATGCGGCATGTGCCGATGGTGTTAGGGCGACGCGCGAATTTCTCTCCTTCGACTTCGGCGACGGATCGGAGCCGGGCTCGTTCGAACGCCTTCTGTTACCGCTGTCGGACGACGGCGAGACGGTTGACGGCATACTCGGCGAAGCCGTCTACACCAAACTGACAACGGATCCGAGCCAGCTGATGTAGGTTCCACCAGCCAGATCATTCAACGACGATGGGCAGAACGAACACATGACGACGACCTTCGGCGATCCGGATCTTGCCGCCAAAGTGGATGCGATGACCCAGGAAGAGCTGAATGAACTGCCGTTCGGCGTTCTGAAGCTCGACGGCGAGGGTCGGATCATCGGCTACAACAGGCTCGAAGAACAGATCGCCGGCCTCGACTATTCCAACTATCTCTCGCACAACTTTTTCACCGAGATCGCGCCCTGCATGGACAACCCGTTTTTCCGCGGGCGCTTCGAGAACGGCATCGCGCAGGGTAACCTCGCGATGGACTTTGAGTTCGAGAGCGACCTCGATCCGCGCGCCGAGCATATCCGGGTCCGGATGCTGAACGCCAGCGAACCGAACGCCTACTGGATCTTCATCAAGCGCCTGTAGCGCCGCGCCCGTCGGTCTCGCCGGCCGCCCTCTCGTACGCGCCGCCCTATACGTGATCCGCCCGGCACAGCCCCGGCAAATGCGCTGTCATCTCGGCGCCGCCGCCCGGGGCGGTCCCGATGTCCGATGGCCCCCATGCGCCTCGGCGATGCCACGGGCGATGTAGAGGCCGAGGCCGAGCCCGTCGTGGCGCCGGGCGAGGGTGTCGTCGCCCTGCTGGAACGCCTGCAGGAGCCGCTGGCGGGCCTCTTCCGGGATGCCGGGCCCTTCGTCCCGGATCCTGAGCGCATACCCACCGTCCCCGGTTCCTTCACCCACGACCTCGACCGTCGTCGACGGCGGCGAGAACTTGATGGCGTTGCCGATCAGGTTGCTCAACAGTTGCCGCAGCAGCCGTTTGTCCGCTGTTAGCCGCTCGGCCTGGACACACTCTGCGACGACGGTGACGCCAGCTTGCTGCGCCGTCGGCCCGAACTGCTCGGCCGTTCTGCGAACGAAGTCTTTGACGTCGAAGCGCTCGGGGTGAACCTCCAGGGTGTTCATCTGCAAGCGTGTGACGTCCAGGACATCGGTGATCAGCTGCAGCAGGTGGTGGCCGCTGTCGAGGATGTGCTTTGCGTAGTCCCGATACGTCGGGGTGCCGAGCGGGCCGAAGCTCTCGGCCGCCATGATCTCGGAGAAGCCGTTGATCGCGTTGAGCGGGGTCCGGAGCTCATGGCCCATGGTCGCTAGGAATTTCGACTTCGCCTCGCTGGCCGCCTCCGCCTCTTTCCGGGCGGCAATAAGCTCCTGCTCGAAGCGGTGCCGTTCGGTGATGTCCTGCACGATCCCGGCCAGCCCCTGGACAGCGCCGGTACGATCCCGGATTGGCTCGCCCACGGCGTTGACGACGTACGCGCCGCCGGGGGTCGTGATCCGGAAGGTCGCGTCGTAGCGTTCGCCGGTGCGGCACGCCCGGTCGAGGGCCTCGCGTTGGTCTTCCAGGTCATCCGGATGGACGATCGTCTCGAACGCCGCGCGCGACGTCCGGGCGAAGTCGCTCGGCAGCCCGAAGAGCTCGCGGCACTCGTCGTGGTTCTGGAAGGTCTGGGTGGCGGTGTCGAAGTCCCAGCCGCCCATGCGCCCGATCCGCTGGGCCTGGCTGAGACGGGCGGTTTCGCGCTTGAGGCGCTGTTTCTGCTCGACGAGCGGGGAGACGTCGCGGGCTTCGTGCATCAGCAGGACGATCCCGCCTGACTCGTCGCGCACCGGCTTGATCGAGACATCCAGCGTGTGCGGTTCGCCGTGGCGGCCGCGGCACTGGGCCCTGAACTGGACGAACGTCCCGGCGGCGGCGCTGGCGACGGCCTCGCGCAGCCGCGCCCGGCTCGCCTCGGACACCTGCCACCAGGGCGTGTCCCAGTACGGCCGGCCGATCGCGTCCGCGCCCCGGACATCGCCGAAGTGCAGCGCGGTCTGGTTGACGGCGAGCACCGTGCCGTCCGGCGCCAGGACCGTCGCCAGCTGGAAGGACTGGTCGAACAGCGCGCGGTAGCGCTGTTCGCTCTCTTCGACCGCCCGCTCCAGCTGGCGCCGCTCGGTCACGTCGTCCTGGACGGCCAGGAATGCGCGCAGCGCTCCGTCAGCGCTCTTCATGGGGGAGATCGACCAGGCCATCACGAACGGGCTGCCGTCGCGGCGGTAGTTGACGGTCTCGCCCTGCCAGCCTTCGCCGCGGACAAGCCGTCCCTGGAGATCCCTGAAGATCGTTCGATCGGTCTCCGGGCCCTGCAGCAACGACGGGGTCCGGCCGACCACGTCGGCCCGCGACCATCCCGTCATCGCCTCGAAGGCGGGATTGACGTAAAGGATGCGTTGGTAGCTGCCGCTGAGCCCGGGCTCGGTCACCACGACCGATTTGGGCAGGGCATCGAACTGGCCGGCCAGTTCCACGACATCTGGTGCGGCGCTTAGGGACAGGCTTATCATGGTCATCGGTCTACGAGGCCCCGGTTCGAGAGGGTCAGTAAGCTATGCGCGTGCCGCCCGGCTCACGCGCATAGCCGGGCGGCACTATGCTTACGCCGCCACCTCGCGGACGTAGGCATCGACGGCCGTGCGCAGCTCGCTCGCCTGCTGCGCCAGGGCACCGGCGGACGACAACACCTGCTCGGAGCCGGCGGAACTCGCCTGGGCGCCCTCGCGCAGGCCCTGGACGTTGCCCGCGACCTCCTGCGCCCCCTGGGCGGCCTGCTGGACGTTGCGGGTGATCTCCTCGGTCGCTGCCGCCTGCTGGGTCGCGGTCGAGGCGACCACCCCGGAGATCTCGTTCATCTCCCGGACGATCTCAGCGACCTGCTCCATTGCCGGCACGGCTTCCTGCACCGAGCCGCGCATGCGCTCGATCTGGGCTGACACCTCCTCGGTCGCCTTGGCGGTTTGCTTGGCGAGGTTCTTGACCTCGCCCGCGACCACCGCGAAGCCCTTGCCGGCCTCGCCGGCGCGGGCGGCCTCGATGGTGGCGTTGAGGGCGAGCAGGTTGGTCTGCTCGGCGATGTCGCTGATCAGCTGGATCACGCGGGTGACCGCATCGGCGCCGGTCTGGACCTCGGAGACCTTGGTCATCGCCGTGCGGGCCTGATCGTTTGCACGCTCGGCGATCCCGGCGGTCTTCTCGACTTGGCTCGAGACCTCGTGGATCGAGGTGGCGAGTTCTTCCGTGCTCGAGGCGACCGTTTGGGTATTGGCCGAGGCCTGCTCCGAGGCGGCCGCAACGTTGTCGGTCTGATGCGACGTCTCGGTCGCGGTGGCCGACAGCGTGCTCGCCGTCGCCTCCAGCTCCGTCGAGGAACTGCTCAGCGTATCGAGGATCTGATCGACGTCGCCGCGGAAGCGCTCCGTTGCCTGCTGGATGCGCTCGGCCTCCTGGGCCTTGCGCTCGGCTTCGGCCTGCTGCTGTTCGGCCATCTCCAGCTGCCGTTGCGCGTTCGTCTTGAAGACATCGAGCGCTTTGGCCATCGAGCCAATCTCGTCCGCGCGGCCCAGGCCGGGCACTTCGACGTTACGCGCCCCGTCGGCGAGTTGCGTCATCGCCTCAGTGATCTGGCGTAAGGCCGCGGAGATCTTCCCGCCGATCAGCCAAGCTGCCAGGGCGCCCAGCGCGATCCCGCCGACCGCGACGGCCAGCATCAGGCTTTGCGTCGTATCCGTTGTGGCGGCCGTCGCGTTTTTCAGGATTTTCTCGTCGGCGATCACGCTGGCCTGGATGGCCTCGGCCCCCGCTTCCACCGCGCGGCCGTCTGAAGCGATCGTTTCCTGGATCACGCGGTTGCGCTCGACGATCGCTTCGCGCGCGCCGGCGAAGGCCTCCCGGTACTGCGGCAGCAGATCGCGCACCTCGCCCAGCAGGGCGCGCCGGTCGGGGTTCTGCAGGCCGGCATCGAGCGTCTCGAGCCGGCCGTCCAGCTTGTCGAACTCCGCGGCAACGCGCCGCGCGGCGGAGGTCTCGTTGCGCACAAGAAACTTATTGGCGTAGAGGCGCGCCAGCAGCAGGTGCTGGTTGGCCAGCGCCGCATCGCTCGCGCTGGCGTAATCGCCGTCGGCGTAGGCGCCCTCGCTGATCGCGGTCAGGCGTGTCTGGACGCCCCCACAGATGCAAGCCCTTTTTCCTCGGGTCCGGTGTAGGCATGCGGTCAGGTGCAGTCGTGTCTTCGGCCTCTCGATGCGGCCGTTACACGCCGCGGGCCTGTATGGAGATACGCGGACCGGGTCCAATACGCTTACTCGCACTGTAGCGTGCAGCGCCTTCGTGCTGGTTTTCCCGACCCCGTCTCGATGACCGTT
>NZ_NRRL01000141.1 GCF_016583645.1 Rhodovibrio sodomensis | reverse complement strand
TGATGACCTCGCGGAGATCCACCTCCCGCGGGCGACCGATCCGGCGGTCCGCCGGAAGTTTCGGGCGGATCACCTCCCATTCGAGGTCCGTGGTATCACTTGCGTAACGCAGGTGCGTACGGTCATACTTCGGGCGAGTGGTTTCAGTCCACATGATGTGCCTCCTCGTCTGTTTGCCACAACGAGGGCATCATAAAGGGCTGAAATCACTCAACGAGTTTCGGGCCAGCCTCTCAGCTCGACTTTGCCCAATCATGCAGCGTAGCAGAGCGCGCTGGCCATGCGTTTGAACAGGCCGGGCGGGATTTTCGCGCGGTCTAGGTTTTCTGTGGACATTGGGTTAATGCCGCCGAGCCAGAGCTGGTAGCGCACGAGCCCGATCGCGTCGGAGAAGGTAAAGGCGGTCTTGGGGTACCAGACGGCGCCGCGCGGGCCGACAGCTTTGGCGATGAGTTCGCCTGACCACAGGCAGACCAAGCTGTAAAAGCCGAGCAGAGCCGGGGTGGTGCGCAAGATGGCGAGATCGTTCCACTGCCGCTGGGTTTCGGCGCCGAGGTGCGCACGGGCCTCGGCGAAGGTGACCTCGACCTGCCAGCGCCGGACGAAGTAGGCGACGATGGTTTCGGGCGCGAGGTCGGGATCGGTGCTGAAGAAGGCCTGCAGCTCGCGGTCGCTCTCGGCGTCTTTCACGAGGACCCAGCGCAGTGGAACATGGTCGCCTTTGCGGTTCCAGGAAGCGGTCCCGGTGGCGATGTCCAGGGTCCGGGTCTGGTTGCCGTACCAGCCGTTGACGGTGACCCGGCGCCAGGATGTGCGCGGGTCGACCGCCTGATCCTTGAGCTTGGGCAGCGCGGCACCCTGCTTGGCCGGTCGGCCGGGTTTGAGGGTGCGCGGTGGGGGTGGCTCACGGAGATTGGCATCCAGACGCAGCCGGCTGATCACGGTGCAGCGCGACCGAACGGCGGCGAGCAGATCGATCACGGCGAAGCTGCTGTCGCCAACGAAGACGACGCGCCGGTCCGGCAGCCAGCGCACGAGCTGCAGCATGCCCTGACGCGCCCAGTCGGTGAGTCGCTTGTGGGACCGTCCGCGCGCGGTGTTGTAGCCCTTGGATGGCGCCAGGATGGACAGCACGGGCAAGGCGCGGATGCCGCCCAACCATGGCACGGGCACCAGGACCATGAAGCACAGCCAGCGCAATCCGCTGGTTTTGACGAAGTGGCTATGGCTGGAGCGGACGGGGTCGCGGTAGATGCCGCGCGCGGCGATCTTGGGTCCCCAACGTCGCTCGATGGTGTCGTCCAGGCCGATCACCACTGGCTCGTCACCGACGAGGGCGGTGACGATCAGCTCCAGCAGCACGCGCGCGGCCGCCCGGGACGACCAGCGGGCCCGGTTGAGGACCTGATGGTAGCGGGTGAAGTTCGTAGCCGTGTCCCGGCCGGTGACGCGCAAGGCGGCGGTGACCGTGCGTTTCCCGGGGGCGAGCACGGCGCCGAGGGCGAGCACCAGGGCATGCTCCCAGGTTGGCGCGGTGAAGAGGGACCGGAAGGGCTGCAGCCAGGCGCGCAGAGGCTGCGGGACCGGCTCGGCGGACGACGCGGAGCGATGCTGGGTCATCGCAGGCGTAGAATCGAATCCCGCCCGCGTTACAAGATATTGGGGCTGCGGCGTTTCGACTCGCCTAAACCGAGCGACGGGCGCCGCGGGCCCGGCTACACTTTGGCCATGTCACGACAGAACGAGACCCTGGCGCGGATCGAACGCTTTAACCGACGCCACGGTGGCGGCGTGAGCGCCGTCTACCGCCAGGGCGGCTACACGCTCACAGTTGCGGAGACCGGGGCTCCGGTCGCCCGGCTGAAGCCAACCGGCCAGAGCGACACCATGCGCGTGTACTACTGGTCGCATCGTGAGAAGTGGGCCGATGCCGGTCCGCTCGGCGGCGTGATCCTGCCACTGGATGACGCCCTGAAGACGATCGCCAGCGAACCCGTGTTCTGGGCCTGGGCCTGAGCGGCTCGTCCGAACAGCCTCAGCAACGCTCGATTTTGAGCAAAGTCGAGCTCAGGCGGGGGTCGGCGGGCCTACGCGTCCGCCGCGACCTGCGCCTGCTTGAGCGGGTCGGGATCGTCGACCGCGCCGGACTGGCGGCCGGCCGGGGCCTTCTTCAGGGCGTCGACGGCGTCCATGCCGTCCACCACCTCGCCCCAGACGGTGTAGGAGCCGGTCAGGAAGTCGCAGTCGGCGAGGCAGATGAAGAACTGGCTGTCGGCCGAGTTCGGGTCCTGCGTGCGGGCCATGCCGCAGGTGCCGCGCTTGAACGGCTGCTTGGAGAACTCGCCCTTCAGCTTTTGCCCGGAGCCGCCGGTCCCGGTGCCCTTCGGGTCGCCGCCCTGGGCCATGAAGCCGTCCATCACCCGGTGGAACGGCGTGCCGTCGTAAAAGCCTTGCCGGACCAGTTGCTTGATCCGGGCGACGTGGTTGGGGGCCAGGTCCGGGCGCAGCCGAATGGTCACGCGCCCGGCCGGCAGATCGAGATACAGGGTGTTTTCCAGGTCCTCGCTCATGCCCCTACGCGTGCCCCAGCGCCTGCTTGAGGTTGGCGTCGACCGCGTCGAAGAACTCGGCGGTGGTGAGCCACTTCTGGTTCTCGCCGACCAGGAGCGCCAGGTCCTTGGTCATCTTGCCCTGTTCGACCGTGTCGACGCAGACCTTCTCCAGCGTCTCGGCGAAGTTGACCACGTCCGGCGTGTCGTCGAGTTCGCCGCGGAACTTGAGCCCGCGGCTCCAGGCGAAGATCGAGGCGATCGGGTTGGTCGAGGTGTCCTTGCCCTGCTGGTGCATCCGGTAGTGCCGGGTGACCGTGCCGTGCGCGGCCTCGGCCTCGATCGTCTTGCCGTCGGCGGTCATCAGCACGCTGGTCATCAGGCCGAGCGAGCCGTAGCCCTGCGCCACCGTGTCGGACTGCACGTCGCCGTCGTAGTTCTTGCAGGCCCAGATGTAGCCGCCGGACCACTTCAGCGAGGCGGCGACCATATCGTCGATCAGCCGGTGCTCGTAGGTGATGCCCAGGCGATCGAACTCGGCCTTGAACTCGGTGTCGAAGACCTCCTGGAAGATGTCCTTGAAGCGGCCGTCGTAGGTCTTGAGGATCGTGTTCTTGGTCGACAGGTAAACCGGCCAGCCGCGCTGCACGCCGAACTGGAAGCAGGCGCGGGCGAAGTCGCGGATCGACTCGTCCAGGTTGTACATCCCCATGGCGATGCCGGGCGCCTTGAAGTCCTGGACCTCGTAGGTCACCGGCTCGCCGCCGTCGGCCGGGGTGTAGGTCATGGTAACCTTGCCCGGGCCCGGCACCTTGAAGTCGGTCGCGCGGTACTGGTCGCCGTGGGCGTGACGGCCGATCACCACCGGCTGGGTCCAGCCCGGCACCAGCCGCGGCACGTTCTGGCAGATGATCGGCTCGCGGAACACCGTGCCGCCCAGGATGTTGCGGATCGTGCCGTTCGGCGAGCGCCACATCTTCTTCAGCCCGAACTCCTCGACGCGCGCCTCGTCCGGGGTGATGGTGGCGCACTTGACGCCCACGCCGTGCTGCTTGATCGCCTTGGCGGCGTCGACCGTGACCTGGTCGTCGGTCTCGTCGCGGTGGGTGACCGACAGGTCGTAGTACTTCAGATCGACGTCGAGGTAGGGGAGGATCAGGCGCTGCTTGATCCAGTCCCAGATAATCCGGGTCATCTCGTCGCCGTCGAGTTCGACGACCGGGTTGGCGACCTTGATCTTCGCCATCTTTGCCTCCCCTTGGGCGCGGGCTGATAAATCGGCGGAAATGGGGCGGCGCGCACACCGGCCGCGCCCCGTCCGGATCGGTGCGCGGGACAATAAGCAGGCGGCTTGTGCGGTGCAAGAACCGGGCGCGGCATGCGGTCGCGCCCTGGACCGGGGCAATATGCCGAAAGGCGGAACCAGCTGTCGGCTGAATCTTGCCCTTACGTGAAGACGTTAGAGCGAAATTCCGCCTCAAGGTCGAGTCGGCCTGCAAGCATTTCGCTCTGGGTTCCGCCGCTCAGGTCCACTCCGGTCGGTCGGGTCGGGTCGGGTCGGGATGCTCTTCGATCGCGCGGAACAGCCCGTCGATGTCGGACACGACCTCGAACAGCTCGATGTGGTCCGGCTTCAGGAAGCCCATCGCCTGCTGGTGGGCGAACAGGTCGAACAGCGGCCGCCAAAAGCCGTCGTGGTCGATCAGCACCACCGGCTTGTCGTGCAGGCCGAGCTGCTTCCAGGTCAGGATCTCGATCGTCTCGTCCAGCGTGCCGATCCCGCCCGGCAGGCTGCAGAACGCGTCCGCGCGCTCGAACATCGCCTGCTTGCGCTGGTGCATGTTGTCGACCACCACAAGCTCGCTATCGGCCTGTTCGCCGACCTCCCGGCTCATCAGGTGGCGGGGGATGATCCCCGTGACCGTTCCGCCGGCGCGCACCGCGGCGTCCGCGACCTGACCCATCAGCCCGACCGTGCCGCCGCCGTAGACCACGCCGACGCCCTGCTCCGCGCAGCGCCGGCCCAGTTCCT
Source organism: Rhodovibrio sodomensis (assembly GCF_016583645.1). GTDB lineage: Bacteria > Pseudomonadota > Alphaproteobacteria > Kiloniellales > Rhodovibrionaceae > Rhodovibrio > Rhodovibrio sodomensis. The sequence goes on along the minus strand of NZ_NRRL01000141.1, from coordinate 6,918 downwards.
GGGCGATCGCGCCATAGCCCTGCGCGGCCCCGGCGCTGGAGCCGCAGTAGACGCAAAGGGTGTCGAGCTTGGCCATGGGCAACGTGCCTTCGGGGTAACGGGACTGGGTTTGCGTGGCGGGCCGCGTGCGACCGTCCCGTCTTGTCCAACGGCCGCGCATGTGCGGTCAATCGTGCGCGTGTCGTGCGCCAATACGGGTTCACATCGAAACCGGCGGGCGCCATCTAAAACATTCCGGGAACGTTGCGCGTGCGCCCCGGTCAAGCTAAGAATTACGCGCGTTTGGGGGCACGTTAACGGGGGATTGCGAGTGATGACGGCATGGCCGGACGATTCGTAACTGTAACCGGGGGGCTTTTACTGGCAGCCGCGCTGGGTGCTTTCGTCGCCGAGCGCGCCGGCTGGTTCGACACCGCGGGCTGGCGCGATGCGCTGCCGGGACTGCAGGACGGGGAGACGACTCCGCCGTCCGGACCGGGCGCGGAGTCCGTCCCGGCGCCGGAAACGCGGCCGCAGCAGGAAGCGGTCGCGCGCCCGGTACGAAAACCCGCGCCGGACGCCGTGGCGCCGGCGCGCAAGCCCGATAGTCCCCCGCCGACCCAAACCGCTAAGCGCGCCCCTGCCGCGACGGGCGATGCCGCCAGCGCCGACACCAAGGGCGACGGGGCAACGGCGCAGACGGATGCCGGTACCGCGTCCGACGGCGACGGGGGACAAGCCGCCCAGGCCGGCGAACCGGCACGCGCCGCGCACGCGGATGCCGACGACCGGGCGCCGGACGCGGCGGATGTTGCGGCGCGGCCGACGGAGGAAACCGACAGCGCCGGCGGCCGGCCGGCAAGGTCGGATCGAACCGCCGGCACGCCCGCCGGCACGCCCGCCGGCACGCCCGCCGGCGCGTCCGCCGACGGACCTGCCGAGGAACCTGCCGCCCCCAAGGCGCGCACCGGGGACACAGGTGCGGCCGGCCCGGATGCCCGCGATCCCGACGGCGGCATGCAGTTGACCGTGCCGGCCCGCGAGGGGCCGGGCGACGCGCCCGCGGAGGCGGCGGTCGCACAAGTCCCGATGCCGGCGGCGCCCAGCTTCGATATCGTGCGCGTCGAACGCAGCGGCGAGGCGGTGATCGCCGGCCGGGCGCCGCCGCAAAGCCGGGTCACGGTGCTGCAGGGCGATCAACCGATCGCCACGGTCAGGGCCAACGACCGCGGCGAGTTCGTCGCGATCCCCCACCGCCCGCTGCCGCCCGGCCAGCGCCAGCTAACCCTGCAAGCCGAGGATCCCGAGAGCGGCGAGACGACCGAGTCCGACCGCGCGGTGGTGATCGACGTCCCGCGGATGCCCGATGACGACCGCCCGAAAACGGCCCAGGCGACCCAGCCTGGCGCCGCGCCGGACGGCCAGGCGGCGTCGGAGGGTACCGCTCCTCGATCCGCAGGCGAACGCGACACGGTCGCCGTGAGGGACAATCGGCCCGCGGCCGAGCCGCCGCTTTTGAGCGACGCGCCCGACGGGTCGCAGCGGACCGGGGCGGGTTCCGGCGAAGCCGCCGGCAAGACGCAAGCTGCGGGCGAACCGCTGAGCGTTCCGGCCCCGCCCGCGGGCGGGGACGCCGATTCGCCCGCGGCCGCCGTGACCGACGTGCCCGAGCCGGCCGGCGGGGGCCCCGAGGTCACGACCCGAACCGCGGGGTCCGAGGGCAACGGCGGCGCGCGCGTGACCGCCCGGCAGGATACATCCACCGGCGACGAGCCCGATAGCCGGACCGCCACCCGCGCCCTGCGGCCCCAGGCGGCCGCGCCGTCGCAAGGGCGCGGCGGCGATACCGCGTCCGGCGGCAGCCGGGACGACAAGCCGATCGCCGTGCTGGTCCCGCGCCAGGGGACCGGCGCGGTCGAGGTGCTGCAGCGGCCGTCGGGCGAAACCGGGCTGACGGACCGCGAGCTGGTGTTGGAGGCCGTGCAGTACACGGTCGACGGCGGCATCTCGATCAGCGGCCAGGCACCGTCGGAGGCGCTGGTCGTGGCCTATCTGAACGAGATGGAACTGGCCCGCACCCGGGCGCCCGCGAACGGCAACTGGACAATGGCGCCCGAGACCGACGTGCCGCCCGGCCTGCACACCCTGCGGATCGATCAGGTCGGACCCGACGGTCAGGTGCAGGCGAGCGTGTCGACGCCGTTCGCCAACCAGCCGATGGTCGACGACCTGGACCAGAACGAGGGAATGGTGGTGATCCAGCCGGGCGACAACCTCTGGACGATCGCGCGGCGCACCTATGGCCAGGGCTGGGAGTATACGCTGATCTACCGCGCCAACCGCGACCAGATCCGCGATCCCGACCTGATCTATCCGGGGCAGGTGTTCGTGGTGCCGGAGGAGCAGCGCCGCGCGACCGGGGACGGCGAGTGACGCCGCGCCGCCGGTCGGCGGCTCAGCGCGGGCGCAGCGCCCCGGCGGCCGCCAGCAGGTCCAGATAGGGCCGCAGGTCGACCAGCAGGCAGCTCACCGTCGCGACCACCGTGACCGGGGTGCGCGGGCGCGGCACGGCAGCGCTGAAGTTGGCGCGGATGCGCCCGCCGGCTTCCAGGCCGAGGCTGCCGCGCGCCGGTTTGGCCAGGCTCAGGATCTCCAGCGTGGCGCGCCGGCCGGCCAGCGTCTCGGCCGAAAACGGCAGGACGCCCAGCACCGCGCTCATGGTTAGCGGTGCGTCGAGGTCTCCCGGCAGCTCGGCGTGGAACGGCACGCCCCGGAACACGAAGTCGAACGCGACCGGGGCCGGGCTCGGGTAGGCGACGTCGACGTGACCGGACGACGAAACCGACAGGTGGCCGACCTCGTAGGGCCCGTCGCGCCGCGCGCTGAAGGTGTTGAACACGGTTTGCGCGCCAGCGGGTGTGCCCGCGTCGGCGGACGCCGCCGTACCGACATGATCGTGATCGCGCGCCGCTTGATCCACCGTTGGGTCCCTTCATGCTCTCGGGCAGTGCGCCCGCCGGACATTCCACGACAAACGGCTTAAGAACCGGTTAGCGGTTGCGCGCCCCCGGCAGCCCGGCACCCCAGGCGCAGACCCCGCGGCCCCGAGCAGGAGACACGCAGACACGATGCTGGACGCCTACATGCGCCGCCGGATCGACCCGGCGTTGGACCGCCTGGGTGCGCGGCTGGCCGCCGCCGGCGTGCGGGCGGACACGCTGACGCTCGCCGGCTTCGCGGTCGGGCTGACCGCGATCCCGCTGGTCGCCGCTGGCTGGACCTGGGCGGCGCTGGCCGCCCTGCTGATCAACCGGCTGGCCGACGGGCTGGACGGGGCGGTCGCGCGGCACGACCGCCTGAGCGACCTGGGCGGGTATCTGGATATCGTCTGCGATTTCCTGGTCTATGCCGGCATCCCGGTCGGGTTCGCGCTATTGGACCCGCCGGCGAACGCGCTGCCGGCGGCGGTGCTGTTGTTCTCGTTCATGGGCACGGGCAGTTCGTTCCTGACCTACGCCATCATCGCGGCCAAGCGGGGCGAGACGACCGAAATCCGGGGCCGGAAGTCGCTGTATTACCTGGGCGGCCTGACCGAGGGGACGGAGACGTTCGCCTTCCTGGCCGCGATTTGCGCATTTCCGCAGGCGTTCGCGCCGCTCGCCTACGTCTTCGCCGCGGCCTGCTGGATTACCACCGTGTCGCGGATGCTGGCCGCGGTACGCGCGTTCGGCGCGCCGCGCGCGGGTTAAGCGTCGCGCGGGGCCGGCCGGGTGGCGACGTAGAGGCTGACGCAGGTCAGGGTGGCGGCGAGCGCGAGCAGGGCGTAGGGACCGGCGCCGCCGTGCCAGGCGATCGCGAACGAGACCGCCATCGCGACCACGGCGAACACCTTCGCCCGGGTCGGGATCGCGCCCTCGACCTGCCAGACGCGGATGTAGCTGCCGAAGCGGGGATGGCTGTGCAGCCAGTGCCGCAGCGCCGGCGAGGAACGCGCGTAGGCCCAGGCGGCGAGCAGCATCAGCGGCGTCGTCGGCAACAGCGGCACGAAGGCGCCGACCGCGCCGACGCCGACCGCGCAATGGCCGAGCGCGAGCCACAGCCACCGTGTGGCGGGGGTGGCCAGCTGCTGACGTTCCTGCTCGGGCACACTCATAACCGCTCCGTTGGCTGGGACCTGCCTCTTCGAGACCTGGCGGTTCGCTTCCGCGGCGACCAGGGGACGCGATGCGGCATTGGGGCAAGATGCTGAAAGGTCGAATCGCCTTTGATCTGAATCTTGCCCTTTCTTCGAGAAGTTAGAGCAAAATGCTGCAAGGTGAATCCACCTTTCAGCTGAATCTTGCTCTCTATTCAAGGAGTTAGAGAAAAATTCACGATGAGGGGCCACCCGACCGCCATCGATTTTGCTCTAGAGCGCCGCGGCGTGCATGCCGTATGCTGGCGCGCGTGGGCTCAGGCATGCAGTCTTGCGGTCGTCTGCGCGAGCGCCCGGCCAATGCCTTTGACGGCTGCGTCCGCCGCCGGATCGCTCAGCCGGCCGTCGGCGTCGAACGCCTCCCCGGCGCGCGCCAGGGCGTGCTGCTGCGGGATCACGTGGACGCGGATGCCGCTCAGGATCTGGCGCACGTGGGCCAGCCCGCGCAGACCGCCCAGGCCGCCCGGCGACGCGGCGACCAGTCCGGCGGTCTTGCCGTCGAATGCGGCCAGCGTCGGTTCGTCCGAGTCGGCCGGGCGGGTCACCCAGTCGATCGTGTTCTTCAACAGCGGCGTGATCGAGCCGTTGTATTCCGGGCAGGCGAGCAGCAGGCCATGGTGCTCCCGGAACAGCGCCTTCAGCTTGTGCGCAGTGTCGGGCAGGCCGTCGCTGGCTTCCAGGTCGCCGTTGTAAAGCGGCATGGGATAGTCCGCGAGATCGATCGCCGTCACGTCCGCGCCCGCGTCTTGAGCGCCCGCGACGGCGGCCTGCAGCACCTTCTTGTTCACCGAATCGCGCCGGGCGGACCCGGCTAAAGCCAGAATGCGGACGCTCACGGGTGGAAACTCCAAAGGTTGGAACGGACGGGAAGGCACGGTGCGGCCTTCTGCGACATGGCCGCCGCCCCCGGCGGGGCAAGAGCGACGGGCGCGAAATCGACCCGAGCGCGCCGAACACGGCCACGGTGACCCGCCCGGCCCAGCCGGCGAGCGCCGCCGGATCGGCGATCCCCCAGGCCGCAGCGCCCGCGCACAGCGGCAGCGAGACGAACAGCCCACGCGCGAGCCAGCTTCGTAACGCCAACAGCATGGCGAGCGCTTCGGGGCGCGCGGCTCAGGCTTTCGGGCCCGGCATTGGGCGCACAGGGGGCGGGCCCTGGGCCGGCTTCGGCTGTGCGACAGTCCGGCCTGCGGTTGCCCTGGACCGGTCTGGACAGCAGGATGCGCGCGCGCTCTTCGTTCCACCGTCCGGCCTCGTCTCATGGACTCCGAGCGAACCGTTCTGATCACCGGCTGCTCGTCCGGGATCGGCTACGCCAGTGCGCGGCTGCTGCACGCGCGCGGCTGGCGGGTGGTCGCCAGTTGCCGCAAGCAGGCCGACGTCGACCGGCTGCGCGGGGAGGGGCTGGCGTGCGTTCAGCTGGACTACGAGGATCCTGCCAGCATCGAACGCGGGTTCGCCGATGCGCTGCAGGCTGCCGGCGGGCGGCTGGACGCGCTGTTCAACAACGGCGCCTACGCCGTTCCCGGCTGTGTCGAGGACCTGCCGACCGACGGGCTGCGGCAGATCTTCGAGGCCAACCTGTTCGGCTGGCACGACCTGACCCAGCGGGCGATCCCGGTGATGCGCGCCCAGGGGCACGGCCGGATCGTGCAGAACTCCAGCGTGCTGGGGCTGGTCGCGCTCAAGTACCGCGGTGCCTACAACGCCAGCAAGTTCGCGTTGGAAGGCCTGAGCGACACGCTGCGGATCGAGCTGGCGGGCACCGGCATCCAGGTCGCGACGATCGAGCCGGGGCCGATCGCGACCCGGTTCCGGCGGAACGCGAGGCCGCAGTTCGAGCGCTGGATCGACTGGGAAAACTCCCCCAACAGAGAGCTTTACGAACAGCGGATGATACCCCGTCTGAACGCAGACGAGGGCGCCACCCAGCCGTTCGAGTTGCCGGCGGAGGCGGTTGCCGACAAGCTCGTCCACGCGCTGGAGGCCCGCCGTCCGAAGCCGCGTTACTACGTCACCGTGCCGACCCACGCGATGGGCCTGCTGCGCCGGCTGATGCCGACCCGCCTGCTCGACCGCATCGCGGACCGCGCGTCGAGCTAGACGGGCGGCGGGGTCGAGGCGCCTGCGGTTGCATTTCCCGCCGGTTGCGCCACACTTGAGCGCATGGAGCGCGCGACATGACGGGCCCGGCCCTGGACACCCACAAGCTGGTCAAGCGGCTGACCGACAGCGGCCTGTCGGAGCAGGCCGCCGAGGTGCTGGCCGAGGCGTTGCTGTACCGCGCCGAGGATGTCGCGACGAAGCAGGACGTCGAGGGGGCCCGGCAGGACCTCAAGCAGGACATCGAGAGCGTCCGGCAGGACCTCAAGCAAGAGATCGAGAGCGTCCGGCACGAGCTCAAGCAGGATGTCGAGAACGTCCGGCAGGACCTCAGGCAGGAGATCGAGAGCGTCCGGCAGGAACTCAAACAGGACATCAATGTCTTACGCGCGGAAGTCAAGGCGGAGATACAAAGCGTTAAGGTGCAGGTCTTATACCCCTAACCTTCCAAAATCCGAAAATCTTGGTGGGTTATGATGCGGAAGTTGTCGGACACCTGTTCCCTGAATGTCTTCCATTCTCTTGGAATAGTGTCTCGAAAGAACACCAGGATAGCATCGGCGAATTGTTTCCGGGTGGGGTAATGACGGTTGTGCGTCACGCGCTGATGCATGACCGCCCATAATCGCTCGATCGGGTTC
>NZ_NRRL01000140.1 GCF_016583645.1 Rhodovibrio sodomensis | reverse complement strand
GGGCGTTGGCGTGCGGGTGGGCGTTGCCCTCGCTCGGCCGGCCGTGGGTCGCCCAGCGGGTGTGGCCGATCCCGGTCGTGCCCTCGATCGGCGCCTCCTCCAGCCGCTGGGCCAGGTTGCGCAGCTTACCAGCGGCCCGGCGGCGGTCGATCTTGCCGTTCACCAGCGTGGCGATCCCGGCCGAATCGTAGCCGCGGTACTCCAGGCGCCGCAGGGCGTCGAGCAGCAGCGGGGCGACCCGGTTCCGTCCGATGATACCGATGATGCCACACATGTTCCCCCCGGATGCGTCAATTTGGTCGCTCGGATCCAACTCTTGCTGGCCTCCGAAGATCGCACGTAAAGGTTATAGTTTTCTCAACGTTATACGTCCAAGCCTCGTGGGGCACACCCAGCATACGGACCCGAGCCGCCGTCTAGCTGTTGGAAAGCCCGGTGGGCTGCTCCTCAGCAGTCGGCTCGACTCTGGCACGATGGGCCGCGGAACCTTGGTAAAGCCTTGTGCGCCACACGTTTGCGAGGGAACGCGAATGAAAATCCTGGTAACCGGCGGCTGCGGCTTCATCGGGAGCCATCTTTGCCGCCGCCTCTCGACACTTGGCCATAACGTCCGCGTGCTGGACAATCTCTCGCGCGGCAAGCGCGAGAACGTCCCGCATGAGGTCGCCGTGGAGCTCGGGGATATCGTCGACCGGTCAACCGTGGCAAGGGCTTTCGACGGGGTCGATGCGTGCGTGCACCTTGCTGCGATCGCGTCGGTGCCGGAGTGCCAAAATGATTGGTCGCGGGCGAACGCGGTCAACCTTAACGGGTCTGTGAACGTGTTGGCCGCTGCGGCTGACGCGGGAAACGTGCCGGTGGTCTACGCCTCGTCCGCGGCCGTTTACGGCGATGTCGGCGGCCTGGCTCATGAAGGCTTGAGCCCGCAACCCTTCTCCGCCTATGGGGTGGACAAATACGCCAGCGAACTGCATGCGCACGTCGCGGGCCAGGACGTCGGGCTTCCTACCTGCGGCTTGAGGTTCTTCAACGTGTTTGGCCCGGGGCAGGATCCGTCGTCGCCCTATTCCGGGGTCATCACCGTTTTCGTGGAGCGGTTGCTGCGCGGCGAGCCCACCGTCATCTACGGCGACGGTCAGCAGACGCGGGACTTTATCTACGTCGAAGATGTTGTCGACGCGATCTGTCTTGCGCTGGAAAGTGCAAGCCCCGGGGCGCCGGTATTCAACGTCTGCCGCGGTGTCCAAGTGGATGTCGCGACCTTGCATGCCGAGCTCTGTCAGGTCCTGGGGATGCACCAGGACCCGCGTTATGACCCGCCGCGCGTGGGCGATATCCGCTTTTCGGTCGGGTGTTGGCAGAAGGCCGCCCGGGAGCTTGGCTTTGTGGCGCGCACTGGCCTCCAGGACGGCCTGGTGCGTTTGCGCGATGCGCGCGCTGCGTGATCCAGGGTTCTTCCGGCGCATCCCGCCTTCCGCCGGCCCAGCGCCGTCCGCCAACCACGGCCTCGGCCTTCCGCCTAGGTCGACGGCGGCGCTCGGTCTGGCTCCGGCACCGTCCCGTTTGCCCCGGTCGCGGCTGGCTAGATGCCGTGGTAGTTTCTGTACCACGCAACGAATTTCGGCAGGCCCTTGTCGATCGTGGTCCGGGGGCGGACCCGAGATCGGGGGTTGAGCTCTCGATGTCCGCGTACGTCCCCGGCACGTCGCCCGGCTGCATGTCCTGCACATCCTTGATCGCCGTGCAGCCCACGGCGGCTTCGAGCACGGCGATGAAATGTGTCGGGTCTTCGGACCGGTGATTGCCGAGGTTGTATAGCTTGTGTGGCCTTTCGAGCCCGCCCGGGTCCGCCGGGGGACGGTCCAGAGCGGCAACGACCCCCTCGACGATATCGTCGATGTAGGTGAAGTCCCGTTTCATGTGCTCGTGGTTGAACACTTGGATCGGCTCGCCGTCGAACATGGCCTTAGTGAAAAGGTAGGCGGCCATGTCCGGACGCCCCCACGGCCCGTAGACGGTGAAGAAACGCAGCCCGGTCATCGGCATGCGGTAGAGGTGCGCGTACGTCTGCGCCATCAGTTCGGCCGACCGCTTGCTCGCGGCGTAGACGGAGACGGGCTGGTCGACCGGATCGTCCACCGAGAACGGCAGCTTGGTGTTGCCGCCATAGACGCTGGACGACGAGGCGCACACGAAATGCCCGAACCGTGTTAACCGGCGGGCCGCCTCCATCAACGTCAGTTGCGAGTTTATGTTGGCGTTCACGTACGCCCGGGGGGTTCTCCAGCGAGTAGCGGACGCCAGCCTGGGCCGCGAGATGCACGATCCCTGTGATCTCCGGGTTTGCGTCGACGATCGCGTTAACGGCGGTGGGATCGGCGGCGTCCGCGCGGTGGAAGGTGAAGGCGGGCCCGCGTTCATGAAGCTTCTCGACCCGAGCGCGCTTCAGCGCCGGATCGTAGTACGCGTTCAGGTCATCAAGCCCGACCACCTGCTGGCCACGGTCCAGCAGCGTGCCGGCCACATGGGGGCCGATGAAACCGGCGGCACCGGTCACGAGCACGGTCATAGGCGTTCGTCCGATGCGTCTATCGGCAAGGCGGCTTTGATGTCGAAGATCACCGATGGACGGCGTGCGCATCCATCCAACCAGCCTCGCCAGTCGTCCAGGTATTCGCGATGCGGGACCGCGAGGACGATCGCGTCGTACCCGCTCTCCAGCGGTCTCTCAATCGGCTGGAGCCCGAATTCTTCATGAACCTCGTCAGGGTCGGCCCACGGGTCGTGCAGATCGATATCCGCGTGGAAGTCCTGCAATGACTTGACGAGCGAGAGAACCTGGCTGTTGCGGATGTCCGGACAGTTCTCTTTAAAGGTCACACCCATCACCAAAACGCGCCCGCCAACGACATGGATACGTTTTTGCGTCATGAGTTTCATAACGCGGTCCGCAACGTACTTGCCCATTCGATCGTTGGTGCGACGGCCAGCGAGGATCATCTCGGGATGATGATCGACGCTTTGAGCTTTGTAAGTGAGGTAATAGGGATCAACGCCAATGCAGTGACCGCCGACAAGGCCGGGTGTGAACTTTAGGAAATTCCACTTGGTGGCAGCGGCTTCCAACACCTCGGTTGTATCCAGGCCAAGTTGCCGGAACAGCATGGCGAGTTCGTTGATCAAGGCGATGTTCACGTCGCGTTGCGTGTTCTCGATCACCTTCGCCGCTTCGGCTGCCCGGATCGACGACGTCTTGTGTGTCCCCGCGCGGATGATGCTGGCGTAAAGCCGGTCGACGAGGCCCGCGGCCGCTTCCGTCGACCCGGAGGTCACCTTCATGATGTCGACAAGCCGGTGCTCGTGATCGCCGGGATTGATGCGCTCGGGGCTATAGCCGACCACGAAGTCAACGTTGAGCTTGAGGCCCGAATGCTGTTCAAGCAACGGAACACACTCTTCCTCCGTCGCGCCCGGATAGACGGTCGATTCGTAGATCACGAGGTCGCCGGACTTGAGAGCTTGACCGACCGTGCGACTCGCCGACCGGAGCGGCATCAGGTCTGGGACCCGGTGTGCGTCGATCGGTGTTGGCACCGTGACGATGAAGATCGTACAGGCCGCAAGGTCGTCCTGGCTCGCCGTAAATCGCGGCGCTTTCCCGGTGTCTTCGAACCACGCTGCCGGGACTTCCCGAGTCCGGTCGTATCCGCGCTCCAGCTCGGCAACACGGCCCGCGTGGATGTCGAATCCGATCACTTCATATCGGCGTGCCAATTCAAAGGCGAGCGGAAGCCCTACGTAGCCGAGGCCGACGACGGCGATCCGCGCAGAGTCCAGGTCCGGTAGTTGCACGTCGTAACCTCTTCACGAAACACCTCGACACGGTAGGGAATACGTGGCTCTCATGCCGATGACAAGGCTGCGCGTGGTCGTCAGGTTGGAGCCCAAGGCGATACTGCGGTGCAGGTGCACGTTTCTCCACAATGCGCGCCAGACGATTTAACCAGACGATTTAACGGTCGGGACCGATCGCGAGAGCGGGGAGAGCCATACCACTCGATCGTCTGCGTGCCTTGGATGTGCGCTAGGCTTACAACGATCGAGGCTACCACGGAATCGCAGGAGAAACCCTCTTTTCCGTTAATGCCTGCGTCGAATTCGAGAGATAGATTTCGGAACATGAGGTTATACAGGGACCCAGACCCAGACATATGGCAGCGATATCGGACGTTGGTTCGTAGCGTGCTGGCCTCGTGTATACTGATCATCGTCTCGGCTTTTTCGCCGCTGTCTGTGTCGGCGGCGTCGGACGGCATCGGTAAGGCGGAAAAGGTCGTCCTTGACGTCCGGTCGTTGCTGCCGCGCGGCGAACGGCGTCTGGTCGTGAATGCCGATGTGTTCAAAGACGAGATCGTCGAGACCAAAGATCGCAGCGCGACGCGGCTTGTGTTTCGTGACGAAACGTATCTATCGATGGGTCCGAACTCGAAAGTGCGGATCGCGGATCTACCGGTTGCGCAAGACGCGGACCGGCCGTTTGTCGTCGAAGCGACTTCGGGCGTGTTCAAGTTCGTGTCGGGCCAGTTACGATCGGACCAGTACCGTATCGAGACGCCTTCAGCGACGATCGGCGTCCGGGGGACGATCTTATGGCTATCCGTATCCGGTACCGGCCTAACGCAAGTCGCCTCCCAAACCGGCGAGGTGATCGTCTGCGGCCAGCGCGATTGTGTCACGCTCCTAGCGGGTGAATACTCAAAGGTAGAGCCGGACCGATCACCGACGCCGCCGGGAACCATCCCGGAGGACTTCTACGCCCTGGTCCGGGATATGACCGCGCGTCTCATGATGGATGGCATCGACGGGATCACCGCCGCGCTCGACGCGTCCGCGTTCGCCGGGCTCTACAATGTGCCGGCACCGGACCGAGGGGTCGGTTCGCGCCTTGGGACGAAAGCCGGCCTCGGGGCCTCCGGTGGCGCGCGCGGTGGCTTTGGCCGCGGTCGTCCCAGCGTGGCGTCCGCGCGTGAGACAACCCCGACGTCGGAGACTGGCGACACCGAGCCGGAGACCTCTGAGAACGAGCAGGAGCAGCAGCCGGACGCTGACGACAACAACGACGGGGCCGAAACCGGTGAGGGCGCTCCCGGATCGCAGGATGGCGGCGCCATTCAAGACAACACTGATGCGCCCGAGGACCCCGAGGACCCTGTGGAACCCGGGACCGGCGTTTGGCCTGACACGCCGGAGGCTACGCCGGGTCCTGTCGCCATTCCCGTGCCGGCGACAGCGCTGTTTCTGTTATTTGCATTCGGTGTCCTCATCTTCGTCGGGCATCGTCGGGCATCTGTGGGAACCTCCACCCTCATGGGTGAAACGCCCCGCAGCGTGGCGAGCCAGTCAAGGCTGCACGCTGAATGACTGATGGTCGCCCCGGTGGGCGGCGCTGGAACCGTCGCATTTGGTTTGCGCCCTGGGCGCTCGGGGTTGGGCTCGTGTTTTGCTTTGGCGGTTTGCGCCTCTGGGACCCCTACGGGGTCGAGGTCCTGCGGTTGAAGGGTTTCGATGCGGCGCACCGCATGGCTCCGCGGACACTTCCAGCCGGACCCGACGGACAGCCGGTGTCACCGATCATGATTGTGGACATCGACGAGGAGTCCCTTGATCGGATCGGCCAGTGGCCGTGGCCGCGTACTGCGATGGCCCAGCTTGTCGATCAGCTAAACGCCGACGGCGCCGTCGGTATCGGGTTTGACATTTTGTTTACCGAACCTGATCGGATGTCGCCGGATGAACTCGCGGACCGTGTCATGGAGTACGATCCAGAGCTCGCTCAGCAACTTCGTTACCTCCCGGGCAACGATGATCGGTTGGCACAGGCGTTCCGCCGTCATGATCGGACCGTAATCGCTCAGGCGGTCCACGCCCGCGCGTTACCCCATGATATCGGCCCGGTGAATGTGCCATCGGTGGCCAGACTTGGACCTGATGCCGCCGGCTCTCTCGTGCAGGCCCCGGGCGTGATCCGTCCGCTTCCCGAGCTCGCCGACGCTGCAGCTGGTGTCGGCATGATCAGCCTATGGGAGGCCCCTGACAACGTTGTCCGTCGCGTGCCGCTCGTGATCAAGTCCGGTCAACGGGTCTATCCGGCGCTAAGTATCGAAATGCTGCGCGTGGCCACGGGGCAGCAGACGTATGTGCTGGAAGGGTCCGCGGCCGGTGTGGAAGGGGTTCTTCTGGGACGCTACCGGGTTCCGACCGATCACAGCGGTCAAATCTGGGTGCATTACCGGCCCCGACTGGCGCCCCAGTACGTGTCCGCCGCAGATGTGCTGGCCGGCCGTTTCCCGGCTGGGATTTTCGAGGACAAGCTTGTGCTCGTCGGGACCTCTGCGACCGGTCTTGGGGATATCAAGGCGACACCGCTCGATCCCGCACTACCGGGCGTGGAGGTTCACGCCCAGGCCCTTGAGACGGTTCTGTCCGGTTCGGTTCTGAGCCGTCCGGCGGTCGCAGACACCGCCGAGGTTCTGGCGACACTTTTGATTGGCTCGGCCATTGTCGTTTTGGTGCCGCTGGTCGGCGCGTGGTCCGCGCTTTTAACGGGCGCTGTGTTGGCTGCAGCTACACTGGCGGTAACGAGTTACGCATTCTTCCAGGAAAGGGTGCTGCTGGACCCCTGGTTTCCGCTTCTGACCGGATTCTCCGCCTTTACGGTCATGGTCTTTACGAGCTACCTGGGATCCGAGCGCGACAAGCGTTTCATCCGCGCAGCCTTTACACAGTACCTGGCACCAACGCTCGTGGACCGGCTGGCGAGCGAGCCGGAGCTGCTGCAGCTGGGTGGAGAAACCCGCCCAGCGACCGTGCTTTTCTCCGACATCCGCGGGTTTACCGGAATAGCAGAGCGCTTCGGCGATGACGCGCGCGGCCTCACGAAGCTCGTTAATCGGTTCCTCACCCCATTATCCGATCGGATCCTCGCGAACCAGGGCACGATCGACAAGTACATCGGCGATGCCATCATGGCGTTCTGGAACGCCCCGATAGATGATCCCCGGCACGCCGATCATGCCTGTCAGGCAGCGCTGGAGATGGTTCAAGCCCTGAATGCTCTGAACGCCGAGATGGCGGGGGAGGCGCAACCCGGTCATGCGCCTGTGGTGCTGAAAGCGGGCATCGGCATCAACAGCGGCCGCTGCCTCGCCGGCAACCTCGGCTCCGACAAGCGCTTCAACTATTCCGTGATGGGCGACGCTGTTAACGTAGCTGCCCGGCTCGAAGCCCTGACCCGCACCTACGGGGTTGATATCATCGTGGGAGAGGCGACCCTCTCGGCTACCGACGGTGAATATGCGTTCCTCGAACTCGATCACATCCGGGTCAAGGGACGCCGACAGCCGGCCCGGATTTTCGCGCTTCTAGGTGGGCCGGCAATCGCCGAGCATCCTCAATTCGCGACGTTCGAAGCCCGTCACACCGCGATGCTTCGGATGATGCGCCAGGCGGATACGACTGCGGCGCGGCGGCAGCTCGATGCGCTCGCCCCTACGGCGAGAGGTTATGGGCTGTCCGTAGCCTACGGATTTTACGCAACCCGGCTTGACGAGGCGGATGCCGCGGTGCCGGCCCGCGTTTAGGGGGTGGCGCGTGAAGAAGACCGGCGGGACGAGGCGGGGCGTATGCGACCCTGACCCGCTACGGAGGATACCGCACCCGAGAAGCCCTTCGCCAAGATCACAGGGAGCTGGTCCGGACCTTGGTGAACGGTCCGCTGGCCGGCGTCTCTCCCGTCGATGCGCAAACGACCGTGGTTCAAGTTGGTCCAGGGCTTGGACATCGTTGATGCGAGTCGCAAGACCGACGAACCGGAGTTGCCCCGGTCGCGAGCACGAACGGGTTGACCGGCGCGTTCACCGGCCAGGGCCTCGTCGAGACGCCGACCCACGAGACCAAGGGGGCCAGGCGCTGCGGCCGACCGATCACTATGCCGACGTCGAGATCTGGATGGCCGCGGCCGACCAGAGGCTCTACGGCGCCAAGCCCAGTGGACGTAACCGCTCCCCCCGTTAGCAGCCACGTAGCTTAGCCGATCTGGCAAAATCCGCCATCACAACGGATACGCATCGCCGCGAGGCAGGCGCAGCCGATCTGCCACCGGCGCTGGCGGCGTTTGCCGCGCAAATCCCGCCGTCGTGTGGCCATGTCCTGGCCCGTTGCTTTCGGTGCTGGGCCCAGCTGATTACCGACAAGGCCATCTCGCGCTAGGTGGCTCATCCGAGCCCGGCCGGAGCCGGTGCAACCGGACTCGCGCCCGGTCCAAATCACACGCACCGGGTTTCGCGGGGCAGCGAACCACGCCCCTTACCGGGCGTGGTTCGTAGGCGGCGCGCATTCTCAGACGGTGCGGGCGAATGCAAGGAGGTCGCCCATGGCAAACGTGCTCGGTTCCCGCGTCTTTTCCGCCAGCGGAAGTTCCGGCAGCCAGTTGCGGTTGCTGCCCAGGAACGCGCTGTCGTCGTACTCCATCAGCCCGATCAACGTCTCCGCCACGATCCGGCCGCCAACAGGGCCAAGGCGCTCACCCGTGTTGCCGTTGCGTTCGCCTTTCAGCTCCGCCTCACGCAGAATGTAGAACCACAGCGGCGTTGCGGCGTCGACCTGAGTGCCGGTCCCGACCTCGGCGGACGTCAGCGGCGTCTCGCCCATCACTTCAGCGATCGCTTGTCCCGATGGCAGTCGGAAACTCTGGCCGCGCAACAGGTTGCGTGTGGCCAGTGATTTGTTCGCTGCATCGTCAATGAAAGGCAGGGCCAGCAACTCGCCCGCCATACCGGCGTCGATCTTCTGTGCCAGTTGTGCAACCGGGTTCTTGCCCGCGTGGAAGAAATGGCGCCAGTCGACCGCCTGGTCCTTCTTCTCCACCGGTGTGAAGCCTTGGCCCAGTTCCTTCCCGAAAAACTGAACCCGGCGGCTGTCGTCGTTGAAGCTGAGGAAGTCGGGCAGCTGGCTGTGACCGTAGCGGTAAGCCGCGACCGCGAACTCGACGGGGATAAACGCTCTTGTCCCTGTTGGCCTGTAGATCTTCCGGCCGTTGCTGAGGATGTCTCGCACTAGATCCTCACCGCAAGTAAGTGGTAAGAACTCATGAAGGATGATCCACTGGTAGTGCCAGCGCGTCAGGCGCTGTGCTTCGGCAAGGTCGCCCCCAGTCTCAGCGAGCACCGCGTTTGCGAACTTGATAAAAGCGAGATGCAACTGTGAGATGATACGGTTCTCGTCGTTGCGTGGGTCCCCGATTAGGGCCACTCCATCGGGACTGCGCGGCAGATCGATACCATGATACCCCAGGATCAGCTTGTGGCTCCCCGATTTCTCATACAGGAACGGGAACGCTTCCGGGTCCGTGCCGTAGACGCTGTCCAGATCCAAAGCAGGCGTACGGAAGTTCTCGATCGCGAGTGGGTCGTTGGTCCGATCTAGGCCGCTGGTGACGTCGAGGGTGATGTCGTGATCGATGAACTGCCCGAAGAACACCATGCCCAAGGGATAGGTGGTCGATCGCCGGGTCGAGTCCGACGGGTTTTCCTTGACCTTGTTGTCTCCGAGGTCCCGAAGAACCGCCGGATCCGTGTAGAGCGCCGGCAGGTCGCCGAAAAGTCGGGAGAAGCGCCCACCCAGTTCGACATCCTCGTCGCGGTGCTCGTTCGCTCCGCGGATAGCCATACAGCCGTGATGTGCCATGTACGGTCCCCTGAATGTTCGTGCCCTTCTCGCCCCTGTCCGCAGTTTAGGGCGATATCGATTATGTTTTGGGAGCATGGGCGCGTCCACGGAAACATTTCATCCGGACGAGAACGACATTTCCAAGAGCCGTGAGTGTTCTGTGGCGGCGTGACGACGAGACACGAGAACGAGATGTCAGCCTCCGCTCCGACCTGATCGGGTCCAACGGACGTAGCCCGATCTATTCTTGAGGCGCTCAATTTCCGCCCCGTGGCCGTGTTTTCAACCGGCAGGCGTATCGGCACGCGAAAGCGCCGCCGGAATCGGCGATTTTTCGAGACTCTCGATGACGGCGGCGCTGGGGGGCGGTCAGTCGGCGGCGGGCGGGCACATCGCCCAGGCCGCTACGGCGGCGCGGTGAGCTGCGGGATCTTCGCGCCGAGCAGTCGTGCGATCGCCTGGTCCGGATAGGCGGACGGGAGCTGGACGACGACCCGGGTCGCGTACTCCGTGACCTTCGCCGCCACCTTCAGGAGGCGCAGCCGGATGGTGTCGAACTGGGCTTTTCGCCACTGCGATCGCTTCGGCGCCAGGGTCCTGTCGCGGGACAGGGTCCGCAGGGTCCAGAGAAGCCAGTAGGTAGCGGCGTGCAGGAACAGACGCATCTGGTTTGCCGTCGCCCGGCTGCCGGAGGTCCGGTCGCCGGCCAGGTGAGTCTTGAAGGCTTTGATATGATTTTCCGCTTGGCCTCTCCGGCAGTACACGTCCGCGTACAAGCCGCGTGGCTTACCCTTTTCCAGGTTGGTGACGATCACGGCGAAGCCTGGCGTCAGCCAAGCGCGTGTCCGTGCCCTGCGGCCCGACCTCCACGCGGGCGATGATCCGCCGGGCGCGGTTCCAGCTGGCGGCCGCGTCGTAGAACTCCTTGCAGCGGCGAACCTTGCAGCCGTCGCCGGCAGCGAAGCGCTCGGCCGTGCTCGCCTCCAGCGTCTCGACGTGACGACGCAGGGTCGAGGTGGTGCCCAGGCCAAAGATGTAGTCCACCTTGTTGGCCTCGCAGTACGCCATCGCCTCCGGGAAGGCGTACTGGCTCGCGCACCAGGATATCGACCCGCGGCCAGATCGACCGGATGCGCCGGACCAGACGGCGCCGGAAGGCGCGGACCTGACGCCCGTTCGGCCGCTTGGCCGGGCGGATCATCGCGGCGACCAGCCGGCCGGCATCGTCGAACACCAGGATCGGCTGGAAACCGTAGTCGTCGTAATGCGCGTTGAACAAGCGGAGCTGCTGGTGGCCGTGGACGGCGTCGAAGGTGTCGTCGACATCGAGCACGATCCGCTTGGCCTGAGTTCGCGGTCACTGGACACGCAGCGCCGGGGGTCTGCGGTCTAAGTCGTTGATGTGCCTGGACCGGCGGATGGCCGAAGCGTTCGTCCGACTAGACACACGGCTGGCCGATTTGGCGTTGACTGTGCGCGATTTGGCGCCCCAGGGTCTAGGCATGTACCCAGGGCTGTTCAGTGTTCCAAGGTAGAGTGAGTAGCGTCGCGTGAGGCGAGTCCGAGCGGCGGGTGATCCACCAGAGAAGTCTTTGCGAGCTCGCTGAGATGTGACTCCTGGGTTGGCAACTCTGAACAGCTTACGGAGTTGCCATGACACCGTTTCCGTGCCTCTGGCAGGCCCTTCAAGACGTCACCGACCCGCGCGGCGCCCGGGGGCAGCGCTATCATTTCACGCCGTTGATGGTGTTCACGGTGCTGGCCGTGCTGGCGGGCGCGCGGTCGTACCGCGACGTGATCACCTTCATCCGGGAACGGCGCCATCAGCTCAATGAGCTGTTCGGCACGCGCCTGACCCGGGCGCCCGCGCTGAACACGCTGCGCG
>NZ_NRRL01000139.1 GCF_016583645.1 Rhodovibrio sodomensis | reverse complement strand
CTCGGGTTTTCGCACATGACGGCCCGGCCGCAGCACGTGGGCCAGGACCCGGAGACGATCGAGACGTTCAAAAAAACTTCCCGGCGACCGTCGCAGAGATCATCGCCAAGCTGCCCGGCGGGGTGACCCCGGAGATCTGGTTCCAGGACGAGATGCGGGTGGGGCAGAAGAACCCGCAGGTGCGCCAGTGGGCGCCCACCGGCACGCGTCCCCGTCAGCCTGCCGACCAACGGACCAGCTCGGGCTACGTTTTCGGCGCGGTCGCGCCGGAGCGCGGGGTTGGAGCGGCCGTGGTGATGCCGCGGGCGAACACGCGGGGGATGCAAGAACATCTGGCCGAGATCAGCCGACAGGTTGGGTCAGAACGCCACGCCATCCTGGTCATGGACCAAGCCAGTTGGCACACAACAGAATCGCTTCGTGTGCCCGCTAACATTTCGATCGTGCTTCTGCCGCCGAAGTCTCCGGAACTGAACCCTGTCGAGAAGGTCTGGCAGTATCTGCGCCAGACGTTTCTCTCAAACCGTGTTTTCGAAAGCTACGATATGATTGTCGATGCCTGCTGCGACGCTTGGAACATATTCATGGAGATGCCGGAAACCGTGACCTCGATAAGCTACCGTAGCTGGGCCGCGATAACGACATCTCCATGACCGCTGGTATTAGGTGCCGTGCAAAGGAGATAAAGACCCGACACCTTTATCTGTGCCCTCTGCGTCTCTGTGGTTACCCTTAAACCCAGATGCGCGCGGCACCGTAGATAGACGGGTCCAACGCGCAAACCAGCCGATTTAGTGTTTCTGGCCCGGGTGCTGGTTTAGGCGGTTGAGCACGTCGTCGAGCTGGTCGAGCGTCTTGTAGTGCACCGTCAGGGTCCCGCCCTGGCCCTCGAACTCGATGTTGACCCGCAGCCCAAGCAGGCTCGACAGGTCGTCCTCCAGCTGGCGGGTGTCCGGGTCCTTCTGCGCCGCCTTGGGCTGGGTCTTCTGGCCGCCTTGCCCCTTGCCGGCCTGCCCCTTGGCGGCCTGCTTGACCTGCTGGGCGAGGCGTTCGGTCTCGCGCACCGACAGGCCCTTCTTCGCCACGTCCTTGGCGAGCGCCGCGCTGTCCTCGGCGTTCAACAGCGCGCGCGCGTGACCCGCGGAAATCTCCCCGCTCTGCACCAGCTGCTTGACCGAATCCGGCAGATGCAGCAGGCGCAGCATGTTGGCGATGTGACTGCGCGACTTGCCGACCACCCGCGCGAGGTCTTCCTGGGTGTGCTGGAACTCGTCCATCAGCCGCTGATAGCCCTCGGACTCTTCGAGCGGCGTCAGATCCCGGCGCTGCACGTTCTCGACGATCGCGATCTCGAGCGCCTCGCGGTCCGCCATGTCGCGGACCACCACCGGAACCTCGTGCAGCTGCGCCTGCTGCGCCGCCCGCCAGCGCCGCTCGCCGGCGATGATCTCGTAGCTGTTGGGATCGTCCTCGCGCCGGCGCACCAGGATCGGCTGCAGCAGGCCCTGCGCCTTGATCGATTCGCTGAGCGCCTGCAGCGCCTCCTCGTCGAACATCCGGCGCGGCTGGAAGCGGTTCGCCTGAAGCTGCTCGATCGGCACCGTCCGGCTGGCGCGCACCTTGTCGAGAGAGGCGTAATCCTGCTCGTCGTCCTCCTCGTCGCCCAGCAGAGCGGCCAGGCCGCGGCCGAGGTTCTTGCGCTTGGTCTCGCTCATCTGGGCGGTGTCGTCCTCGGCGCCAGGAGTGTCGGTCTTGCGGGTCGCGGCGGGGGGCATGGGATCGTGCTCTCGGGGCTTCGGGGCAGATCGGATAAAGGATCGTCGGGGCCGGCCGGGGCTGGGCCGGGATCGGCCGGGGGCGGCGTCCGGTCGGCGGGCGCCCGCGCGCGGGGTCAGCCCGCCATCGCGGGCGCGTCGGCCTGGCCGCGCAGCCGGCGCAGCATCTCGCCGGCCAGCTTGATGTAGGCCTGCGCGCCGGTCGACTTCATGTCGTACAGCAGCACCGGCTTGCCGTGCGACGGCGCCTCGGAGATCCGCACGTTGCGCGGGATCACGGTGTCGTAGACCACGTCGCCGAGGTATTCCCGCACGTCGTTCGCGACCATGTCGCACAAGTTGTTGCGCTTGTCGTACATGGTCAGCACCACGCCTTGGATCTCCAGGTTCGGATTGAACGCCCGGCGGACGCGTTCGATGGTCCGCATCAGGTGGCTCAACCCCTCCAGGGCGTAGAACTCCGCCTGCAGCGGCACCAGGACGCTGTCGGCCGCGGTAAAGGCGTTCAGGGTCAGGAAGCCGAGCGCCGGCGGGCAGTCCACCAGGATGTAGTCGTAGTCGCCCAGCAGCGGGGCGAGCGCGCTGCGCAGCCGGGTCTCCCGCTCGTCCGCCTGCGCCAGCTCGACCTCCGCGCCGGACAGGTCGACCGCCGAGGGCACCAGGCTCAGCCCCGGCACGTGGGTCGGCACCACGCAGCCCGTCACCTCGCCGCCCTCGATCAGCGGCTTGTAGATGTTGCGCTTGCGGTCGCCGCGGGTCAGGCCGAAGCCGGTGGAGGCGTTGCCCTGCGGGTCGAGATCGACCACCAGCACCTTGAGGTCGCACGCGGCGAGCGCGGTGCCGAGGTTGATCGCGGTCGTCGTCTTGCCGACCCCGCCCTTCTGGTTGGCGATCGCGAAGACCCGCGCACGTTCGCCGTGCCGCGCCCCGGTTTCCTCAACCTTTTGCGTTTTTTCGGACAAGAGCCTCTACCCTTAGTATGGTTGCCGCCGTGTCGGTTCGGCTAGGAATGCGATCCACGGTCATATTCCACGCTTTCCGTGCGACCGTCAATTCGCCTTCGACGCCCTTCCCCTTGGGAAACAGCCCGACGCCGTCCCGGCGCAGCAGCGGCGCCGCATGCCCCAGCAGATCGGCCAGCGGCGCGAACGCCCGCGCGGTCACCACGTCGGCGTCCAGCGGCGGCAGGGTTTCGGCGCGTTTCACGTGAAACCGGACGTCGGTTCCGGTTACGCGCGCACCCTCGCGCAGGAACGCCGCCTTGCGCCCGTCGGCCTCAACCAGGTGCACCTCGCCAGCGCCCAGGATCGCGAGAACCAGGCCCGGAAACCCCCCGCCGCT
Source organism: Rhodovibrio sodomensis (assembly GCF_016583645.1). Taxonomy (GTDB): domain Bacteria; phylum Pseudomonadota; class Alphaproteobacteria; order Kiloniellales; family Rhodovibrionaceae; genus Rhodovibrio; species Rhodovibrio sodomensis. The sequence goes on along the minus strand of NZ_NRRL01000139.1, from coordinate 8,532 downwards.
GCCGAGATCGACCACGCGGCGCGGCCGGTCCGCCGGCGGCGCCGGCAACAGGTCGGCCAGTTGCGCCGAATCCAGGAAGTGGCGCCGCCACAGGTCGGCGAGCGTGCCGCGCCCGACCAGGTTGACCGCCTTGTTCCATTTGCACAACAGGTCGGCGTAGGCGCTGAGGCGCGCCAATGTTTCACGTGAAACAGCCGTGTCGCGCCGGAAGGCCGACGCGTCGTAGCCCGCCGGGTCGGAAGCCGGCCCGCTCATGCCGCATCGCGCGGGCGGTCGTGGTGCCGACGCACGTGCGTCAGCAGCGCCACCAGCGCGGCCGGCGTGATGCCCGGGATCCGCGCCGCCTGCCCCAGCGTCGCCGGGCGGGCGGTGGACAGCTTCTCGCGCACCTCGGTGGTCAGGCTGGGCACCTGGTGGTAGTCCAGGTCCGCCGGCAACTCCAGCTGCTCGTCGCGGCGGAACGCGGCGACGTCCTGCTCCTGGCGCGCCAGATAGGCGTCGTAGCGCGCGTCGACCTCGAGGCGCCGCGCGACCGCGGCCGGGTAGCCGGCCAGCTCGGGCCAGTAGTCCGCCACCCGCGCGAGCCCGGCGTCGCCGCCGCGCAGCAGGTCCCAGGCGGTGCGCCGGACGCCGTCCTGTTTCACGTGAAACCCAGCCTTGGCAAGCGCGGCCGGGGTCGCGCTCAGGTCGCGCAGTCGCGCCCGCCCTTGCTCCAGCTGGTCGGCCGTCGCCCGCCAGACTGCCCGACGGGCCGCCCCGACCAGGCCGGCCGCCGCGCCCTTGTCGGTTAGGCGCTCGTCGGCATTGTCGGCGCGCAGCCGCAGGCGGTATTCCGCGCGGCTGGTGAACATGCGGTACGGCTCGTTGACCCCGCGGGTGGTCAGATCGTCGACCAGCACGCCGATGTAGCCCTCGGTCCGGTCGACCTGGAACGGATCCGCCCGGCCGCCGGCCTGCCGGGCGGCGTTCGCCCCGGCGATCAGCCCCTGCGCGGCGGCCTCCTCGTAGCCGGTCGTGCCGTTGATCTGCCCGGCCAGGAACATACCCGGGATACGCCGCGTCTCCAGCCAGCCGTGCAGCTCGCGCGGATCGACGTAGTCGTATTCGATGGCATAGCCGGGCTGGGTGATGACCGCCTGTTCCAGGCCCGGAATGGTCCCGATCAACGCCGCCTGCACCGCGCGCGGCAGCGAGGTGGAGATGCCGTTGGGATAGACGGTCTGGTCGTCCAGGCCCTCGGGCTCCAGGAAGATCTGATGGCCGTCCTTGTCGGCGAAGCGGACCACCTTGTCCTCGATCGACGGGCAATAGCGCGGGCCGGTGCTGTCGATCTGCCCACTGTACATCGGCGCGCGGTGCAGGTTGTCGCGGATCAGCGCGTGTCCGGCCGGCGTCGTCGTGGTGATGTGGCAAGGTACCTGCGGCGTCTCGATGCGGGCGGTGAGGGCCGAAAACGGCTCCGGCGGATCGTCGCCCGGCTGCGCCTTGGTCGCCGCCCAGTCGATCGTGCGGCCGTCCAGACGCGGCGGCGTTCCGGTCTTCAGCCGGCCGAGCCGGAAGCCCGCGCGGTCCAGCGTCGCCGCCAGGCCGACCGCGGGCTCCTCGCCAACCCGGCCGGCGGGGATCCGCTCCCCGCCCAGATGGATCATGCCGCGCAGGAAGGTGCCGGTGGTCAGCACCACGCGCCCGGCCGGGATGCGCGTGCCGTCCGCGACGATCACCCCGACGCAGCGCCCGTCCGCGTCGAGCGCCAGGTCCTCGACCGGCTGCGCCAGGATCTCCAGCGTGTCGTGCTCGGCCAGCAGGTCCTGCACCGCCTGGCGGTACAGCTTGCGGTCGGCCTGACAGCGCGGCCCGCGCACCGCGGGACCCTTGGAGCGGTTCAGGACGCGGAACTGGATGCCCGCGGCATCGGCGGCGCGGCCCATGATGCCGTCGAGCGCGTCGATCTCGCGGACCAGATGCCCCTTGCCAAGCCCGCCGATCGCGGGGTTGCAGGACATCGCGCCGATCGTGCTGGTCTTGTGCGTGATCAGCAGCGTGCGCGCGCCCAGACGCGCCGCGGCGGCCGCCGCCTCGCACCCGGCGTGGCCGCCGCCCACCACGATCACGTCGTAGGTCGTTGCCTGTGCCATACCGGCGTTATGGCTTAGCCCCGCGGCCAAGTCAAAACGCCGCCGTTTCACATGAAACACGGCAGGGACGTCCCACCACCAGAACACCAGGGAGCAGGGGTCACCCGACAGGGCATGGGGAGCGGGCAAAGGGGGACGCAGAGGAGACGTGCAACCACTGCCTTGGTCGTAAGCCCCGCTTACTTCCCGATGCAGAAGTCGTGGAAGATCACGTCCAGCAGGTCCTCGACGTCGACCTGGCCGGTGACCCGGCCCAGGGCGTGGGTGGCGTGGCGCAGATCGTCGGCCGCCAGCTCCGGGGCGTCCGCCCGCCCGGCCCGGTGCAGCGCCTCGGCCGCGTCGGCGAGTGCGCTCCGGTGCCGGGCGCGGGTGATCGCCGGCGCGCTGCCGACCACGCCCAGGCGCCCCACCACGTCCTGCTGCAGCCGGTCCAGCAGGTCGGGCAGGCCCGCCCGGGTGTGCGCCGAGACCGGATAGACCGGGTGGCCGGCCAGCCCGGCCGGCTGACCGGTCCCCGCCAGATCGACCTTGTTCCAGGCGACCAGCGTGTCGGCGTCGATCAGGTCCGCGGTCGCCGGGTCGACGCCGCGCGTGGCATCGAACACCACCAGGCGCAGGTCCGCCTGCCCCGCCTTGGCGCGCGCCCGGCGGATGCCCTCCGCCTCGACCGGGTCGGCGTCGGCGGGATCGAGGGCGCGCAGGCCCGCGGTATCCGCCAAGGTGACCGGATAGCCGCCGAGGTCGAGGTGCACCTCCACCACGTCGCGCGTGGTGCCGGCGGTTTCCGCCACGATCGCGGCCTCGCGCGCCGCGACGGCGTTCAGCAACGACGACTTGCCGGCGTTGGGCGCGCCCAGGATCGCGACCGTCAGCCCGTCGCGCAGCCGCTCCCCGCGGCCGGCATCCGCGAGCATCGCCGCGATCTCGCCGGCCAGCCCTTCGACCTCGGCCCGGACCCGCGCGCCCAGACCCTCCGGCAGGTCCTCGTCGGCGAAGTCGATCTCGGCTTCGATGTGCGCCCGGGCGCGCAGCAGCCGGTCGCGCCAGTCCGCGATCCGCCGGCCCAGCGCGCCGTCCATCTGCCGCAGCGCCTGGCGCGCCTGCGCGCGGGTCTCCGCGTCGATCAGGTCGGCCAATCCCTCGACCTCGGTCAGGTCGAGCTTGCCGGCATCGAACGCCCGCCGGGTGAACTCGCCGGCTTCCGCCGGGCGCAGGCCCGGCTGCGCGGCCAGCACGTCGGTCACCGCCTGGATCACCGCCCGGCCGCCGTGGACGTGCAGCTCCGCCAGATCCTCACCGGTGAAGGAGTTGGGCCCCGGAAACCAGAGCACCAGGCCCCGGTCGATCGGCGCCCCGGCGGGATCCGCGATCGTCCGCAGCGCCGCGTGGCGCGCTGGCGGCAGACCGCCCGCGAGGGCACGCAGAGCGTGCCCCGCCGCCGGTCCGGACAGCCGCAGCACCGCGACCCCGGCCCGCCCGGGGGCGCTGGACAGCGCGAAAATCGTCTCGCCGGTCATTGTTTCACGTGGAACATCGGGCCAGCGCAAGATGCTGCAAGGTGAAGCCCCTTTCAGTTGATTCTTGCTCTCTCTTCAAGCCGTTAGAGCAAAACTCACGATCAAGGTCGACCCGACCTTCATCGATATTGCTCTAGCCGTCGGGCGGCGCGGCGTCGCCGGGCCGCAGCATCAGCCGCGGCACCCGCACGCCGGCCACGATGTGCTGCTGCAGGATCTCCTCGGCATCGGCCAGCGTACGGTAGTGGTACCACACGCCCTCGGGATAGATGACCAGCGTCGGGCCAAGCTCGCAGCGGTCCAGGCAGCCGGCGGAATTTACCCGCACGCCCGGCACACCGAGCTCGTTGACCCGGGCCTTCAGGTAGTTGCGCAGGCGCGTGGCGTCCTTGTCCTTGCAGCAACCGCGTTCGTGGCCCGGCGGCCGCTGGTTTTCGCAGCAGAAGACGTGGCGCGTGAAATAGGGATCGGGATCGCTCATCGGGCGGCCGCTCACGGGTCAAAGGGTCCAGGCGCTTGAGCGCGCTCGCGCCGGATATATCCGATTGCCCAGGCGGCAGCCAGGGGCCCGCACCCGAGCCGGTCCGTTAACCCCCGCTTGCGCCGATGCCCCGTGACAGGCGACCGCGGGGCGGACTAGGCTCGCCCGGCGGCCGCGCGGGGACGTCCCACGCCGCGGCGCCCACACCCATCGACCCCCGTTCAGAAGGCAGCACCCCCATGACCCTGTCCGTCCGCATCCACGACCACGGCGGCCCCGACGTCCTGAAGCCGGAGGACATCGACCTGCCCGATCCCGGCGCCGGCGAAGTCCGGCTGCGCCAGGATGCCGTCGGGCTCAACTACATCGACGTCTACCACCGCACCGGCCTGTATCCGGTGCCCCAGCTGCCCACGCCGATCGGGCTCGAGGGCGCGGGCGTGGTGGCGGCGCTGGGCGACGGGGTCAGCGAACTGCGCGTCGGCGACCGCGTGGCCTATGCCTCCCCGCCGCTCGGCGCCTATCAGGCCGAGCGCAACATGCCCGCCGACCGCCTGGTCCGCCTGCCGGAGAGCATCGACACCCAGCAGGCCGCGGCGATGATGCTGCAGGGCATAACGGTCGAGTACCTGGTTCGCCGGACGTTCGCGGTGAAGAAGGGCATGACCGTGCTGCTGCACGCGGCCGCCGGCGGCGTCGGTCTGATCGCCTGCCAGTGGCTGAACGCGATCGGCGCCACCGTGATCGGCACGGTCGGCAGCGAAGCCAAGGCCGAGCTCGCCAAGGCGCACGGCTGCCACCACACGATCCTGTACAACTCCGAGGATGTCGCCGAGCGGGTCAAGGAGATCACCCACGGCGCCGGTGTGCCGGTGGTCTACGACGGCGTCGGCGCGGCGACCTGGGAGGCCTCGCTGTCCTCGCTCGCCCGGCGCGGCGTGCTGGTCAGCTTCGGCAACGCCTCCGGCGCGGTCACCGAGTTCAACCCGGGCCAACTCGCCAAGCGCGGCTCGCTGTTCCTGACCAGGCCGACCCTGATGGACTACACCGTCAGCCGCAAGGAACTGACCGAAAGCGCCAACGCGCTGTTCGAGAAGGTACTGGACGGCGCCGTCAAGATCGAGGTGAACCAGACCTATGCCCTGAAGGACGCCGCCCAGGCGCACAAGGACCTGGAAGCGCGCAAGACCACGGGATCGACGGTGCTGCTGCCGGACGGGTAAGACGCTCCAGGCAAGGACTTGCCCGCCACCGGTGCACGGCGGCGTTTTTTTTACCGAAGACGCGACGGATCGCGGAGACTTACCTGCGTCCGGCGCGTTTTTGACATGTTTGACCCGTGCTCCGAACCCTTCGCTCCCGCCGCGGTGTCGACTACCGGACCGTGGAGGAGCGCTACACCGGCTACACCTTCAAGCACCCCTACAGCCGACCCTCGAGACGCTCCGCCCGCGGATGCGTTCGCTACAGCGGATCCGCGCCGGCCAGAAGCCAGTTCACGCTCGACACGACCGGGGAGCTGACCAGCCTTCCCTCGGCCACCAGCTGGGTCGACGATATCGAGAAAGGCCTGCGCTGGGTGGGACCTCGCCTACAGCTGCATCCGGCTGGTGGCCTATTTCAACATGACCGGGACCCAACAATCCGAGGTCCTGCTCTTTTACCCGCCGGTCACCGAGCCGTGCCTGCTGGCGCACTACCAGAAGGCCACGGCGCTGATGACGAAACCGAAGACCAACACCGACGTCACCGAAGCGACCGGCGAGATCGCCGCCGCCTACGCCATCAGCCAGAACCCCACCTACGCGGGCTTCGTCATACAATGGGGGCTCGGCCAGCACGCGGGCGCCGGAATCGACCAGATCTGGAAACGCTGCGACGGCACGTCGATCACCTATCTGATCGTGGAGGCCAAGGGCCCCGGGCAGATCCTCCGCCGGGACGTCTTCGCGCCGACGGGCGTGGGCGACCAGATGTCGAAAGCCTGGATCGTCGACCGGCTCGCCCGGATGCTCAACGACAAGGGCGGCCAACTCGCCGGCAAGATTTTCCAGCGCATGGCGCGAAAAGCTACGTCCCCTACCACTACAGCCAGAAGGCCCTGGGCGGCGGCAAGAAAGGGCATTATTGCTTTGCGCTCACACCCACCACGTCTGGTGGCCGCGCACTCAGCAACGTGATCCCCGAACCGGCCTCAGGGTGAGATCGATCCGGGTCACCCCTGGAGCCCCTCCCAGGGGATCGCCGTGACGCCGTCTCAGGCGATCGGCACGGCTTTCGCTCGGCAAAGCGCCGGAGCGCTTCGTCGAGGACGGCACGCCGGCTGCGGCGCGGCTTCCCCATCACAGGACACGAACGTCGTGCCCAAAGGTTCCGCGCCGCGTTGACGTCGGCATGCATCCGAGTGCCGCAGCAGCGGCACCGGAACTCGGACTGACTGCGGCGGTTGGCCTTCTCCACCCAGCCGCAGTGCGAGCAGGTCTGCGAGCTGTAGGCGGCGTGCACTTCGGTGTGCGTCACGCCGTAGCGCTCTTCGAGAGCTTGCAGCTTAGCCCGGAACACTGATCGACCGCAGTTGGTCAGAATGCGGTTCATCCGCTTCGAGAGGCCGGGATGGCGGAAGTCCAACTTCTCGACGGTCACGTGCGCCGGCTTCCGCAGCAGGACGACCCGGTTCAGAATCCGGTTGATCTCGGTCCTGAGCCAGCCCCGGAGCTGCCGCACCGCTTGGTCGTAGCGCGGCGATCGGACCTTCAGGCCGACCTTTTGCCGGTGCCGGGCGATCGTGGAGATGCGCTTGTCCAGCTTCTCCAGATGACGCAAAGCGTCACGCCCCATCAGCTCGCCGGCGTCCGTAGCGATCAGCGTCGACAGACCGAAGTCGATCGACAGGTTCTCGCGCATCGGGGTATAAGCCGCGCGCTCGTCGGAGAACGTCTTCGTGACATCGGTGACAACGCCGACCCAGAGTGCGCCGTCGTCAGCGTCGTTGACCTGGACCGTCTGGCAGCGCTTGCCGCTCCGGTTTTCGAAATACGGGTACGAGCGCAACGGGATCGCGATCCGCCGACCCTTCTCTAGGGCACCCAGGCGCAGCCAGAGCGGAAACGCTGTGGCGTTCGCCGCGTTGGCCACGGTCGCCTGGCGGCGGTCGATTATCATGTTGGCGCGCTTGAACGACGGCTTGCGGTGCTGCTTGAGCACGTGCTTCATGATCCGCCGCGCCAGATCTCGGACGTCGTCGGGGACCGGTTCACCCGTGTCCGGCATGACGATCTCGCGGCTGCGGTCGAACCAGGCTTGCGCCTTGTTGACGACCCGCAGCATGTGCTTCGTGCGATCGTCGGACAGCCCCGCTCTGCGGCCGAAGGCCGCAAAGCCTTCGTGGCGACCGACGATGTCAGCGAAGTCGTTCTGGCGGTTCGAGACGAATGAGCTCAACGTACCCACGACCTGGTAGCGCACCATCTGAAGCCGCTGGGCGCCGATCTCCGCCTTGGCCGCGGCAACCCCGGGCACGGCGGACTCGTGAGTCGCCGAGAGGTTCTTCCGGAAGCCGCCGTCGCGGAAGAAGCGCATCCACTGGTCGGCGGCGACGGCATCCGCTGCCCGGCGCCATGCGCGCAACAAGTCGCGCACGGCGGCTTCTTTGCGAGCGTTCATCGCCGTGGGCAGCAGGTCGGTGCGGTGGATCGCTGGCGCCGTCATGCCGTCAGAACCCGGACACTTGGCTCGCGCGCCGTCAGGTTCGCTAACGGCAGCGGCTCGGCCGGTCGCGCCAGCAGCGACATCAGCGTCGCCGCGTCACGCGTCCGGTAGTTCCAGGCTTGTGCCGCTTGGGCGGAATAGCGGTCAAGGTGCTTGCCGCTGATCCAGTGATGCACGCCCACGACCATCCGCCGCGGCAGCGCGTGGTACAACTGGCGGCTAAAGCCGCCGACTTCGTGTCCAGCCGTGTTGACGTCGACGCGCTCGCCGGTGTCGACGTCGGTCCGGGCGTACGCGCGCCTGGAATGGTTGACCGTGAGATGGCTGGGGTGCGCCTGGCCGATCCGGCGGTAGGCTGGCAAAGCATCCGTCACGAGCCTGGCCATCGGATCGACCCCGGCGCGCCAAGCGGGCGCGAGGGCATCCGTGCGATGGCTTTCGATACGCCGGGCATGGACCGAGCCGCCGCGCTCGACGGCGGTCAGCAGCAGCGGCTTGGACGTGCCGCGTCCTTTCGGGCGCGATGCATCGGGTCCATCACCGCAGTCGTCGTCATCGGCATCGTCGTCGCCGGTGTTCCGGGGGCGCGGGTCGCCGCCAACGTAGGTTTCGTCCATCTCCACCACCCCGCGCAGGACCGGATCGTCCCCCTGCATGGCGCCGCGACGCGGCGCCGAGGGGCTGTCCATCC
>NZ_NRRL01000138.1 GCF_016583645.1 Rhodovibrio sodomensis | reverse complement strand
ATCAGGTTCGGCCAGTCGAACCAGCGCGCCAGATAGGCCGGGTCGAGGAACGGCGTCCAGATGCTGACCGAGCCGATCGCCGCCAGGGTGAGCGCGCCGAAGCCCCAGGCAAAGCGCTGCGCCTGGTCCCGCAGGCGGCCCTCGGTCTTCATCACGTAAGATAGGCAAAAGCCCGGGCATTGAGCGCGTTGATTTCCGCTCGGCTGCACCGCGTTGGTGTGCATTCGTGGAACAGCGGCGCCGGTCTCAGCCCGGCGCGCGGGCTCGGATAAGGTCGGCGAGTGGTTGGACGCTCGCGCTATCGGGGATGCCCAGGCGGTCGCCGAGGTATTGCCAGGTCGAAATGCCAAGCTTGTCGCAGGTCTTGAACAGGCCGAGGAACCCGTCCCGGCAATCCCGGCCGCGATCGATAAGCTCGACCGCTTCCATCTGCTGGTCCTCGACGACCTGTCCTACGTCCGCAAGACCCAGGCCGAGACCAGTGTCCTGTTCGAGCTGATCGCCGCGCGCTACGAACGCCGGTCGATCATGATCACCGCCAACCAGCCGTTCGGCGAATGGGACAGCGTCTTTCCCGACAAGGCGATGACCGTCGCCGCCATCGACCGCCTCGTCCACCACGCCACCATCCTGGAAATGAACGTCGAGAGCTACCGCCGGCGAACCGCCCTCGACCGGACGTCCAGCGAGCCTGAGGCGGGGTAATTGACGCCCGCGACAACTATCCGGGAGCCAGCGTCAATTACCGCTTGCGCCCCGCTCAGACCCGGATAACCATCGTCTACCCGTCACGGCCGATAGGCCGTCCTAATTGACGCTGACGGTCGTCGTAGTTGTCGCGGTACACGAGTTCATCATCAAATCGCGGTCCTGCTCGCTCTCGACCAGCGGGTAGAGGATTCCCACCCCCAGGTCGAAGCCGTCGAGCAGGATGTAGGCCAGGACCGCCACCGCGATCAGCGCGGCCCAGATGGTTGCCGGATCGATCATGGCCCAGCGCTCCTATTCCGCGGGGAAGACCTTGTCGGGGGCGACCGAGGGGGCCGGTGTCAGCCCGGCCGCGCGGGTCGGTCCGCCGTCCGTCTCGGGCCCGCCGGTCACGTCGCCGGTGCGCGGCGGCTTCGCCATCAGGCGCAGGATGTAGACCGTGCCCGCCCTGAACAGGGTGAAGTAGACGATGATGAACGCGACCAGCGAGGCCGCGACCGCCGGTGCGGGCGTAGCCATCATGGCAAGCTTCTGGTCGCCGGCGCGATCGAAGTCGTGGACGGTCGGCCCGGACGGGTCCGGCTGGAGCACATTAAGGACTACTCAACCGACACGCCGCACGGCTTCCTGGCCCGTCAACTGAAACCTGGCACGACGGCCCAAGACCGACGCCTGGGCGGCCTATCCCGGGGCACCGGGCGTGATCCACCAGCCCTACAGCATCGGGCCGATGGCGGCGCACATCGTGCTGCCGTGGATCCACCGTGTCTTCGCCAACCTGAAGGCATGCGCGGTGGGCGTCTATCACGGCCTACGCCGGCGCCACCTTCAGGCGTACCTCGACGAATTCGTCTTCCGGTTCAACCGGCGCTACGCGCGCCACGCTGCCTTCCGCCGGCCGCTGGGCCTCGGGGCCAAGGTCGAGCCTATTACTAACAACTTGTTGGTGAAGCCGGAAGCAGGAGCATAAGCCACTTATGCAATTGGCCGCGCGGCACACAGGGTGCTGACGGCGGACCTACGACTGGGGGCAATCCCGACGATCGGTCCCTTTCTCGTACCCGCCGCGCTGACCCGCCTCTGCTGCAGCTAGTCCGGCCTGCAGCTCTACCTGCGGGGGCGCTGACCGACAGTATGTTGGCGGGCGTGCGCGTGGGTAGGCTGGACGCGGCGCTCATCGCGTTGCCTTTCGAGATCGGCGAGCTGGTCATCGAACAGCCGTTCGACGACTGCTACAAGCTGGCCGCTCCGCGCGGCCACGACCTGACGGCCGCGCGCATCCTGGACTGTCCCGCGAGCTGGCCGACCGCCCGCTGTTGCTGCTGAGGCGTGGGCACACCCTGCAGGGGCACGCGCTTCAGGCGATCCCGGAGGTGCCGCCGCCCGCCGACGACAGCTTGGCGGCGACCAGCCTGTGGACGCTGCTTGCGATAGTGCAGGAGGGCATCGGCCTGACCCTCGTTCCGCAGCTCGCCATCGATGCCTGGGTCGCCGGCGCCAACGACGTGGCGCTGGTGCCCTGCAGCGGACCTGCCCGCGTGACCTCGTCCTGGCCTAGCGCCCGACCTCCCCGCGGGAAGCGGAGTTCAGCGCGCTCGCCGAGGTTTTCCGGGCGGCACGCGCGGACCTCGCCGCGTCGTGATCGCGGTCCGAGCGCTTGCGCCAACGGGTCGCATGGCGGCCCTGCGACCCCCCGCCGACATGATCTGCTGATGTATCAGAGTGTTTGAATACGAAAAGGGGTTTGTCGATGGCTCAGTCGTTGGCAGAGCGGCCCGAGCCCTGCTGGATCCGCAGCCGCTGGATTGCGCAGCTACCCTTGCCGCTGTTTGCTGTGACTATGGGGCACGCCGGCCTGGGGCTGGCGTGGCGGAACGCGCACCAGGCCTTCGGCCTGCCGGCAGTGGTGGCAGAGGTGCTGATAGCATTCGCCGCGGCGGCGTTCGCGCTGGTTGCGTTAGGCTACGTCGTGAAGCTTGCGGCCTGTCCCGCGGGGGTCGTCGCGGACTTTCGCCATCCGGTGATGATGAACTTCTTACCGGCGATCTCGATCAGCTTGCTGCTGCTTGCTGCGGGCGCGCTACCGCATGACCGGCAGTTGGCGGAGAGTTTGTGGATCGCCGGCGCGGCTCTGCACCTCGCCCTGGCGGTAACCATCATTGGCCGTTGGATTCGCCAGAACACCGAGATCCAGCACGCCAGCCCGGCTTGGTTCATCCCCGTCGTGGGCAACATCGTGGTGCCGATCGCGGGCGTGCAGCTTGGATACGAGACGGTGTCCTGGTTCTTCTTCGCGATCGGCCTGACCTTCTGGCTGCCGCTGTTCACGATCGTGCTTTACCGACTGATCTTCCACGATCCGCTACCGCCGCAGGTCGCGCCGCTGCTGTTCATCCTGATCGCGCCGCCGGCGGCTGGCTTCATCGCCTATATGCAGTTGAACGGCGGCACGCTCGACGTGCTGGGCTACGTCCTGGCCGCGAGCGCGCTTTTCATCGCGCTGGTGCTGGCGGGAATCGCGGGGCTGTTCCTGCGCCTGCCGTTCGCGCTGTCGTGGTGGGCCTTCACCTTCCCAGCGGCCGCGCTGTCGTGCGCGATGACTCAAATGCACGCACTCCTACCCGGCGCCGCGACGCACGCGGTGGCGCTCGCCGCGCTGGCGTTTGCCACCGCGATCATCGCTTTGGTGACGCTGCGCACGCTGGCCGCCCTGGTTGCCGGTCGGCTATTCTAGCGGAGGGCTTGGGTGCTCCGCGCCATGTGATCGTCCGCTGCGGCGGCGAGGCGCAGCGTCATCACCTCGCCGGCGGTGAGCGGACGCCAGGGCTCGTCCGTCAGCGGCACGCTGGAGATCAGCCTGACCTCCTGACAGCCCCCAGGCGGGCAGGCGTCAGTGCGCACCAGCCGACCGTCCTCGGGATGGCAGGTCCGTGTCAGGCTGACCAGCCCTGGCGCGGCGATCTCGCCGTCCGGCTGCCGGCGCTTGTGGCCGTGCGCGAACATTAGCTCGCCATCGGTATAGAGGAAGTTGGCCGGGCCGAAAGCACGCAAATCCCGGGCAAAAGCATCAACCGCCGACTGCCGCGCCTCGACACTCGGCGCCGTGCGCGAGGCCTCGCGGGCCGTGATCCAAAGAGGCGCCAGGCGGTCCATCAGCGCACAGAAGGCGATCTCGGAATCGGTTGTGCCGACTGGCAGATGGCGTTCCAGGTCGCTGCGCCAGCGGCGGTCGATCGCGTCCAGGTCGCCGTTGTGGGCAAACGCGTGCATCCGCCCGCCAAGCTCGCGGACGAACGGCTGCGTGTTGGCGAGTATGCAGTCGCCCACCGTGGCCTTGCGGATGTGCGCAAGCGCGAGACGGGCCGGACGCTGTTGGCTGCGCACGAAAGGGACCCAAGGGCTCCGCGCCGCCGGTTCCGGCTCGCGCAGCCGGCGTACGTCGTAGCCGTCGTAGAAGGTCACACCCCAGCCGTCGGCGTGCGGCCCCGCCTCGCCGCCGCGGCGCGCGAAGCGTTCGAGCGACGAGGTCAGGGTCGCGGGATAACGGCTGGCCATGGCCAGCAACTCGCACATGCCAGACTGTCGTCTTAGAAAATGGTGATGCCGCGTGAGGGCTTAGCTAAAAGCCTTGCCCGGGCTGGCACCCAGCTTTTTCACGATGATCGCCAGTGGGCAGAAGCCGGTTAGCGACGCCTGTGCCAGGTTAGCGCCGACGAACGCGGTCAGCCAAAGCCAAGCGGGGTCGTGAACCTGCGACAGCGCCAGGCTGGTCAGCACTACCAGGCCGGCGAACAGCAGAACGATGCGGTCGATCGACATAACGCGCCCTCTTCCTTTTCCATATCACGGTTTCGTTTAACCGAATATGTAGACGTGCGGCGTGCGGTTTCGAGCTCGCTGCGCGAAGCGGTCGCACCCGCTACGCGTGCGCTGCAGAACATATCATGGTTTTCTAATATAAACATGCCCCCACATAGGTGTGGACGCTTGCGGCGGCGCGTCCTGCGGCGCAGGCACCGGAGCCGGCGCGCGCGGCAGGTAACGCACGAGACAGCTCACCGACACTGGAGGCCAGGACAAATGGAACGTGAGGTCGACGTCGCGATCATCGGTGCGGGGACTGCCGGGTTGTTCGCCCTGCGCCAGGTCAAGCGCGTCACAGACAGCTACGTCGTGATCGACGCCGGGCAACTAGGCACGACCTGCGCGCGCGTCGGCTGCATGCCGTCAAAGGTGATGATCCAAGCGGCGGAAGACTATCACCAACGCTACGCCCTTGCGGATGAGGGGATCGGGGGCGGCGCGCAGCTGGCCTTGCACAGCCCCCGCGCGCTCGACTACGTCCGGCAGATGCGCGACAGCTTCGTTAAGCACGTTATGGGCGGCCCTGTTTCTAAGCTGGGTGACAAGCTTATCCGCAGCCACGCTCGCTTCCGCGCCCCCGGCGTGATCGAGTTGGACGTAGGTGCCATGCGGGCGAAGCGGGTGATCGTCGCCACCGGCTCGCGCCCGGTCGTGCCGCAGGCCTGGCAGGCGTTCGGCGACCGGGTGATCACCACCGACCAGCTGTTCGAACAGCCCAGCCTGCCGAACTCGATGGCCGTGCTCGGCCTGGGCGTGATCGGGCTGGAGCTGGGTCAGGCGTTGGCCCGTCTGGGCGTCGAGGTAACTGGTGTGGAGATGCAGGAGCGCGTCGGCGGGCTCGGCGACGCGACGGTCAACCAGGCAGCCGTCGAGGCAATGCGAGAGGAGTTCCCGATCTGGCTGGGCGAGAAGGCTCAGCTCGCCGAGGGCGCAGACGGGCGCATCCAGGTCAGCGCCGGCGAGAAGACGGTCGACGTCGAGCAGGTACTGGTGGCCGCCGGCCGGCAGCCGAACGTCGATGGCCTTGGCCTGGATACGCTCGGGCTGGAGCTGGACGCTCGCGGCGTGCCCACCTACGACTCGCAAACGATGAAGGTTCCGGGCACGCCGATCTATATTGCCGGCGATGCCAACGCCGAGCTGCCGCTGCAGCACGAGGCGCGCGACGAGGGCCAGATCGCCGGCTACAACGCCGCGCGCGGCACCGAGCAGCGCTTCCGCCGGCGCGTGCCTTTGTCGATCGTGTTCTCGCAGCCGAACGTTGTCACGGTCGGGGAAAGCTGGGACAAGCTTGCCAAGGAAGATGTGGTGGTCGGCACCTGCTGGTTCGACGGCGATCAGCGCAGCCGAATCAAGCACGCCAACCGCGGCGTGGCCCGGATCTACGCCGACCGGCGCGACGGCCGGCTGCGCGGCGCGTCGATGGCCGCCCCCGACGGCGAGCACCTCGGCCACTTGTTCGCGCTGGCCGTCCAGCAGGACCTAACGGTCCTGGACCTGCTGCGGATGCCGTTCTACCACCCGACGATCGAGGAGCGGGTGCAGGACGCCCTGCGCGAGATCGCCGGCCAGGTCGAAGAACAGCCGGCCCAGCCAGCTGACCTGGAGTTCTTGAACGCCGATGCCCATCCCCAAGCGGCCGAGTAAGCCGGCGGCCCCGGCTGCGTGCCGGGGCCTGCACCGGCACCGCGCATAGGCACAATGCACATAGCACGCCGGCCTCGTCGATGCGGCCGGCGTTTCGTGTTTCGGACGCTTGTAGGTCGAGAGATTTAGAAGCCGATGCGCGCGCCCACAAAGGCGTTGGTATTGTGCTTCAGTTGGCCAAAGCGAGTGTCGTCGTCCGCGCCGAACAGCCAGTTGGCGCCGACCTCGAGCGTCCAGCGGTCGCTCGGGCTCCAGCTCATGCGCGGGCGTAGGTAGCCGTCTTGCGCGGTGGGGGAGTAGAAGGCGAACAGCGTCGCGCTGACTTGCTCGCCGGGCCAATCCTTCTGCAGCTTGACCGTCCAGAGGTTGCGACGGTCGTCCCGCCCTTGCGGGTCGTTCAGCCGCTCCGTCCGGAAAAACTGTACTGATCCGCTAAGATTGGCAACGATCTCTCGCTCGTAGCCGATCAGCAGGCGCGCCTGTCTGTTCGGTACCGTGGGGTCGGTGCCGTTGCGGTCGTCCAGGCTGTCGTAATAGGCGACCTCGGCGTTAGCGATGCCGCCCAGGGTGGGCACTGGCCCCTCGATGCTGGCGCCATAGGTGCGCAGGCGCGGGAAGGTGACCTGCTGGCTGTTGCGCAGTACCCCCTCCGGGCTTTTCCAGAAGCCGTCATAGAAGTAGAGCGCGGTACCGTAGCGCCCGATCTGTCGGTGGGCGCGCGCCGCCCATTCGTCGTCGGTGAACAGGTCGTCGGGCTGGCGCACGTCGAGCGGGGTCCCGTCGCCCACGATGCGTTGCTGGAAGGGGTTGAAGTAGCTCAGGCGGTCGCCAGTGATATGGCGGTCGGCGTCGAACTGCGGAGTATAGACCACGTCCAAGTTGGCGAGGTCGCTATAGAAGCTCGCCTTCACCGCGTCCGACGGCGCCTTCAGCATGGTATCGCGCCGGCCGATGAAGAACGAGCGGTAGTCCTTCGGGAACAGGTCGTTCAGGAACACGAAGTCGCCGGTGCCCCAGGTCAGGATTTGCCGGCCGGCCTTGATGTCCATGAAGTCGGTCGCGCGCCAGAACACGTTCGCCTCGCGCAGGTCGAGGGCGCCCTGGCCGGACTGCAGGTCGGGTTCGTGCTGTTCGGCGACCGCGTCGGCCACGAGGTGGGCGCGCACCGTCGCGGTCACGTCGGGCCAACTGCGCAGCGCCTTGACCTCCACGCGCGTCTCGGCGAGCGAAACGCCCTCCTGGTCCGTCCGCGGGGTCACCCGCGCACCAGCGCGGGTGTCGATATATCCGCCGAGCCGCCAGTCGGTCAGCAGGCCGAAGATGGGGGCGTCGGACTGCGCGTCGGTATCCTCGGCAGTCGGTTCGGCGGTCGTATCGCGCGCACTGCCGCCGCCCAGGCCCTGGGGTAGCCTGGGGCCGGCGCCGGCAGGCCCGTCGTCGCTTCCGCCGGTACGACCGTCGAGCCCCTGCGGCAACTCCGGGCCGTTCGCGCCACCGTCGCTCTGCCCTTGTGCTCGCGAGCGGCCGTCGAGGCCTTCAGGCAGCGCCGGCTGAGCGTGAGCACTTTGCGCCGCGAGGGCGAGCAGGACGGCGGTGGATAGCAGGTTCCGCCAGAGGGCGATCATCCGAAATCTCCGCACATCAGATATCTAGGTGAAGGGCAGGGCGCGGAAGCGGGTCTACTGGGAGGAGAGGGACAGAAGAAGACGTGATCACGCCATCGAGGCGCCGCATGCAACTTCCTCTCCTACCCCTCCTCCCTAGCGGAGGAGGGGTATTGAAGGGCACGCGTTACTCCCCGGACGTCAGTAGCCCGCGTGGGGGATTGCGCAGGTAACGCTCGGTGAAGATGTCGGCGCTCAGTCCGACGTTGTAGTCCACCTGGGTGTAGGTCAGGGTGGAGTGGCCGCCGCCCCGCAGGTCCCTCATGGTGGACTTCACGACCGTCGGATGACCCTCGATCGTCTCCACCTTGTCGACCGTATACTGCCGGTACTTCGTGCCGTCGGCCTTGAAGTAGTTCACCTGTACGGGAATGAACGTCTCCTTGTGGATGTAGGAGATGTAGTGGTCGAACTCGACCAGACCCGGCTGCTTCGGCTCGGAGCGCAGGACGTAGTAGGTGTCGGTCGTCTCCTTGAGGGTGTGCGTGTCCTCGTTGGCGCCGCGGCCGGAGACGTCTTCGTAGAAGTAGTCCGAGCCGACAAAGGAGGAGCGCTCGTCCTCCGCAGCGATCCGGCGCACTAGGTCGAGGGCCGGCAGGTAGAGCCAGCGGTCGTCGTTCGTCCGCGGGTGCTTGTGCACCATGAACACCGTGTCGCGGATGTCGGCGGGCTCGTGGAAGTAGACGTAGAAGCGCTGGTGGCCGGTCTGCTCGCCGTTCTTCATCATGTCGTGGCGCAGAATGGTCATGGTGCGCTCGCGGATGCGGCCCTGCGCGTCGACGATGTCCATCTGTACGCGTGCCCGGCCGTCCTTGGCCTGGTAGTAGGCCGCCTGCTCGGCGCGCTCGGCGATCTCCAGCGGGCTCGGCGCGCCGCCGGATTGGGCGTTAGCGGCGGCGGGCGCCAGCAGCAGCGCCGCCAGCAGGAGCGTTGGCACGGCTCTCATGGCGCATCTCCTTCTTGAACAGGTGGTTGGGGAACTGGTCGATCAGCGCTGGCAGGATCAGGAGCGTGGCGAGGCCCGCCAGCACCAGGATCGCGGAGATCAGCGTGCCCACTGTCTTGTAGGGCACGAGCGACGACGCCAGCAGCGGCAGGAAGCCCACGCCGAGCACGATGATGTTGCGCGTGATCGCGCGGGCCGGCTCCTCGTAGATCTCAGGCAGGGTCTCGGCCCACGATTGGGTGCGCTGGAAGATCTGCCGGCTGCGCGCTAGGAAGTGGATGGCGTAGTCGACCGCCAAGCCCAGGCTGAGCGAGGACAAGACGGCGGTCGGCATGTCGTAGTCCTTACCGACCCAGCCGACGATGCCGTAGATGGTCACGACCGTGGCCGTCAGCGGCACCATTGCGAGCAGCCCCCAACTGGGGGAGCGGAACAGCACCGTCACCAGCACCAACACCACCGCGAACGAGCCCAGCAGCGCTTCGGCCATACCGGTGACCATCTTCTGCTGCCAGACGAGGTTGATGTAGGTCAGGCCGAACCAGGTCCGCTCGAGCTCCGCTGGCGGCGGGTTGTCGGTCATGTATCTCCGCACCGCCTGGACGACCTTTTGCATGTCCTTGTTGTCGCCGCTGTTAAGCTGCAGCCACAGGTTCGCCCGGCCGTAGTCGGGGGTGGTAAAATTCCAGATGTTGTCCGGATCGTGGCTGTTCTCGTAGGTCAGGATGGTCTGAGCCACCGCTTGCGGACTGTCCGGAATGCGGAACGCCTGCTGGTTGCCCAGTAGCTCGCGGTGCACCGTCTTGACGATATCGCTGAGGCCCGAGACCTTGCCGACCGTTGCAACGTCCCGTTCCAGATAGCGCTGCAGGCCGGCCAGATAGCGCAGCATGTCCGGCTGCTTGAATGGCTGGCTGTTCGTGTCGGCGCCCTCTGCCGGCCGCAGTTGCAAGTAGGCCATGTAGCTGCCGGCGAAGTGGTCGTTGATCACCCGGTCGGCGACGCGGATCTCGTGGTCGCTCTCGAACCAGCGGATCGGGTTGTCGTTGACCTGGATCTTGGTGATACCCCACGCACTGAACGCGATCACCACGGCGGTGGCGGCCAGGATCGGCTTGCCGTTGCGTCCTGCGAACCGGCCGGTTGCGCGCAACCCGCGGGCCAATGGGCTGCCCGGCCGATCGGTACCGGCCGAGCCGCCGGCCCCGAACTTCGCCAACGTCTTTTCGGACACGACCATCAGGTAGGCCGGGCGCAGCGTGACCGTCACGAACCAGGCGGCCAGCACACCGATCGCCACGAACGCGCCGAACACCTGCACCGGTGGGTTCGGTGTCAGCATCAGCGAGGCGAAGCCGGCGGTGGTTGTGAGCGAGGTGAACAGCATCGGCCGCCACAATTCGCCCATCACCTCCCGGATGATCTCGATCCGCGGCTTGTCCGGGGTGTAGCGGTCGTGGAAGTCCGACAGGATGTGGATGTCGTCGAGGATCGCGATCGGAATGATGAAGATCGGGATCATCGACGACATGATGTGCACAGTGAAGCCGCTCACCACGAGCAGGCTCATGGTGAAGATCACCGCGATCATCGCCGCGGCGATCGAGAACAGGATCAGCTTCACGTTGCGGAAGAAGTAGAGCAGCAGCAGGAAGACGCAGAGCATCGCCAAGGGCGCGGAGACCGCCATCTGAAAGAACATCTCCGCGCCAAACCGGTCTTCGGCGACCGGCAGGCCGGTGATGTGGTAGGTGGCTCCGGTATCCTCGAACTGCGCGATCTGCTGGCGCAGCTTCTGCTCGACGGCGTGGCTGATCTTCTTGTGGGTGATCGGGATGTAGAGTGCCAGCGCCTTGCCGTTCTCGCCGACCAGCGTGCCGTCGTACATGGGAATCGACTGGGCGCGCTCGCGCACCCGGATCGCGCCCGCCTGCGTCTCTGGCACGCTTGGCATCAGGTAGGAGAAGTCGACCGCCCCGACACCGCTGGTCTCGATGTTGTCGACCTCCGAGGGCGCGATGATGTCCTCCGAGACCACGCGGCCCTGCACCGTCTCGCCGTCCACCGTGATGTCGAACTTCAGGCCCTTCGCGGCTTCCGTCAGCTGGCGGATGTTGGCGAGATCCTCGGGGTTGAACACGCCCTGGGGGTGGCTGTCGTTGACCACGCCGACGACGACGTACTCGTGCAGCCCGAAGACTTTCTTCAGCCGGTCGTGGTCGACGCGCACGGGCGCGTCCTCCGCCAGCATGTTCTCTGGATCGGTGTCGATCGTCAGCGGCTGCAGTAGCGGCGCGCGCGGGAAGAGCGTCCCCGCAGCGGCCAGCAACATAAGCCCCAGCGTGACCGCCAGCACGGCGATGAAGTAAACGCGCCGGTTCGCGGCGGCGTGTTCGGACAGCTTGCGCATGGGCGGCTCTTCCTCCTCGTCGCTGGTCGCCGTCATTCGCATCATATGCAGGATAACGAATATGTGAGTATAACTTAACATCCCTTTTTCGAAGTCAAGAGAGTTCATGTGTTGACAGGAGTGAAGTGCATGCGCTCCTCGCGGGTGTTGCGCGAAGCTCAACGGTACCTGGCCATCGGCGATGGTGACCGTGCCCGCGATCGGGCCGTCGGTGGACAGATATATTTCCGCAATCGCCGAACGTGAGCGCGAATAGCGCCGCCCGGCTGTTGACCAGCGTGCGGTGGCCACGCCGATCGGCGTTACAAGATACTGATACCATTCCTATGCGAGTTGCGCACCGCGCTTTGCGCGACCCTGTCGGACGAAACTTGGGCTACACTGCGCGTGTTCACTGGCAGCGAGGTTGGCTTCCCCTTGGTGCGGTAAGCCCGAATGCGAGTTTGGACCC
>NZ_NRRL01000137.1 GCF_016583645.1 Rhodovibrio sodomensis | reverse complement strand
TGCCGCCGATTTCGTTGAGGTCGGGGCTAGAGACGGACCGGAACATTGTTTCGATCACTCCGCGCAGTGATGTTGGCTCGCGCGCCACTAGACGCGCGTAGGGAATTGACGCGGCCAGGACCGATTGCGCAACGCCCAGCGTTTCGTGTGCGGTTGCTGCCGCTGCGGACGGGTACGCGCGGATCTCCTCGACGCTTTCCCGCAGTGCGAGTTGAAGCGGTCGTATCGCCTGAGGTTTTTCCCTGTATATGTCGTCGGTGACACCCAGGCCGGCGATCGGTAAAAGTGCCGGTCCCCCGGTCATGTCGCCCCACGCTTCCGTGAGGTCGATCACGCGTTGCACGTTCGTGCCCGTTTCACGTCCCCGCGCCATGGCGGCGCTGGCGGCCGGCTCGAGCACCATGGCGGCATCGACCCGACCCGCTAGGAGGCGCTCCACAGCGGCGGCCGGTGTAGCGACATAAGAGATCTCCGCATCACGAGATTCGATACCATGGTGACGAAGAAGCCGCGTGAACACGATTTCCGGGGCTTCACCGGGTAACGGGACAGCCAGTCTCCGCCCGGCGAGGTCGGGGATCGACGCGATGGCCGGGTCTGCCGAGATCACGTACAGAAGCCCTTCCGTCATGATGTTGGCCAGCCGGATGGGAGTTCCCTCGTTATACAGCCGAGCGGCCAGAGTGGCCGGCACCAGCGAGGCGACCATCCGACCTGACCTGAGGCCCACCCGCAACGCGTCGAAGCCATTCCACGACCTGAAGGTCGGCGTCTCCGCGACACGCTCAAGGCCTCCGGAGGCGACAGCATTGACAAGCGTAACCGACGGGGTTGCCGGCGGGCCCCAGAGTTTCAGCGTCTTCAGCGGGACGGCATGTGCGGCGTGCGGACGCGCCGCGAGGGAAGCCGCGGCACCTCCAAGGACCGTGTGTGTGAGAAAGGTGCGACGGTTGGTAACCGGCATAGGCCGTCTCTTCGGCAGGTCGTGTGGCGCAGTCCCGGCACTTGCCGCACCAGGACAATTAGCGCGATCGCAAGCCATGTGTGTGTCGCTCCTGTCCTTGCGCAGCATCATGCTCCGTTTGGCGCCAAGCAAGGGACGTAGCAACACGCTTGTGCCCAGGTCGCTGATATCGCGGGTCTTTGCGGATCGCAAGCGTCCAAGCCTCACAGGAACGCGCGAACGGTCAAGCACGCGTGAGGTGTGATGCCGGGCACATCTGTTCGTGTCGCGATGCGCCACGTTCCACCCTAGGCCAACGACGCAACAGCGGGGAGGTCATCATGACCCGCATCGACACGACCCGGACCCATCGCCCAATCAACAAGCAACGGCGCGCGTACCGCAAGGATCGCGCCGCCGAGGCCATTATTCTGGCCGCGGGTATCGTCTTTGGCGGCCTTCTGGTTAGCGCCGAGTAAACCTACGGGGCCGGTCCGGAGGGCCTGCAACTCGCTGCGGCGCCCACCGCGAACATGTCGCCTACGATGTCAGCGAGCACCGGCGGCCTGGACCTCAGCATGCCGGAGTCCGCGCCGGCTGTATCGGAAACCGCGTCCACCCCAACCTACGATCCCGACGACCGTGCAGCCACGATGCAGTTGGACGACCAGACCGAGCTGCACGGCGTGCATCGCCTGGAGATCGACCTGTACGCCGACGACATGCGGCCGCGGGCCGGAACACCGCTACGCTGAACAAGGCCGCATCGCTCGATAAATGAAGGTTGAGCCGCGCGCCAATCCCTCTCGCGTCCCGACAGACCTTCCTCCTCTTGTCTGTCCGCGCGTGCGGCTCGGAGGTCCTGGCGCTCTCCCCCGGCGCCGGGACCGCTTCTATTGGGCTTGTGCAGGCACCTCCGGCGCCATCGACGTGATGGCGTCTGCCACGCCGACCATGGGCCGGCCGCTCCCCGAGCCTCTTGCGCGTTGCACCCGCCTACCCACACCGTGGTCGCGTTGCCTCCCTTTTCCGGCGCTCCAAGAGACGCTGCCACGGGACCGCGACGCTTCAGTGGTTTAGCGCGAGCCCCGCCGGCGGCGACGTCGCAGCGTCTTCATGTTGGGCAGGCAGCACCATCAAGTGAGGCCGCCACGCTTTTCCGGATCCCGAAATCCAGACGGTTATCTCCTCGACTGAAGGGCCTGTGACAGCAGACGATATCTTGGGACAAGCCTAGTCGCCGGTGATGACCCGAACCGATCGACACGACCTGAGTGCCGCTGCCCCGAACGTGCGTGGTAGGCGCGGCCAGCGCTTTCAGGCGAAATTTCCACGGAATCGACATGACGTACTGGCAGTTGGGCCGGCAATCTGGCTGCGCACACCAACTGGCCGAGATCGTCGATGCCGTCGAGCGCGCGGCAAAGCCCGACGCGGACTTCCATTCCGAGCGTCAAGCGTTGCGGCACGCCGGTGCGGCGACTGAAGCCTTGCACGGCCGGGGACCCTCGCCAGTTGCGCCTCAGAGATGCCCAAGCGGTTGAACTGGCATGATGTTTCGGGACCGAAGCGGCCTTGTTGTTCGCCCGACATTGTTGGGTGTGTTGTCCCCCAATTTATGCCGCGAGCGCTCGTTAGACGGAGGTGAGGACACGCGCCAAGGCTGCGTACTCTATCTGGCAGCGACGAGCTCTCGTGGCGGGCGCACCAATTTATGGTCCTCCGAGGGGCACGTCTCGAATGGCGCCTCCATCTACTCGAGCCATGGCTGCGCCTCGTTTGGTTCAAGAGGATGCTTTACTGAGACGCGCGGGGCGCGCGTCTTCGCCCGCGCCGCGGCCGCTTCTGCGGAAGATCAGCCGGGAGGTGGCCCAAAGGATCGCGCCGAACAGCAGGTGTGGGCCCAGCGCGCCAAGGGCCACGCTGGACTTGACCGTGGCCCCGGCGACGCCCCACCCGATGATCGGGAAGAAACTAACCATGGAAATGAACCACAGGCCCAGGCTCCACGCCGCGATCGCCCAAAGTGCGGGACGCGGCTTCACCGCCACCAGGAAGCCGCCGCTAACGAGGGTCACGTAGGCGAGGTGGAACAGGAACCCGACCGTCTCAGGGACTGGGCCCAACAGTGTCTCGGCGAAAGCCTGGCTCGGCGGTTCGGGCATCGGAATGAGTTCGAGCCAGAACAGCGGCAGGATCGCCAGCGCCGTCGCGAGCCCGGTGATCAGCCCGACCAGCGTAGCCTGTAGCAGGCCTCTGACATCGTTGAGTGGCATCGGAGCACTCCGTCTACAACAAGTTCGATCATAACAGGTCGCTGGGCTAACGGCCCTCGGGCGCTCCCGTCACGCGCGCAGTTGTGAACGTTGGTGATCGCGGCCGGCGGCTCGGCCGAAGAGGTCGTAAGCGCCACCTCACGAGACGTTCATGGGTCGTGACTGTCACCGCCCAACCAAAGCGGCTACACAGAAGTTGAAGCTTTGATCATCGGTAATGCCAATAAGGAGGACCTGGAAATGGTGAAGTCTACGCAAGTCGCTTCCGCCTTGGCCGTGGGCGCGGCCATGGCGCTCGGTGCGGGCGGCGCGGCCGAGGCCGGCCCGAACAAGCAACTCTCCCTGTCCGAGGCCGCGCCGGCCAAGGCGGAGAATAGGTTCCAGGCGTGGATGGACGGCGAGCGCATCCGCGACAAGCAGAAGTGCTACGGTGTCGCGCTCGCCGGCGAGAACGATTGCGCGGCTGGCTCCGGCACGTCCTGCGCCGGCACCTCCACGGTGGACTTCCAGGGCAACGCATGGACGATGGTGCCCAAGGGGACCTGCGAGTACATCCAGACCCCGGCCGGCAAGGCTGCGACCGAGCAGCTCGAACGCAACAACCCGGCCTGAGCCGCGAGATCGCCCGGGCGGGGTTCGGCATCGCTCGCAGGCGCCGGACCCCGCTGGGCGTGGCTCAGTCAGCCGATCGCGCGAGGGAGGCCCGGAATGACCGTTCGCCACGTTATCGCAGACCGCCGAACCACGGCCGGCGGACCGTCGGCGGGTCTTCCGGCGGCGGCGGGCATGAGCCTGAAACCCGCCTATTACCGCGAGGTGCTCGGTCTCGACGACCGCGATCTCTGGGTCGAGGTGCACCCGGAAAACTATATGGTCGAGGGCGGCCCGCGACTCGCCTGGCTGGAGGCGATCCGGGCGGAGCGCCCGCTCAGCTTCCACGGTGTGGGCGCGTCGCTGGGCGGCGACGAGCCGCTCGACCAGGACCATCTCGCCTGGCTGACGGCGCTAGTCGACCGCTTCCAGCCGGACAGCATCTCGGAACACGCGACCTGGTCCGCCTGCAACGGCCACTACCTGGCCGACCTATTGCCCCTGCCGCGCACCGACGAAGCGCTCGCCATCTTATGCCGCCACGTTGAGCAGTTCCAGGAAGCGATCGGCCGGACCATCTTGCTGGAGAACCCGAGCGTCTACCTTCCGCTCGCGGGCGACATCCCGGAGCCGGAGTTTCTGGCCGAAGCCGCCAAGCGGACCGGCTGCGGCCTGCTGCTCGACGTCAACAACGTCTACGTCAGCGCGCACAACGTCGGCTACGATCCCAAGCGTTACCTCGATGCCTTTGACCTGGACCGGGTCGGCGAAATCCACATCGCCGGCCACGATGCGGACCCGAACCACGGCGATGCCCTTTTGATCGATACGCATGCCGCGCCGGTTCGCATGGGAGTGTGGGAACTGCTGGACTACGTGCTGGAGCGGGCGGGGCCGAAGCCGGTGCTGGTCGAACGGGACGCCGAGCTGCCGGCGTTCGGGACCATGCTGGCGGAATGCCGGGCCGCGGACCGGCGGATCGCCCTGAACCGCGACCGGGCCGACGCCCGCGACGCGCAAGGAGCTGCCCGCCTTGCCCGCGCTTAAAGTCTACCAGGAGGGGATGCGGGCTGTCGTGATCGGCGGCGATCCCGTGCAGCTTGCCGACCACGGCGCGGATCCGGCGGACACATGGCGCGCGGCCGTCTACCGCAACACCTACGCAGCCGGCTGCGCGGAGGCGCTGGGGTCCAGCTTTCCGGCCGTGAGCGCGCTGGTCGGCCGCGACTACTTCCGGGCGCTGGCGCAGGCCTATGTTGGCGAGCACCCGCCCTCGCGCCGGTCACTGGTCGGCTACGGCGCGGCCATGGCGGACTTCCTGCGGAGCTTTCCACCGGTCGCGGAGCTGGCCTACCTGCCGGCCGTGGCGGCCCTCGACCGCGCCTGGCTTGAGGCGCACGTGGCTGCGGACGCCGAGCCGATGACCGCGGAGCACGCGGCCGCGCTTGAGTCGGCTGGCGGGCTGGACTCGGTCGCCGTGGACCTGCATCCGAGCGTCCAGCGGATCGCGCTGAACTGGACCGTCTATCCGCTGTGGAAGGCGCTGCGCGCCGGCGAGACGCCGGGCGAAGAGGCCCTGCAGCTGAGCCGCGCGGAAGATGCGGTGCTAGTCTGGCGGCCGGGCCAAGAGGTCCGGCATCGGCGGCTGAGCGGGGCCGAAGCCGCGTTCCTGGGCGAAACCGACGGCGGCGGCACGCTGGGGGAGGGGGCGGACGCCGCGGCGCGTGCCGACCCGGACGCCGACATCGCCCCGCTGTTCGCCCAGCTGCTGCACGACGGCGTCCTCGTCCAGCCGCCGCAGGCGGCATGAACCCGCGTGCCTTGATCGACCGATTCACCGTCGCGAGGGCTTCGCCAATGACCACCCAGACGACCCCGCCCCCCGGCCGCGGCTTCGTCGCCAGTGTGCGAAGCCTCTACGCCCGTGCCACAGACCTCGCCAGCTGGGCCGAGCCCGTCGGCTTGCTCGCGATGCGGCTGCTCCTCGCCCGCGTGTTCTTGAACTCCGGACTCACCAAGTGGGACGGGCTCAGCGTGTCCAACAGCGCCTACAGCCAGTTCGAGGTGTTCTACGGCAACACCGGGATGTCGTTCTTCTGGATCGACAACCTCGCCCGGATCACGGCGGTCGCGGAGATCGTGCTGCCCGCGCTTCTGGTGCTGGGGCTGTTCGGCCGGGTGGGCGCCTTCGGCCTCCTGACGATGACGTTCGTCATCCAGCTGACGGTGTGCAATCCGGACTATAACGTGTGCCTCACCGGCTGGGACGATTGGTGGAACGTTCACGCCTGGTGGGCGGCGATCGCCCTATATCTCGCGGTCCGCGGCCCGGGCGGGATTTCGCTGGACCGTGTGCTTGGCCTGGAGCGCAGCGCGGGCGCGCGGTAGGGTCGACAACAGGGCTACCGCATTGGGCCGAGGATGTTGTAGGCGATCTGGTTGGACCAGCCGACCCGATTGCGCTTCAGGCTGATGAAAATATTCCGACGCACGTGGCGCAGCATGTTGAATGGCGACTTGCGCAACACGACAAGTTTTACAGGGGCGCTGTCGGCCCGGTTGTGGCCTCTGTCTTCGTCAAGCGAGCGTGTTGTCCCGATCGTGTGCGCGCATGAGAACGAGTACGTGTCCTTTAGCAGGTCGTGTCCGAGGCAATCGGGTTGGCGCCTCAAAAAAGCAGGACCGACATCCCACGCTATCGCGATGGAGATGCCGGCCACCTAGGCTTGTCTAATTTTTGCCACTCGTCGCCGCGGCGGCGCGTGTGGTCGCCTGTGTTAGCTCGCTGTCGTGCTGGACGTCGTCTCTCTCTTACCTTTCGAAGAGCTAGAGCGCGCACTGCTCTGGCGAACCTGACCAGAGCCGTTGGTCGTGCCGGTCGCGGCCTGCCCTGCGCTCTGCAACGCGCTGGTCGCTTGGGCGGTCGCACTCTCGCTTTGCTTAACGAGGGTCTGCATTTTGTCGCGCATCTCGTCTAAGTTTGCGGCCACGCGCTTGTTCAGCAGCTCCAGCGCGTCGTTCTGTGACTTGGCACCCGTCTCGGTCATTTCGCGCGCATGCTTGAGCGCGGTCTCGAAGGCGGACCTGTAGATTTCGGTCTGCTTGGCAACGATCTCCTCATTGGAACTGGCTTGCTGAGCCAGCTGCATTGCCTGAGCGACCTCGTCCATTGCCGTGCAGACGGTTTCGGTCTGCAGGCGGACCATCGCCTGGGCCCCTTCGAGGACCACCCGGTTAGCCTCTGCCAGCGCCTCGATGTTCTTGCGGTGCGCTTCCATCAAATTTTGGTTGTCCAGACCCGGTATCTGGAACTGATCCAAGTAATTGTGCGGATTGAACATTTCGCTTAGGTTCTGATCTATGAACGGGTTACCGGTTTTGTGCGCCATGTTGTCTACCTCCCCGAAAACTATGCAACGCTGTGCGCGAGCACATACTCTCGACGTTGGACGCTGCCGCGAAAGAGATGCTGCTGTCAAAACCGTTTTGTTGCAGTACACACGTTTTTGAATGTTTAGCGCGGCGCGGCTCATGTGATCCCTGTAACTTAGGATAAAAGCAACGCCAGCGACTTCGCATGTAGAGCCGCTTGTCGTTAACGCTGCTCTCGGCGCGCTCAGGCATCAGAGTATGACGCCCGTTTACTGCGCTACCCGCGGTGCTTCTTGACAGTTATCATGAGGCCCGCGCGCGGTCCGAAGCCGCCCGTTAGTATTGTAGAACGAGCGGCCGTCGCACCTTCAACACTGGATGGCGAAACCGACACGGCGTGCTTCGGGGCCTGATTCACAACGGCAATCAAACCATGGCTCCGGCCAGGGCAGCCATATCATCGACATCGATCACGAAGTTTTCCGGCCAACCAAACACCAGCAATCACACTCGCGTTACGTGTGATGGCGAACATATCTGCGAATTAGCCTCTCTCCCATCTTCCAGTGTGAAAGCAAAGCGGAGACGACCCACGAAAAGCGGCCGTTTTCGAGCCAAGACTCTTCAATAGACTGGAGAGAAGAAACGCCATGTTCCGGACCGTCAAAACGACCGCCGCGGTGGCCACCGCCACCGCGCTTATGCTGGGCGCCGGTGCCGCCGCACCCGCGAATGCCGACAGTGCTTGGCCGGATGTCGGCGAACGGGCGGGCAACGCGTGGACACCCGGCGACGGTGAGCCGCGGCCGATGGATCGTTCGTACTTCGCTGATCGGGAGGAGCGCGCCGTCGATCCTGAATCCGCCGAAGCCAAGCGTGATGGCGATGCGGGCGAGGAGGGGTTCTTCGCCACGATCTTGGACGCGATCCAACGAGCCGACGAGAGCGGCTAAGCCAGCGATCCGACCGGGTGGAAAAGCGCTCGAGCGCAAGGAGGTGACGGCATGAGGCGTTGGAAACCCAACTACCGCGAAGAAGCCTACTTCCGAACCACCCACACCAGAAAGGCCGCACGCCGGTGTTTTCGTGCTCGCCGGCCTCCCCCTCACCGGCGGTGAGCGTGCGGCTTCCGGCCCCGGCGCCCGCCCCCTGCGCCGGGGCCGACCTATGTCGGCCTGTGGAAGCTCTGTTCGCCGACGGCAACAGGGTGCTGCAGGTGGTTCTCGGCGGGGGCAAGCGGACAGACCCAACCCGCAGTGGACTGCTCTGGGCCGTTGTAGGCGCACGATGGGTTGTACGCGAAGTTGAAGTCGAGGATCGGCGATCCGGCGTCCGTGCGGCCGAGGTCGGCCCCTTTTATCCCGTCCAGCAGATAGCGACCCCCGCCATAGGTGGCGGAATGCGCATCCGCGAACGGCAGGAAGACGCCGCCGCCGTAGCCGCCGATCCAGTACAGCGTCAGTTCGCCGCCAAGCGCGTCCGCCAGCCCGCGCGTCCGGGCGAAGGGCAGCAGGTTGATGATGCCGTCCTGCCCGATGTCGATCTCGCAGGGCGCGGCGTCCGGGACCGGGTCGAGCTCGGGGGTGAAGCGGAGCGCGGGATCGTAATCGAAGAACGTCAGACCGGTGAACGTCCGCTTCTGGTCCTCCGAAAGCGGCGACTGAGCATGTAACCCCAAGAGTTCGTCGCGTTCGGCCCGCCACATGCGCCAGGCGGCTTGAGGATCGGCGGCAACGCGGACGGCCGCGTAGAGCTCGTTGACGCGCCGACGCCAGTCGGCGAGGGCCAGCGTCATGTGCGGATCCGCCATCTCAGCCACGGACGCCCTCACCGGCGAGCATATCGCTGATGGCCGCGTAGCCCTGACGGGCCACCATGCGCCCGGCGGCGGTCGCGGACGAGGTGGCGTTCTCGATGCCGGTGCCCTCGACCCAGCGGTTCATCAGGTTGAAGAAGCCGCAGATCAGGGCGGCCTGTTCGACGGCCGCTTCCGGCCAGCCGGCCGCGAGCACCGCGTCGACATCCGCGGCTTCGAGGGTATCGGGCGCGGCGTTGAGCTTGTCGACGTAGGCGAGGACCGGCCGGAGCGCGCCGTCCGGGTGGGCGCTCGCGGCAGCGGAAACAGTCGCCTCGAGCGCATCGGCGTCCATGCCCAATTCGAGGGCCGCGATCCGGTGGGAATCCTGGCAGAAACCGCATCCGTTGGCGGCCGACACCCGCGCGGCAATCGCTTCGCGCTGAGCGGGTGTGAACGGACCGTCACCGCGCATGACGGCGTTCGCAAACCGGTGCAAGGGGACGGCGGCAGCTGGATTGGCCTTAAAGGCGTCCATCAGCGTGCCGGACGGCCGGGAGGGGAGGAAGGTCATGACGGGCCCCACGGTTTCGCTGTCTCTCGGGGCGCCAAATCTAGTCAGTCTTCTGTCGACCGGGAAAAGCACGATCGCATCACGGTCCCGTGACGTGGGCGGGTCTCCGGGCTACCTTCACACACGCGTGAGGTGAGCGTGAGCGCTTTGAAGGGGGAGCCGAGCATGCCGCAGGGCGTTTCCGAGCTGAACCGGGACGACAACTTCGCCAAGCTGTTCGAGCGCATGGCGGATGCCGCCGTTCTGATCGATATCGAGACGGGGACGATCCAGGAGGCCAACGCCGCCGCGCGCGGGCTGCTGGGCTACGGACACGCGGATATCGGCCGGGTCCGCGCGCAGGATATCCATCCACACGAGCTTGCGGTGTTGACACAATTCATCGACGACGTGATCCAGCACGGCGACTGGGAGCGCGACGATATGGCCTGCCGGGCGCGCGACGGCGTGTTCGTGCCGGCGCGCGTGCGGGCGACCTACATCGAGGTGTTCGGCCGGCGGTGCGTGCTGAGCGTGATCCACGATCTGCGTACCGACCGGCTCGCGGAGCTCGGGCAGGCGGTCCGGAAGGTGTCCCACGACCTGCGCAACGTGCTCGCCAACGCCGTGATGCTGGCGGAGACGCTGAGTACCCGTGACGATCCGCAGGTGCAACGCCTTGCCCAGGGGGTCCTGACTTCGGTCGACCGCGCGATCGAGATGTGCCGGCGCAGTCTGTCCGTCGGCTCGGCGGCGGAACCGGAGCCGACACCCGAGCCGATTGCGCTCGCCGCGTTGGCCCGGGAGGTGGCCAGCGAGCTGCCGAGCCGCGATATCCGGGTGACCGTCGACGTGCCGGCTGAGGCGACCGCACAGGCCGATCGGCAGCAGGTCCATCGCATCCTGCTCAATCTGCTGCGCAATGCCGCGGATGCCGCTGGTACCAGCCGAATCCGGATCGATGGTGCGGTCCGCGACGACGGCTGGCGCTATCTGGACGTCATCGACGACGGCCCGGGGCTGCCGGCCGGCGCGGAGAACGCGCGGCCTTCGGAACTCGCCCGGCGCAGCGGCGGCACCGGGCTCGGCCTGCAGATCGCCGAGGAGATGGCGACCCTGAACGCCGGTCAGCTGAGTTTGGTCGACACCGGCGCGACCGGCACGCGGTTCCGGGTCTGGCTGCCGGGCTGAGCAAAGTGCGATGCTTCGTGATGGTTAAGACAGGGCACGTCTCAAGGCCGCTTCCGATAAGCAACCTCCAGATCTTCCCTATTCCCTGATCTCGATAAGGCGTGAGCCAGTCGTGATCTGCGCCAAGCTGACCCGTCTGATACCCATGGGAAATCGGCATTGTCCGTTTGCCGGGGTGTCTTGCAAACGACGGGAGCCATGCAGATGCGCAAGATCGAGATGACGTTGGCGGCGACGGTCCTCCTCGCGGCCGCGTCCGTGGCCCAGGCGGATTCCGGTGCTCAAGTTGGGGTCCTGACCTGCAGTACGGCCGGCGGGGGCAGTAACTGGGTGCTCTATTCCGAGACAGACGTCACCTGCCGCTTTGAGACGCCGGACGGGCAGGAAAGCTACACGGGAACCCTGCATCTCGCCGGCCTCGATATGACCTTCGACAGCGATCGGCAGCTGAACTTTGCGGTGCTGGAGGTGGGCACGCAGGTTGCCGTTGGTGACCACGCGCTGGCCGGGGATTACGCCGGTGCCGAAGCCACGGCCGGGATCGGTGTCGAAGGCGGTGCCGCGGTGCTCATGGGCGGCAGTGACGACGGTATCGCTTTGCAGCCCCTGGGGATTTCCAGCGGTACGGGAACCGGTCTCAAAATCGGCGGCAGTTGGCTGGAGTTGGCCCCGGCCGGGGCATAGATCATGGGCGCCGGGCATGGGACAACCGGCACCACATCAACTGGATCGGGCGCCGTCAGCTTTCGTGCGGCTTGGGGATGACGCGTTTTGCCGGCCGCAGCAGGATCGGCGGCTGCGGTTAGTTGATCGCAGTAGCATCAACACGTCGTGAACTGTGATTGCTGGCACAACGTATGCGCGTGGCACGCGCTCACCCTGGGGCCTGTTGAGAAAACAGGTTCACCAGGGACCCTCAGGAGGTGCCGGCCATGCCAAGCTCGATCGTCCCCGCCCGTCCGCTGATCGCCGCCGTGATCCTAGCTGCTGCGAGTTTGCAGGCCCCGCCGGCTGCTGCGACAGCGTTGGATCGTGCGTCAGTGAGCACCGTCGACATCAGCGCCGATCCCACCGCCGGCGAGGCCCGGACACGGACTTATAGCCGGGCGGACCTGCGCAACTTCGTGATCGCCGCGGTGCAGATCGATCGGGTGCTGCGGCGGCAATCGCAGACGCGGC
>NZ_NRRL01000136.1 GCF_016583645.1 Rhodovibrio sodomensis | reverse complement strand
CGACACCCCGAAGCAGCATCGGGCCAAAGTCCGAGGACATGGCCCCGCCGTTGAACTCGGCCCGGACCGTGCAGCCCTTGACGGGATGAAATCGCAGCTGTTCTTGGTTACCCTCTGCCATGGGCGGACCTCCACGCTGATTTCGTGTATTGCCTCAGCGCCCATAACCCGCACGAATCCGCGGGTTCAAGGGAGGTCCGCCCTGCCTCCGTGCAAAATGGGGGTTAGGCCTCCTGGTTGAAAAGGGCGGCGAGCGCGGCGAAGCGGTCGCGTCCGATGAGAGCCGGCTCGCGGCTCAACGCGAGCGGCGCCTCCTTGTGGGCGGCATCGCGGTCAGTGTCGAGCGCGCGTTGTGTCTGCTGCAGTCCGGGCGGGGTGCCGTTGCTATGTGCCGGAGAGATCGCGCAGACGGACAGTGTTTCCGGGCCACCCTTGTCGGTGCCCTTGCGGGTGCGGGTGTTCCAGGGCGGCCCGATCGGTGGGCTGGATCGAGTTGAGGATTACTCGACCGGTCGGGGCCAGTCACTCGACCGAGGCCCGGACGTCGACGTCGTGGTGGTTCCAGACGTCACGTTGTGAGGTGACTTCGACCTCCACCTAAGTGTACAGCGGCTGACCCACGTGCATGTGCAGCTTAAAGTGTGGGTTTTGGACGGGAACCGTGGTTGTCGCGTCCGCATAATTCTCTTTGTGCGAGCGCGAGCAGACCGTCTGAGACGTGGTGGGTGCCGATTTGCCCCGGGAAGTGACGTTTACCGGGGCAACGCGGACTTCTGGTCAACGGAGCAGGTGCGCTGGACAGCCTGAGGTCAGGCTTTCCGCGGCGTCATCTCCAGCATGACCTGGCTGGCGTCTGGCAGGTGTGCGGGGTGACCGAGCTCATCCAGGCGGCCGAGCGGCGTTACCGTCAGGCCTGCAGTCTCGGCCAGCTGTTCGTAAAAACGAAGAGGCCGTGTTACGACCGGGAAACCCTGCCAACTCCCGTCGGGCGCCTCTCCCAGACAGACGTTCGCGAAGCACCGGCCCTGCGGTGCGAGATGACGGCCCACGAAGCTGATCGCCGCCCCGGCGATCTCGTCGGTCATGTGGAAGAGCACCGAGAAAGCCCAGGCGACATCGACCCGATGATCGAGACCGAGCGCGTCGAAGTCGCTGTTCTGGATCAGGCGCGGGTCCTTGTGCTCGAGACCGGCGGCCTCGAGCTCGCGCCAGGCCTCCGCGATCACCTCGGCGCGCACCTCGAGGCCGGTGTACCGGCCGGCGTGCAGGTGCTCGATGACCGGGATGCCGCCCCGCAACGTGCCGCAGCCGATGTCGAGGAACCGGTCGTCCGGGGCGAGACCCTGAGCGCGCAGAAAGGCGATCTGGAAGTCGCGCTTCAGCTGCCAGACCTCCGGGCGCCCGACCAGCGTGTGCCTGGTGGCTGACGCGCCCAGCTTGAGACGGCGCAACGCGCGTCGCAGCGGACGCCGGATCGGGATCGGGCTCTTGAGCATCCGAGGGTCCTCGCTGTCAGGAAGGAAACAGGGTAGCGTAGCCGGCGCGCACGAGCTCGTTATCGAGCAGAGGCGCCAGCTGAGCGCGCTGCAGGGCGGACATCTGCGCGCGACCTCGGCCGATCGAGGCCGCGGTGATCGGGCTCGCCACGTTGGCGTGGTGAGGCAGGGCGGGGACATCTCCCATCGCGGCGACGTGGCCCGTCTCCGCGATCGCCTCTGGGCAGTAGGAGATGGCGACGTGGTCGCAGACCTGAGCGAGTACGGCCTCGGGCGTCCGGACCAGGTCCTCGTAGCGCACCGTGAGCACCTGGCCGCCGGACACGCGGTACCGCGCGACCGCCCGGCGCGCGTCCAGCCACCGCTGTCCGGCCGCCCGTAGGTCCGGCTGCAGACCGGCGGCGACCAGCGAAGCCGCGGCGTCCGCGCCGTCGCGCAGCATCTCGACGAAGCGCGCGTCCGGAAACACCGCCCGGATCTCCTCCAGGCAGAAGGTGTTGATCGGGGTCTTGTCGCCCCAGCGCGCGCCGGGCTTGCCGTGACGCTCGGCGTGGATGCGGTAGATTGCGTCGAGAAGCCCCGCGAGCGAGCGGCGCTCAGGTGGCAGATCGGCGAGGGCTCCCTCGATCGCCCAGAGCTCGAGCCCGAACTCCGGGAAGTGGGGATGCGCCTGAAAGTGCGCGATGGCGCGGTGGACCTGCTCCGGCCAGCTGGCGGCCGGATAGCGCAGGAAATCCCAGACGACTTTCTTGAGAACGAAGCTCTCCGGGGGAATGTGCAGCTCCGGGGAGGCGCTCAGCAGGCGCCGCAGCAGGGTATTGCCGGAGCGCCCGCAACCGACGATGAAGACAGGGGCGGGCGTGGCTGGCCCGGATAGTGGGTGGCGCGGCCGAGTGAGGGCGCGCAGCGCCGTGACCCAGGCATCGCGCTGACCGGGTCCGAGCTCGCGTGCACGCCGCAGAGCCAGGCGCCGGCCGGGGTTCGCCACTGACTCGTCGCCGGGGAGCGTGTAGAAGATCATGCAGCCGACCCCCGGAGATGGCGCAGGTCGCGTGTCATTTCGCGCAGCATGGCGAGGCCGCCCGGCAAGGCAATCCAGAACGCCAGGGCGGCCAGGGCGAACACGCCCGCGCGGCCGGCGAGGTCAATCGCGGGCGTGGTGGCGAGTGGGCCGACCAGAAAGACGAGCGCGCTGGCGAGCACGGCGGTTGCCATTGGGCGGCCGGTCGCCGCGAAGAAGTCGCGCAGGCGAACGGGGGTGCCGTGGTAGCAGAGCATCAGCTGGGGCCAGCGGATCACCAGCACGATCAGGCTGTAGGTCAGGGCCATCTGCACCGGCCCGTGCGACACGGATAGCAGGAAGCCGGCCGAGACAATCGTCGCGCTGATCAGGCCAAGCCAGACCTGCCGGCGCACATGACCCCAGGAGACGAAGACCCAGCCGGTGGCGATGTTGGACGTGCCGATCAGCGCCGCGGGACCAAGCGCCTGGAAGATCGGAATCATGTCCAGCCACTGGGGCCCGAGCACGATGCGCACGAGCGGATCGATCGCGACGACCAGGAACGCGATCGCGGGGGCGGTCAGCGTCACGATCATCCGCAGCGACTTGACGTAGTAGCGGCGGTAGCGCTCGGGCTCGTCTCGGAGCCGGGAGAGTGCCGGGACCACGGCCTGGGTGATCGGCCCGTTGACCTGGCGCACGGGAAGCAGCAGCAGTTCGTAGGCCTTGCTGTAGAGGCCGAGCGCGCCCTCGCCCCAGACCCGGCCGACCAGGATGTTGTCCAGGTTGCGCGGGAAGAAGTTGATCAGGTTGAAGGCCGTGACGTGGCCGCCAAAGCCGAGCAACTGGCCGAGGCCTTGGCAGCGCGCCGGTCGGCCGGGACGCCAGCCGGCGCCAGCAGTGAGCAGCAGCGCGCTCGCCAGGTCGCCTGCCAGCGTGCCGTAGACGAGCGCCCAGGCGCCGGCCCCGCTGTGGGCGCTGACGACGGCAACGGCGATCCCGATGAGATAGCCCGAGACCTGGATCACGGTGAGGCGGCGCAGCCGGAGCTGGCGGCGCAGCACCGCGGAGGGCTGCACCTGCAGGCCTGAGAGCGCGAAAGACAGGCCGAGCGCGGCTGTGATCGCGACCAGCCGCTGATCGCCGTAGAACCAGCCCACAGCCGGGGCCAGCGCGGTCGCTGCGGCACTCAGAAGCAGCCCAGCCAGCACGTTGATCCAGTAGAGCGCGCTCAGCTGATCCTGGGTGATGCGGTCCCGCTGGATGGTGGCGGCGGAGAGACCGAAGTCTTTGAACAGGCCGACGAACGCGACGATCGGCGCGGCCATCGCCACCAGGCCGAAGTCGGCCGGCGTGAGCAGGCGGGCGAGGATCGCCACGCTCGCCATGCGCCCAGCAAACTTGACGGCCTGGCCGCCGAGCGCCCAGGCGCCGCCGCGCGCCGTGCGGCCGGCCATGTCCGCGCGACTGTCCATGACTAGAGGCGCTGCGCCAGGCCCGGGCCGAGGACGCGCTTCAGCAGCAGGTAGAAGCGGTTGATCAGCACCATGCCCGCGGCGTAGCGCGCCGGCGAGACGCGCGCGGCCGCCATCAGGATCCGCGGGTAGTTGCGCAGCTTGCGCTTGTAGACCCAGGCGTAGCCGACGAACATCCGCCGCGCGGCCCGCGGCCGGCCCATGCGCATCAGGATGTCACCGATGTAGTTCATGTAGTTGGCGCGCGCGTGCCGGTCGCCCTTGAGGTGCGCACGCAGGTGGCGCCGGTAGATCAGCAGGTGCCCGGCCAGGCGCTTGCGCTGGTTGCGCGTGATCCGCCCGGGGTCGTCGACGTCCTGATAGAGGAACAGAATCTCGGGGGTCGAGGTGAAGCGGGTCGCCTGGGATAGGCGGATGAACAGGTCGTAGTCCTGGCAGGCCGGATAGGCCGCGTCGAAGCCGCCGATGGCGCGCATGACCTCGGTGCGGATCAGGGCGCAGGAGGTGGCCCCGATCAGGTTCTTGCGCAGCATCTCCTGCGAGATGTCGCCCTCGGCCCCCTGGATCAGCTCGCCTTTGACCCGCCCGTCGTCGCCGTAGATCCGATAGCTAGCGACCGCGCAGCCGACCTCCGGGCCGGCGTCGGCGAACCGCGCCAGCAGCACCTCCAGGAAGCGCGGATCCCAGGTATCGTCGCTGTCGAGAAAGGCCACGAAGTCGCCGTCCGCGGCCGCGAGCCCGGCGTTGCGGGCCCGGCACGCGCCGCCGTTGCACGGCTGCTCGATCAGCGTCAGCGGGAACTCCTGGCCCACCAGCCGGGCCCGCTCGACGGTCGCATCGGTGGAGGCGTCGTCGACCACGATCAGCTGCAGGTTCGTGTGCGTCTGCGCCAGCACGCTGTCGAGTGTGCGCTCGATCGTGGACGCTCGATTGTAGGCCGGGACGATGACGCTGACGCGCGGCTGATCGGACATGACGGGACCCATGGTGCTGTGGTGTCCCGGAGATGGGTCTCTTTTCGGTTGTCGGGCTCACCGACGCGCGCGAATACGGTCGAATTTGCTTGGGTGCTGGGATTCGATGCGCGCCGGACAGATGCGAGTGGCCAGCCAGGGCCGCCCCGGTGCAGCGGGCCGTTAAGACGCTGTCCTGACGCGCGCCACATATGGACGCCGGCCGGCGCAACTACGGCGAAGGCAACGAGGCGGCCGCGTATGCGGCCATGCAGGGCTGACTGCCTGGCTGGGGACTAGCCGCCCTTACCGGAGTTGGCGCTGCCCTTGGCGAGATCCTGCGAGGGGTCGAAACCCTTCGGTGGCCGGTCGATGCGGAACGTCCGGCGCGGCTGGATCGGGCCGTTCACGTCCTCGTCCCAGAGCTCCTCCCGGAGGATCGGCATCTCGGACTTCGGCCGGGAGGAGTAGACCCGCAGCTTGACCTTGCCGGCTTCCGGTTCGCTGTCGACCCCCGACAGGCAGACCCAGACGTCGTTCTGCCGGTCGACGAGCTTCCAGGCGTGCTGCGTGACCTCCATGCCGGGGCCGTCGTGTGGCTGCAGGTAGCAGCTGGACGGTCCGTAGACCTTGGTCACCCGGTGAACCCGGCCGCCCGCGATCACGGCCTCGCCCTCGTACCGACCCAGAATCGGACTGCCCATCGAGACACTCCCGCGGGTGACGTCGCCTCGACCGAATCGGTCAGTTTGAAATGCACCGCAAGCGTATTCCGAACACGAACTACGGACTCATCTCAAGAGGGCTCACCGCACCCGGGAACCCTCACGATGCCGCGCGTCCTGTTCATAACCCGCAAGTGGCCGCCGGCCGTCGGCGGCATGGAGACCTACTCGCACGAGCTGGCGCGTGCGCTAGGCGACCAGGTGGATCTCGAGGTGCTGGCCCTCGAGGGTCGCGCGGACGGCCGGCCGCCGGCCGCGACAGCGCTGCTACGGTTCTTCCTCTCCGCCCTGACCCTGATCGCCCGGCATCGCCGCGGCTTCGACGTCGTGCACGTCGGGGACTTCGTACTCTACCCGCTGCTCGTCTGGCACAAGCTGATCGCTGGACGGGGCCGCCGAGTTGTGAGCGTGCACGGGCTGGATCTGATTTTCGGAAGCCGGGACGGCGGGCCTGCGGCTCTCTACCGTGCCTATATGCGAGTCGCCCGCTGGCTGGAGGCACACTGGCCGGTCGCCGACGCGGTGGTCGCGAACTCCCGGCATACCGCGGGTCTCGCAGAAGAGGCGGGCCTTTCCCGCATCCATCTGGTGCCGCTCGGTGTGCGGCTGCCGGAACGCGCGCCGGAGGCCCGGCCGGCGGAACCCTTTGTCCTGTTCGTGGGCCGGATCGTGCCCCGGAAAGGTGCGGTGTGGTTCGTTCGTGAGGTCCTGGATCGTCTGCCGGCGGACGTCCGTTTCAAGGTTGCCGGTACGGTGTGGTCGCAAGCGGATGCCGTAGAGCTCGGCAGTCATCCCCGTGTCGACCTGCTGGGCCGGGTGCCCGATGGCCAGCTGCAGCGACTGCGCCGTGAGGCGATCGCGGTGGTGATGCCGAACGTCGCGGGCAACGGCACCGACGTCGAGGGGTTCGGTTTGGCCGCTCTGGAGGCGGCGGCCGCCGGCGGGGTTCTGGTGGCGAGCGCGATCGAGGGGATCACCGACGCCGTGATCGATGGGGAGACCGGCTTTCTGCTGCCAAGCGGGTGCGCGCGGAGCTGGGCCGCTAAGATCGAGCACCTGGCTGGCTGGACGGAGGTCGAGCGCGCGGACCTCGTCGGGCGCGCGCGCGAAACACTGTCCGAGCGGTTCTCCTGGGAGCGGGTGGCCGCCGATACCATGGAAAAGGCTTATCTGAGCTGATCGCCCGGCTGGTTGCCGGGATCGAACATCCGGCGCACCCAGCGCAGCAGCCGCTCCGCATCGGGGAACTGCCGGCCTTTCCCGAGCCCCGCACTGAGGAAGAGCTCACCGTTCGGCATCATCTCAAGATCGGCCCGCCAGTGCCCGTCGACCAGGAGAGCGCGGTAGCCGCCGAGGTCGTCCGGTTCGAGACGGACCTCGGGTATCTGTGTGTCTTGCGCGGATCGCGAGGTCGCGGCGCGGGTGCGGGGGATGCTGGGAAGGGCGATTTCGCGGCCGTTCAGCGCGTCGATCAGCCCTCCCAGGTCGTCATAGATCTGCCCCTGGTAGACCGGGTATCCGTCTTGATCGACCTCGGCGTGGTCGATCGGCTCGCCGATCTCGTAGATCGTGAGGCGTTCGCCATCTGCCGGCAGGACGTGATAGCGGCGCTGGCCGAACGCTTTCAGCAGGCGGTGCTTGGCCGGGCGCTTGCGCGGCCGGTCATCGCCGAAGATCCGGATCAGGTCGGGATCCGAGGTTTCGACCTCTCCAACAAGGATGCCGAACCAGTGCAGCTTGCGTCCGTCGAAGTAGGCGGCTGCAGCGTTCGTGCGCGGGTGCCGGTATGGGGTCTTCGGCAAGGTACACCTCCGTTGACCGGAACGTACTTCACAACCGGAGTACGGTCAAAACGGTCTCCGGGAGTTCGGTTCTCGCCCGTCGGACCTATTTCAGGTTCGGTTGTTCCTTGTGGAGACGCGATATGTCCGCCGAACCTGCTACGGTCGCGATCACGCGGTCGCGCGAGCCCGACTGGCTGTTGGTCAACACCCTGAGGCATCTGGCGCGACAGTCGGGCGTGCGGCTCACTGTGCTGGTTCTGGACCAGCAGGATAGCGCGGTCGTCCGCACCAAGATCGAGGCCCTGCAGGAGCCGGAGGTGCGTTTCGTCTACGCGCCG
Organism: Rhodovibrio sodomensis; assembly: GCF_016583645.1. Lineage (GTDB taxonomy): Bacteria > Pseudomonadota > Alphaproteobacteria > Kiloniellales > Rhodovibrionaceae > Rhodovibrio > Rhodovibrio sodomensis. Next base: position 4,264 of record NZ_NRRL01000136.1, on the reverse strand, counting down.
ATCGCCCCGTGCGGCATCTCGGAGGCCCGGAACCGCGCTCTGCAGCTCTGTGAGACGGACCTGCTGCTGTACTGCGACACGGACTGCTCGCCCGACCCGCTGTGGGCTGGCGAGCTGATCGCGGCGCTGGCGGAGCCGGATGTGGCGATCGCCGGCAGCCGGATCCTGCCGCGCTGGGCGGCGCGGCCGCTTGCGGTTGCACGCAGTCGGCTGGTCCAGGAGATGTACAGCCTGCTGGATTTCGGTCCGGAAAGCCTGGATGTCGGGAAGGTCGTGGGGTGTTACGCCGTGCGGCGGTCGCGGCTGGGGGGCGAGGCCTACTTCGAAGATGGCCGGGGCCGGGCTGGCGGGACCCTGCGCGGCGGCGAGGAGACCGACCTGTGCCGGCGCCTGGCGGCGCGCGGCCAGCGCGTGCGTTACGTCGGGTCCGCGCTTGTCTGGCACGAGATCCAGCCGGAGCGAATCCGTTACCGCTGGCTGGCCCGGCGCGTGTTCGCCCAGGGCCGTGACCGGGCTGGGGAGGGCAGAGCGCCTCAGCCCTCTCACAAGCTGGCTTTCAGCGATCTCGGCGCGCTGACCTTCATCCTGCCGTTCTACGCGGCCGGCTATCTCCGCGGGCGGGTATCGGCCTGATGGCGGTACTATCGATTCTGGATCAGTACGTCGATGGCGACGAGCAGCTGGTACTGAGCGAGCCAACGCAGCGCGAGGTGGTGCTGCACGCGGCTCCGCCGACCGATCTCGGCTTCGCGTGGGTCGCGCTCGACGGCCTTGCCGGACACGTCACCGTGATGCAGGGCCATCAGGTTCTGGTGCACCGGCCGACCGACGTGGTCGAGCTCATCAGCGGGCGCAGCGACGGTGGGCCGGCGATCGTGATCCGGAAGCTCGAGCCGATGACCGAGCTCGTTCTGGCGAGCCCGGGGTTGGCGCGGATCTGGGGCGGTTTCGGGCTGGTACGTCCAGACCGCACGCGCGCGCTGCTGGAGGGGGGCGGTCTTGCGGGTGTTGTGCGCGCGATCCATGACCATGCCGGCCGCGAGCTGCCGGACGACGCCCTCGGTCCGCGTGATCTCTCGGCGCCGGTTGCCGCGGTCTGGGTTCGGGTCGAGGATAAGGGCTAGGCAGGGGCGCCGGCCGCCGCGCTGATCGTATCGGGCATGCGTGCCTCCGTGCGCAGTGCGGCCGCCGTCTTGAACACCGCACTGGGTGCCACGAGCACGTCAAACGGCCACGCCCGGCTCAGTGGGAGTCGCAGCTCTTTCAGCATGTCGAAGACGTGCTCGCCATTCCCGATATTTTGGATCGGGCCGACACCGAGCTGCACGATGCATGGCAGCCAGGGAAGACCCTTCTGTTCCGCGATCCAGCATCGGTGGTTGCCGGCTTCCAGGCGGCCGTAGCCAGTCTCCATGCAGACCCTGAGGAGGATCGGATCGCGCATGCCGTCGCGCTGCAGGATGTCCCAGAAGGTGTCCATGTCGACGATGGCGTCGTTGGCGCCGCCATCGGTGTGCTGAGTGACCCGCGGGTTGCGGAACTGCGCGACCCAGCTGGTGGGCAGCAGCTCCACCATGCCGTATTTCGCGCACTGATTATGGCGCCAGGTGTCCGGGATCATCGGCGCAAGGCCCCCTCGAAGTGGCAAATTCGAGGGGGATGTGGTGGCGGCCGCGGATCGGCGACCTGGCGCAGCCGAAAGCCCGCCCCTCCATCGCCGGCGGTCAGCGAAAGCGTGCCTCGAGGGTCCCGAGGGGTCCGAACCAGCCGGTGACGAGATCGCCGGGGCGAACCGGCACAATGCCAACACAGGTGCCGGTCGTCACCCAGCTACCGCCCTGCAGCTGACGCCCCTCCCGGGCGAGCGCTTGGGAGAGATAAATGATCGCATTGAGCGGGTGCCCCAGCACCTCCGCCCCGGTCCCGGATGCGCGCTGCTGACCGTTGACCGTTGCAGTGACGGGCAGGGCTGCCAGGTCGGGCAACGCCGCAGGATCCACGTCGGTGCCGAACACGAACGTCACCGAAAGCCCGAAATCGGCAATGCAGGCGCGGACGTCCGGCCGCAGGCCGTCTGGCATGCGGACGCCGACGAGTTCGATCGCCGGGTGGACGGAGGCGACGAGGCGCGCGGCCTGGTCGAGTGTCTCGGGCGGGCGCGCTGGCGTCTCCTCGATCTTCACGGCAATCTCGCACTCGATCCCGAGAGCGCCCTCTGGAAGGTCGAGTTGCGCGCCGCTTGCAAAGGTGCGCTCTGCGAACAGGGCGGAATGAAAAGGGCCGGCGGCGCCGAGGCGCGTCTGGATCGCACGGCTGGTGGCGCCGATCTTGTGGCCCACGGGACGCCAGTCGAGTGCGGCCTCGGCCGCCTCGCGAAGGGCATCGGCCTCTTCGATGTCGCGCAACGACCCTGCCAGGGGCTCGGCCACGAGCGTTCCTGCATGGCGCGCTCGGGCGAGCGCTTGGGCTCGGCCGCTGAGGGCAGGGGAGCCGTCGTCGTGGTCCCGACTCATCTTGTGCTGACCGCACGAGGGAGCGTTAAGCTAACCATCGACCTGGACCCAGCCGTTCTTGAGGTAATGGTTGCGCACGACTGTCTTGTTGAAGAAGGCGTAGCCAAGGCCGACCAGGAGGCTGCCCGCCCCGAACGTGGGTGCGCCGATCACGAGGGCGAGCAGCAGGCTCACGACGGCATGCGGCCAGATCCCTTTGGCGGCGTAATAGATCGGCGCCCACAGCAGGACCCACAGCCAGGAAATCCCGGTCGTCGCCTCCTCGATATAGCCGTTTTGTGGGTTCTTGAAGCGCATGCGGCCCTCGTTGCCTGAACACACCCAGATCGCGACAACTAGCGGAGCTGATGTGCCGCGTCCACCGGGCGCGGGCTTTCGGGGAGTCGGGGGGGGCTTGATCGTGAACATCATCTCGGTTGGTCTGTGACCCGCGGCAGCGCGCGAGGAGGATGTCATGGCGGGTCCAACACACGCTCAGACGGCGGGCGCGATCCCGGTCGCGTTCGTGCTCTGCATCGTTGGCCTGTTTGTGGGTGAGCTCGCCAAGATGCTCTACCTGCTGTTCGTTGGGCCGATGTTCGAGGGCGGCGTGCTCAACTGGCTGTCCGGCGGGCTGTTCGGAGAGATCGCGCTGAGCTGGTTCCCGCCGCTGCTGCAGGGCATGATCGGCGGGACGGTCGGCATCTACCTCACGAGCCAGATCCTGAAGCGCGCGAACTACCTGATCGTCGCGTACGCGCTCGCGGCCGTCGTCGGCGCCTTCGGATTGGTGGGCGTCGCCGGCCTCCTGCAGCGCAATGGCGTCGACCTGGCCCAGGTTGCCGTCGTGGCCAATACGGTTGGCACCGTGGTCGGTCTGTTCATCGGATGGAGATCGATCCGGGAAGCCCGGCCAGAGACCGACGTTGCTCCGCAGTAGCGAGGCCGCGTGTCCGGATCTCCGGCCGCATTCGACGCGCAGTAAGGCGCTGGAATGGCCTAGCTATTCCGCGCTCGGGCAGGCGGGGTGACCGGCTGGATGGCCGCTTTCGTCCGGCGTTCACGGGAACCCTGGCGCACTCGCGACCGTCACTCAGTGTCGTGCGCCACCCGCTGTTTTTTTCTGGTGTCGAGCAGCTCACCGCAGGCGCGTCAGCCTCTAGGGCGGGGGACCTGGTGGCTATCGGGTCCTGTGCATCCACCGCGCCTACTACGGTTGCCGCACCTGCAGTTCCGCGGTCGTGCAGGCACCCGCGCCCGAGCAGCCGGTCGAGGGCGGCTACGCGACCTACACCCTGATCGCCCAGATCGCGGTCGGGAGGTGGGCCTGGCACCTGCCGCTCTATCGGCAGGCCAAGATGCTGGCCGGCCAGGGCATAATCATCGACCGCTCCACGCTGGCGACCTGGATGGCGCGGGCGGCCTGGTGGCTGCGGCCGCTCCACGAATGTCTGCTCAAGGCGGTGCTCGCCCAGCAGCGGGTGTATTGCGACGACACCCCGCTGCCGGTGCTGGCCCCCGGCACGGGCCGGACCAAGACCGGCCGGTTCTGGGCCTACGCGATCGACGACCGATTGTGGTCGGGGCCCGCACCGCCGGCGGTCGCCTACCTCTACGCCGAGGACCGCAAGGCCCGGCACATGGTCGAGCACCTCAAGAGCTTTACCGGCATCCTGCAAGTCGATGGCTATCAGGGTTACGGCCAGCTGGCCGACCGTGAGGCCCTGCCGATCACGCTCGCCTACTGTCTGGCCCACGCCCGCCGGAAGTTT
>NZ_NRRL01000135.1 GCF_016583645.1 Rhodovibrio sodomensis | reverse complement strand
CCCGCGCAGCCATGACGAGCACGTGATTGATCTGATCGAGCACCCCGCTACGCGCCCAAGAGTAGAAATAGTCCTGAACGGTCGAGCGCGGCGGAAAGTCCTTCGGCAGCATCCGCCATTGGCAGCCGGTGGTTGCCATGTACAGCAGGGCGTTCACGACCTCCCGACGATCCGTCTTCGGCGGGCATCCCAAACGCTTGCGCGGCGGAAGCTGCAGTTCGACGAACGCCCATTCAGGGTCGGTCATATCGCTTGCATAGCGCAAACCACGGCGGTCATACTTCGGTCGGGTGATCTTGGTCCACATGTTGTGTCTCCACTGAGTTGCGTCCACAACTCAATGAATCACAACCCACTGAGATCACCCAATTCTTTTCCGGCCAGACTCTTAGAGGTGCTTGTACCCAAGCTAAACGCCCCGGTGTCCAGCATGGCCTGCAGAGTACCCATACCCAGCTGGCCGGTTGCGGCCAAAGTCACGGTTTGACCGGACTGAAGCATTACCATATTTGCGGCATCTACGACGACCGTTGCCGTAACGGTGCCCATGAACGTCGTAGTCGCGCCGCTGAATGTGTTGACGCCAGCAAACGTGCCCATGACCATGGCTTGGGCCGTATCGCCAGACGCAGCTAAGGCCCCGGTGCCGATATTCGTAACGGTCAAGTCAAGGTTATTGTTTGTGGTAGTCCCGGAAAACGTAACGCCTTGAGCGACCACTCCAGTCACACCGCCCGACCCCATAATCACCGCACCGGCCTCTTCGATATCGCCATTGACGAGTTTGGTGCCGTTGAACTCAGTGTCGGCAGCGATCCGGTCGATCTCGTCCTTCAGAGCTTGAAATTCCTGGTCAAGGAAATTCCTCTCTACATCCGAGATCTGCTCAGAACCTGCTTGGACAGACAGGCTTTTGGCCCGAATAAGAATATCCTCGACATTCTGCGAGGCGCCGTCGGCGATCTGTAGCATTGAGGATGCTTGGCCCGCGTTGACGCCAGCCTGTTGCAGCCCAGCGACTTCGGCAGACAGGCGGGCGGCAATCGCAGAACCGGCAGCGTCGTCCTTCGCGCTATTGATGCGCTTACCCGAGGACAGCTTCTCGGCCGTCGCCGTTGCCGCGTCGTTGGCCTGGCCCAGCGAGCGCGTGGCGATGCTGGCAGCCTGGTTGGAGATAATGCTAAGGGCCATTTTGATGTCTCCCTACTTGGACAATGGCGTGGTCGAAGCGAACAGCGTCCTGCGTTCGCGAGCCGAGCATCGGCCTTGCGAGCAATGAGCAATAGCCGTGCCAGCTTGCCGCAGCCGTCGTCCGTTTTCGTTGAAACCCTGGAGAAGTCCCGGAAAACGGGGTGCGGCACTCCTGTCGGCGGTATGTCGAACGGCCGGACCAGGGTGCGCTGTGACCGGCAACGCTGGCCACCTATATGGCAAAGATTGCCGACCGGGCACTTTCTGCCGGCACCGGCATTCCCATCCATACCTTGTGGGCATTCGCAGCATGTTGCGCTAACCGGGCGTTTACCAATGTCAGCCATCCTCTCGATCCTAGGATGGACTTTATCGCTTCAGATCAAGGGATCGGTATGGCGCGCAAACAAGAACTCCTGGGCTCCAGCATCGGGATCGAACCGATGCTCACCGCCCCATGGACGGCTGAAAAGCAGCGGAGCCTTGCATACGATCTGCGCACCGCCAAGGTGATGATCGAGAAGCCGGAGCTCTAGCTGGCCGAGATTCAGCGCACAAAGGGACAGTTGCGTTATCTGCACCAGCAGCTGCCGAAGAACGCCGATGTCTACAAACTGTCAGGGGTCCTGGCTCATCGCACCGGCCAGCACGAGGAGGCGGAGCGGCTGCTCCGCCAGGCTTGTGCGCTGAATCCAAACGATCCAGATCTCTACGGTAACCTGGCGATCGCCCTGCGCGCGCAGCAGCGCATCCACGAGGCACAGAGGGTGCTGGAGGACGCGTTGGAGGCGGTACCGGCTTCGGCCGTGTTGTACCGCAATCTGGGCAACGTGTTCAGCGACCAGGGGGCCTACGCGGCGGCCGCGGCGAGCTATCGGAAGTCCCTGCAGATGCGCCCCGTGCACCGGGACACCTGGATGTCCTACAGCTTTGCCCTGGCGCGCAGCGGCGAACTGGCCAACGCGGTCCAGGCGCTACACGAAGCCGCGGCCCAGGGCTTCGACGAGTGCGAGATGCTGCGCACGGTCGGGCAGTGGCTGGTCGCCCAGAGCCGGGGCAGCCAGGCGGTCGGCGTGTTCGCGCGCGCTCCAGTTCGACGACGAAGAGGTCCAGAGCCTGTTCGGCATGGGGCTCGCGTTGATGCAGGCCAACCGGCCGAAAGACGCCGAGCAGTTCTTCGACATGGTTCTGGCGCAGGACGAAAATCATGTCCCGGCGCTCAGCCAGAAGGGGTCGATCGCGCTCAGCCGTTACCAGCGGCAGGCCGCGCGGGACTATATCGAACGCGCCCTGGAGATCGCCCCGCAAGCGCCTGGCCTGAAGGTTGATCTGGCGAGCGTCCTGTTCCACGAAGACGATCTCGCTGGCGCGGAAAGGCTGTGCCGGGAGGCGCTTCGCATGGCGCCCGGCCTGCCGGCGGCCTACGGCATGCTGTCCCAGATCGCCCGGACCAACGGCGATTTCGACGCCTCGCGCAAGTACGCCGAGAAGGTGATCGAACTGGCGCCGCAGAAGGGTGGAGCGCTGAGCAGCCTGTATGCGTCCAAGAAAGACATCTCGGAAGACGATGATGTCGCGGGCGTGCTGGCGCGCCTGGAAGCGCAAGAGACGACCTCGCAGCGGGATCTCACCGCATATTACTATACGCTGGGCGAGCTGTTCCACAAGCTGAAGTCCCCTGAGCGCGCGATCTTTTTCCTCAAGGCCGGCAACGACTTCCGGCGGATCGCGCTGAAGAGCGAGGGCCACCTCTACGACCGCAAGCACCAGGAGGCCGTGGTCAGCCGCAACATCCAGCTGTTCACCAAGGAGCGGCTGGAGTGCCGCGACCGCGGCCTCGACAGCCGGCGGCCCGTGTTCATCGTCGGCATGCCACGCTCCGGCACGACCCTGACCGAGCAGATCATCTCCAGCCACCCGCTCGCCTTCGGCGCCGGGGAACTGCCCAAGGTGCCGGAGATGGTCGGGCAGGTGACCCGCGAGGTGAACGAGGCCGGGTACAGGGTCGGCTTTCCCGGCTGGACCCAGGTGGTCGAAGACGGCACCTACGCGCAGCTCGCCCAGGCGTATCTGGATTACATCGACGAGCTGAACGCGGAGGCGCTGCGGGTCACCGACAAGATGCCGCACAATTTCATGAACGTCGGCCTGATCGCGACGATGTTCCCGGACGCAGCGATCATCCACGTCCAGCGCGATCCGGTCGACAATTGCCTGTCCTGCTTCCAGCAGAACTTCGCGATGCCGCACACCTACTCCACCAACCTCGCGGATCTAGGCCATCATTACCGCGAATACCGCCGGCTGATGGCGCACTGGCGCGCGGTGCTGGGCGATCGGATGTATGAGGTGCGCTACGAGGACCTGGTCGCCGACCAGGAGCGGGTCAGCCGCGAGCTGATCGACTTCGTCGGCCTGGAGTGGGACGACGCGTGTCTCGCGTTCAACGAGCAGAAGCGCTCGGTCAAGACTGCGAGCGTCTGGCAGGTCCGCCAGCCGATCTACAACAGCTCGGTCAAGAAATGGAAGATGTACGAGGGCTACATCGACGAGCTGCTCGAATCCCTCGGCCCCGACATCGTAGAGGATTAAGTCCGTGGATCACCAAGTGACCGACACCGATCTGGTGCAACCGGCGGCCGAGGCGGCCTCCGGGCCCGAAGACGGCCAGCTGCCGGCCGGATATTACGCCGACGACGTGCCCTTCCGCTCCGGCGTGGTGCAGCAGCAGGCGCCGCTGACCATGGCCGTCGTGGCCGCGCTGAACGGGGTCAATCCGCCCCGGCCGACCGGCGCGTTCCGGTATTGCGACCTCGGCTGCGGCAACGGCACGACGGTGAACGCCTTCGCCGCGCTATATCCGGAGGCGGAGTTCGTCGGCATCGACTTCAACCCGGGCCACATCGAGCAGGCGCGGGCAGATGCCGAGGCTGCCGGTCTGACCAACGTGCGGTTCATCCAGGGATCGTTCGCCGACCTGGACGACGCCGATCTGCCGCCGTTCGACTTCATCGGCATGAACGGGATCTATTCCTGGCTGGACCGAGACATTCTGCCCGCGGTGCACCGGCTTGTCGGCCGGATCCTACGGCCCGGCGGTTTGTTCTACGTCGAGTACATGACCATGCCCGGCATGATCGCCGTGGTGCCGATGTGGCAGCTGATCCAGGCCGTGGTCCCAGTGGACGCGCGCGGCAGCCACGAACGCGCGACGCGCGGCCTGCGCGTGCTTGAGGAGTTGTCGAAAAGCGGCATGGCCTACCTGGACCGCCACCCCACCGCCAAGGGCGCGACCAATGGCTACGTCACCACCTGGCACAACAACCTTACCAAGATCGACCACTTCGCCCATAACGCGATGGCGAGCGGATTCCGGCCGCGCTACGTCACCGAGATGTGCGACGAGATGGCGGAGGCCGGGCTCAGCTTCGCCGGGCGCACGCCGATGGCGTTCAACGACCCCGACCTGACCGTCACCTTGCAGCAGGCGAGGCTGCTGCGCGGCGTGGAGGACCGGCCGACCCGGGAATTGCTGTCGGACTTCATGCGCAACGAGCGCAACCGCCGCGACCTGTTCGTCAAGCCGGGCGGCAATAGCGCAGACAGCGCGGCGGCCCGGAGTTTCCTTACTGGCGAGGTGGGCCAAATGGCGCGGGCCCCGTCCGGTACGCCGGTGCAGCCGCTGCAGCTACCGGGGCCGCGTAAGCTGCCCCTGTCAGGGGCGGGGTACGACCGGGTGATCGCCGCCGCCGACGGCCGGGCGACCACGCTCGCGGCGGCGAACCGGGATGGCGAGCTGAGCGATGATGTCTTGATCGCGGTCGGCCACCGCCTGCAGGCGGGCGGCCAGTATTTTCTGTGCGAACCCGGGTATGCGGGCGCGCCGCTGCCTGAGGCCCCGGCGCGGCTGCAGCTGACCAATCCGATGAACCAGGTGTTGCTGGGGCGTGCCCGCGCGGACGGCGCCGGGATGCCGGTGATTGCCCGCGCTGTCGGCGGTACCGCGATGACGCTGGATTTGATCGAGACCGCCTTGCTGGACGGCTGGCTACAAGCCGGTTACGACGGCGCGGTCGCCTACGCACAAGCGCACTTCGCCGATAGCCAGGTCAAGTTGAAGGTGAACGGCGAGCCGCGGTCGCTCGCCGCGTTGACGGCCGATGAGCTCGGCCAGCGTTTGAGCGCGATGGCGCGCGTGCGGGTGCCCAACCTGCTGCGGCTCGGCGCATTGGCGCCGGCGTAGTCGCCCGTTCCTTCCGATGTCTGGGCCGGAATAGAGGAAGGGCCGCGACCCTGGTCGCGGCCCTTCCTCGTTCCTGCCTTCCCCGATGCCTCAGAAAAGGACTTCAGACGCCGGCCCCTGGCGATCGGCCGGCGGCCAAGCCCGATGCGGGCGTCAGAGCTCCAGCGGATGCCGGATCGTGTAGGCATCGGAAGTGAACACGACCTGGCGCGCCAGCTGGTTCGCGGTGTCTAGAACGATCGGCGCCTTGAGGTTTACCGTGGCCTTGACTTGGCCGTTCGTGTCGCGCCGCATGGTGGCGATCAGTAAAAGGCCGCTCGTGGTCGGGTCGAAACAGTAGCTTGCGCAGGCGGCTTCGAAGTCCGCGGTACCGATCCATTCGTTGTCGGCCGCCGTCGGCAGCACGATAAAGCTCACCTCCGTATCTTCCAGCGATTGGAGGATCCGGAATTGGCTCGCCGGCTGGTTCGGAACATCGGCGAGGGCGAACTGAGTGTAGTCTGAGAAACCGAAGGGGCCGCGCGGCATCTCCAGCTTGTGCGCCGGCTTGATCGTTAGCGTGCCGAAGCGGGTACGTAATTGCTCGGCCGGGGCGGGGGCAGTTTCGACGGGCGGTTCGGCGAGGGCGAACGAAACCTGCGTATCGTTGGGTGCCATTGGACGTCTCCTTTTCAGGCAGAAAAGCCGGGGGCTACAGGAAGTTCAGCAGCGACGTCCGGGCGAGCCGGGCGGTCACCGCGTAAGAGGTTTCGAGCGTGGTCTGCTGCTCGGCGAGTAGGGTCATCGCGCGGCTGACGTCGACATCCTCGATATCCGAGATGCCGCTTTCGACGTTGACTTGGTTGTCTTCCAGGCGCGTGCGGATGCCCGCCATCAGGTCGAGTGAGCTGCCGATCTGGGCGCGCGTATCGGCGAGCTTGGCGATGGCGCCGCCAGGCGTGTTTGTCTCGCCGCTCAAGGCGTCGATGGCGTTGTTGACGCTGCTGAGATCATCGGGTGATGCCATCACCTCGGTGAGCGCGGTCAGCAATTCCTCGATACCGTTGTTCTCGCCGGGCGCGGCCGTGATGCCGTAATCCAGGGTCACACCACTGTTGGCGCGAACCGACAACGTGTCGCTGTTACCGTGGAAGTACAACTCGTCCGAGCCGACACCGGAGATATTCGTGATGGCAGTGCCGCCGGTGGCAGTGCTGCTGATCGGCGGGGTGCGCGTCGCGCTGCCGGAGAAGAGATGGCGACCTTCCACTTCGGTATTGGCCAAAGCGACGGCCTGTTCGCGCAGATCCCCAGCAATCTTGCCGAGGTCGAGTGATTTCAGGTTTTCGCCATTGGCTGCGCTTAGCAGAGTGGTCCGGAAACTCACCGCGATGTCCTGCAGGCCCTGAACCGAGCTCTCCATCGTCTGGAGCCGCAGCTCCGTGCGTTCGATGTTATTGGTGAACGCGGCGTTGGCGGAATGCTGCTGTTCGAGGCTCTCCAGACGACGCGTGTCGGCCGCGATGCCGTCGTAGCCCTGCGCCTTGTACCCGGTGGAGACCTGGATGCGGTAGTTCTGGACCCGCTCCTGGGCGTCAAGATTGTTGCGGAGTACCAACTGGTTCTGCGCATAGCTGCCGATCGAGGTCATGGCATTGGTTCCTAGTTGATCATCCGGTCGAGCGTGTCGAACATCTCTTGGACGGTCGAAATGACCCGCGCAGACGCGTTGTAGGCCTGTTCGAACACCAGCATGTTGGACAGTTCTTCATCGATGTTGACGCCGCTCTTGGAGTCCGAACGGAACTTCAGTTCGTCGTACATCGTCTGTTGAAAGTCGCGCGCGGTGTCGGTGCGGGAGGTTTCGCTCGCCTGGAACGACAGGATATCGGCGGCGTAGCCGCTCATCGTCGTGTCGACGGCTTTCAAATTACCGCCGCTGGCGGCGATCGTGCCACGCGCTTCGAATGCCGCCGCCATCGCCTGGGCGACGCCCGCGTCGCCGACCGGGACCGCCTGCTGATCGACCGTCGTACTCGCCCGACCGGCAGATAACTCGGCCGGGTCCATTTTGATGTCGGCGTTGACCCGAATGTTGCCGGCCACACCCGTCAGGGTGGTGCCGGAGGTTTCGAACAGGTTGTTCAGGCCGAAGTAGTGCGAGAAGTTGCGCTCTCCGGCAGCCCCTTCGACCGTCGCGCTGCCGCCGGACACGGTAAAGTCGGAGCCGTTAGGGGCACTCATTACAAGACGACCGTCCGTACCGCCGGTGAGATCGAAAGGGTTGTTGGTAACGCCCGGCAGGGAGGTCGCCACGGCGTTCAGGGCATCCTGCAGGTCGCTGACCGTCGCGCCGGTGGGGAGCGCGCTATCAACGAGGCCCATATCGATGTTGTAGGTATCTGTGACGTTGCCGTCGCCATCCACCTCGGAGAGTGTGAGTGTCCCGGAAACGCTTGTGATGCCGTCTGGGAAACCGTCAGCGCCGCCGAACGCGCGGCTGCCAGTGATGGTTTCCGAACTTGCGGTCGCAGCGTTGCCGGCCGTCCCGAGATTATGCGCGGCGTTCACGCGGTCGCGCACAGTCTGCGCCAAGCGGTCGATATCCCGGTGGAAATCGGTCAGCGTGTTGTCGCGCACGTCCAGCAGGGCACCCAGTCGGCCACCCGTGGTGGCGCCGAGCTGGTCCGAGGCCGCGGCCGGCGTTCCCGCGTTAACCAATGTCGGCACGCCGTCGCTCGCGGTCGCGATCGGCCCGAGAGCGTTCGCTTTGGTGAAGTCGAATTGCACCGCGCTGCTGTCGACCAGCATTTTGGTCGAGCCATCGGCCATCTTGCCCATCACCGCGATCGCGCCGTTGTCGCGGCTGAAAGTACTAATATCCATCCATTCGCTCAGCGTCTCCAACTGCCGGTCGCGCTCGTCCCGGAGGTCGGCGGTCGGGCGGTCGAGCGCCTCGGCGCGCGAGATTTCATCGTTCAACTCCGCAACGCTGTCCAACGCATCGTTGATGGTCGCCACACCTTGATCGATCTCGTTGCTCGCCTCCACGCGTAGGTCGGTGGTCTCGGTCGAGATCCTGTTAAACTGCCGTGCAACCGCATCCGCAGCCTCGACGACATCCCGCCGCGCGCTGGCGCTTTCCGGTTCGATCGACAGCGCTTCCAGCGCGGAGGAGAGGGCATTAAGCCCGTTGGCCAGCGTGCTGTCGTTGGAGAGCGTGCCGAACACCTTGCCGAACCGGTTCAGATACTCGCTTCGGGTGTTGAGCGCGCCCAGCTCGGTGCGCGCGCGCATGGCTTCGCTATCCAGATAGGTGTCAACCTCTCGGCGTATGGGACCGATGTCGACACCAGAACTCTGACCGTCGACCATGCGGGTGACCGCCGCCGCCGTCTTCTGGCTATACCCATCGACGTTCGCGTTCGAGACGTTACCGCTTGTCACTTCTATTTGGCGCTGCGCGGTCTGCAGGCCGGAGATCCCGTGGAACAGCGAACCTGACAAGGACATCCTGATTGCTCCTTAAACGGTCGCCAGCCTGGCGACCTTGTCGTTCGAGCGCCCTCGCGTTTCTACAGACGCTCGTTCACCGAAACGGCATGCGGGGCGCGCGCGTTGCGCCGGGAAGGTTGCCCCTTGGTGTCGTAGCTGAAGCGCGGATCCTGGCGGTTGGCGGTATCGACGACCGTTTGTAAAACGCCCTTGGTCGCCGTCTTGGCGGCGCGCAGGGCGCGTTCGTTGGCGGCCAGCACTTCCTGGAAGTACTCGGTCGCTTGCTTCAGCTCCGCGCGCAGCTCGCCGGACAGCGGCCCGGCCAGATCCGGCTGGTCGGCCAGCCGCTTCAACTGCGATTCGTAGGCGGCGGCGAGCACGATCTTGTCCTGCTGCAGCGCCTGCATCTCCTCGGGGTTCATGCCGCGCAGCATGTCGATCTCGCCTTCCAGCACGTCGATCAACCTGAGCGTGGTCTCCAGGAGGTCGATCACTTCGGCCGGCTCTCCGGCAGCCGCCGGCGCAGACGTGTCGATACCGACGACCGGCGCGTGCGTCTCCGGCATGGCCGCGTCGAGCGGGATCTCGGGGGCGGCACGGGACATCGCTACTTAACCTCCTGAAGCTTCAGCATCTCGGCCTTGACTTGATCGGCGATCCCGACGCCGCCGGCCTTGGCGATCGTCTTGCCGTATTCCTCGACCATCAGGCTGCGGTACATCTCCTCGCCCTTGCCGCCGCCGAACATCCCCTCGGTGCTCAGACCCTGGAAGATCGGCTTCAGCATCTGGGCGATGAACATCGCCTCGAAGTCCTGCGCGGCCTTCGCCGCGGCGGTCTCGTCGATGCCGCCGGCGGCGCTGCGCTTGACGGCCGCGGCCGCCTTGCCGGTGCTGGCGGCGCCCAGCTGCTGGGCGAGCAGGGCGGGGTCGATGCCGGTCTTGGTGAACGGGCTCATCACAGCACCTCGATTTTGGCCTGCAGCGCACCGGATGCCTTGATCGCGTGCAGGATCGCGATCATGTCGCGCGGCCCGACGCCCAGCGCGTTCAGCCCGTCGACCAGCTGCTGCAGGGTCACGCCCTCCGGCAGTACGGCCATCCGGTTCTCGCTCTCCTCGTCGACCTCGATCTCGGTGCGCGGGACGACGGCGGTCCGGCCCTGCTGGGCGAACGGGCCGGGCTGGGCGACCTGCGGCGTCTCGGTGACCCGGATCGTCAGGTTGCCCTGGGCGATCGCGACGGTGGAGATGCGGACGTTGGCGCCCATCACGATCACGCCGGAGCTCTCGTCGATCACCACCTTGGCGACCTGGTCCGGGGAGATCGGCAGCTGCTCCACGTCGGTCAGCAGGCCGACCGTGTCGCCGCCGTAGTTCTCCGGCACGTCGATCCGCACGGTGGCGGGGTCGAGCGACCGCGCCGCGCTTTGCCCGACGAACTGGTTGATCGCGCGCGCGACCCGGCGGGCGGTGGTCAGGTCGGGATTGCGCAGTTGCAGGTGGACGGTGCTGAGCGAGCCGAGCTGGAAGTCGATTTCGCGCTCGATGATCGCGCCGTTCGGGATCCGGCCGGAGGTCGGCACGCCCTTGGTGATCTCCTGCGCGGCGCCGCCGACGGTGAAGCCGTTGACGTTCACCGGTCCCTGCGAGACCGCGTAGACCTCGCCGTCGGCGCCCAGCAGCGGGGTCACCAGCAGGGTGCCGCCCAGCAGGCTTTCGGCGGTGCCGAGGGAGGAGACCGAGACGTCGATCCGTGAGCCGCGCCGGGCGAACGGCGGCAGGTCGGCGGTGACCATCACCGCGGCGATGTTCTCCGTTTCCAGGGAATTATCTTCCGTGCGCGCGTTGACGCCCAGGCGCTGCAGCATGCCGATCAGGCTTTCGCGGGTGAACGGGCTGTCGTCCAGGTCGTCGCCGGTGCCGTTAAGGCCCACGACCAGGCCGTAGCCGACCAGCACGTTGTCGCGGATTCCCTCGACTTGCGTGATGTCCTTGATGCGCGTCTGCGCTTCGGCGCCATGCGACCACAGCCCGGCGAGGGCGAGGGCACAGGCGCTGAGCGCGATGCGGATCGGACGGGACAGGCGCGGCATGGACAAGGTCCTTGAAGGTTCGCTCTTGGAATCGACGGCGGACCGAGGTCCAGACGTCGGGCCACGCCTGCCTATGCCAGTTGCGTGCCAACTTGGCCGTTTGGTTAAAAAGCGGCGGACCCGGGCGTGGCCGCGCCCCAAACGGCCGACGCGGAAGGGAGCAACGGCGGGGTGTGACGGCAAAACTTGCCGGGCCGCGATTGCCGGCCGGCGGCCCTGACCAAGGCCTCTTTACCACGCATTAACCGCGTCGGGTGCAGCTTGAGGCGTGCATGCGGAAGGTGCAGTCTTCCGCGCTGCGCCGCCGTCCGATCCGGGCCCGTGTCGCTTCGGTTCGCGGTCCCGGCCGGCGACGCCTTAAGCCTTGGGGCCTTCAGCGAGTGTCCATGAAGATCGACCGGTCGTCCCTCCACGCCGCCACGCCGCTGCGCCGCAAGGACAAGGCGCAGGACGGGGGCACGTTCGGAGACAGCCTAAGCGCCGAGAGCGCCCCGGCCAGCGCGGCCGACGGCGGACGTGCCGCCGGCGTCGCCGGCGCGGGCACGCTTCTCAGCCTGCAGGAGATCCCGGCTGGCACCACCGGCGAACGCGAGCGCGGCCGCCAGCGCGGGGAGAGCCTGCTGGCGCGTCTGGAAGACCTGCGCGATGGTCTGCTGATGGGCCGGATGGCGCCAGATACCGTACGCCGGCTGGCCGACGAGGTGGACCAGGCACGCGCCGAGATCGACGATCCAGGGATGAACGAGATCCTGGACGAGATCGAGCTGCGCGCGCACGTCGAGCTCGCCAAGTTACGGCGTTAGCCCTCGCCGGGGTGACGCGCGCCATCCGTGCGGGCGTGCGGCCGGCCGTCGGGCAGCACGGGGCCGCGACGCCGCCGGCAGGCCCCACGCTTTGTCACAAAACCTTTCAATTTCAAGCCAATACCGGCGTTTGCGGCGGTGTCTCAACATGGGTCAGTTTCTCTTGTGTGTACGAACAGAACGTGATTCTTAGCGTTCTGGCGTTTCATTCAGGGGGCTGCGATGGGCGGGTTGGAGACGGTAGCGGCGGCGGTCGAGGCGGATCTTGCGGCGCGTTTGCCGCAGCAGCGCGTGACGCAGCGACGCAATCTCGCCTTGCTCGTCGCGGTCCTGCTGTGCGAACGCGA
>NZ_NRRL01000134.1 GCF_016583645.1 Rhodovibrio sodomensis | reverse complement strand
CCAGTGTGCTGTTCGAGCTGATCGCAAGGCGCTACGAGACCCGTAGCCTCGCTGTGGCGGCCAACCAGCCGTTCAGCGCCTGGGAACAGATATTCCCCGACCGCGCCATGACGGTCGCGGCGATCGACCGGCTGGTCCACTATGCGACCATCCTCGAGCTGAACGTCGAGAGCTATCGTCGGCGACCTGCCGCCAGCCGCCGAACCGAGCCGGATGACGCCGCGTCAACCGACAGCGACAGCCTCGGCGACAACCAAACCGACAACAATCGAGAAGGAGGTGACGACACCACGAACTAAGCCCTCAACATCATCGATCCGCACCGGCCACGACCTTGTCGCTCAACCGGTCACGTTGCTTGACGCGCTACAGCACTTCGATAAATGCAGCTGCGCAGCCGCTTGTGGGCCGATATTGAGCCAGGTTTGCAGCTGAACGCCCCGGCGGGCACCGTTCTGCGTCTTTTTTCGGTTGTTTTTGCCCGGTCAGCTGCGCTCCAGACGCACCTCTCCTGTGATCGTCTCGCTTACGTCGGGCCGCGGGCGGCGGCCAGCCCATCGAGATGTACCGCCCGGCGCATGTTGTAGGCCAGGTTCTTCAGCCCGATCCGCGCCTTGGCGCGGGCGATCCCGATGCTGCGCACCAGCGTGCCGCCCATGTCGTTGGTCTGCGCGCCGAACACGTGCTCGACCCGGGCGCGGACCTTCGACCGGGTTTTGTTGCCCTGTTTCTCGCGCGTGCTGAGCGGGCGGTTGCGATGGCCCTTCCGGTGGATGCGGCTCCTCAGGCCGCGGTCTTCCAGCTTGCCTTCGATCTCCGCTGACCGGTAAGCGCTGTCGGCCCAGACGTCCGAGGCGGTGTTGTCGTCGTCCAGCACGTCGTCGATGACCTGGCTGTCGTGGACGGCCGCGTCGGTCACCTTGTAGCGCCGGATCAGCTTGTGCCGCCGGTCGACGTTGACGTGGTTTTTGTAGCCGTAGTGCGACTTGCCGTGCTTCTTCGTCCAGTGCGCGTCGGTGTCCTTCTGGCGCTTCTTCGCCGGCTTGTCGGCCCGGCACTCCGGCGTCTCGCCCGCCTTGATCGCGGCATTCTCGTCCCGGCTGTTGCGCTGATTGAGCACCGGCACGATCGAGGCGTCGATCATCTGCCCGCCCATCGCCAGCCAGCCTTGGGTCTTCAGGTAGCCATCGAAGGCGCCGAACAGTTCGTCGACCACCCCTGCCTGGACCAGCTGCTCACGGTACTGCCAGACCGTCGTCGCGTCCGGCACCGGATCCTCAAGACCCTGGCCGAGGAAGCGCATGAACGACAGCCGGTCGCGCACCTGGTACTCGAACTGCTCGTCGGAGAGGTTGTAGAGCTCGCACACCACGAGCGCCTTGAACATCACGACCGCATCCCACGGCTTGCGGCCCGCCTTCGACTTCCGCTCTTGTGGCGACTGCCGCCAGACCGCTTCCAGCTGCGGCCGGAAATCCGCCCAGGGCACGATGGCGTTCAGCTTCACCAGCGGATCCGCCTTTGCATCCAGCCCGGCGTAGCGCTTCGAGACATCGAAGAAGCCCATCTGGCCCATCAGAACCTCCCAGTCATCGCCCCTACATCGGCGATTCTACCGGGATCACGCTGGATCGCGAGATTTTTCGAGGTGCCCGCGATTAGGAGTTTGGGCTGCGGACCGCCCTGTCCGAATCATAAGACCCACGATCAAGACGAGGGCTAAGCCGACCCACCAATGAAAACGTTCAAGGATGATTGAAAGAAACATACCATGTCTTACGAAATAGACTGCGCCGATAGCGATCCATAAATACACGAGATGACTGCCTAACGTGGAAGGGGATGGCCTTGTGAGACCGTGCAGAATGCGCAACACTGTACCGTAGGCGGCGCTGCCGATGAGAAGTCCTGGAACGCCACCGCTCATATAAAAGTAGCCGTGGAAGGCCGGTGGCTCACCGGCGATGTCTTGATTGCTCATGCCCCGAATGAACCACGTGGTGTGCTCTAAGACCGTCGGCACTGAAACAGGACCGACGAGACTTCCGGGGACCAAGTGTAGAGGCCAAGATAGAAAATCCTGGAAGGCCCAGAGTTCCCCATCGTAATGGATCATCTTGACCCAATGGATGTATGCGTCGGCCATCGGTCGGAAGGCCATTTGGTAGGCATAACCAAGTGTGGCCACGCGATCGTAGAGCCGGTCTAAATGAACCTCGCCGCCCAAAATCCATCCGAAAACATCCCAAAAAACCATAACCCCGATCGACACAGGGAAGAGGGCGAGCAGCGCACGCCCATTCCACCGCGTATAATAATTGCTCAACAACAAAAACAAAACGACGATCGGAAAAAGGACCACACGCCGACCTTGTTCGACAAGTCCTACAAAAACAACCACCACGAAGAAAACCGCGATCCATTTTAAAGCAAAACTAAAATCCAAATGAGCCTTCTGGCGCCTTTCGTGGGCTACCACGAACAAAAAAAACGTTCCTGAAATCAGCATACTGATGAAATGTTTCATAAAAAACAAGCCGCCCGAGACTTCGACTGTGCCTTGTCGTATGAAAGAGGCCTTTAAGATCGCAGCGCTGACCGACCCGACAACGGCCGCATACGCCACGAAGCCAAGAACGCCAAGTGAAAACGAAACGGCCGCCGCTATGCGCCAGACAAGCGGGTCCAACGTTCCCGTTTTATTTAGGCTCTGAACGTGCGGCGTTACAATGTATCCCAATATAACGAGGATATAGGAAACGAAGATCCAAAGTGCGATGGAAATAGAGCCGGCGCCGTGCGCGTGGAAAATCCAATCCTGTCGGGTGTACGCGCTCCCGCCAAGGATCAGATGCAGCGGCGCGACCACAAAATATAGGAAATAGGAAAGGTTGAAAAGTGTCAGTATGTCGTAAGGAAAGGGGCGCGGTCTCCCCAACTCCACCATCAGAATGAGGAGACCCAGCGTAATATAGACGCAGATCTGGGTAGTTTCGCTGACTGGCATCGTTACCCTTTGTGGCTTGCGGCTACGCCAAGGGAATGTCTGGGAGCTTCAACTGCTAGGCTGCGTCGCCTACGCAGCGTCAATCCGTCTGGTCATTGTCATGACCCCTGCACGGTCCGGCGCCAAGCTTGAAACATCAAAATATCCCACAAATGATAATGCCACCGCCGCGTGCCGGCCAAGTGTTCCTGCCACATCCGGCGCACAGGCGCGAGGTCGAGTACGCCGTCGTCGCGCAGGCGTGTCTCGTCGAGCAGGTCTTCCGCCCAGTCGCGCAGCGGACCGCGTAGCCAGTGTTCGATCGGTACGCCAAAGCCCATTTTTGGTCGGTCCATGAGCGTGCGAGGCACGTAGCGGTACAGGACTTGGCGCAGCAGCCACTTGCCTTCGCCGCCGCGGTACTTGAGGTTGATCGGCACGCTGGCGGCGTACTCCACGACCTGCGGGTCCAGAAGCGGGATCCGAGCCTCGAGGCTGACGGCCATGCTCGCTCGGTCGACCTTGGTGAGGATGTCGTCCGGGAGGTAGGTCTGCATGTCCAGATACATCATCCGCTCGCGGAGCCCAGGCAGGTCCGGCAGCCCGTCGGGCTGGCTGAGGATAGTGGCCGGCTCCCGCGCACCGATCACCAAGTCCTCGGGGGCCTTCGCGTGCGAGACCAGCTGGCGGTAGAAGGATTCGCCGTCAGGGTGCGCCAGCACCTCCGCCAGCTTGGGCAGGCGGTCGGCCAGGGCGGACACTTGGAAGCGCTTGGGCAGGCTGCGCATCGCAGCGTCGACAGCCTGGCCGGGGGCGTTGCGGCACAGCCAGGCGATCTGGCGGCGAACGGCCAGGGGGAGGACGCGCAGCTTCCGCCAGACATCGTAGCCCATCAGGTAGCGATTGTAGCCGCAGAACAGCTCGTCGCCGCCGTCGCCCGACAGCGTGACGGTGACGTGGCGACGCGCCAGCTGGCTGACCAGGAACGTCGGAATCTGCGAGGAATCCGCGAACGGCTCGTCATAGATCGCCGGCAGCTTGGGGATCACGTCCATCGCTTGGTCCGGCGTAACGTAGAGTTCAGTATGGTCAGTCCCCAGATGATGTGCGACCGCCTTGGCATGCTGCGCTTCGTCGTAGCCTGCCTCGTGGAAGCCGATCGAGAAGGTTTTGACGGGCTGCGTGCTCTGCGCCTGCATCAGGGCCGCAATCGTACTTGAATCGTAGCCGCCCGACAGGAACGCGCCCAGCGGGACGTCGGAGGCCATCCGGCGCTGGACCGCGTCGCGCAGCAGGCCGTCCAGCTCCTCGGTCATGCGGTCCGGCTCGCCTGCGGGCGCCTCCGCACCGCGTTCGGCGACGGTCGCCAGATCCCAGTAGACCTTAGGCTCGCCGATCTCGCGTCCGCCGTCGCCGATCGTAACGTAATTGGCCGGCGGAAGCTTTGCGATCCCTTGGTAGATGCTCCACGGAGCCGGCACGTAGTTATGGCGCATGTAAAGCGCCAACGCGTCCCGGTCGATTGCGCCCTGCCAGTCGGGGTGCGCGGTCAACGCCTTCAGTTCGGAGCCGAACAGGAAAGTGCCGCCGCTGCGTCCGTAGTACAGCGGCTTCTCGCCCATCCGGTCGCGCGCCAGGAACAGCCGGCGCGTCTCGGTATCCCAGAGTGCGAAGGCGAACATCCCGTTGGCTCGCTCGAGCGCGCCCTGAACGCCCCAGTAGCGGAGCGCGGCCAGCAGCGTCTCGGTGTCGGAATGGCCCCGCCAGGAGAACGCGCCACCTTCAGCTTCCAGCCGACGGCGCAAGTCCGGGTGGTTGTAGATCTCACCATTGTAGACGAGAACGTAGCGGCCGCAGGGTGAGACCATGGGCTGATGGCCAGCGGGCGAAAGGTCGAGAATTGACAGCCGCCGGTGAGCGAGCGCGACCCCGGTCTGCTCGTCCAGCCAGACACCCGAACTGTCGGGTCCGCGGTGCTGGATGCGGTCGGCCATGCGCTCCGCCAGCCCGGCGTCGACACGGCGTCCGCCCCAGTATCCGGTAATGCCGCACATGAATGCGCCTTCTGCTCGCGAAGGAAAAGCGGAGGTCCACCTTGGCGCGGTGCCCGATCTTTGCGCTCGCGTCGCCTCCCTTACCCGGGTCGCTGTGCCGGCACAAGGGGGCCGGGAAGGATGTCGCCCGGCTGATCGCAAGCATTCAGAGGTGCGGGCGGCACCGGCGGCCTGTCAGATGCGTGTGGCCAGATCCCGGTAGAGCGCGTTGTACGCTTCTACCGCCCGCGTCATGCTGTAGTGCGATTCGATTCTCTGCCGCGCGGCGCGGCCCAGGATCCGGCGGGCCTCCACTGGCCGCGTCAGCAGATCGGAGAGGCCGCGGCTCATGGCGGCGGAATCCCCGGGCGGCACTACGATCCCTGTATCGCCCACGATCCGCCCAGCATCGCCGACATCGGTGGTTACGCACGGGACTTCCATGGCCATCGCTTCGCCGAGAACGTTCGGGAAGGCTTCGCTGTTGCTGCTTAGGCAGAAGACATCTAGCGCCTGCATCAGGGCCGCCGCGTCGGGACGCTGGCCGAGGCACAAGAAGCGGCCGGTCATGTCGTCGGGTACGATCCCGGACAATTCAGGACTGACCAGGTCGACCGCGCGGCCGACCAGCAGGACACGCAAGTCCGGAAGCTCGCGTGCGAGCGTGACCGCCGCGCGTAGGAATGTTGGATGGTCCTTCATCGGATGCAGGCGCGCGACATGGCCTATCAACCGGGCATCCGCCGGCACGCTCAACTCCGAACGCACTCGCCGTGCGACATCCGACGACGGGGCCAGCCGGTCGAGGTTGAAGCCGTTGGGGATGATGGTCCCGCGCGCGCCACTGAAGCCGAACGCCTCGTGCTGGCTTCGCGAGACGTGGCTATTATAGACGATCGCGCCCGGTCCGCGCGACAGCCAGCGGTTAGCGCGGATGATCTGGCGCGTCGCCAACTTCTCGCGCGTCAGCCCATAGAGCGACTGCCGGATGCCCCAGGTCACGGCCGGCCGTCCCGGCGCCAGCCGCGCGGCCAGGCTCGCGGCCAGATTGCCGTGGTACATCCATCCCTGGATCACGTCCGGCTGGAACGCGCGGACCCGCCTCGCCAACTCTACCAGCATGCCCGGGCTCGGCAACCGTCCGCCGAGGCCCAGGCATGAAACCTCGTGGCCCAGCGCCCGGATCGGCTGGCCATGGGTGCCCTCGTCGCGGAGCGACACTACGCTCACCTGTCGGTCGCGGCCGAGGCCTGACGCCAGCAGCCTGTACAGCGCCTGTTCGGCCCCGCCGGTGCCAAGACCCGTCGTGACAAAGAGGAGCCTGTTAGGCATCTACGCGCCCAGTTCTAATGAAAGCTGTCGGTGATCAGACATGGCCTATGCAAATATTGTCTTCGACCGTCTGCACGGAGCCGAGTGAGGACATACGGGATCGACTGATCGCGTTTTGCAAAATGACTACACGACATCAGACCTGATACCGATCGTGCGGCGGGTTAGGATGTACAGGATAGTGTGCCAAGCCAGCAGGCTCGCCGCCGAGGCGGAGGCGGCACCTGTGCTACCAAAGTTCGGGATCAACGCCAGGTTCAGGGCAACATTCACAACAGCGGCTGCGCCAATTGCCCAGAACGTCTTTTTTTCAAAACCGGTCATGTTTAACAGGGCCGCAACAGGGCCGAATAGGGATTTCGCGACGTGTGCGGCCGCCAAGATCGCTAGAGGTAAATGTGCCGCGCCATACTCTGCACCAAAAGCGAATACTACGACCGACTCCCCAAAAAAAATCATCGTAAATCCTATTGGTAAGCTGAATATAAATATTAGTCTTGCGCTTTGACTGACAATTTTTTGCAATCTCTCCATTTCTCCACGTGCATACAAGGCAGAAATTTTGGGCGACACGACACGGTTAACAGCTTGAATGCCAAAGGCGACAAGTAAAGCCCCCTGCATCGCAATCCGATAAGCACCCACTTCCTCGTCAGCCGCGAACCAGCCAAGCATGACTATGTCGAGCTGATTGTTGAGAACAAGGCCGCCGCTAATTAACGTGAACCGCAACGTGCTGGGCCCCCAATGCCGGTCCCGGAAGTTGATTTGACCCGGCACACTTTGCTTCGGAAGAGCGCGCGAAAGCCACCAACCGGCGACGGTAAGGGTGATACAGGCACCCAGTAATTGACTAAACATTGCGAACTCAGGTGTTCTCGTCTGCGGCATCGCCAGAAAGGCTGTCACGACGATGAGAAATGCGAAAAGCGGACGTAACAGTAATTCAGCCGATTGGCCGGCTAGCTCCCAATTCAGTCCGCGAAGCGCGTAGGCCACAGATTTTCCCCATACAGCCACTGGCATCGTGACGAGCATAATTATCGTGGTTGTGAAGGTCGTCGCTCTGAAATGTTCAACTAGTGTATAAACGACGAAAAGGCTTGCGATGGTTATAACGATGCTAATCGACACGACGACCTGAGCGCTTCTGACCAACGCGCCGCGCATTAAGCCCCAGTGCTGCCGGCTGTAAGCGGCGGCTACCTCGCGCATTAAAAGGTTCGGCACACCTATTTCACCAAGGATCATCATGAGACTCATTATGGCGAATGCATAAGCGTATATACCGAACGCGTCGGCGCCGAGCATACGAGCCAGAAAGATCGACAGCGCAATACCGATCAAACGGCTTAGCGCCTGTATCACGATGCTCGCGAGCCCGCGCTTCCTCGCGATTTTCTTCGCGTTGTGAATCAAGATGCGTAAGGAAATTGGAGTGCCTGCGTCGTGTTTTGCTGGGATCTTAGAGCGAGTAATCATAAAAAGTAGTTTTGTTTTAGACTTCGTCGCCTCGAAAATTTTAGCTTTCCAGAAGGCATGAGTGTTTTTAATGCTTAGGAAGAGTTGGTGCATCATACGGCTCAAGACGCCTGGGAGGAGATGCCGCGAAACACGCCATACGGTAGAATATGCCTCGTCGTCATGGCCCCGTGCGCCGCGGGAAATTCGGGGTGCGTCCGAGGCGCATCGATCGGGCCATCCTTAGGCGGTCCAGGATGTACCAGCTCCACGGAGCCGCCTTTCCTAGGCTCTTGGCAAGTCCCGTTGCGCGTCCGCTGGCCAGGCGGGTTTTTTCGCCGTGCCAGACAGTCTGGTAATCGGACTGCACGAGGGCATGCGGCAGGCGGGTGGGGCCGGTCTTGCGCGCGACAACGTGGATCAGCACCGGGGTCCGCGTATGCATCATGGTACGCCGGTTGACATGCGCGGGATCCGGCGCATCGTAGTATCGGTTGCGAGTCAGGGCCGGGTTGTTGAGGCGATGTTCTTCCAAAAAGCAGTCCAGCACCTCCGCACCGCCGGTTGCATTACAGAAACGGTAGAAAAAATCAGAACTAAATTGATAAAAGCCGTGGCCGAAATAGTTCGTCGCCGGGGTTTGCACGTAAAGCACGCCGCCCTCTTTGAGTAGCGTCAGGTAGTTGTAGAGACCGGCGAGCGGGTTGGCGACGTGTTCCAGCGTACCGCCGTCCAGGACCATGTCGTAGGTGTTGGCCGCCAGGGCCGAGTCGGGCTCGATCGGGACGTTCAGATCGTGAACGATTTCAGCGCCTTCGTAGGCTGACCCATCGAGCGCCTCCACGGCGACACTGGGGTGTGTGCGGTGGATGTAGTCCGCGAACACCTCAGCGTGATCCGCAGCCTGTTTGCTGTGGAGCGAGCGTCGGCGGTGCAATATCTGTCGGCCGATCGTCAAAATACGACCGTGCGCCGGCATATGCCGCTGGATCACGATCAGGCTCGACGGCGGGAAACCCATGATTCGTCGCCTTTTGCTTGGGTATTCGGAGTCTAGGGAAACGTCTCAGCGCCGCGAAGCGCGCCAGTCCCACCCGACTTCGACCTTGGGCCGGCTAAACGAGGGGAGCGGTCGCCCGGGTCCCCTCTGTGACCTCGGCGGCCTAGAGCCTGTGGTACTCCCGGAACCATGACACGAACTTCGGCAGGCCGTCTTCGATCGTGGTGGCCGGGTGGAAGCCCAGGTCGCGGATTGAGGCGTCGATGTCGGCGTAGGTCGCCGGCACGTCGCCCGGCTGGATCTTGCGCATGTGCTTCTGCGCGGTACGGCCGGTCGCGCGTTCCAGGATGGCGATGAAGTGGCTCAGGTCCTCGGTCTTGTGGTTGCCCAGATTGTACAGCCGATGGGGGCGGCCTGGCGCGCCAAGGTCCGCCGGCGGCCGGTCGAGCGCGGCCAGCACGCCCGCAACGATGTCGTCGATATAAGTGAAGTCACGCTTCATCCGGCCGTGGTTGAAGACCGGGATCGCTTGGCCCTCGAACATCGCCTTGGTGAAGATGTAGGCGGCCATGTCCGGCCGGCCCCAGGGCCCGTAGACGGTGAAGAAGCGTAGGCCCGTCATCGGCAGGCGGTAAAGATGCGCGTAGGTCTGCGCCATCAGCTCGGCCGAGCGCTTGCTGGCGGCGTAAACCGAGACCGGCTGGTCGACCGGATCGTCCACGGAAAACGGCAGCTTGGTGTTGCCGCCGTAGACGCTGGAGGAGGACGCGTAGACCAGGTGCTTCAGGTCGGGCAGCCGGCGCGCGGCCTCCATCACGGTGAGCTGCGAGTGGATGTTCGCATCGACGTAGGCCCAGGGGTTCTCGAGCGAGTAGCGCACCCCCGCCTGCGCGGCCAGGTGGACGATCCCGTGGATGTCAGGGGTGGCGTCGACCAGCTCGTTGACCACCGCCCGGTCCGCGGCGTCGGCGCGGATGAAGGCGAACTGGTCGCCCCGGTCCTGCAGGCGTTCCAGGCGCGCGCGCTTCAGCGCCGGGTCGTAGTACGCGTTCAGGTCGTCCAGACCAACCACTCGATCCCCGCGGTCCAGCAGGGAGCCGGCGACGTGCGAGCCGATGAAGCCGGCGGCACCGGTGACGAGAACGGTCATAGGCGTTCGTCCGAAGCGTCCTTGGGCATGGCAGATTTAATATCGTAGACGACCGCCGGATCGCGCCCGAAGGCCCGTACGCCGGCGGCGCCCATTTCCAGGTAGTCGCGGTGCGGCACGGCGAGCACTACTGCATCGTAGTTACCTGTCTCCGGTGTCTCGATCGGGCGGAGGCCGAACTCTGCGGCGACCCCCTCCGGGTCGGCCCAGGGATCGTGCAGGTCGACGACGGCGTGATAGGCCTGCAGCGACCGGGCCAGCGAGCGGACCTGGCTGTTGCGCGTGTCCGGGCAGTTCTCCTTGAAGGTCACACCCAGGATCAGCACGCGCCCGCCCACCACGTGGATGCGCTTGGCGGTCATGAGCTTCATCACCCGGTCGCCGACGTACTGCCCCATGCGGTCGTTGGTGCGCCGGCCGGCCAGGATCATCTCCGGGTGATGGTCCACGGCCTGCGCCTTGTAGGTCAGGTAGTAAGGGTCGACACCGATGCAGTGGCCGCCGACCAGCCCGGGGCTGAACGGCAGGAAGTTCCACTTGGTCCGCGCTGCGGCCAGCACCTTGCTCGTATCCAGGCCCAGCCGGCGGAACAGCATGGCGAGCTCGTTGACGAGCGCGATGTTGACATCGCGCTGGGTGTTCTCGATCACTTTGGCTGCCTCCGCGGTGCGGATCGAGGGTGCCCTGTGGGTTCCGGCACGTACGATTGACGCGTACAGCCGGTCCACCAGCTGGGCCGCATCCGGTGTCGAGCCCGCCGTGACCTTCACGATATCCACGATCCGGTGCTCCGGGTCGCCCGGGTTCGCGCGCTCGGGACTGTAACCGACCGCGAAGTCCACGTTCACGCGCAAGCCGGATTCGCTTTCCAGGATCGGTACGCATTCGTCCTCCGTCGCGCCCGGATAAACGGTCGACTCGTAGATCACGAGATCACCGGATTTCAGAGCCCGTCCCACCGTGCGGCTCGCCGAGAGCAAGGTCCCAAGATCCGGCACGCGGTGCGCGTCGATCGGCGTGGGGACAGTCACAACGAAGACGCTGCAGTCCCTGAGCGCCTCCGGATCGCTGGTGAACGCCGGCCGGCGCGCCGGCGCGTCAAACCACTCAGCCGGCACCTCACGGGTCCGGTCGTGGCTGGCCAGCAGCTCGCGAACGCGCGTCTCACCGATGTCGAATCCGACGACATCGTGCCGCGCTGCGAACTCGAAGGCGAGCGGCAGCCCAACGTATCCCAGCCCGATAACCGCGATAGGCGCCGTCTCCAAGTCGGGAAGCTGCATTGTACGCTGTGCCTAGTCCTGGTATCTGCCGGCTAGGTAATAAAGTGTGGGTCGGCCTGAAACAAGGCTTTCCCTGGCCGGCAACATCCTGCACTACGGCGACCTGGCGGACGCCACCAACCTGATCCGGATCGTCCAGGAAGTGCAGCCGGACGAGATCTACAACCTGGCCGCCCAGAGCCACGTGCAGGTGTCGTTCGAGACGCCGGAGTACACCGCCAACGCCGACGCGCTGGGCACGCTCAGGCTGCTGGAGGCGATCCGGATCCTGGGGCTGGAGAAGACCCGCTTCTACCAGGCCTCGACCAGCGAGCTGTACGGCAACGCCGCGCCGCCGCAGAACGAGGACACCCCGTTCCAGCCGCGCAGCCCGTACGCGGCGGCCAAGCTGTACGCCTACTGGATCACGGTGAACTACCGCGAGGCCTATGGGATGCACGCCTCCAACGGCGTGCTGTTCAACCACGAGGGGCCGACCCGCGGGGAGACCTTCGTCACCCGCAAGATCACCCGCGCGGTGGCGGCGATCGAGGCGGGCTTCCAGGACAAGCTCTATCTGGGCAACCTGGACGCCAAGCGCGACTGGGGCCATGCCCGCGACTACGTCGTGGGGATGTGGCGGGTGCTGCAGCAGGACCAGCCGGGCGACTACGTGCTCGCCACCGGCACCGCGTACACGGTGCGCGACTTCGTCGAGCGGGCGTTCGCCCACACCGGCATCGAGATCGCCTGGTCGGGCGCGGGCGCGGCCGAGGTCGGCATCGATCCCAAGACCGGGCGCACGCTGGTCGTGGTCGACCCGCGCTATTTTCGCCCGACCGAGGTCAACCACCTGGAAGGCGACCCGAGCCGGGCGAAGGCGAAGCTCGGCTGGGAGCCCCGGCACAGCTTCGACGACCTGGTGCGCGACATGGTGGAGAGCGACCGCGACCACGTCC
>NZ_NRRL01000133.1 GCF_016583645.1 Rhodovibrio sodomensis | reverse complement strand
TCCGTGGGCGGGTGAGGGTGGGACTCCCCGGCAGGCGGCGAGGAGTCCCACCCTCACCCTGGCCCTCTCCCCTCGAGGGAGAGGGGACCCACGTCGATGCCCGTTGTTACGTGGCGATCCGTTGGCGCGCGCCCAAGACCCGTGCGTCCAAACACGAAAACGGGGGAATGGCCGGCCATTCCCCCGTCTCGCTTCGGCATCGCGGCGCGGGCCGCGCGGCGTGTGGCGCGCGGCTACTCCGCCGCGTCGGCGGTCGGCGGCACCACGGAGATCAGGGTGCGCCCGCCGGTGGTCTTGCGGAACTTCACCTGACCCTCGGTCTTGGCGAAGATCGTGTAGTCCTTGCCCATGCCGACGTTCTCGCCCGGGTGCCAGCGCGTGCCGCGCTGCCGGATCAGGATGTTGCCCGGAATGACGTGCTCGCCGCCGAACTTCTTGACGCCGAGCCTTTTGCCGATCGTATCGCGGCCGTTCTTGGTACTGCCGCCCGCCTTCTTGTGCGCCATGACCCGTTACTCCTCGCTCTTCTTGGACTGACCGCCGCTCTTAGCTTGGCCGCCCGAGCTCTTGCCGCCGCCGCTCTTGGACTGGCCGGCGCTCTTCGTCTGGCCCGACTTGCCCGGCGCGCTCTTGCCGCCGCCCGACTCCGAGGCGGCGGTGCCGGACTTGGCGGTCTTGGCCTGGGTGCGCTGCTTGGCCGTGGCGGTCGACTTCTGCTTCGACTGCTCGGTCGTCGCCGACTGGGTCGCCTGCTTTTGGCTCTTCGCCTGGGACTTCTGTCCGGCCTGCTTGGCCTTGTCGGCGTCGCCCTCGCCGGCGGACTTCCCGGCGACCTCGATGTCGGTCACGCGCAGCAGGGTGAAGCGCTGCCGGTGGCCGTTGCTGCGGCGGAAGTTCTTGCGGCGCTTCTTCTTGAAGACGCGGATCGTGCGGTTCTTGTCCTGATCCACGACCTCCGCGGAGACGCTGGCGCCGTCCAGCTGCGGCGCGCCGACCTGCGGGGCACCGTCGCCGCCGACCATCCGCACGTCGTCGAGCTTGACGCTCTCGCCGACCTCGGCCTGGAGCTTCTCGACCTTCACAACGTCGTGCTTGGCGACCTTGTACTGCTTTCCGCCGGTCTGAATGACTGCAAACATCTGCTCGTCTCGGTCTTGTTCGACGGCTTCCGTGATGGAGAAGCGCCGGTTTGGTGGACGGATCCGTGAGGGCCGTGTGCGGCGGCGTGCGACGGTGTCCCGGCCGTCCCCGCGACTTCCGCAACGCAAACGCGGCGCCATCGCCCCCGAACCCTGGAAAGGGCGCGGATGACGGCGCCGGCGGGATGCGCGCTGGAGGTCGAAGGTGGCCGGCGCCCCGACTTGCCCGTTGGTCGGGCGGGCCGGGGCTGACACCGCAGCGCACCGTCGGCGTTCACCGCGGGGCTGCCGCGCTGCTCGAACGCGTCCCTCGTTGAACGTGCGCGCGGACTATAACGACGCGCCAAACGGTGTCAACACGATGCAGCGCGGGGTGGGACGGCGATGGCGCCGGGTCCGGGCCCTGCACCATGGTCGACACGAGCGGCGCGGGCATACCCCGGGCGGTACCGCGCCGCCGGCCGGTACACGACCTGAACAGACCCCGTTGCGCTCCAGACCGGCATTTGCTACGTCCCCGGTCGGCCAGCGCCGGGCGGTCCCGCCCGCGCGACCAGGTCCGCGGAGGGGTGGCCGAGCGGACGAAGGCACCGGTCTCGAAAACCGGCGTACCGGCAACCCCGGTACCGTGGGTTCGAATCCCACCCCCTCCGCCATTCACCCGTTGTCCCCGACACGTCGGCGCGGCGCCGGTTCACGTCGGCGCGGCGCCGGCTCACGGGTCTATCGGCCCGTAGCAGCCCGGTCGGCGGCTACAGCTCGATCACCCGGCCGTCGTCGAGCGTTTCCAGGCGGAGTTCGTCCTGGCGTTCGAGCATGCAGCGCGACATGTGGGTCAGCGCGATGCGGCGGGCGGTTAGCTCGTCCAGGTGGGCCTGCAGCGTCCGGTAGTCGGTGTGGGTCGGCAGCGGGCGGTCGAAGGCGTAGCACTCGACCACGAACAGGTCGGCTTCCGCGGCGAGCGCCGGCAGCGCATCGACCCAGGTGGTGTCGCCGGAGTAGGCGAACGTCTTGTCGGCGTCGCGGACACGCAGGCCGAAGGCGACGACGCCTTCGCCGTGGTAGACCTGCCGCGGGGTGACCTCGACGCCGGCCAGGCTCAGGGGCGCGTCCTCCCCCCATTCGCGGAAGCTGAGGTCGAAGCCCCACCGGCAGTCGATGCTGCCGAACAGCGCGTCGCAGGCGGCCTTCACCCGTTGCTGGGTGCCCGGCGGGCCGGCGATCTCCAGCGGGCGGGTGCGCTTGGCCTCGAACTGCAGGTAGAGCAGCAGGAACGGCAGGCCGCCGAAGTGGTCGCCGTGCAGGTGGGTGATCGCGATCGCGTCGATGCTGTCGGGATCGGTGCCGAAGCGGTGCATCGAGATCATCGCGCTCGCCCCGCAATCGACCAGCAGGCGCGTCGCGCCGCCGTCGTCCCGGCGGCGCGCGTCCAGCTGGAAGCAGGTGTTGAGGCGGCCGCCGCTGCCGAACGCGTCGCCGCAGCCGAGGACGGTCAGTTGCATGAAAGTGCCGTGGCCTCCGAAAGCGAAATGCCTGAAGGCCGAACTGGCCTGCCGGCTGGATTCCGCTCTATCTCCTTGGTGTGGGGCAAGAGTCAGCTGAAAGGTGGTTCGGCCTTTCAGCATCTTGCCCAAGCGTCGGATGCTGCGCGGACCGCCCGGCGGGCGGCATCGCGTCAACTGTCGGCAATGCTGGCCGTGGGTCAAGTCCGGGGCAGTGACGGCGCGCACAGCCGCGTGACGTTTTCAGGGCCCCGGCGACGGTATCCCCGCCGGTTCCCGGGCCCAGTCGCCTTCCCGCGCCCAGTCGCCTCCCCCGGGCAGAGTCTGCTCGCCAGGCACAGTTTCCGGCGATTGTACTTTCCGTGCGGTTAATCCGGCACGCCGGCCAGCGCGCGCACCGCCGCCGGGCTGTGGCCCTGTTCGCGATAGGCGCGCAGGGCGACCGCGTCGTCGCGCTTGGCCAGGCGCCTGCCGTCGTCGTCCGCGATCAGGGCGTGGTGGCGCCAGTCCGGCACCGGCAGCTCGAGCAGCGCCTGCAGCACGCGGTGGATCGGGGTCGCCGGCAGCAGGTCCTCGCCGCGGGTGACCAGCGTGATCCCCTGGGCGGCATCGTCGACCACGACGGCGAGGTGGTAGCTGGTGGCGACCTCCTTGCGTGCCAGCATGACGTCGCCGATCTCACTGAGGTCCGCCTGGAAGGTGCCGTGCCGGCGGTCGGTCCATTCGGGCCGGCCGACCCGTTCGTGCGCCCGGGCGTGATCCAGGCGCAGGGCGTGGGGCGTACCGGCGTCGATCCGCGCTTGGCGCTCGGCCGCCGGGAGGTCGCGGCAGGTGCCGGGATAGGGCGTGCCCAGCGGGCCGTGCGGGGCGCCGCCCAGGCGCTCCGCCTCCGCCCGGATGTCCTTGCGCGAGCAGAAGCAAGGGTAGACCACCTCGAGCGCCGCCAGCCGGTCGAGCGCGGCGGCGTAGGCGTCCATCCGCCCCGCCTGGCGCATCACCGGGGTTTCCCAGCTCAGGCCGAGCAAGGCCAGGTCGTCGAAGATCGCCTGTTCGAACGCCGGCTTGCAGCGGGCGGTGTCGATGTCCTCGATCCGCAGCAGAAAGCGGCCGCCGGCCCCGGCCGCGCGCGCGGCGTCGAGCGCGGAGAACGCGTGGCCCAGATGCAGCAGGCCGGTCGGCGAGGGGGCGAAGCGCGTGACTTCGCCCGCGGCCGGCGGGTGGCGGCGCGACATCGCCTCCGCGGTGGCGTCCGGTGTGGCGTCCGGTGTGGCGTCTGGCGTGACGGCGGCGGGCATGGGGGTGCATCTACCGACCGGCGCGATTAAGGTCCAGCCCCATGGACCCCGCGCCCGAACCGGACACCCGCCTGAAACCCGCCCTGGACGCGCTGGCCCAGGCCGACCCGATGCTGGGCCGCGCTTACGCCGCCTGCGGCCTGCCGCCGGTGCGTCGGGCCGAGGCCGGCTTCGGCGGCCTGGTCAACATGATCGCCGCCCAGCAGCTGTCGAAGGACGCCGCCGGCGCGATCGTCCAGCGGATTCGGGCCCGGCTCGACCCGCTCACCCCGGAGACGTTCTTGCAGCTGGACGAGGAGGCGGCGCGCGCCCTCGGCCTCAGCCGGCCCAAGTACCGCTATCTGAGCGGGCTGGCGCAGCAGGTCGCGAGCGGCGCGCTCGACTTCGACTGGCTGGCGGGCCAGGACGACCAGACCGTGCTCAAGCACCTGACGGCGCAGAAGGGGATCGGCGTCTGGACGGCGGAGGTGTTCCTGCTGTTCGCGCTCGAACGTTCCGACGTGTTTCCGGCCCAGGACCTGGCGCTGCAGGAGTCCGCCCGGCGCGTCCACGGCCTGGAGACCCGGCCCGACACCAAGCGCATGCGCGAGATCGCGGCGGCCTGGCGGCCCCACCGCTCGGCCGCCGCGCGGTTCCTCTGGCACGCCTACCGCCACCCCGGCGCGCCCGCCTGATCCCCGAACCCGCCTGAACCCAGCCCGCTACCGGAACCCAGCCCCCGACCTCAAGCCAGCCACGCATCCGAAACCACGGGACGGAAACCGAAAGCGATGTCCGAGCACGACGTTCCCCAGATCGACGGCCCCCGCCATCAGCCGGCCAGCGGCGGCCCGGCGAAGCAGTTGATCGTGCTGCTGCACGGTCTGGGCGCCGACGGCAACGACCTGATCCAGCTGGCCCCGATGCTGGCGCAGGCGTTTCCGGACGCGGCGTTCGTCTCGCCGCACGCCCACCAGGACTGCGACGTCGCGCCGATGGGCCTGCAATGGTTCTCCTTCAAGGGCGAGACCGATCAGGTGATGATCGAGGGCGCCGAGCAGGCCGCGCCCGTGGTCGACGCGTTCCTCGACCGGGAGCTGGCGAGCCACGGCCTGACCCCGGACAAGCTGGGCCTGGTCGGCTTCTCCCAGGGCGGCATGATGGCGCTGCACTGCGGCCTGCGCCGGGCGCAGCCGGTCGGCTGCCTGATCGGCCTGTCGACCCTGCTGCCGGGCCCGCAGAAGCTGGACGCGGAGATCCGCAGCAAGCCGCCGGTGCTGCTGACCCACGGCGACCAGGACCAGATCATCCCGCCGCACGCCATGCCGCAGACCGAGGCCGCGCTGCAGGCCGCCGGCGTGCCGGTGGAAAGCGAGAGCCGCCCCGGCCTCGGCCACGGCATCGACGAGCGCTGCCTGGACCTGGCGACCGACTTCCTGCGCCGGCACCTGCCGGCGTAGGGCCCGCGGGGGGTGCCGGCGTCTGGCCGCAGGCGAATTCGGCGCTATCTTGAGTGACTGGAGGCAAGCAAAGGCCCTGGGGTGGACACGCCCTGTTGGCTGTGGCCAGAGTCCCGACGCCGGTCGCGTTGACGAGGACTTTACAAGCAGATGAAGTTTTTGGCGCCAGAGACGCTAAATCTTGTGCGACCCGACGGGATGTCGTATCACGTTGCTTGCACAGGCGCCGGCCACTCCCGGTCCGGGCGCGCGGAGCACAGGAGGAGAGCGGGGCAGTGAGCGTCCCGGCGAATGCTTTCCCAGCCCTGGTTCTGAATGCGGATTTCCGTCCGCTGAGCTACTTCCCGTTGTCCATCTGGGCCTGGCAGGACGCGGTGAAGGCGGTCTTCCTCGACCGCGTGAACATCGTCAGCGAGTACGATCAGGCGATTCGCTCGCCGTCGTTCGAAATCCGGCTGCCCAGCGTGATCTCGCTGAAGGAATACGTGCCGCTGAACCGAAGGCCGGCGTTCACCCGCTTCAACGTCTTCCTCCGGGACGGCTTCCGCTGCCAGTACTCCGGGGTCCGCCTGCCCGCCGAACAGCTGACCTTCGACCACGTCATCCCGCGCTCCCGGGGCGGGCGCACATCCTGGGAAAACGTCGTCACGGCCTCGGCCGAGATGAACCTGCTGAAGGCCAACAAGACGCCCGCGGAAGCGGGCATGAAACTCCGCCGCGCCGCGCGCCAGCCGACCGTCCACGAGCTGCAGCGCCAAGCCCGCAAGTTCCCGCCGAACTACCTCCACGAAAGCTGGCACGACTTTTTGTACTGGGACACCGAGTTGGAGGATTGATCCAAGCTCGCGCACGCCAGTCGCGTCGAACGGCTATCCGAAAAGCCAAAATACTAGCTTCGCTTTAGGGCAAGATGCTGAAAAGTTGAATCACGTTTCAGCTGAATCTTGCCCTATCTTCAACAAGTTAGAGCTACCTTCAGCTTGAAGGCCGTTTCGGCCTTGAAGCTTGTAGCTCTAGGGGAAACGCTCCCCGCACCTTATCCAGCGCCGCGTCCGTATCGAAGTCTTCCGCCAGCAATTCGTCCAGCGTGAGCGGGCAGGGCGGCGTGGCCGGCAGTTCGGGTTCGCCGTGGGTGCGGAAGCTCTTGTTGGCCAGGCGCAAGCCGCGCCGCCAGATCGTCCCCATATCCAGTTCCCGCCGCATTGCCGCGGTATGGCCGAAGCAGGCCTCGTCCTGGTGCCGGTCGATCTCGTGCCGCCAGGTGCGGTGCAGGTCCGGATGGTCGATCCAGGCGGCCTTGATCAGATGCGCGAGCGTCTGCGCCAGGTGGCTCGCGACGGCGTCGCGCTTCTGCTGGCCGAACTCCTGGATCTCCTCCGCCACCCGCGCGGCGTCGAACCGGTTGTCGCCGTCGAGCGCGCGCAGGCGCCGCGCCTGGTCCTGGGTCCAGGCGTAGAAGTCCTGCCGATACAGATCGCGGCCGGCCGGTTCGCCCAACGCGCCACCTCCTGACCGAGAGACTAACACGTTCTGGCGCTCTGTGTCCGCTACCCCGCCCGGCGGGTGACCAGCGCCCAGAAGGTGCCGGCGGTCAGCAGCAGCGACAGCACGAAGTTCCAGCCCGCCATCGACAGGCCGGCGAAGACGAACGCCGGCTCGTCGCAGGGGACCACGCGGTCCTGGCCGGACAGCGCGGCCTGCAGGTCGTCCACGCTGACGTCGGGGGACAGCGCATCGCCCGAGCAGCCGGGCAGGCCGGCCCACCAGCCGTACTCCACCCCGGCGTGGTAGCCCGCGATCCCGGCCCCGGTGGCGAACGCCAGGCCCGTCGCGGCGACCAGGGTCATGCGCGCCGGCCGGCTGAACGGGCCGAGCGCGGCGGCGAAGCCGAACAGCGCGGCGGCGGCGTAGGGCCAGCGCTGCCAGATGCACAGCTGGCAGGGCGCCAGGCCGAAGCCGTACTGCGCGATCAGCGCGGCGGCGAGCGCGCTCACGCTGAGCGCGAAGATTGCCGCCGGGACCAGCCGGCCGCCCGGGCTGAGATGCGCAAGGTCGGTACGGTCAGAGGACATACTTGATCGCCGCGAAGCCGCCGAACAGCAGGACGAAGAACAGCACCATCAGCCAGCCCAGGTGCTTTTCGATGAACGCCTTGATCGGCGGACCGAAATACCACAGCAGGCCCGAGACCAGATAGAAGCGCGCCCCGCGCGAGACCAGCGAGGCGATGGCGAACACGAACGGGTTCAGCGCCAGCACGCCGCTGGTGATCGTGATCACCTTGTAGGGGAACGGGGTGAAGCCCGCCGCCATCACGAACCAGAAGCCCCAGCGGTCGTAGAACTGACGGAAGTCCTGGAACTTCTCGGTGTAGCCGTAGAATTCCAGCACCGCCTGGCCGAGCGTGTCGTACATGAAGTAGCCGATCGCATAACCCAGCAGACCGCCGGCCACGCTCGCCGCCGTGCAGACCAAGGCGATCCGCCAGGCCTTGGCCCGCTCGGCGATCACCATCGGGATGATCAGGATGTCGGGCGGAATCGGGAAGACCGAACTCTCGACGAACGAGACCGCCGCCAGCCCGCGCATGGCGTGCCGGTGCCCGGCGATCCGGAGCGTGCGGTCGTACAGGGCGCGGAGCATGGACACGGCGCGAGTCCGGGTGGAGCTGGGACAGAGAAAGCGCGCCCGATCTACCAGCCGGACGGCCCCCCGGCAATCGGCGCGATCGGGGTGCTTCCGCCGGCGTCCGCGGCCGTGGGATTTAACGGAGGGGCCCGAGACAGGTCACCCAGGTCGACAAGGGTGCAGGCGGCCCTCTTCGTGGCGTAGGTGCCCGTCGCGGTATCCTCGTCGCCCCGCCTGAGGGGCGAGGCCGTCTCGCCCTGGCGCGAGCGGTCGGCTAGGATGGCCGGCAAAACGATGCGAATGGGGAGGCCGTGCGTTCATGGCGGAACAAGCCGGAACACCGCCCAAGGACATGGGCCGGTTCGACTACGTGGTCGTCGGGGCCGGCAGCGCGGGCTGCGTGCTCGCCAACCGGTTGAGCGCGGACCCGGACGTCTCGGTCCTGCTGCTGGAGGCCGGCGGGCAGGACGACTACATCTGGATCCGGATTCCGGTCGGCTACCTCTACACGATCAACAACCCGCGCACCGACTGGTGCTTCAAGACCGAGGCCGAAGCGGGACTGAACGGCCGGTCGCTCGGCTATCCGCGCGGCCGGGTGCTGGGCGGCTGTTCGTCGATCAACGGCATGATCTACATGCGCGGCCAGGCGCGCGACTACGACGGCTGGCGCCAGCTGGGCTGCACCGGCTGGGGCTGGGACGATGTCCTGCCCTACTTCAAGGCGCACGAGGACTTCGCCTGGGGCGCCGACGAGCTGCACGCCGAGGGCGGCGAGCTGCGGGTCGAGGGCATGCGGATCTCCTGGGAGATCCTGGACGCCTTCGCCGACGCCGCCGAGCAGGCCGGCATTCCGCGCACCGCCGACTTCAACCGCGGCAGCAACGAGGGCGTCGGCTACTTCCAGGTCAACCAGCGCCGCGGCCGGCGCTGGAACACCGCCGACGCCTTCCTGCGCCCGGCGGAGAGCCGGCCCAACCTGACCGTGCTGACCCAGGCGCAGGCACAGCAGCTGGAGCTCGACGGACGCCGCGTGACCGGCGTGCGCTTCTGGCACCACGGCGCGGACGCCCGCGTCGCGGCGGACGGGGAGGTGATCCTGGCGACCGGATCGGTCGGCTCGCCGCAGCTGCTGCAGCTCTCCGGCCTCGGGCCCGGGGAGCTGCTGCGCGATCGCGGCCTGCCGGTGGTGCACGAGAACCCGAACGTGGGCGAGAACCTGCAGGACCATCTGCAGATCCGGGCGGTCTATTCGGTGGTGGGCGTGGATACGCTGAACCGGCGGGCGAACAGCTGGCTCGGCAAGGCCGGCATGGCGCTGGAATACGCCCTGTTCCGGCGCGGCCCGATGACCATGGCGCCCAGCCAGCTGGGCTGCTTCACCCGCTCCGACCCCAG
This sequence comes from Rhodovibrio sodomensis, assembly GCF_016583645.1. GTDB lineage: Bacteria > Pseudomonadota > Alphaproteobacteria > Kiloniellales > Rhodovibrionaceae > Rhodovibrio > Rhodovibrio sodomensis. The sequence continues at coordinate 6,360 of NZ_NRRL01000133.1, read as the reverse complement.
CCGCGAGACGCCCAACCTGGAATATCACGTGCAGCCGCTGTCGACCGACCAGCTGGGCGACCCGCTGCATCCATTCCCCGGGATCACGGCGAGCGTCTGCAATCTGCGCCCGGAAAGCCGCGGCTACGTGCGCATCCGGGACGCCGACCCGCGGACCTATCCGGCGATCAAGCCGAACTACCTGGCGACCCCGGCCGACCGGCAGGTCGCGGCCGACGCGCTCAAGCTGACCCGCCGGATCATGGGCCAGCCGGCGATGCGCAAATACGATCCGCAGGAGCGCAAGCCCGGGCCCGACGTCGAGAGCGACGCGGACCTCGCCCGGGCCGCCGGCGACATCGGCACGACGATCTTCCACCCGGTGGGCACCTGCGCGATGGGCCCGGACCCGGCGACCAGCGTGGTCGACCCGCGGCTGTGCGTGCACGGGATCGCCGGGCTGCGCGTGGTCGACGCCTCGGTGATGCCGCGAATCACCAGCGGCAACACCAACGCGCCCACGATCATGATCGCGGAAAAGGCGGCGGCGATGATCCGCGAAGACCGCAAGGTCCGCGCCCGCGCGGCGGAGTAGGCGCCGCGCCGGGTTTGCGTGCGCCCCCGCGGCGGTTTATATCAGCGTCCGAATGGCGTGGCCGGCCCGCCCGGCCCGCCCGCTGCCCCTGTGGCGGAACCGGTAGACGCGCGCGACTCAAAATCGCGTGGCCATTGGCCGTGCAGGTTCGAGTCCTGCCAGGGGCACCACCGTCTCCAGCGATCCCGACCGACCGTCTGTCTGCGGATGCGTCGATGGCTGGCGCGGTCGGCTCGGCGCGGCCCCGGGGCCGGCCGTCCCGCGCAGACGGCCCGCGCATCGACGGCTCCTCCGTCGCGCGTTATTCAATTTCTGACAAAAATCGTGTAGGCTGTTGGTTCTTCCGGTTCGAAAAAAGATCCGGTGCGTAATAATGAAAGGTCTTGGTATGTCTGGCAATAATATTGCAGGGAATGTGACGGCGCGGAACGACGAGGACTATACTGGCCAGGAGTCCGCGCAGGCGGCCGCGGAATTTGAACAGCAGGCCGCGGGCGGGCCGATCAAGCAACGCCAGAATTCGCCGCTGCTGATCGCCGGCGGCGCCATCGTGGTCGTGACGCTCGCGCTGGTGGCGCTGATCGGCGAGTACGCCTAGAGCAAGATGCTGAAAGGTGCAGCCACCGTTCGGCATCTTGCTCTAACCTTTTGAACGAACCGCAAGATTCAGCTGAAAGGTGCAGCCACCGTTCGGCATCTTGCCCGCGCGGCTCTCGCGGGCCGGTCGCGGAACCGGGGCGCGCGCCGCGGCTGCCGGCGGGTTTCTTGACGCCGGAAAACGAACCTCACGACCACATTTGACCCAGGTCAATGTGCGCGGGCCGGGCGGCGCTTAGGGTTCAAGGTAACGGACGAAACGGGGTCTCCGTCCATCCCAGGCCTGCAACGGTACGGGCGCGGGACCCACGCCTCGGGCCTTCCACCGGAAGGTCCGAACGGCGGTCGCGCCGGGCCCGGCCATCCCAGCGCCGCCCGGCCGAATTCCGGCGCGGCCGCCTCGTCCGGCTTCTCCGCGGTAAGGGTGCAGATTGTTTCAAGAGCTGGCGGGTGCCGGGCGCCTTGCGCCGCGACGGTCGGCGATTTCGGCGGTGGGCGATTTCCGCGGTGGGCGGGGGCCCGCGCAGAAAAACGGGGCGGCCGGACGCGAAGTCCGCCCGCCCCGCCAGTCACACAGAGAGGCACACCGACCGCCGGGGATGATGGGGAAGCGGAACCGGCGTGCCCGTCCCGGAAGGGGCCGTGTCGTATCGGCGCAGGGACATGCCGTACGCGTCCCCTTCCTGGCCCAATAATGCCGCGGGCGCTCGAAGGTTCGCCTGGAAATCGGTTATTTCTGTGGACCGCCGGTGACGGCACGATGCTGGAGGGTGTTTCCCCCGTTCGCCATCTTGCGTTCATGGCGAGTCGCACGCGCGACGGCCTATCCGTTTGCGCGCTTCCCGTGCCGGCGTTCACGTCCTATTCTGGTCCGCCGTGTCGCAGCAGATCGGCGAGCGTCCCATGTCACAGCAGTCCGACCCCGCCAGCATCATCCGTTACGCCCTCGAGGAATCGCGCGGCCGCGGCCTGGACAGCCTCGGCCAGATCAACCACGCGGTGCGCCGTGTGCTCGCCCTGCGTCCGGATATGGGGCGCAGTCGGGCCGAATCCCTCGTCCAGGAGGCCATATGGCCGCGGCCCAGCCGTCCGCCGCGCGCGGTCCCGGCGGCCATGGCCGCCCCGCGCCGGCGCCCGCCGTCGGTGCTCCGGTCCGGCTCCGGCGACTGAGTTTCTAGGGCAAGATGCTGAAAGCTGGAATCACCTTTCAGTTGAATCCTGCGCTATCTTCAACAAGTTAGAGCTACCTTCAGCTCGAAGGCCGGTGTTGGCCTTCAAGCGTGTCGCTCTCTCTTCAAGCAGTTAGAGCAAAATTCACGATGAAGGTCGGCTCGACCTTCATCGATTTTGCTGTAGGTCTCTCACGGTCCGGGCGAAAACGAATGGCCCGGCCGCCGTGCGGCGCAGCCGGGCTTGTTCGCGCCGCGATCGCCTCCAGCGGCGCTCCGCCTACAGCATCCCGCGGGCTTCCAGCAGGCCGATCACCTGTTGGGCGAGCTCTTCCGCGCTGGCCTGGTCGGAGCGCAGGTGCAGTTCCGGGGCCTCGGGCCGTTCGTAGCTGGAGCCGATGCCGGTGAAGTTGGGGATCTCGCCGGCGCGGGCCTTCTTGTACAGGCCCTTCGGGTCGCGCTGCTCGCACACCGCCAGGGGCGCGTCGACGAACACCTCCAGGAACTCGCCCTCGGGCAGCATCTCGCGCGCCATCCGCCGCTCGCTGCGGAACGGCGAGATGAAGCTGACCAGCGTGATCAGCCCGGCCTCGGTCATCAGCCGCGAGACCTCCGCCACCCGGCGGATGTTCTCCACCCGGTCCTCGTCGGTGAAGCCGAGATCCCGGTTCAGCCCGTGGCGGACGTTGTCGCCGTCGAGCATCATGGTGTGCTTGCCCATCGCGCTCAATCGCTGCTCGACCAGGTCGGAGACGACCGACTTGCCCGCGCCCGACAGCCCGGTGAACCAGAGCACGCACGGCCTCTGCGCCTTCACCAACGCCCGGGCGGCCTTGTCGACCTTGGTGTCGTGCCAGTGCACGTTGGTCGCCCGGCGCAGGGCGTAGTCGATCATGCCCGCGCCGACGGTGGCGTTGGTCATCCGGTCGATCACGATGAACGCGCCGGTCGCCGGGTTCTCGGCGTAGGGGTCGAACGGCACCGGCCGGTCGAACGCGACGTCGCAGACCGCCACGTCGTTCAGCTCCAGGTGGCTGGCCGCCGTCTCCTCCAGGGTGTTGACGTTGACGGTGTGCTTGATCCGGTTGATCTGCCCGCCGACGAACGCCGTGCCCAACTGGATCAGGTAGGACCGCCCGGGCAGCATCTCGCGCTCGTCCATCCAGATCAGGTGGGCGTGCACCTGGTCGGTCACGGTCGGCCGGTCCTGCGCCGGCGCGATCACGTCGCCGCGCGAGATGTCGATCTCGTGGGCCAGCGTCAGGGTCACCGCCTGGCCGTCCGAGGCGACCGCCAGGTCGCCGTCCATGGTCACGATCCGCTCGACCTTGGAGGTCTTGCCCGACGGCAGCACCGCGACATCGTCGCCCACGCGCACCTGGCCGCCCTGGACCGTGCCGGCGTAGCCGCGGAAGTCCAGGTTGGGCCGGTTGACCCACTGCACCGGCAGCCGGAAGGCGCGCGCGGACGGGTCGCTCGCCAGCTGCACCGTCTCCAGCTGCTCCAAGAGGCTTGGGCCCTTGAACCAGGCCATGCTCTGGGAGCGCCTGGAGATGTTGTCGCCCTTGAGGGCGGAGACCGGGATGCAGGTCACTTGCTCGATCCCGACCTGGTGGGCGAAGGTGCGGTAGTCCGCGGCGATCCGCTCGAAGGTCGCCTCGTCCCAGTCGACCAGGTCCATCTTGTTGACCGCCAGCACCACCTGCCGGATGCCCAGGAGCGAGACGATGTAGGAGTGCCGGCGGGTCTGGGTCAGCACGCCGTGGCGGGCGTCGACCAGCAGCACGGCGAGCTCGGAGTGCGAGGCGCCGGTCGCCATGTTGCGGGTGTACTGCTCGTGGCCCGGGGTGTCGGCGACCACGAACTTGCGCTTGTCGGTGGTGAAGAAGCGGTAGGCGACGTCGATCGTGATGCCCTGTTCGCGCTCCGCCTGCAGGCCGTCGACCAGGAGCGCCATGTCCGGCTCTTCGCCGGTGGTGCCGAACTTGCTGCTGTCGGCGTCCAGCTGGGCCAGCTGGTCCTCGAACAGCAGCTGGCAGTCGTACAGCAGCCGGCCGATCAGGGTCGACTTGCCGTCGTCCACCGAGCCGCAGGTGATGAACCGCAGCAGGTCCTTGTCCTGCTGGCTCTTGAGGTAGGCCGCGACCTCCGCCGGGGTCGCCTTGCCGGCCGAGCTTTCGGTCTCGCGCGGGGTCACGTCGGTGTCGCGCACGTCGGCCTCGTAGCGATCGTTCGGGGCCATCAGAAGTAGCCCTCCTGCTTCTTGGCTTCCATCGAGGCGCCCGCGTCGCGGTCGATCACCCGGCCCTGGCGCTCGCTGGTCTTGGCGAGCAGCATCTCCCGGATCACCTCGGGCAGGCTCTCGGCGTCGCTCTCGATCCCGCCGGTCAGCGGATAGCAGCCGAGCGTGCGGAAGCGCACCTTGCGCATCTCCGGCTGCTCGCCCGGCTCCAAGGGCATCCGGTCGTCGTCGACCATGATCCAGGTGCCGTCGCGCCAGACCACCGGACGCTGCTGGGCGAAGTACAGCGGCACCACCGGGATGCTCTCCAGGTAGATGTACTGCCAGATGTCGAGCTCGGTCCAGTTCGACAGCGGGAACACCCGGATGCTCTCGCCCTTGTTGATCCGGCCATTGTACAGGCTCCACAGCTCCGGGCGCTGGTTCTTGGGATCCCAGCGGTGGCTGGATGTCCGGAACGAGAACACCCGCTCCTTCGCCCGGCTCTTCTCCTCGTCCCGGCGGGCGCCGCCGATCGCGGCATCGACCTTGTGCCGGTTGAGCGCTTCCTTCAGCGCCTGGGTGCGCATCACCTCGGTGTGCACGGCGGAGCCGTGGTCGAACGGGTTGATGCCCTGGCGCACGCCCTCCTCGTTGCGGTGGACGATCAGGTCGACGCCCAGTTCCTTGACCCGGCGGTCGCGGAATTCGCCCATCTCGCCGAACTCCCAGGTGCTGTCGATGTGCATCAACGGGATCGGCGGCTTGGACGGGTAGAACGCCTTCATCGCCAGGTGCAGCAGCACCGTCGAATCCTTGCCGATCGAATAGAGGATCACCGGGCTGCGGAACTGCGCCGCGACCTCCCGGAAGATCTGGATCGCCTCCGCTTCCAGGCGCTGCAGATGGGTCATCCGCGCCTGATCGGGCGCGTGCATGCACTAGCTTCCAAAGTACGACCCTGTGTTGTGCCGCTGTTCTGCGATCCGCTCAAACCGTCCGCGCCTCGTCGATGTGGCGCAGGTACCAGTCGTAGGTGCGGGCGAGGCCGGTTTCGAGGTCGACCTGGGCCCGCCAGCCGAGCGCGTTGATGCGGGCGACGTCCAGCACCTTGCGCGGGGTGCCGTCGGGCTTTGTGGTGTCCCAGACGAGCTCGCCCTCGAAGCCGACGACCTGCTTTATCGTCTCCGCCAGCTGGCGAATCGTGACGTCGGCACCGGTGCCGACGTTGAGGTGATGCTCGCCGGAATAGTGCTTCAGGATGTGCACGACCGCGTCCGCGCAGTCGTCGACGTAGAGGAACTCGCGCATCGGCGTGCCGCTGCCCCAGACGGTGACCTCGCGGTCGCCGTTGACCTTGGCCTCGTGGAAGCGCCGGATCAGGGCGGGAATGACGTGGCTGTGCTCGGGATGGAAGGTGTCGCCGGGCCCGTACAGGTTGGTCGGCATCGCCGAGACGAAGTCCACGCCGTGCTGCCGGCGGTGCGCCTGGCACAGCTTGATGCCGGCGATCTTGGCGACCGCGTACCATTGATTGGTCGGCTCCAGCGGGCCGGTCAGCAGCGCGTCCTCGGTGAGCGGCTGCTCGGCGTGCTTGGGGTAGATGCAGCTGGAGCCCAGGAACACCAGCTTCTCCACCCCCAGCCGCTGCGCCGCGGCGATCACGTTGGTTTCCATCTGCAGGTTGTCCTGCAGGAAGTCCGCCGGGTAGCGGTCGTTCGCCAGGATGCCGCCCACCTTGGCCGCGGCGAGGACGACCGCGTGCGGCCGGGCTTCCGCCAGCCAGTCCTCGACCTCCG
>NZ_NRRL01000132.1 GCF_016583645.1 Rhodovibrio sodomensis | reverse complement strand
CGGCTTCGCGGCCGCGGACCTGGAGGGCGGCCTGGGTGCGCAGGCGGGCGAACGTGCCGTCGGCCATGCCGGGCACGCGCGCGCTCTCGTCCTGGGCGGCGAGGGCGGCCACCGTGTCGATCCCGGCGCTACGGAGCTTGGCGATCTGGCCGCGGCGGATGTCGGCGACCTGGGTCAGGTGGTCCCGGTCGACCCACTCGGCCCGACATCGCTCGCGCCAGGGGCAGAGCGGGCACGCCGGCACCGGTTCCGGGTGCGAGACCGCCGGCGGATCGGCGAGGTAGGCCTCGAAGCGCGCCCGGGCCCGCCGCCAGTAATATGCGATGCCGGCGAAGCGCAGCGCCTCCCAGCTGCCGTCGCCCAGGACCAGGTGCATGTCGCGCGGCGTCGCGCCTTGCTCGGCGGCGAGCAGATCGGCGTAGCAGGCGAGCTGGATGGCGTGACGCGCGGACGCGTGCCTGGCGAGCTTGGTGTCGACGGGCTCGTAGGCGAAGCCGCCGGGTGCGTCGGGCGTCTCAACGCGCCACAGGAAGTCCGCATGGCCGTGCCAGGGCGGTTGCAGGAGGGTGGCCTGGTAGATGACCTGCACGCCGCTCTGCAGGGCTTCACGGGTGGCCTGTGCGCGATCTTCCAGAGCGGTGTCCGCCGGGATCGCCGTGACGGTGTAGCGGGCCTTCAGGTCGTCGAGGAAGGCGCGCTCGTGAGCGTGGCCGTGATCTTGGATGAGCGCCATCTGCGGATCGTCGGCCGCGCGCTCGAGCGGCTCGTTCAGGGCCTTGAGATCGAGCCAGGTCGCGTGCAAGCAGCCCAGGAAGCGGAGCAGGTCCGAGGGGGCGCAGAGAAGGTTACCGTGGCGGCGGTGCATGAAGAAGGCTCGCTCGATATACGTTCCGCTCCCGGGCCGGCTGGCGAAGCACAAGCATTACGCTAAACGATACGAGGTCAAACACCGAGAGAGGCATTGCTGTCGGAGGCACTGGAACCCGCGTAATTCGCTGAGAGGGTAGTAGCGGGAGGTGGCGTGACCTCGGAAGCCCCTGTTACCGGGGCTTGTGGGAAGTCCAACGAAACATGCCGAGGTTCACGCCATGAGTGAGCGTAGGCATCTGCTGACCCCTTCGTTCAACCGGTCAGTTCAAGTGGAGGGGCGCGACGAGCGCCTGGGCACCGCCGGCGGGGCGGTGCTGCTGCGCGAGATCATGCAGCTCAGCGGGCTACGGCGGTTTCTGGCCGACCGGCTGCAGGATCCGCGCCGGCAGGCGGCGATCTGGTATCCCATCGAGGAGCTGGTCTGTGCCTACCTTATCCTGATCGCCCAGGGTTGGCGCCACGGACAGGATGCCGACCGGCTGCGTCACGCGCCGGCGCTGTGCATCTCCGCGACCCAGACGCGTGGACCAGCGGCCGTCGACCAGCCCCTGCCGTCGCAGCCGACGCTGTCGCGCACGCTCGACATCCTGGCCCGCGGCGACAACCGCGCGATCCTCGCCGAGGCGCTGGCCGCCCTGGCCGGGACCGGCCTGAAAGCCCGGCGCCGCGGTCATCGCAAGCGCGCGATCACGATCGACATCGACGGTCTGGCGTTCCCGGTCGAGGGCCATCAGCCCGGCAGCGCCTGGAATGGCCACCACGGTTGCCGCTGCTACGATCCGCTGATCGCCAGCAGCGCCGAACTCGGCGACATGCTGGGCGCGGCCTTACGCCCGGGTAACGCCGGCAGCGCCGCGGGCGCGAAGCCGTTCATCCTCGACGTCGTCGAGCGCGCAGAGCGTCATCTCTGCCAGGTTGCGCTGATCCGGCTGGATGCCGGGTTTCCCAGCGAGGATCTCCTGGCAGCGTTGGAGGCCAACGGCACGCCGTATATCGCGCGCCTGAAGGCCAACTCGGCGCTGGACCGCCTCAGCGCGCCCTACCGCAAGCGCCCGCGCGGGCGCCCGCCACACGAGCCCCGGCTGTGGTGCTTGGACCTGTCGTACCAGGCCGGCCCCTGGTCAACGCCGCGCCGGGTCGTCCTGGTGCTGAAGGAGCGTGCGGAAGACCGCGAACTGGACCGGTTCTACCTGGTCACCAGCATCGCGCCCGAGCGCATGACGGCCGAGGAGATCCTGGCGCGCTACCGTCAAAGAGGCACGGCGGAAGCTCACATGGGCGAATTGAAGGAAGTCTGCCATCCCGCGCTGTCCGCCACGGATCGCCCGAAGACCCGCTACGCCGACCGCCCGGTTGTCAGTGCCGGCCAGCTGCCCAGCCAGGCGTTCGCCCGCAACGAGGCGCTGCTGCTGCTCAATCAACTGGCCTACCAGGTCCTGCACATCGCCCGGCGCGCCCTGGAGACCGCCCGCGGCGAGGGTGTCAGTTTGCACTGGCTGCGCCGCGCCCTGCTCGTCATCGGTACCCGCGTCGTCACCGGCGGTCGGCAGCTGAAGGTCATCATCGAGAACCGGTTCGCCGATCTCTGGGTCGCGGTGATCGAGCTCCTGTATCGTTGGCGCTGGCCACCGCCATGACCACGGTAGCCGCGACATCAGCGACACATCGAACACTTGGCGAGCTGGCCGAGGCAGATGGCCACCACCGCTAACGGCCCCAACGGACTCGCAAAACGTGTCGTGCCGGCCGCCGCCTCGCGCCCGCCCGCACTTGGGACTCGTGGCGTTTGAAGCTGGCGCGGCGCGGACTCGCGTCGCTATTCTACGGCCGCGCGTCGTTGATTGGCAGGTCCGGGCAGCGAATTAAGCAGGTGGAAGACTCCTCATGTATTGAAGAAACCTGTCGGCAAGGTCCCTTCTTTCGAGCCACTTCTCATATTTTTCATCGGTGACGTCGATCACGCACCACTGAAGCGACCCTCTTTGAGAAAACCCGCGTGGCACTGTGTGGTGTCGCTGAGAGTCCTTTGGATCATACGTTTCGATCTTTTCAGGGACGTCGCTATCGCCTTCCCGGGCGAACCTGAGAGGTGCACGTAGCTTATTGTCTTTTGCGATCTGGTACTTGGCCAGTGGGATGCGGACGTTGCCTATGTCACGAAATAACTCCATGTCCATCAGGTTTGGCGAGTACTCTTTCGCAGACCGAAGCACCTCGTAGACACTTATGATCCACATCTCCGACCATCCTATAAGGATGTTTAGTGACAGATCAGGGGATGAGTTGGGCATAGCCTGCTTCGCAAAGTCCTCACCAAGCTCATCTTCCATACTTCGAATTACAAAATCCAGATGGCCAGAATTTTCGGCATTAACCGCGGCGTGCGCTGCAGGAATAGGAAGCCGATGCTGCAACTGAGCGTACTCGGTATGCAACGCAGAATGACGTTCCAACGCGACTCGATACGCATACTCTAAAATCGATGAAACTCGAGGAGTATTCGGGTCGTCACTCATCGCAGAGCAGTCTTTTCCAAAATGGCATTTTAGCCAACCACAAAAGCCTGACATATCTTCGCGAATACTCCAAGCAGCGTTGCGCTGAAACACTATTGGTAATTGTGTTTCACCGGCGCCCGCGGGCATGGTAGGATTCCCAGGACGTTAGAAGAAGTGCCCCGGCTCGTCGGGGCCTTTTTCGGGCTCAGAGTGAAACAAATGTCGGATGTTACGTTTCAAAGCGATGCCGCCGATCTGATCCGCATCGAGAGCACCAGCAACAAGCACCGTTTCTACCGCTGCGCCATCTGGCCCGGGCTGTTCGGCGACGTTTCCCTGGTGCGCGAATGGGGCCGGATCGGTGAGCCCGGGCGAATGCGGCTCGACGCCCAGCCGGACACCCTGGCCGCCCGCGGTAAGATGCAGGATCCCGTCCGGCGCAAGGAGCGCAAGGGCTACCGGCGGATCGCATGACGGGGGAGGGGGCCCGGAACGCTCCGACGGCCCTGGGATCCGGATGCGTCGACCCGGGTGCAGGACAGTGACGCGATGACGCTTTACCTCGACACCGAAACAACCGGTTTGCGGCCGCCGCACGACGATCTTGTCGAGGTCGCCCTGATCGATGCCCGCGGCGAGCGCCTGATCGACGAGGTCTGCCGCCCGGCCGAGCGGTGGATGCGGAGCGGTTGGCCCGAGGCCCAGGGGATCCATGGCATCGCGCCCGAACATGTCGCCGATGCCCGCCCGGCCGACGCCGTGCGCGCTGACGTGGCCGACCTCGTCGCCGGCGAGGATCTCGTGATCTACAACGCCCGCTTCGATCTCGGATTCTTCGAAAGTCAGTTGCCGATCGCGTCCGCGCACTGCGCCATGCTCGCGGCCGAGCGGTTCTTCGCCTGGTACAAATGGCCCAAGCTGATCGAGGCCGCGGGCTGGATCGGCTACGATTGGGACGCCGCCGGCAACCCGCCGCACCGGGCCGCCGGCGATGCGCTCGCGGCCCGGGCGGTCTGGCAGCACATGTGCGCCCATGGATGGCCCGGCGGGCCGCACGTCGCGAGGCCAGGGGCATGACCGCCGAGGGTCTGCAGCTCTACGACGCCCAGGGCCGGCGCAAGTACATGACCGCCGACGAGCGCGCGCGCTTTCTGAGCGCGGCCGAGCAGGCGCCGCGGGAGACCCGCACCTTCTGCCTCACACTTTGTTACACCGGATGTCGGATCAGTGAGGGCCTCGCGCTCACGGCTGACCGCGTCGACCTGGACGCCGGGGTGGTGATCTTCGAAAGCCTGAAGCAGCGCCGGCCGGGGCGCTACCGGGCCGTGCCCGTGCCGCCGGCCGTGCTCGACGCCCTCGATCTGGTCCATGATCTGAAAGCCCTGCAGCGGCGTGCGTGGACCCGGAGAACGCGGCTCTGGCCGTGGAGCCGGCCGACGGCCTGGCGGCGCGTCGCCGGCGTCATGCGGCAAGCCCGGCTGGACGGACCGCAGGCGACCCCGACAGGGCTGCGGCACGCCTTCGGCGTGCAGGCGGTCACGAAGGGCATCCCGCTGAACATGGTCCAGAAGTGGCTGGGTCACGCCCAGCTCAGCACCACCGCGATTTACGCGGACGCCGTCGGGGCCGAAGAGCAGGAGATCGCAAGCCGGATGTGGTAGGAGGCACGCATGACGGACGATGAGCTGATCGAGCCGACCGGCGACTTCAACGAACTGGCCGCATTCCTGGACAGCGAAGACGCGCCCGCGGAATGGATGTGGGCCTCGGTGCTGGATGGTTTTTTAGCCGGCATCGTCGTCAGCCCCACCCGGATCAGGCCGGGCGAATGGATGCCGATGATCTGGGGCGACGCTCCGTTCGAGTCCGAGGAGCAGGGCCAATGGGTGCTCGCCGCCGTCATGGCCCGCTTCAACGAGATCAACCAGTTCGTGCGCCTAGAGCGAGAACAGCCCCCGGCGTTTCACTTCGACAGAGGCCCCGACGGCGAGCCCAGTATGCGCGGCTGGGCGATCGGCTTTCTGAAAGCGCTCAGTCTACGCGAGGATGCGTGGGTGCCGCTCCTTGAGGATAAAAACGGCCGTCAGCTGGTGGCACCTCTGTTCTCGTACATGACGAACGCCAACGGCGACCCTGTGGTGACGGTCGACGACGTCCCGGCGGACGAACTGGACTCGTACCTTGTGACGGTCATGCCGGATCTGATCCGGGGGATATACGCGTTCTGGGAACTACGTGAGCCATCCGAGCAAATGGAACCACCGGCACCGCCACGTCGCCGCAAGGTTGGCCGCAACGAGCCCTGTCCGTGTGGCTCTGGCCGCAAGGCCAAGCGCTGCTGCGGGGCCGGATGACCCGGCCGGACGCAGGGTAAAGCGGCTGTGGCGCCGGACCAGGCCACCCAGGAGGTCCTCGCGGGCTCGGTGGAGCGCGTGACGTTCCACAACCCCGACAACGGCTTCTGCGTCCTGCGTGTGAAGGCCCGCGGTCACCGCGACCTGGTCACGATCGTCGGCCACGCCGCGGCGATCTCGGCGGGTGAATGGATCAACGCGACCGGCACCTGGGTCAACGACCGCACCCACGGCCTGCAGTTCCGGGCACGCTACCTGAAGGCGGCCGCGCCGACCTCGCTCGACGGGATCCGCCGCTACCTCGCCTCCGGCATGATCCGGGGTATCGGCCCAGTCTACGGCCGCAAACTCGCCGACACGTTCGGCGAGGCCGTGTTCGACGTCATCGAGAAAGAGCCGGCGCGCCTGCGCGAGGTGGACGGCATCGGCCCAATCCGCGCCCAGCGGATCACCGAGGCTTGGGCCGAGCAGAAGGTCGTGCGGGAGATCATGCTGTTCCTGCACACCCACGGCGTCGGGACAGCCCGGGCGGTGCGAATCTACAAGACCTACGGCGCCGACGCCGTCCAGGTGATGTCGGAGAACCCGTACCGGCTGGCCCGCGACATCCGGGGCATCGGCTTCGTCACGGCGGATCAGATCGCGGAGAAGCTGGGGATCGAGAAGACCGCGATGATCCGCGTGCGCGCGGGCATCTCCTACGCTCTGGGCGAGGCGATGGACGAAGGCCACTGCGGGCTGCCGCGGGTGGAGCTCGTGCCGCTGGCCGAGCGGCTCCTCGAGGTTCCGGCGGAGCTGATCGAGAGCGCGCTGGGCGACGAGCTGGCGGAGGGCAACGTCGTCGCAGACGCCGTCGACGCAACGGATTGCATCTTCCTGGCGGGGTTGTACCGCGCCGAGCGGGGCATCGCGGAACGCCTGCGGGCGATCATGGCAGGGTCGCTGCCCTGGCCGTCGATCGACACCCAGAAGGCGATCGCATGGGCAGAGCGCCAGGCGGGGGTGACCCTCGCCGACGGCCAGAAAGAAGCAGTGCGGACGGTCGTGGCCAACAAGGTGACGGTGATCACCGGCGGCCCGGGCGTGGGCAAGACCACGGTGCTGAACAGCGTTCTGCGGATCCTGGCCGCCAAGGGCACCAACCTGAAGCTGTGCGCGCCCACCGGCCGGGCGGCCAAGCGGATGAGCGAGACGACCGGGATGGCCGCCCAGACGATCCACCGCCTGCTGGAGACGGATCCCAAGACCGGCGGCTTCAAGCGCGACGAGGAGCGACCGCTTGCCGCCGACGCCGTCATCCTCGACGAGACGTCGATGGTCGACGTCCGGCTGATGTACGCGCTCGTGAAGGCGATCCCGGACGCCGCGGCGTTGGTCCTGGTGGGGGACGTCGACCAGCTCCCCTCCGTCGGGCCTGGCCAGGTGCTGGCGGACCTGATCGCCTCCGAAGCCGTGCCGGTGGTGCGGCTAACGGAAGTGTTCCGCCAGGCCGCGCAGAGCCGGATCGTCACCGCCGCCCACCGCGTCAACGCCGGCAAGGTGCCGGACCTGCGGCCGCCGGACGGTGACAGCGACTTCTACTTCGTGCCCGCCGACGATCCGGAGACGGCCGCCGCGCGCATCGTCGAGGTGGTGAAGACCCGCATCCCGCGGCGCTTCGGGCTGGATCCGGTGCGCGACGTCCAGGTGCTGTGCCCGATGAACCGCGGCGGGCTGGGGGCGCGGTCGCTGAACGTCGATCTCCAGGCGGCGCTGAACCCGGACGGCGCGCCGGTGGTCGAGCGCTTCGGCTCGAAGTTCGCCCCGGGCGACAAGGTCATGCAGATCGAGAACGACTACGACAAGGAGGTCTACAACGGTGACCTTGGCTTCGTGACGGGCGTGGACACGGACACCTCCGAGCTCACGGCCGACTTCGAGGGCCGGGCGGTGGTGTACGGCTTCGGTGAACTGGACGCGCTCGTGCCGGCCTACGCGGCGACGATCCACAAGGCGCAGGGATCGGAGTACCCGGCCGTGGTGATCCCCGTGACCACCCAGCACTACCCGATGCTGCAGCGGAACCTGCTCTACACCGGGATCACACGGGCGAAGCGGCTCCTGGTGATCGTCGGGCAGAAGCGCGCGATCGGGATCGCGGTTAAAGGCACGGGCGAGCGGAAGCGATGGTCGCGGTTGAAGGGGTGGTTGGAAAAATGAGCCCGAGGGCCCGCGATGTTAGTGACTGATCAGCCGGGGTGATCAGCCGGGGCGGCACCGGTCCGCCTTTTCGGCCGCTTTACGATGGGCTCCCGACGCACCCTGCCGACAGGATATCCGCAGGGATGGGCCAAGAGCCGACGGTGAAGGGTTTTCAGTCGGACATGCAAATGGCACCCGCGTTCCAATCTCTCCGGGTTTTACAACGCGAGACGGTTGTGTATAACTGTTGCAGCGGAGGAGCTATCAGCTTGACCCTAGGTTGTGCGCACTTTCTTGAAACTTGGGTCATCCCATGGCTTTGATTTAGAAGCATAACCTACCCGTCGCATGTCGAAAATCGGGAAATACATCTAAAGGATACATCTAAAGGTTGGTCATGCCAGCGTTATTACGATTTCCATTTCGCGCTCGATGGGCATCACCTTTGAGTCTCCTCGTCGACCCGTTTCGCAAAGCCTCATTTCTTTTAGGCGGGCAGACAGCAAGCGGCGTGCTCACACTCGGTGCCTTGGCGCTGTCTTCGCGCGCGTTGGGCATCGTTGACTTCGGCGTGCTGATGTTAATCCATGGAACGACGCAGACGATTGGGCAAATCGTCCGTTTCCAATCCTGGGAACCGATACTGCGATACGGCGCCCAGGCGCGGGAAGCGGGCGATGTGCCGCGCCTGCACAGGCTGCTGGCGTTCAGCTTCGGCCTTGACGTGTTGGCGGCTGTTGTCGGGCTGCTGGTGGTGCTCGCGGCGATGGGCCCGCTGGCGGCACTGTTCGAAATCTCCGCCGCCCACCAGGACGCCGCGCGGCTGTACGGCACCGGTGTGGCGCTGATGGTGCTGGGCGCCGCGCACAACGGCACGCTGCGGCTGTTCGACCGCTTTGATCTGGTGGCGGTGCAGAGCACCCTCGCCCCAGCGGTGCGGTGCGTCGGCGCGGCGGTGCTGTTCGCTGCCGGCGGCGGGCTAACGGCGTTTCTGGTGCTGTGGTTCGTGGCGCTGGCCGGCGCCCGGCTGGGGCTTGTGGTGCTGGCGTGGCGGGAGCTGTTTCGGCGCGATCTAGTGCGCGACTTCCGCGCTGGGCTGGACCACCGCACACTGAACCCTGAGCCGGGCATCTGGCGGTTCGTGGCCGGCACCAACGTCGCCGGAACGCTGAACTTGGCCAACACGCGCTTGCCGCTGCTCATAGTTGGTGCCATGCTTAGCCCTGCAGCGGCGGGGTTGTACCGCATCGCCGAGCAGTTCGCCGACCTCCTGGTCAAGCCTAGCCACAAGATGCTGGCGCCGGCGATCTACCCGGAGCTGGCGCACCTCTCCGCCGCCAACAAACCCGGCAAGCGGCGGCGGATGGTGTTGCGCTCGGCCGCGCTGGCGGGCGGATTGGCGCTGGTGCTGTTCTTTGTGCTGGCGGCGGCGGGCAAGCCGCTGATCATGATGATCGTCGGCGCGGATTACGCGCCGGCGCATCTGCCGATGGTGTTGCTAACGGCCGGCGGGGTGCTGGCAGCGTGGGCGTTCCCGCTGGCGCCGCTGCTGTCGGCGGCGGGGCGCGTGCGGAGCCTTGTGATCGCGCGCATCGCGGCAATGACCGGGTATCTCGCCGCCATGGCAGTGCTGGTTGACGGCTGGGGGCTCGTCGGTGCGGCAGCGGCGATGGTGGTGCACGGCGCGGTGACCCTTGCCGGGCTGGGGCTGGGCGCGCGCAACGTGCTGGGAACGGCGCGGCCCGCGGATGTGCAGCCTGCGGAGCAAGCATGATGCGTGTCGGCTTCCTGCTCAACCACGAGGCACCGCACCAGGTGCTGCACGCAGCCCCCGTCGCCGCCGGGCTGTCGCGCCGTCACGGGCACGCGGTGGTGCTCCTGACCGCCGGCCCGGCGGTGGAAGCGGTGCTCGAGCGGGTGCTGTCGCTGTACCCGGACCACCGCTGCCGCAGCATTCGGCTGGCGGTGCCGACACCGGTGCGCTGGGGCGCCGCGGCACTCAAGCCCGCGGTGCATGCGGGCAAGGCGGCGCGGCTCAGGCTGAACCGGGACAAGCTCGCCGCGTGTGACGCGGTGGTGACGCCGGAGAAAACCAGCCTTGCCCTGCGCGACGACCCGGCGCTGCGGCATCTGGTTATGATCCACACCCGCCACGGCGCTGGCGACCGGGCGGTGGGGTTCGACGCCCGGGCTTCGCGGTTTGACTTGGTGCTCGCCGCCGGCGAGAAGGTTCGCGAGCGGCTGATCACCGAGGGCGGCGTGGCGGCCGACCGCTGCCGGGTGGTGGGCTATCCCAAGTTCGACGTGGCGCCGCAGCTGGCGCGTCCCACGCGGCCGTTCGCCGACGACCGGCCGGTGGTGCTCTACAACCCGCACTACAGCAACCGCGAGAGTTCGTGGCCGCGCTGGGGGCGGCGGGTGCTGGATTTTTTCCGCGAGAGCCCGGCTTACAATCTGATCTTCGCCCCGCACCCGGTGCTCTACAGCCGGCCGCTCAGGCACCGGGCGCGGCCGCTGCAGCGCTGGCGGGGCCGGCACGGCATCCACGTCGACACCGGCAGCGATGCGTGCTTCGACATGAGCCACGTGCTGGCGGCGGACATCTACCTAGGGGACGTCAGCAGCCAGGTGTACGAGTTTTTGTGGCGGCCGCGCCCGTGCGTGTTTCTAGACGCCCACGACCTAACGGGGAGCGAGCCGGCCGCGAACCTCGCCATGTGGCGTGCCGGCGAGGTGGTGCGCGACATCGACCAGCTTCCCGCGGCGCTCGACCGCGCCCGCGGCGCGCCTAGCGCCTACCGCGCCGAACAGGATGCACTGTTTGCCGCAACCTTCGACCACGATCCCGACACGCCCGCCGGCGCGCGCGCCGCCGACGTCATCGCCGGTTTTCTGCACAGGTGACGCCTAGGCGGCATCGCGGGCGGTGCCGGGGGCAGTGCCGTCCGCCGGAAGCGGATAGCCGTGGCGGGCGAGGTCCAGGCCCAGCTCGGCCTGCAGCGCGGCGTTGCTGTCGGCGTAGGCGGCGGCCAGTTCGTCGCGCAGCGCCGGGCCCAGCAGCCGGTCGGGCGTGACCTTCGGCCCGGCCAGCGGCGTGCGGTTGAGCTGCTGCATGATGACCTCGTTGACCTTGCGCGGCATCAGCGGCAGGGCGGTGATCGCATTGGCGGCGTCGCCGACGGTGACGACGTTGAGCATTCGTGCCGCCTGCGCCGTCCTCGTGCCGTAGGAGATGTTGGTCGCGCCCAGCTCCAGCGCATCGATATCGGCCTCGAGCCCCAGATCGCGGCACATGCGGGCGAGGAACGCCCGCGGGTCGTCCCTGAAGTCCTCGTACAGGTAGATGTGGACGTTGCCCGCGCCGAACACCGCGCGGTAGTGGCGGATGAGGCGGTGGTATTCCAGGTGCTCCAGCCGGAACATGGGCTTCTTGAACGGCTTCGTGCGGTAGCGCCGCTGGTAGTGGTACGGCCACAGAAAGCGCCGCACGGACGCCGTGCCGCCGCGGCGGATGTATTGAAGGTAGGTGGCGGTGATGGCGTCGAACTGGTGGCGCAGGGTGATGACAATCTGCGCATCGGGGAACGTGTCACGCAGCCGGAACGCCACGTCCTTGGACAACGCCTGCAGCAGCCCAGCGTTGCCGTAATAGCCGACCAGCGCTTCCTCGCAGATGATGGGGCGCGCGCCTTCTGGGATGTCGAGCGTGTTGTGCGCTTCATCGGCATCAAAAGTGAACGCCGATGGGCACAGAAACGCGCGTCGAACATTCTGGCGCGGAATATAAACCCCGTTTTGCACAATTGGATAGAAGGTTTTCTGAAACCAAGTGGTTGCAGTCTTGTGGTAGCCAACGTGGATCACTGGCAGCCTTGTCATTACGCCGATAGCTCCATTGAGGTGTCTTCAGACGCACTTATGCGCACTTATGCGCACTTATGCGATCATACCGTAATCCAAGAGGTCTTAATGGACCATAAGATCCGGAGGAAAATAGTGGCTTTTAAGCACTATGGCGCTGAAAATGCATTCTGATCTGGGATTCTGACAGCTGAAGACCATCTTTTATAGGCGTCCCGCGCACGAGGTCGTCACCTCTAAAAGGTCTAAAAAGCGCGTTACGGCGCAGCTATCACCAGTTCAACTCGGGGATCAACCTACCGGGCAGCCGGGCCGAAACGCCAGCCGAAATTCATTTGCAGCGTCGAAGAGCCCGCTTTTGTGAGCTGGGTTACACCTTCGCGTGTCAATATAGGGACATTAACAGTTTTTTGCGAAATGCCTTGGTGAGAAACGCAAACCATCTTGACCGCTCTGGGTCATCCCTGGCCCATCGGCGCCGGCTGAGCCGCGTCCGCTGCCGAAGGTACACCCGTCCAACAGATAAGATTTCCTGCCGGCAGCCTCAGACCACAAGCCCCGTCTGCCTTAATCGACTGTAGG
>NZ_NRRL01000131.1 GCF_016583645.1 Rhodovibrio sodomensis | reverse complement strand
GAGCGCTCGCCGCCGCGACCGCCGTGATATAGGCCGGCGCCGCCCCCGCCCACCTGTTATCCACCCTGCCCAAAGAGATGCGATGAACCGACGAGCCCACGACCAAAGCCAAAATTAGAACTGCTGGACCGGCCCCGCCACGCGTTCCCGGTTAGCCGCCGGGGTCGCCCCGGCTGACCAGCTGCGGGCCGCTGTCGGCGGTGCGGCCCAGCTCCAGGATCGGGCCCTGGGCCGCCTGGGCGTCGTCCGGGTCGTGGGTGACCAGCAGGATCGGCAGGCCGCGCGCCCGGGCGTGCTCGAACACGAACCGCCGCAGCCGGCCGCGCAGCGCGGCATCCAGCTTGGAGAACGGCTCGTCCAGCAGCAGCGCCCGCGGCTCCGCCAGCAGCGTGCGCAGCAGCGCCACCCGGGCGCGCTGGCCGCCCGACAGGGTGGCGGGGTCGCGGTCGCCGAAGCCGTCCAGCTCGGCTTCCTTGAGCGCCGCGTAGACGCGCTGCCGGCGCTGGCGCCGGCCCAGCCCGGGCGGCAGGCCGAACGCGAGGTTCTCGGCGACCGACAGGTGCGGGAACAGCAGGTCGTCCTGGAACAGGATGCCGATGCGCCGCGCCTCCGGCGGTTCGGCGGTGACGTCGGCGCCGTCGATCAGCACCCGGCCGTGCGCGCTGAAGCCGTGCGGCAGCGTGCCGGTCAGGAAGGCGAGCAGGCTCGACTTGCCGGAGCCGGACGGGCCCATCACGGTCACCACCTCGCCGCCCGGTACCGACAGGCTGATCGGACCCAGCAGCCGCCGGCCGTCCAGGTCGATCGCCGCGGCCTCGACGTCGAGGTGCGGCTGCCCGGACCGGGCGGCTGGGTCGCTGTGCGTCTCTTCGCTCACGCGTTATCCCTCCAGGGCGCGCCGGTTGCGGAACAGCCAGGCGGGCAGGGCGATCGCGGCGGCGAACACCGCCAGCGGCAGCAGCGCCTGCAACAGCGCGAACACGCCCGCGATCCGGCGGTCGCCGCCGCCCGCCTGGGCGACCGCTTCGGTGGTGAAGGTGGCGAACCGCCCGGCGCCGGCAAACACGGTCGGCAGGTACTGCGTCACCGACACCGCGAAGCCGACCGCGAAGGCGAACAGGATCGGCCGCGCCAGCATCGGCAGCTTGACCCGCCAGAACACCCGGCCCGGCCGTGCGCCCAGGCACAAGGCGGCGCGCGGATAGCGCCCGTCGAGCGCGCGGTAGGCGTCGGCGAGCGACAGGAACAGATAGGGCAGCACGAACAACAGATGGCTCCACACCAGGGCCGGCCAGGTGCCGTCCAGGCCGGCGCGCACCGCCAGCACCTGCGCGCCGAACAGGAACGAGACCTGCGGCACCAAGAGCGGCAGGTAGAGCAGCCACAGCGCCCGGCCGGTCGGCCGCGCCTGGTTGCGCTGCTCGTTCTCCAGGCAGCCCAGGGTCAGCACGAGCGCGATCCCCGCGGCGACGAGGCCGCAGATCAGCGTGGTGCTGCCGGTCAGCCAGATGTTGTCGAGCTGCCGGTTCCAGGTATCCAGGCTCCAGCTCGCCGGCAGCGGGTCGGGGTAGCGCCAGCGCCCGGTCAGCGACCAGACCGCGAGGACGACGAGCCCGGCGAGCGACAGGGCGTGCACCGCCAGCATCGCCGTCTTGGCCCCGGCGCGCGCCACCGGTGCCGGCCCGCCGCGTCCGCCGGCGGCGATCCAGTGCCGGCCCAGGCGCATCGCCGCCCGCTCGCAGAGGTGCCAGGCCAGGATCGCGCCCGCGACCAAGAGCAGCTGCAGCGCCGCGCCCGCGGCGCCGACGAAGCGCAGCGTCAGATCGGGATCGTTGAACCAGCGGAACACCTGGACCGCCAGCGGCGGCGGCGTGCCGGGACCGAGCACCAGCGCGACGTCGACCACCGAGAGCGAGAACGCCAGCACGGCGTAGATCGGCAGGCGAATCTGGCCGTAGACCGCCGGCAGCACGGTCTTCAGCCACCCGGTGACCGGCCCGTAGCCGAGCGAGCGGGCGACCGCCAGGCGCTTGTCCGCCCGCGTCTGGTCGAGCGCGGCCAGCGTCATCAGAAAAAGATAGGGCACCTCCTTGATCACCAGCGCGGCCGTCAGCGCGAGGCCGTACGGGTCCTGCACGATGATCAGCGCCGGCGGCACCTCCCAGCCGGTCAGCCAGGGCGAGACCAGCCGCGCCGCCCAGCCGCTCGGCGCGATCAGGAACGCCAGCCCGATCGCCACCGCGACGTGCGGCACCGCCAGCAGCGGCGCCAGGAAGCGGCGCACCCGGGCTATCGTGCGGGTGCCCTGGGCGGCGGCGACGAAGCCGACCACGATGACAAGCGCGATCAGGGTGGCCAGCACGCCGCTTGTAAGGGTCAGCCGGACGCTGTCGCCCAGCCCGGGGGTCGCCAGCATCTCCCGCCAATGGGCGAGCGTCAGGCGGTCGCCTCCCAGCGCCGGAAACCAGCCGAACGCCGGCAGCCAGGTGTACAGCAGGCCGGCCCCGATCGGCGCCAGGAACAGCGCCAGCGCCGCCCCCGGAAACACCCGCAGCCAGGCATCGCCCGGCCGCCGCATGCGCGCGGCCGGCGTGGGCGGGCTGAGACCGGTCAACTGACGCAGGGCGGTGACCATCTCGCTTTAAGGACCGGTGGCTGAGGCGTTGCGGGTGGGGGCGGCGTTCGCGCGCGCTGGACCCGGCGGGCACGGCTGCCCGCGCGGGATCTGATCTTAAGCCGCCCGCAAGGGCCTGTCAGCCGGGCTCACGGAAACCTGAGGCGAAGCTTGGCGAAGACGAAAAAAGGGATGCGGAGAGCGACCTCCGCATCCCTTGAGACGAATTGACGGCGTCTTGTCGACCGGGGCTTCTGGGCAAGAGGCTGCAAGGTTGGACCCACCTTTTCAGCTGTATCTTGCCCGCACCTTCAGGACTTAGAGCGATACTGCCGCCTCACGCCGATCCAGCTTGCAGGCAGTTCGCCCTAGGCCGCCGCGGTGCGCCGACGGCCGAGCCAGCCGAGGCCGACCAGGCCGACGCCGAGCAGACCCAGGGTGGCCGGGACCGGCACGGTGGTCTGCAGGTCGAACGACGTGGTGTTCTGGCCGCCGCCATGCACGATCGTCGCGATCTGCGTCAGCGAGTAGGGGGCGCTCGGAGCGTTCACGCCGCCGGACACGCCCGAGAAGGCGCCGCCGTTGAACGGACCCAGGTCCGCGATCTGCGTGCCAAGCCCGAACAGCGCGTTGGTCGCGTCGGCGTAGACCTCGAACGACACTTCGCCTTGCGTCGTCCCGCCGACGTCGGACTTCAGTTTGCTCGCGCCCGTGTAATCGGTCTCGGAGAACTTGATCGTGAGCGTGCCGGCGGCGCTGCTCGAGTTGACCGAGTTCAGGTCGATGTCGGGGAAGGCGGCGGAGCCGAGCGTCGGCTTGGTGGCCCCGGTCGACACGTTGAGAAAGAAGTTGCCGACGGTGCCGATGAAGGTAACGGCACCGGCGAGGGCGTTCGAATCGAGGGCGTCACCGTCGGCGATGGTGAGCGTCGTCGCTCCGGAACTCAGTTCCAGCGTCGGCAGCGCCCATGCTTGCACGGGGGCCAATCCGGCGCTGGCGATAGCCGCGGCTGCTAGCGTCTTGAGGAGATGTTTCATGTTCCTATCTTCCTGCTCGTTCTGGATCTGGCTGACCCATGCCGCCCAAGTAAGCAAGTTCCGGGCCAGTTACCTAAACCCCTGAACGGCAAAGCTTTGCCTGTGCGCAAGACCTAAGGGTGTTGGGGCTTTTTACAGGCGCAGGCAGGTACGCGGCGATCGTGCGTAAAGTGTCGCGACACTGAGCTTTGTTAGCGCCGCGGGCGCGCGGCCAACGCACTGAGAAAATTGATGGAAACCGGTTTTGCGCTGGGCGCCGCCGTGCCGGCGCCGCGGGTCATGCCCACCGCGCGAGCGGGACCCGCGCGGCTATGCTTCTCGGCAAGCCACGGGGCCGCCCGGCGCTTTCCGATCGTGTCTTGCGAGGCTTCGGCCACTGGTCTAAAGATGATCGGTGCGATGCGGGTGTAGCTCAGGGGTTAGAGCACTAGCTTCCCAAGCTAGGTGTCGTGGGTTCGAATCCCATCACCCGCTCCACCCTCTTCCCCTCGGCCCGTCAATCTTCTCCTCAGCTCGTCAATCGAGTGTCGATGACGGCCCGAAGCGCGGCCGGGGTAGAACCGCGCCGGACCGGTAAGCCTAACGGGAGCCGTGGTCCCCGGGCCGGGCAGCTGGTGACCGCGCGCCGGCCCAGCTCCGGGTGCCGGGCCCTGCTGGCCGACCCGGGCTTCAGCCTGCTACAAGAGTGCGGTCGGCCGTGCGTTCGGAGAGTTCGGCCCGGTGGGCCCGCGGGCGGCGCTTGGTTGTTCTGGGCCACGCCCGCGCGGGCCGAACTGGCGGGCGTGCGATCGATCGTCGAGGAGATGGAGCCGCAGGCATGAGGCACGCGCCCGACCGCTTCACCCAGGCGATTGCCGCGATCGACCGGGTCAACATGGAGGACCCGGGCACCGAATGGCTTGACGGCGCGCCGGTGCCGCGCGGCCTCGCCTACGGCCGGCGCATGACCGGATGGGTGGAGCGGCTGAATCCCGACGCCTCGCAGGCGTTGCGGCTGGCGGCGCGCGCCCAGCACATCCGCCGCTGGGAAATTCCCCGGGACAGGTACCCCGGCGGGCGCGACGGGTACCTGCGCTGGCGTACCCACCTGAAGCGCCACCACGCCCGGGTCGCCTCGGAGGTGTTGGCGGATATCGGCTACGACGCCGACACGATCGCGCGGGTCCGGGACCTGCTGCGCAAGCGCGGGGTCAAGACCGATCCCGAAACGCAAACGCTGGAAGACGCCGCGTGCCTGGTGTTCCTGGAAAACGGCCTGGTGGACTTCGCCCGCAAGCACGACAGCGGCAAGGTCACGGGCATCCTGCGAAAGACCTGGACCAAGATGTCCGAGGCCGGCCGGCGGGAGGCCCTGCAGCTCGACCTGCCCGAGGCGGCGCGCGCTCTGGTCGCCGACGCGCTGGCGTGAGCGGCGCGCACCGGCCGCCCGCCCGTTAACACCGGCGGGCGCGGGGCTCGCCGCGTCATCAGTCCCGCCGCGATGGCCCACCGCTGCGCGGGCCGAATCCCGTTTGCCCCGCCGGGCACTCTGACGGTCGAACCCGACGGACAGGTCGACGAAGCCGGGCACCTGACGGGGCACGCCGAGATCCCGATGCGCCCTGACAACGGCCACCTGCTGGCCGACGCGCCGGCGAGGCGCTCGATTCCAGTGACAACGCCTCCGTGCCCTGGCAGATCGGGGCGGCGATGTCGCCGACCGCACGCGGGTACGCCGCGCCGGTCGTAAGTTCAACAAGGACCGGCGAAGACGGTCCGAGACGTGAAGGGACGGAACGCTCATGGCTGAACGACTGGCCGGCAAGACGTGTCTGATCACCGCGGCGGGGCAGGGGATTGGACGCGCGACCGCGCTCTCCTACGCCCGCGAAGGCGCCCGTGTGATCGCCACCGACATCAACGAGCAGGGGCTGCAGGAGCTGGCCCGGGAGCACGCCGGCATCGAGACCGAGCGCCTGGACGTGCGCGACGGCGAGGCGGTGAAGGCGGCCGCGCAGCGGCACCGCGACGTCGACGTGCTGTTCAACTGCGCCGGCTTCGTGCACCACGGCAGCATCCTCGATGTCGACGACGCGGACTACGATTTCTCGTTCGATCTCAACGTGCAGAGCGCGTTCCGGCTCAGCCGCGCGTTCCTGCCGGCGATGCTGGAGCGCGAGCGCGGCTGCATCCTGGCGGTGTCGTCCGCCGCCTCCAGCATCAAGGGCGTCCCCAACCGCTGCATCTACGCCACCACCAAGGCGGCGCTGATCGGGCTGATGAAGTCGATCGCCGCCGACTTCGTCTCGCGCGGCGTGCGCGCCAACGCGATCTGTCCGGGGACCGTGCAGACGCCGTCGCTGGACGACCGCATCGCCCAGCAGGGCGGCGACGTCGACGAGGTGCGGCGCAATTTCGTGGCCCGCCAGCCGATGGGCCGGCTGGGCACGCCGGAGGAGATCGCCGCCATGGCGACCTATCTGGCCTCCGACGAGGCCGCCTTCGTGACCGGCCAGGCGTTCGTCATCGACGGCGGCTGGGCGATGTGAGCCGCAGCCGTTCGCGGCTCTACGCCCCATCCAAGGCTCCGGCCGATCCGGTTGGGAACCGCGGTTGATGCGACCGCGGGCAACGAGACATACGCGCCACGGTTTTGTTGGCGTCGGGCTGATGGGGTACGGCGCGGCGCGTCTCGCTTGGCCATGAGCCGGGTCTTAGCTGAGCTAATGGGGCGGTGCGAGATTACTTGTTTGCGGGGCTCCCGGCGAAGCTGTTGGGTGGAACTGGACCAGAGCCAAGGTTCGAGACCCCGAGGTCCAGGGTTCCAGACCCAAGGAGGCCGCGATGGCAGCGAACACGCCGAATATTCTTTTCGTCATGGCCGACCAGGTCGGCGCGCCCGCGCTGCCGATCTACGGACACCCGGTGATGAAGACGCCGAACCTGGAGCGGCTCGCGGCCGGCGGCACCGTGTTCGAGAACGCCTACTGCAACTCGCCGCTGTGCTCGACCTCGCGGGTCTCGATGCTGTCGGGGCGGCTCGCCTCCGAGCTGGACGCCTACGACAACGCGTCCGAGTTCCCGGCCGCCGTGCCGACCTTCGCCCACTACCTGCGATCGCTCGGCTACCGCACCTGCCTGAGCGGCAAGATGCACCTGGTCGGGCCGGACCAGCTGCACGGCTTCGAGGAACGCCTGACCACCGATTTCTACCCGGTCGACTTCGGCTGGACCCCGAACTGGGAGAAGCAGTGGGAGAAGCTGTCGTTCTTCCACAACATGGACAGCGTGACCAAGGCCGGCGTGTGCGCGCGCTCGATGCCGATCGACTACGACGACGAGACGACCTACCAGGCGCAGCGCCGGCTGTACGACTACGCCCGGGATCGGGCCGATGCCCGGCCGTTCTTTATGACCGTCTCGCTGACCCACCCGCACGATCCCTACGCAACCACGCGCGAGTACTGGGACCGCTACGACGACAGCGAAATCGACATGCCGAGCGTGCCGCACATCCCGCCGGAGCGGCGCGACCCGCACAGCCGGCGGCTGTTCTACCACTACGGCATGCACGAACAGGAGGTCACCGACGCGGATATCGTGAAGGCCCGGCACGCGTACTACGGCATGACCACCTACGTGGACGACAAGCTGGGCCAGCTGATGGACACGCTCGAGCGGTCCGGGATGGCGGACGACACGATCGTCATCTTCTCCGCCGACCACGGCGACATGCTGGGCGAGCGCGGCATGTGGTACAAGATGTCGTTCTACGAGTGGTCCGCCTCGGTGCCGTTCGTCGTCCGCCACCCGGACGTGGATGGCGGCAAGCGGGTCGAAAGCGCGATGTCGCTGATCGATCTGTTCCCGACCCTGGTCGAGTTCGCGGGCGGCGGTAAGCCGGACCCGGAGTGCGCCCCGCACCTGAAGGGCCAGAGCGTCGCGCCGCTGCTGCAGGGCGACAGCACCGGCTGGCCGGACACGGTCTACAGCGAGTACCTGGGGGAAGGCGCCGCCGGCCCGTGCCTGATGGTGCGCAAGGGCCGGCACAAGTACGTCTACAGCGCCGGCGAGCCCGACAGCGCCGGCGATCCGCCGCAGCTGTTCGACCTCAAGGACGATCCCAAGGAGCTGGACGACCGCGCCGGCCGGGACGACTACGCGACCATCGAGGCCGAGCTGAAGGATCTGGTCGCCGACCGCTGGGACCTCGCCAACCTGCGCGCGGACGTGGTGGAGAGCCAGAAGCGCCGGCGGTTCGTGTTCGACGCGCTCAGCCGCGGCAAGCCCGCGCCCTGGGACTACGCCCCGTCGTACGATGCGGCCAACCTCTACATCCGCAACGACGAGGCGCTGTCGGCGCGGGAGTACCGCGCCCGGCTGGACGAGCCGACCGGCTCTTGACGGCCGGACCGCGACCGCCGCGCATGAAAGCCCTGTTGCCCCGAGCCGGCCGCGCGATCGCCGTCGCCGCGGCCCTCGCGGCGATGCCGGGCGCGTTCGCGGCGACCGGCGGGTGGGCCCAGACCCGGGACCAGGATGAGATCGCGATCGGGGTGCCGCCGTGGCCGGGGGTCGCGGTGAAGTCCCAGGTGGTGGCGCAGATCCTGGATGCGATCGGCTACCCCGCGCGCATCGAGGCGCGTTCGCTGACGCAGGTCTACCGGGGGATCGCCGAGGGCGACCTCGACGTCACCCTGGGCGCCTGGATGCCGGCGCAGAGGTCGATGCTGCGGCCGCTGCTCAAGACCGGCCGGGCGGAACAGCTGGCGGTCAACCTCGACGGCGCCGTCCAGGGCCTGGCGGTGCCGGCCTACGTCTGCCACGACGGGATCCAATCCGTCGACGACCTGGCGGCGCATGGCGCGCGGTTCGACCGCCGGATCCATGCCATCGACGCCGGGGCGGCGATGACCCAGGCGTTCGAGGACGCGATCGCCGACGATGACCACGGCTTGGGCGGCTGGCAGGTCGTGCCCGGCAGCACCGCCGGCATGCTGTCGCGGGTCGCGCAGGCCATCCGGAACCGGCAGGCGATCGTGTTCCACGGCTGGAAGCCGCACTGGATGAACGTGCGCTTCCAGATCTGCTTGCTGTCCGACGACGCCGGCGGCGGGATCGCCGACGTCGCCAGCACGGTGTGGACCGTGACGGCCCGGGGCTGGGCCGACGACAACGCTGGAGCCGCGCGGTTTCTGCGCCAACTCCAACCGACCTCCGCCGTGCAGAGCCGGTGGATCTACGAACACGTCTACCGGGACCGGGACGCCGAGGACGTCGCGCGGAGCTGGATCATCGAGCAGACGGGCCAGGTGGAGATCTGGCTGGACGGCGTCCGGGCCGCGAACGGTCGGCCGGCGATCCAGGCGGTGCGGGCGGCGATCGGCGGCTGACTCGCCGGCGCCCCTTGCCGGCCCGGACCCGGCCCGGCTTGAACATCTAATCTTGTTTCCGGGCCGGGGCTGTGCTGGGACGGCGGGCACGGTGTCGGGCCGCAACCCGCGTGCAGCACGCGCGGGCCCGCGCCCAGTTGCCACGTGACCCAATCCCGGGGGCGTCATGACAGCGGTCGTCGACTTCCTGAACGGCATTCTGTGGGGCTACGTGCTGGTCTACGGCCTGCTGGCCGTGGGCGTGTACTTCACCGTCCGCCTCGGCCTGCCGCAGATCCGGCATTTCGCCGAGATGTTCCGGGTGATCCGCAGCGCCCCGCAGACCGACGTCGCGGGCATTACCCCGTTTCAGGCGCTGACCGTCTCGCTCGCCTCGCGGGTCGGCACCGGCAACCTCGCCGGCGTCGCGGTCGCGCTCTACCTGGGCGGCGCGGGTGCGATCTTCTGGATGTGGATCGTCGCGCTGGTCGGCATGGCGACGGCCTACGTCGAGAGCACGCTGGCGCAGCTCTACAAGGTCAAGAACCAGGACGGTCAGTACCGCGGCGGGCCGGCGTTCTACATCGCGCGCGGCCTGAACTCGAAGCTCGCGGCGGCGCTGTTCTCGATCGCCCTGATCCTGTCGTTCGGGCTGGTGTTCAACGCCGTGCAGGCGAACGCCATCGCCTCCGCCGTGGAGGGCGCGTTCGGCGTGCCGCAACTCGCGACCGGCATCGTCGTGGCCGCGGTCGCCGGCGTGGTGATCTTCGGCGGGATCCCGCAGATCGCCCGGGTGGCCTCCTACATCGTGCCGTTCATGGCGATCGCCTACGTGCTGGTCGCGCTGGTCGTCCTGGCGCTCAACATCGGCGAGGTGCCGGCCATGCTGGCGACCATCGTGCAGAGCGCGTTCGGCCTGGAGCCGGCGGCCGGCGGCGTGACCGGCGGGATCACCGCGGCGATGCTGAACGGGGTCAAGCGCGGGCTGTTCTCCAACGAGGCGGGCATGGGCTCGGCGCCCAACATCGCCGCCTGCGCCACGCCGCAGCCGCACCACCCGTCCTCGCAGGGCTTCGTGCAGGCGTTGGGGGTGTTCATCGACACCCTGGTGATCTGCACCGTGACCGCGTTGATCATCCTGCTGTCCGGGGTGTTCGAGCCCGGCAGCGGCATGACCGGGACCAAGCTGACCCAGGCCGCGCTGGCCGACCACATCGGCGTGGCCGGCGACTACTTCATCGCGCTCGCGATTCTGTTCTTCGCCTTCACCTCGATCATCGGCAACTACAGCTATGCCGAGAACGCACTGACCTACTGGGGGTTGGGCGGCCGGACGCCGGTGATGATCCTGCGCGTCGCCGTGCTGGCGATGGTGATCTGGGGCACGCTGCAGACGGTGCAGACGGTGTTCAACACGGCCGACGCCTCGATGGGTCTGATGGCGACGATCAACCTGGTCGCGATCGTGCTGCTGTCCGGGACGGTCGTGAAGCTGACCCGCGATTACTTCGCCCAGCGCCGGGCGGGGCAGGAACCGCAATTCCACGGCCGCGACTACCCGGAGCTGGCGAACAAGGTCGAGCACGACATCTGGTGGCGCGCGCGCCGGTGACCGGGGCGGGTGCCAGGCGGGGCCGCCCGGGCCGGTCGAAGGGCGGCGGCTCGAAGCATCGCGCACGGGCGGCACCGCCACCTGTCTGTACGTCTGTCAGCAGCCGTGGCCGCGCGCTTCGCCCCGCGCGAGCCGGCCTTGCAGTCCGTCGCGCACGCCTTGCCTTAGGATCGGTCTCGAACGCCGCCGCGGCGCGCCGGCCGGGGCCGTCCGACCGTTGGCGCGCCGGATCGCTCGGCGCCGGCAAGGTTGCCCGAGGTTGCCGTGCCCCTGTAGCTTACTCGCCGCGGTGTTCGCAGGCCGCCTGCGAATGGGAAACCGGTGCGAGTCCGGTGCGGCCCCCGCCACTGTGTTGGACCACGCTGCGCTCATCAGGCCACTGGCGTCGGACTGGGAAGGCGAGCGCGGAAACGTCCTGAGCCAGGAGACCGACCGCGATCCACCGACTCACCTCCCCCCAGCGGCGCGGTGGGCGCCGGAAGGAGACTGAATGAAGTTCCTGATCGCTTTTCTCGCGACCGCGCTGAGTGCGACCAGCGCGCTTGCGCACACCGGTGCGATGACGGCCGGCGGCTTTCTGACCGGCTTCCTGCACCCGATCGGCGGGCTCGACCACGTGCTTGCGATTGTGACTGTTGGTCTGCTGGCGTTTCACGTCGGCGGCCGGGCCACCTGGCTTGTCCCGGCAAGCTTCGTCGGCATGATGGTCGTCGGCGGCGCGCTCGGCGCCGCGGCGCTGGCGCTGCCGCTGGTCGAGTTCGGTATCGTTCTGTCCGTCGTCGTGCTGGGCGCGATGGTGGCGAGCGGCCGGGCGATGCCCGCGGTGCTCGCGATCGCGGTCGTCGGCGCGTTTGCCGTCTTCCACGGCCACGCGCACGGGACGGAGATGCCGGGGGCCGCGTCCGGCATGGCCTACGGCCTCGGGTTCGTGCTGGCGACGGCACTGCTGCACGCGGCCGGGCTGCTGGCCGGCTACGGCCTGGCCCGGCTCGGCCCGGTCAGCGGCGCCCGGCTGGTGCGGGTCACCGGGGGTGCTGCTGCCTGCGCGGGGCTGCTGCTGTTCGCCGGGGTTCTGTAAGGTAAGGGAGCCCGACCGATCGCCGCCCGCGCCGGCCCGGTCATGGCTCGCGCGGGCGGTGTCCTGTGCTCTAACGTCCTGACCACAGGGCAAGATTCAGCTGAAAGGTGCGTACACCATTCAGCAGCTTGCTCTAGCCCGATGGGGTGGACGCCCCCTCCGGCGGCATCGGTGTGCCAGAATGGGTATATCGACAAACGCCATTCGAGGAGGAGGCATCCATGTCGGAGGTTAGCATGATCGGGCTGGATCTGGCGAAGAACACGTTTCAGGCGCACGGCGAGAACGCCGATGGGTCCGTGGCATTCCGCAAGAAGCTGCGCCGGGACAAGGTGATGATGTTCTTCGATAGCCAGCCGCGCTGCACGGTGGCGATGGAAGCGTGCGCCAGCGCGCACTTCTGGGCGCGCTCGCTTCAGGAGCTCGGACACGAGGTCCGGCTCGTGCCGCCGCGCTACGTCAAGCCGTTCGTTAAGCGCCAGAAGAACGACGCGGCCGACGCGGAGGCGATTGCCGAGGCCGCCAGCCGGCCGACGATGCGGTTCGTGGCGATCAAGAGCGAGGCCAAGCAGGCCCAGGGGATGGCGTTCAAGACGCGCGACCTCATGGTTCGCCAACGCACGCAGATGATTAACGCGCTACGCGGTAACATGGCCGAGTTCGGCGTGATCGCACCGCAGGGCGTGGCGAACGTCGAGCGCCTACGTTCGGTCGTTGATGACCCTGAGGCTGCTCTGCCTGCACCCGTCGTGGCCTTGGCTCAGATGGCGCTGGAGCAGATTGACGAGGTCACCAAGCGGATCGACGCGATCGAGCATGATATCAAAAAGCTCGCCCGCCAGCAGGACACCAGCAAGCGGGTGATGACGATCCCGGGCGTTGGGCCGATCTGCGCCACGGCCGTAGAGGCGTTCGCCCCGCCCATGGAGAGCTTCAACAGTGGGCGCGACTTCGCCGCTTGGCTGGGGCTGACGCCGCGTCAGCATTCGACCGGTGGCAAGGAGCGGCTGGGCAAGATGTCCAAGATGGGCCAGCGCGACCTCAGGCGCCTGCTCGTAGGCGGCGCGATGGCCGTGGTGCGCTGGGCCGCCAAGCACGGCGCGCCGGCGGGCTCCTGGCTGGGGCGCATGCTCGAGCGCAAACCGCGCATGGTCGTTGCCGTCGCCCTGGCGAACAAGAACGCACGCATCATCTGGGCGCTGCTGACCCAGGGTGGCGTGTACAAGGATCCGGCGGTCGCCGCGGCGTAAGCGCCAAGACGGCCGTCCGGATGGCGTCGGAGGATGCGAGCAGGTCTCAGGGAAGGTAAGGGCAAACGGTCATCGAGACGGGGTCGGGAAAACCAGGAAAATCAGGTGTGCTCTACGCACGTTAACCCGATTTGGACCTGATCCGCGTATCTCCATACAGGCCCGCGGCGTGTAACGGCCGCATCATGAGGCCGGACACACGACTGCACCTGACCGCATGCCAATACCGGACCCGAGGAGAAATCGCTTGCATCTGCGGGGGCGTCCACACACGGATTTTGCACGCAGGCGGGGCGGACCTCCCTTGAACCCGCGGATTCGTGCGGGTTATGGGCGCTGAGAAAGCACACGAGTTCAGCGCGGAGGTCCGCCCATGGCAGACGGTAACGAACAGCAGCTGCGATTTCATCCCATCGATGGCTGCACGGTCCGGGCCGACTTCGACGGCGGGGCGATGTCGTCGGACTTCGGCCCGATGCTGCTGCGCGGTGTCGACCGCCAGATCGGCCTGAGCGACCGTCTGGCCGCGGCGATCGCGGATTGGCGTCATCCTTCCTACACCGACCATGAGTTCCGGGACCTTCTCGCGCAGCGGTCCTTCCTGCACGCCTGCGGCTACGCCGACGGCAACGACGCCGACGCCCTGAGCGCCGATCCGGTGTTCCAGCTCGGCCTGGACCGCTATCCGCTCGCCGGGGAGAGCCGTCTAGCCAGCGGCTCCACGTTCTCGCGCCTCGAGAACGGAGTTTCCAGGAAGGACGTCTACCGCCTCGCCCAGGCGTTCGTGGACCAGTTCATCGCCGGCTACGCGCAGGCCCCCGAGGCGATCGTGCTGGACCTGGATCACACCGTCGATCCGACCCACGGCCAGCAGGCGTTCAGCTTCTACAATCATCATTACCGCACGCACTGCTTCTTGCCGCTGGTGATCTTCGAGGGTCAGACCGGGCGCTTGGTCACGGCGGTGCTGCGCCCGGGCAAGACCCCGACCGGCGCGGAGAACGCCAGCATCCTGCGGCGCGTGCTCGAGCGCCTGCGCGCGGCTTGGCCGGACACCCATATCCTGGTCCGCGGCGATGGCCACTTCGCCAATCCAGAGATCATGAGCCTGCTCGCGGAGCGGGCGAACACCGATTTCCTGGTCGGTCTGACCGGCAACAATCGGCTGTACGAGCAGGCCCGGCCGTATCTCGACGCCGCGGCCGAAATGCACGCTGCCCGCTGCGCGGAGTCCCAGCGGATGGGCATCACCCCGCCTCAGGCTACGCGCAGCTACCACGAACTCTCCTACGCCGCGGGCTCGTGGCCGATCGCCCCGCGAGTGGCCCTCAAGGCCGAGGTCATGGCGGCCGGCCGGAACCCGCGGTTCGTCGCGACCTCCCTGCAGCACCCCGAGCCGGAGCAACTGTACGCCGATCTCTATACCGCGCGCGGACAGGACGAAAACTTCATCAAACACTTGAAGAACGACCTGTTCGCCGAGCGCACCTCCGACCACAGTTTCCTGGCCAACCACCTGCGGCTGTTCTACGCCGGCGCCGCCTACGTCCTGCACCATGCCCTGCGCACGCAGGTCCTGGCGCACACCGAACTCGCCCGGGCGGACCCCGGCACCGTGATCGTCAGGCTGTTCAAACTCGCCGTGCGGGTGGTGCCCAAAAAGCGACGCGTGGACCTGCACCTGTCCACCGGCTGTCCGGTGAAGGGCTTGCTGCACCGGGCGAGCGAGATCC
>NZ_NRRL01000130.1 GCF_016583645.1 Rhodovibrio sodomensis | reverse complement strand
TCCGGCAGGGCGACGGTGAGCGTGGCCCGCCCGTCCGCCGCGAAGGCTTGGGCGAGCGCGAGGTTGCGGCGCTGCGGCCCGCCCAGGTGCGGGGCGTGGATCACCGAGAGGACGCGCGGCGGGCTCACGCCAGGCGCTCGCTCAACCAGCCGACGCCGTCGACGAAGCCGCCGACGTCCGCCCTTGGCGCCAGACGCGCCGCGCCGTCGGCGAGCCGGGCGCGCGTGGCCGGCTCAGCGCTCAGGCGGTGCATCGCCCGCGCCCAGGCGTGCGCGTCGCCTGGCGCCAGCAGGTACCCGCTGCGGCCGTCCTGGACCAGCGTCTCCGTCGCGCCGACGGCGGTCGACGCCAGCACCGGCACGCCGAGGGCAACCGCCTCGTTCACCGCGAGCCCCCAGGGCTCTCGCCAGCTCGCCAGCAGCAGCGCCTCGGCGCGGGCGAGCGTTGCGGCGACCACGTCGGGCCCGACGAACCCGGCGAAGCGCACGCCCGGGATGCCGCGCGCCTGGGCCGTCAACGGCGCGCGCAGCGGTCCGTCGCCCAGGATCGTGAGCCCGGCCGGCGCGTGCCCGCTCGCCGTACAGAAGCGTCGGTAGCGGACATAGGCGTCGAGCGCGCCGGCGACGTTCTTCTCCGGCGCCAGCCGCGCCACCACCACGAAGCCGGGTGCCGGCCCGCCGGTCCACGGCGTCGAGTTGGCGAGCGCCCGTACACGGGCGACCGAGATCCGGTCGTAGCCGTACGCGATCGCGCCCGCCGGGACGCCCAGCCTCGCAAGGTAGCCGGCTGCCCGGCCGGCCGCCGCCAGGCCGCCCCGGTACGGCGCCAGCAGCGCGCGCTTGGCCACCCGGCGCGGCCAGGCGTCCGGGGCCGCCTCGGGCGCCCAGCTGTCGCACATCACCACCGCCGGCACGCCCGCCCGGCGCGCCCAACAAGCCGCCGCGAGCACGTGCGGGCGCGGCCAGTTGCACAGGAACAGGACCCGCGGCCGGACCGCGGCAAGGGCGCCCAGCAACGCCCGGGTCCGCGCCCGTTCGGACAGCGCCTCCAGCGGGGTCGCGGGCGCAAGCGTGCGGTGGTCCCACGACCGGCTCTCGGGGGCGGGCGGCCACGGGTAGCGCCGGCTCGCCCCGGCAAGCGCGATGCCGGTCACCGCGAAGCCGGCGCCCGCGAGCGCGTCCAGCCGGTCCAGGTGGTACGGGGCGAACTGCGCCCACACGAACGCCAGCCGGGCGCGGCTCACGGGAACGCCTCCGCCCTCCGGCCGTCCTGCTCAAAGCGGGCGGGCGACAGCCGCCGGAACACGGTCGCAAGCGCCCAGCAGGCCAGCACCGGCAGCAGCATCCACATGCCGAACCGCGCCAGCGACACCAGCGCCCCGTCGCGGAACAGCTGGATCGTGGCCGGCAGGAAGGCGGCGTAGGCGAGCCAGGCGTACAGGCTGCGTCCGGGCCGCCACAGCCAGCGGTGCGCCAGCCCCAACAGCGCCCCCGCCGCGGCCAGCGTCAGCACGACCCCCGGCCAGCCCAGGCTCATCCAGCCGTCGCCGGGGAGCGACCGGGTGCGGCCGTGGAAGCGGCCGTGATCGTTCAGGTTGAACAGCCGGATCGGCGAGCCGACCGGTTTGTCCGGCCACAGCATGCGCGGCACCGGGCGCGTGAACAGCTCCAGATGCTGGGTGAACTGGCTGTACGTGCCGGTGTACGCAGGTACCCGGTCGACGATGAACGCGAGGTAGTCGAAGTTGGCGAAATCGGGCGTATCCATGAGGTGGCGCGGCGGGGCGTACGTCCGCGCGATCGGGGCGTGCGTACGCCCTTCGACGCCCAGCGTCCGCAGCGCGTCGCGATCCAGCCCGACCCAGGTGAACAGCGCGATCACCGGCAGCACCGCCGCGGCCGCCTTCAGCCGCGGCCACCGCCGGCCGGCGCGGGCCAGCTGCAGCAGCAGGAGCATCACCAGCGCCAGCACCACGCCCCAGCGGCTGCCCAGGTACAGCCGGTAGCCGACGAACAGCAGGAACGGCACGTACGCCCACCAGCGGAAGCGCGCGGCGACCACGCAGAGCACCGACAGCGGCGCCAGCAGGTTGTGCGCCTTGACCAGGTAGGCCGTGGTGCCGGCGAACACGGTGAAGCCAGTCGCGGCGTCGCGCAGCATGCCGGGCGCGCCCGTCAAATCGCCGGAGCGCGCCGCGTGCCGGCCGAACAGCTGCAGGTCGAGGACCGCACCATAGAGCGCGACCGGCAGCAGCAGGGCCGCGACCCACGCGAACGCCCGCCGGTCCAAGCGGTCGAAGCGCCATGGCCGGTCGGCGAACCCGGGCCGCGCGGCCCCGGCGAGCAGGCTGGCCGCGGCGAAGCAGACCAGCGCGACGCTCGCCACCGCGAGGGTGCGGACGAAGACGTCGGGGGTCGGGGTGAAGCCCATGTAGCGCCACTGTCCGTCGAACCCGGCCAGGTGGACCAGCAGCGGCCGCACCACGAACGCCAACAGGTGGAACAGCAGGTAATACAGCAGCGGATGGAACGCGCTCGCCCCGCGATGCGCCAGGAAGGCCGCCGCGACCGCGCAGAACACCGCGACCTGAAGCGACAGGCCGAGCGCGATCACGCCGCCACATCCCGGCGTTGCGGGTCCGGCCGCGGCACCCCCAGCCCGGGCCCAGGCCCGAGCCCGAGCCCGAGCCCGAGCAGAGCGCGCGCGTCGGCGCGGTAGTCCGCCCAGCGGCGTGGAGGCGTCGCCGCCGCCGCGGCCTGCATGCCGGCCAGGCGTCCGGGATCGTCGGCCAGCTGTCGGACCGCGTCGCGGATCGCGGCGGCGGAGACCTCGGGCAACAGCAATCCGGTGACGCCGGGCCGGACCACCAGGCCGGTATGCGCCGACTGGATCAGCGCCAGTCCGGCGGCCTGCGCCTCGTACGCCACCACGGCGCTGCCCTCGAACAGGCTGGGCAGGACCAAAACGTCGGCCCGGGCCATCGCCCGCGCGACCTCCCGGCGCGGCACCGGCGGCCGGTGCACCGCCCGCCCCGCGAGCGGGGCGAGCGCGGCGCGCGGCACATCCAGGCGGCCCAGCAGGGTCAGCCGGGCACAGCGCGGATCGATCTCGGCAAACGCCTCGATCAGCGCGCCCACCCCTTTGCGCGGCTGCACCGTCCCAGCGAACAGCACCTCCAGCGGCCGGCCGGCGCGCGGCGGGCGCGACCGCGGCGCGCCCCAGATCGTCTCGTCCGAGCCATAGGCGAGCAGGCGGATCTTGTCGGCGCGCAGCCCGCGCGCGGTCAGGGTGTCGCGCGCGAACGGGGAGCCAACCAGCACCATATCGGCGCGCTCCAGCTCCCGGTCCGCGCGCTCCAACGCACGCGCGTCGGGTAACGGCGGGGCGTTGCGGTAAAGCGCGGGATAGCGGGCGCGGTCCCGGGCCAGAACGTCGGCCAGCGCGGCCGGATGCCCGATCGACTGGTCGAGCACGCAGCGGATGCCGCGCGCGTTCGCCCACCGGAAGCTCTCGAGCGCGCTGTCGTTGTGGGTCCACAGCAGGTCGACCGGCTCGGCCATCGCCCGGGCGATCACGTGCCGGGCGAAGCCGGCGTTGCCCCAGCGGTTCACGGCCGCCCCCGCGCGTGCGCGGCCGAGCCGGCGCAGCGCGATCTCGACCAGTTCGCTGATCCCCGCCCGACGCAGCAACGCGGGATCGAGCGCGGGACAGCACCGCCGGCCGAGCTCGCGCGCCAGCCCGCGCCCCAGGGCACCGGGCAGCGCCCGGGCCAGCTGCATCGCCGGCCCGTCGGAGAGCACCTGCACGCTCGACAGGTACCAGGCGAGCGCGCCCGCTTCCTGCGCCGCCAACGCGCGCTGCCAGCTGTTCTGCGCGCCTGGATGGAATACGCCCACGCGCATCACGACGCGCTCCGCCGCCGCACCCGACGCACCGGATACGCGCGGTCGGGGATTTTATGCGCTAAACTGCCCGCGATCGTATCCGCGCTGTGAGAGAGGCGGCCGTGCTGCGCCCTGCCATCCTGGCCCTCGTGCTGCTGGCCCCGGTCGCCCTGGGCGCGGCGCCCGCTTGGGCCTGGGCGAGCCTGGCATGCCTGCTCGCCGGCCTGGCGATGGTGCAGGGCGCCCTGTCGATCGCGGGCGCCGCACACGCGCAGCCATGGCCCGTGCCGGGCTGGACCGGCGTGCCGCTGGCACTGCTCGCCGGGCTCGCGCTCTGGCAATTGACCGCGCAGGCGCCGGTCCATCCGCTGCGCCTGGCGCTCGCCGACGCGCTGGGCGATCCGGCGGCCCTGCTGGCGACCCCGGTGCTGCACCGGGCGGAGGCGCGGGACGCCGTGGTGCGGGTCGCGGTGCCCGCCGCCGTGGCTTGGCTCGCGGCGCAGGCCTGGGCCGGCAGGCCGGTGCGCCCAGCCCTGGCCGCGCTGGCGCTCGCCGGCGCCGGGGTCGCGGCCCACGGGCTGGCGGCCCACGCCCTGGCGTTGGACCAGGTGCTGTGGCTGGCCGGCCCGTTCCATGCCACGCCGACCGGGCCGTTCGTGGCGCGCGGGGCGTTCGCGGCCTACCTGACGCTCGCCATGCTGGCCGCCGCCGCGCACGCGCTGACCCTGGACGCGCGCGCGTCCGGCCTGCCGACCGTGGCCGCCTGGGCGATCATGGGATGGGCGCTCGTCGCCAGCCAGTCGCGTGCGGGACTTGCCGCCGCGGTGGCGGCGCATCTGCTGCTGCTTGCGCTTGCCGTGCGCGGCCGCTGGCTGGACCGCCGGCAGGCGGCCGCCTGGGCCGGCGCGCTGCTCGCGGTCGCCGGCCTGGGCGCGGTCGCGACCGGTCTGGACGGGCGGCTGGCCGAGCTGCCGGCCGATCTGGAACATCGTCTGGCGGTCTGGCAGGCCAGCCTCGCCGCGATCGCCGAGCGGCCCTGGCGCGGCCACGGCCTGGGCAGCTTTCCGCAGCTTTACGAGCTGTACCCGATCCCAGCCGCCGCGCAACCGGTGGTCAGCGCGCACAGCGTGGCGCTGGAATGGGCGGCGGAAGCCGGCGTGCCGGGCGCGCTCGCCGTGTTCGCGGCGCTGCTGGGTACGGCGGTCGCCTTGCGGCGCAGGCCGGCAGACAGCCCGGCCGTGCTGGCAGCGCTGCCGGCGCTCGCCGCGGTCGTGCTGCAAGGCGCGGTCGATCCGGGCCCGCAGGTACCGGGCGTGGCTGCGACCGCCGGCCTGCTGGTCGGCCTGGGCCTGTCGCGCGGCCGGCTCAGCCATCCGCCGCCCCGGCCAGCCGCGCGGTAAGGGCGCGTTGAACCGGCTGCAGCCGCCGGGTCCGCGGCCCGCCCGGCTGGCCGCGTCAAGCGCCGCCCGCACGGCCGGGTCGGGCCGGCCCAGCCGCCAGCGCACCAGCGCAAGCCGGGTCCACGCGTAGGGATCGGCCGGTGCCGCGCCCAGCGCGGAGGTCAGCGACCGTTCCGCCGCGCGCAGCCGCCCCCAAGCACCGGGATCCGCGCGCTCCGCCAGCAGCAGGTTCGCCAACGCCAGATCGGCCCCGTCGCGGGGATCGTCGCGCCACCGGGCCGCCGCGCGGCGGCTTTCGGCCAAGCGGCGCAGGTCCGCCGGGTCGACCGGCGCGCCCGCCCGCAGATCGCGCAGCACGGCGTCGCCCGGCAGGCGGACCAACGCGGCGCCGGCCACCGGCAGGGCCAGCCAGAGCCAGCCGGCCCCCAGCAGCAGAACGGCCGCGCCAGCCACACCGTGCGCGTAGCGGCGCGCGCCGCTACGCGCCGGCATAGTAGGACCCCCGGCGCCCGAGCCAGCGGCCGGCGCCGCTGGCCTCGCGGGCGTGCTGACGCGGATCGACCTGGACCAGCGCCGCGCCCGCCAGCTCCGCCCCGGTCTCGCGCAGCAGCGTGACCGCGCGGCGCACGCTGGCCCGCGGCGTCCGCGCCCAGCGCACGGCCAGCACGGTGGCATCGGCCCGGGCCGCCAGCGTGCGCGGGTCCGCGACCGCGAGCACCGGCGGCGCATCGACCAGCACCAGATCGAACTCGCCGCCCAGATCCGCGATCAGACCGCCCAGCCGGTCGGACTCCAGCAGCCGGCCCGGATCGCCCGCGCGCCCGGCCGGCAGCACCGCGAGCCGTCCGTCGAGCCCGGGGGCCGGGTCCCGGTGCAGCGCCTCAGCCATCGTGCACTGCCGGGTCAGCAGGTCGCTCAGGCCCGGGACCGCCGGCACGCCCAGCGTGCGGGCCACCCGTGGGTAGCGGACGTCGGCGTCGATCAGCAGGACCCGGCTGCCCGCGCGCGCCAGCACCCGGGCCAGCGCACAGGCGAGCGCGGTCTTGCCCTCCCCCGGCAAGGCGGAGGTCACCAGCAGGGTGCGCGGCGGGCGGTCGATCCCGGCCATCAACACGGCGGTGTAGAACCCGCGCAGCGCTTCCGCCAGCGCGCCCGCCGGTTGCGCCAGGACCCGGCCGGCCGGATCGCGCCGGGCGCGCGGCACCGTCGCCAGCACCCGCAGACCGGCCAGACGTTCCAACTGCTCCGCCCCGCGCACGCCGCGGTCGAGCGCTTCGCGCAGCCCGGCGAGCGCGACCGCCGCGGCGGCCGCGGCGAGTACGCCGAATCCCGCCAGCAGCGGACGGTTGGGCGCCGCCGGCTGGTGCGGCGGGTGCGCGCGGGCGATCAGCTCGGCTGGTTGGCCCGGCGACCCGGCGGCGATTCGCGTTGCCTTCAGCCGGGCCAGGAAGGTGTCGAACAGCGCCCGTTCCGCCGCTGCCTCCCGTTCCAGCTGCGCCAGCTTGACCTGCGCGCGGCCGAGCGCGCCGGTTTCGGCGTTGACCTGCTGCAGCTGTGCCTCCAGCGCCGCCGCGCGTGCGCGCGCCAGCGCCGCGTCCTGGCGCAGCCGCTCGGCGATCCGGGACATCTCGTCGTCGATCAGCAGCCGCACGTCGAGCAGCTCGGCGTTGGCTTCGCGCAGGCGCGGATGGCGCGGGCCGTAGCGGGTGGCCAGCTGGGTCCGGGCGCGCGCCAGTTCCATCGCCTGTTGACGCAGCCCGTTCAGCATCTGCGAGGTCAGCAGCCCGCCGAGGCTTTCGGCGATCCTAGGCTCCGGTGCGCCCGCCGGTTCCGCCCTGCCCGACGCGCTTTCCGCCGCAGCGGCCCCCGGCGCGGCATCCTCGGGCGGCCCTGGCTCGGGCGTCGCGGCGCTGACCCGCTGCAGCCGCGCCCGGGCGGCCGCGGCGTCCACCCGTGCCTGGGCCAGCGCCCGGGTCAGTTCGCCGACACGCTCGCGGGTCGCCATCGTCCCGGGCCCGCGCTCCGCCAGCCCGGACTCGATCCGAAAGTCCGCGACCGCCGCCTCGGCGGCCTGGACACGCCGGCGCAGCTCCCCCACCCGCCGGTCGAGCCAGCCGGTCGCGGCCGCCCGGTCGCGTTGCTCGCGCGCGCGCGCCTCAGCCAGATAGACCGACGCGACCGCGTTCGCGACGCGCGCCGCGGCCTCGGCGTCCGGGGCCCGAACGGCCAGCGACAGCGCGCGCGACCGCCCGATCGGGCGGACCGTCAGCCGGTCCCGCAAGACCGCCAGCGTGGCCGCCCGCTGTCGGCTGAGCCGCAGCGTGTCCGGCGCCGGCGGAGCGCGCAGGCCGAGCCGTTCGAGCGGCCCCGGCGGGCGCGCCAGAACCGGGTTGAACGCCGGGTCGTAGAGCAGGCCCGCCGCCTCCACCACGCGGCTCAAGAGGCCGCGCGCCCGGATCCGTTCGATCTCGCTTGCCAGATGGCGGAGATCGCCCAGCTGTTCGGCCGGCGAGCCGGCGGTCGTCGGGTCCGCCTGAACCGGAACCGGCGCGAACATCAAGACCGCTTCGGCCCGGTAGCTCGGCGGCAGACGCAAGACGACCGCCATGACCGCGGCCGTGCCCAGCAGCGTCACCAGGCAGATCAGCGCGCGTTGGCGCCACAGCATGCCCAGCAGCTGCGCCACCTCGGTGCCGTCGGGCTCCGGGCCGGGCAGACCGGACCGCGGGGCGCCGGCGGCGTCCGGGCCGGGCGGCGGCAGCAGCTGGAGGTTTCCATGCATCGCCAGCGTCACTCCAAAAGCGCGCGGACGCCCCACGGCTAGCGCAATTGCGGCGTCGCCAGATCGGCGGTTCCGGGACGCACGGTCCGCTGACCCGAGAAACTCGGCTCTGTGCTGTCGGCACTGGGCCCGTCCAGCGCGGCCCCGGGTAAAGCCCGGACCAAGTCGGGTACGGCGCGTTCCGGCGATCCCGGCGGGGCGCCGCGCAGGCCGGCCGTCGCCGGGTCGAAGCCGGCGAGCGCCAGCGCCCGAGCGACCTGACCGTCGGCGTCCGGCGCCCGTGCCAGCACGCGTCGGCCGATCGCACCGGCCCGGTCCGGGTCGCGTCCGGCGTGGACGACCAGCAGGCCGGCCAGCCCGTCCACGAATGCCGGCGTGCCCAGATCGACCAGCTGCGCATCGACCAGCCGCGCGACAGCGACCGGCAGCGCCGGCGCCGCCTGTGCACGGGCCGGTCCGTGCGGCCCCGCGCAGGTCAACGCGACCAGCGTCAGCGCAAGCCGGCCGCGCAGGCGGCGGACACTTGGTCGGAAGCTGTCGGACAACAACATCTCTCAGCGCGA
This sequence comes from Rhodovibrio sodomensis, assembly GCF_016583645.1. Taxonomy (GTDB): domain Bacteria; phylum Pseudomonadota; class Alphaproteobacteria; order Kiloniellales; family Rhodovibrionaceae; genus Rhodovibrio; species Rhodovibrio sodomensis. The sequence goes on along the minus strand of NZ_NRRL01000130.1, from coordinate 3,770 downwards.
TCTTGCTTATTCGTTTTCAACCTTCGGAGACTACGAGGAAACACCTGTCGATTGCAATCCGAAACCGGTCTCCCGCTTGAGTTTACTACCTGACCGAGTGTCGTTTCTGGGGCATTACACGCAAAAGCGGCGGGCGGGTCAGGCAAGCCGCCGGGTTCAGCTGGACCGCACCGGGCGTTCAAGGGCCGGGGCTTTACGCCTTGTTAAACAAACTGACGCATCGTACCGCTCCTCAGGCCACCGACGGGCGACGGGAGAGCTGTCCAGCATGAATGTGTACCGGCCGGAAGAGCGCCGGCTTGTCCTGCGCCTGCTGGCGTATTGGGACGACCTGCGCGGCGACCGCGACTACCCGCGCGCCGACGACATCGACGCTTCGACGATCGGCGACGACTGGGCGCAGTGCTTTCTGCTGCGCCTGGGCAGAACCAGGGTCGGGGACAGCCGGGTCCTGTCGGTCGGCGACGGACTGTTGAGCGACCTGCCGGACGGCGTCCCGGCGACGCTGCGTCAGGTGCCCGAGACGGCCCTGCTCCATCACGCCGCCGGGTTCGTGCAGCAGACGCTGGACAAGGGCGTGCCGGTCAGCCTGGGGGGCGAAGCGGTGCTTGCCGACGGCAAGACGCTGTTCCGGTCGATCCTGCTGCCGCTGTCCAACGACGGGTCGACGATCGACCATCTGCTGGGCGCGGCCAACGGCCGTCCGGTCGGCGCGGAGCCGGCCTTGGGCGCCGAAGAGCAGGCCGGCGCATGAGCACCGATATCGCCTACGAGTTGCACAGCTTTTCAAGCGGACGCTGGAAGATCCAGGGCTTCTTCGACGACCGCGACCTGGCGCTCTCCGAAGCCCACCGGATGGAGGAGGCGCGCCGCTTCCCGGCCGTCCGCGTGGTCGAGGAGCGGTTCGATCCGGCGACCGGCGGCTACAAGTCGCGCACCGTCTACCGCTCCAGCACGGTCGACCAGCACAACGAGAGCGCGCTCAAGGAACGCGCGGACACCCGCCGCGAGGTCCAGGCGACCCGGAGCGCGCGCACGGAAGCCGCCGCCAAGCCCGGCAAGCCGGAAAGTTCCAGCCCGGCGCTGACGATGATCGCGCTCAAGGCGGTGCTGCTGTTCGCCCTCGGGTTCGCGGCGATCTGGGCGATCAACCACTACGCCGGGGCGTAGACCGCGTCTGTCGCCCGGGAACGATCCATGCCGAGTGAACGCCGACTGATCCGCTTCGCCCCGACGGAGGTGGAGGATGCCCTGCGGCGGTTCGCCCAGGAACAGCAGCGCACCATGCCGGACGGCAAGGTCACCGGGATAGCGTACGACGTCGAGAGCGACGAGGGCGTGAGCGCCCGCGTTCAGTTCGAGGACGTCAAACCCCCGATGCATTTCACCGCGCTGGAGATGGCGGCCGCGCTGATCGCCTACTGCCGCAAGGTCCAGGTCCCGATCCCCAAGCAGGGCCAGAAATCCCTGCACAGGCACAACGACACCCTGGTCCTGCAGATCGACGTCAAACCGCGTTAGCCCGACACCGCCCGGGTCCGACCGGACTTGGTTAGATCAGTCGCGCGGGGCGTACTTGCTAAGGATGCGCTGCAGGGTCCGGCGGTGCATGCGCAGGCGCCGCGCGGTCTCGGAGACGTTCCGGTCGCACTGCTCGTAGACCCGCTGGATGTGCTCCCAGCGCACGCGGTCCGCGCTCATCGGGTTGTCCGGCGGCTCGGGCAGGTCCTCCCCCTGGGCCAGCAGGGCGGACGCGATCTGATCGGCGTCGGCCGGCTTCGACAGGTAATCCACCGCCCCGGCCTTCACCGCCGCGACCGCGGTCGTGATATTGCCGTAGCCGGTCAGCACCACGACCCGACATTCCGGACGGTGCTCCCGGATCTGCTGCACGACCTCCAGGCCGTTGCCGTCCTCCAGCCGCAAATCCACGAGGGCGTAGTCCGGATCGGTCTCATCGGCAATCTTGATGCCGTCCTCCACGCTGGTTGCGGTGGAGACCTCGAAGCCCCGCTTCGCCATCGCCCGGCTGAGACGGGTCAGGAAGCGCTCGTCGTCGTCGACCAGCAGCAGCCGGCCCAGGTCGGCCGACTCATCCGGACCGCCGGACGCCGTGGCCCCGGCACCGGGCGCCTGCACGCCGTCCACGTTCTGACCCTTGAGGTCCATCCGATCGGTCATGGCGTTACCCTTTCATCTTGCCGTCCGGGGTCGTATCCGAGCCGCGTGGTCGCCCCGCCTCCGACCGGTGCGGCTTCTTCCAGCCGCGCGCGCGGCCAGCGGACGATCGCCTGCGCACCGCCTTCCGGGCGGTTGTCGAACAGCACGTCAGCGCCGGTGCGCGCCAGCAGCGTGCGCGCGATGAAGATGCCCAGTCCCATGTTCTCGCCGCCCGAGTCCCGACGCCGCGTCGACAGGTACGGCTCCCCGATATATGGGAGTATTTGCGGATCGAAGCCAGGGCCATCGTCCAGGATGGCGAGTTCCGCCGTGCGCGAGTCCCAGCGCGCCTCCAGGATGACGCGGCTTGCGGCGAAGCCCATCGCGTTCTGCACCAGCGTGCCGATCGCGTGCAGGATCTCCGGCTTGCGCTGCAGGGTGGGCTGGCGGGTGCTATCGCGCGGCGCGGTGTTCACCTCGAGCGCGATGTCATCGCGCTCGAACGGCTGGGCGGCCGACTGCGCCAGCGCGGACAGCGGCAGATCCCAGAACGATGCGTCGCCCCGGTCGCCTTCCGGCTGCGCTGCCAGCCGGGCCAGGATGTCCCGGCAGCGCTGGCTTTCCTGCAGCAGCAGTTCGGCGTCCTCCTGCAGATCGCTGCCCTCGGGCACCTCGCCGCGGATCTCGCGCGCCACCACGGCGATCGTCCCCAGCGGGCTGCCCAGTTCGTGCGCCGCCGCGGCGGCGAGCCCGCCCAGGGCGGACAGGCGCTGCTCGCGCGCCAGCGCCATCTGGGTCGCCGAGAGCGCGTCGGACATCCGCTGGGCCTCGGCGGCGAGCGAGAACACGTAGGCGGCGATGAATCCGACCGCCAGCACCAGCGCCGCCCAGATGCCCCCGATGTAGAGGTCAGGCAGGTCGAGCCCGCCGTTGCCCCAGGGCAGCGGCGCGTGCACGAGCGACAGCACGCTCGCCGACAGGATCGCGAGCCCGGCGAGCGCCAGCGTGCTGGTGCGCGACAGCACGCTCGCCGACACCGTGACAGGTGCCAGGATCAACAGCGCGAACGGGTTGGCGAGGCCGCCGGTGAGCGCCAGGAGCGCGCTCAACTGGACCAGGTCGACCGCCAGATAGACCGCCGCCCCGCGGTCGGTCAGCCAGGGCGCGCCGCGGTGCGACCAGGCGGCCTGCAGGTTGACCGCCACCGAGGCCAGCACGAGCAGCCCGGCGGGCACGATCGGCAACGGGTATTCCAGACCGACGTAGACGATCGCAAGCGCCGCCGTCTGCCCGCCGACCGCGATCCAGCGGATCAGGTTGAGCGTGCGCAGCCGCACGCGCCCGCCGTCGGCAATCGCGCTCGCTGTCGGGGTCAGGGTGCGCAAGCCGCGCTTCAAGCTGGGTTCCGCATCGGCTGTCATGGCCCCGCGACAATGGCGTGTCGGGTCGCTTACGCCAAGCCTTACACGTCAAGTGTGCGTTGCAGCACGGACATGCCCCAAGGCCGGCCGATCGGATTAGCCTTGCCAGAGGAAGGGCCCTGGCCCGATCCCGCAGCCCGCGCCATATTGCGCGGTATGATCGCCCAGCCCGCCCCCGCCGCCGTCGCC
>NZ_NRRL01000129.1 GCF_016583645.1 Rhodovibrio sodomensis | reverse complement strand
CAGCAGATCTAAATGCAATTGAGTCGCACTTGCGCGTCTAGGTTGGGGTGCGACATATCGAATCGATCCGACAGGGAGGCCTTGGCGGCGCCAAATAACCCAGATTCTCTGCACGTATGCAGGTACTGGAGCGGCTAATTGATGTCCTGGGCCGGACTTGCGCCGGTCTGCCCGACAAACGGGTTGGCGACAACGCGTGGTACAGCATGCGCGACGTCGCGCTGGCCGGCTTCTCGGTCTTCTTCATGCAGAGCCCGTCGTTTCTGGCCCACCAGCGTCAACTCGCCGAGGGCTTCAGCCGGTCGAACTGCGAGACGTTGTTCGGCATCAACGGCATTCCCACCGACAACCATGTCCGCGCCATGCTCGATCCTGTCAGCCCGGATGCCTTCCATCCGGTGTTCGGCACGGTGCTGGAGGAGATCGACCAGGCCGACCGGCTGGCGCCTTTCCGTCGGCTGGCCGGGCATACGCTGATCGCCCTCGACGGCACGGAATACTTCACCTCCAGCAAGATCCACTGTTCCAACTGCTCGCAGCGCCAGCGCAGCAACGGCCGCACCGAATACTTCCATACGATGCTCTCGGCGACGCTAGTGGCGCCCGGCCATCGGGAGGTCGTGCCGCTGGCGCCCGAGTTCATCGCCCCGCAGGACGGCGCGGACAAGCAGGACTGCGAGCAGCGGGCCGCGCACCGCTGGCTGGACCGTCACGGCGCGACCTACAGCCGGCTCGCGCCGATCTACCTGGGCGATGACCTGTTCGCCCGCCAGCCCACCTGCGAGGCCGTGCTGGCGGCCGGCGGGCACTTCCTGTTCGTCTGCAAGCCCGGCTCGCACAAGCTGATCGACGAATACCTCCGCGGCGCTGAGCTGCACGCCGATGAGGTCACTGAGCGACGGGGCGGCAAGAAACGTATCTACCGCTACACCTGGCTGCCCGACGTCCCGCTGCGCGACAGCCGGGATGCCATGACCGTCAACTGGCTGCAGGTCGAGATCCGCGACGGCCGAGGTAAGGTCACCTACCGCAACGCCTTCGTCACCGATCTGCCCGTCGATCGGGACAACGTCGCCGCGCTCGCGGCCTGCGGCCGGGCACGCTGGAAGATCGAAAACGAGAGCTTCAACGTTCTCAAGCAGGGCGGCTATAACCTCGAGCACAACTTCGGCCATGGCCAGCAGAACCTCGACGCCGTCCTGGTCGTCCTCAACCTGCTCGCCTTCGCCTTCCACACCGTCTGCGACCTCGCTGAAAGCGCCTGGCAGCGCGCGCGCCAAAAGGTCAGCTCACGTCGCCAGTTCTTCGACCGCATGGAGGCGCTGACCTCCTACCTGATTTTCCCCTCGTGGCAGCACCTGGTCGAGACGCTGGCCTTCGAGCGCTCGCCGCCGCGACCGCCGTGATATAGGCCGGCGCCGCCCCCGCCCACCTGTTATCCACCCTGCCCAAAGAGATGCGATGAACCGACGAGCCCACGACCAAAGCCAAAATTAGAACTGCTGGTGGATGACCCGCCGCTCGGACTCGCCTCACGCGAGGCCACTCACTCTACCCGCGAACAGTGAACAGCCCTGACCCTGGATGGGCGGTCGGCGCTTGCCGCGGCAGCGCTGATGCTTTAGAGCATTGAGCCGTTGGTGCCCTTGACGGGGCCCGACAAGGTGCACCGGACGACATCAGCCGGCGCTGCGGTCGGATCGTCCAGCCCGGTGGGGCCGCGCACGGTGTTTGCGACCCGATCAGCGGACCAGCACATGGTCGCACCCAATAGGCCGCAAGCCGGTACTGCGGGCATCGGGTTAAGCCGGTGTGCAGTTGACAATCGCCTATTGCGGATTCACGGCGTCATCGCTCAGTGATCGGGCAGAACAGCGGCCGGCCTTCCGCTCGGTGAGACGATTTGCGCCGCGCTCGTCAACACCTTCCCACGCAGGACCTAGTGCGACGCATGCGAGAAGCCCCTGTTAGGGCCAGCGGAATCGACAACCGGATGTGCTCGATGGGCCGCAGATCCCTGATCGCCTCACTGGTGAACTTGGGGCGCCGGCTCCGGTAGGGCGCCACGAAAGATTTTTCGCGTGCTGCTGCGCGACAAATTTGCGGACATCGCCCAGCATCCACGACGCGTTGCGCTGGGGTCATAGAGAAGAACGTGCCGGAACACCTCCGCCATGCGGGCGCTGTGGCGCCGGCGGAAGCGCGCAATCACCGTGTGATCCGGCACCTGCTCGCCGATGATGAAGCGGTAGCCGGCATCGCGCTCGCACAACCGCTCGATCTTGCGGAGCGCACGGCCTGGCTGTAGGCGTAAATTAGCAACGCCAACAGGACCTTCGGGGCGAACGGCGCCTGGCCGGCGCCGCCCATGGCCGGCGCCGCCCACCCGGTGCTCGGCCTCGAACGCCGAGAGGTCCATGAGCTCCACCGCGTCGACCACCCAGTGGACGATATCGCCCGACGGCAACCAATCCATCATGTCCACCGGCAGAAGGTATCGCTGGCGGCGGTGCGGGGCGCGGAAGAAACCCGCCTATCCGTCTCCCTCAGGGATGCGCCTACACCTGAGATAGAGTCAAACTGGCGCACCAGAGTCAATTGAAACGCGAACCCGAACTTGGCTCGCTCGATCCGTGAAGGTGCGATTCTGCAACAGGCTCACATCTGGGGACAATTGCAGCAGCAGCGACAGAAGTACGAGGAGGTGTACCTCCGCGCCTACGACACCGTGAGCGACGCCGAAACCGCCATCGGCGCCTGGATGGCGTTCTACAAGGACGACCGTCCGCCCCAGACGCTGGGCAACCTGCGACCACAAGCCCGCACGCCAATCAGCCGGCGGTGCAAGCCGCACAAGGGCTGGACAATCCGCCACCCACGTCGGCTATGCTCGCCCCCGGCGAGACGCCGGCACACACCGAGGGCCCCAACGTCTAACGCACTGAAGCCCCGGCGTTGTCGCAGAGACAACGGGTCCACCTCACTGAACGCAAGCCGGGCGGCTTGCATGGACCTATCTAGTGGTTCAGGCCTAACAGGTGGGTCCCGTAGGGGATCCCCCTGGCGGCCACCGCGTGGGAATCTGCGGCATGCGCACCGGTATCGATTTCGAGGTTTCCCCGGATGACCGCCATCGTCTCGAGGCCGTCGTCCGGGATCGCAACACCCCGCAAAAACACGTGTGGCGGGCGCAGATCGTGCTCTGCACAGCCGACGGTCTGGGCACCAACGCCATCATGCGCGCGACCGGCAAGTCGAAGAACTGCGTCTGGCGCTGGCAGGAACGCTTCGCGGAGGAAGGCGTGGACGGGCTGTTGCGCGACAAGACGCGGCCCTCGCGCATCCCGCCGCTCGATCAAGAGGTCATCGACCGCGTCCTGGCGCTGACCTTCGAAGCACCGCCCAAGGAGGCGACGCACTGGACCGGCGGGATGATGGCGGAGGCCGCCGGGATCAGCATCAGCTCGGTCCAGCGGATCTGGCATAGGCACGGGCTGCAGCCCCATCGGGTCCGCCAATTCAAGCTCTCCAACGATCCCGCGTTCGCCGACAAGCTGCGCGACGTCGTTGGCCTCTACATGGACCCGCCGGCGCATGCCCTCGTCTTCTCGGTCGATGAGAAGAGCCAGATCCAGGCCCTCGACCGCACCCAACCGGGTCTGCCGCTCAAGAAGGGGCGCGCGGGCACGATGACCCACGACTATAAGCGCCACGGCACGACCACCCTGTTCGCGGCCCTCAACGTGCTCGACGGAACCGTCATCGGCCAGAACATGCAGCGCCATCGGCACGACGAGTTCATCCGCTTCCTCAACCAGATAAATCGCCAGACACCGCCGGACAAAAACATCCACCTGATCGTGGACAACTATGCGACCCACAAGCACCCGAAGGTTCGCGCGTGGCTCGCCCGCCACCCGCGTTTTACCTTCCACTTCGTCCCGACGTCCTGCTCCTGGTTGAACGCCGTGGAAGGCTTCTTCGCGAAGCTCAGCAAACGCCGCCTGAAGCGCGGCCTGGTCCGATCGCTCGTCGATCTCCAGGCCGCCATCAATCGCTTCGTGGCCGAGTACAACCAAGCTACGAAACCATTCGTCTGGACCGCCGATCCAGATCGGATCATCGCAGCGGTGAAGCGCGGGCACCAAAAGTTAGACTCGAACGACTAGCTTGGTCACCGCGCCTCAACACACCGTTAGCATGCGTCGTTTATGCTCTAATAAACTTGGATAACAGGTCTTCGGATCAAGGTAAGGCAATCAGGTAAAGATAGATGAGCATGCCGCCACGCGAAACCGGCAGTTTTGAGAATGACTACGGCTCATTGAATGCGGCTGAGTTGTCCGCATACGCTCGACGGGCTGCGGAGCACCTTTTCCGGGCCGGTATACCCCACAACGCCCGCATTGGACTGTGTGCTGACAACGGGCCTGCCTGGGACGTCGCTCAGGCCGCCTGCTGGCGTCTTGGAAGCAGCGTCGTGGCGCTCGACCCAGCGCTATCAGCCTCAGATCTGTCTGCGACGGTCACGGAGTTGAACATTAGGCGTGTCTTAACAAACAGACATGACCTGGGGGCGCTTCCGGTTCCAACCGTCCAACTCGGCACATTGGAGCTTCTCGCTGACGCGCCAACGCGCTTGGCCGATGAACCGACGGGCGGCTTAGACGACGAGGCCATGGTAACCTTCACATCCGGTACAACGAGTCGTCCGAAAGCGATCGCCTATTCGCACCGACAGTTACTTGAGGCAATCAAAAGGGTGGCAGATGCGCTCGGTCCGATCCGTCAAGATGATCGAACCCTGTGCTGGCTTCCCATGAACAATCTTTTTCAGCGCATGATGAATCTGGTGTCTTTTCAGTCGAACATGCGGGTGTTTTACAAGCCGTTTGCAGTGGACGTGTTCACGGCTCTCAAAACCGTACAGCCAACCATCGTCATCGGGGTCCCGCGCTTTTATGAAAAGGCCGTGACCCTCGGCGAGGATGACTTAGGCGGTCGCGCTCGCTTGGCGATAACGGGCTCAGCGGCGAGTTCGCGGAACGTCATTCGGCATTTTGAAGACCGCGGTATCGCGTTGCTTGAGGCGTACGGAGTCAGTGAGAGCCTCGTCCCCATAGCGGCCAACTCATCGACAGAGCGACGTCAAGGCAGTGTGGGGAAGCCATTACCCGGAAACGACGTGCGAATCGCGAATACCGGTGAGATCGAGGTCAGAGGTCCGGGCGTGTTCACAGGTTACCTTGGTGGTGAACCGGCGCGCTTTGATGGCAACGGGTTTTATTCGACGGGGGATCGCGGGTACTTTGATCGCGACGGGTTCCTCTACATCGATGGGCGGATGGACGACGTGTTTAAAACGTCTACCGGGCGAAAGGTCGACGCGGCCAGAATCGAAACAAAGCTTTGTTCGTATGCGTCCGTTAACGAAGCCGTGGTTGTTGGCGCAGACCGCAAGGTCGTGACGGCGATCATTGTAGGACGTGGCGATGATCCGGCCGGAACGATACCTGAAATTACGCGACTAAATGAAGAGTTGATATCTTACGAGCGCATCGCGGGAATCGTGTTTAGCCATCGGCCGTTCGCTGAAACGTCCGGATTAAAGACAACAAACGGGAAATTACGTAAGAATGCAATTGTCGAACATTATTCACGTGAAATCGAGGAGCTTTACCAAAGGCTTGAAGAGGCCGGTCGGCAATCGACCATTTTCGTGAAACAGGTTTTATAATGACACGTTTTTTTGTAACGGGTGCGACCGGGGCAGTCGGAAGCGAGGTGGTGGCTCGGCTTCTTCGCGAAGGCTTCGAGGTGGTTGCGTTAATTCGGGCATCGAGCCGAGAGAAATTTGAGCAACGTTCGGCCGAACTTGAATCGTACTGGTTAACGTCTGGGGTGACCGAAAGAGAGCTTGGTAGATTTCAAGGGGTGTGGGGCGACCTGGGTGCGAACCGCTTTGGCATGGAGCTGGATGACTACAACGCGCTGGCCGGAAACGTCACGCACGTAATCCACGCTGCGGCCACAGTCTCGACGGGGCTCCCCATCCAGCAGGCGCGTGAGGAAATCTGTGTTCCGACCGTCAATATTTTGGCGTTCGCCGACCTGGCTTGGCGGCAGGGTCAGCTAGAGAAACTGGACTACGTTAGCACGATAGGCGTCGCCGGGGCGACGCGCGGTCGGGTTCCCGAGCGCCGCGGTCTGAACCCCAAGCGCTTTCACAATACGTATGAACGCGCCAAGTGGGAGGCTGAATGCGCAGTTTTTGCGCATACAGACGGAGTGCCAACGACGGTGCACCGCCCCAGCATGGTGGTCGGGGACGCCAAAACCGGTCGCGTTCGTAGAACTCAGGTTTTCTATCACCTTTCTGTATTCGTTGCCGGCTTGATGACGGGCGGTTTCGTTCCAAAACTCCGAGGCTTACCAATTGATGTCGTGCCCTCAGACTTCGTCAGTGCGGCGCTCGTTGGGTCTGCCCTCGACCAAAGTTACTCGGGGCGTGTGCTTCACCTGTGTGCGGGTTCGGAAAAATATCTCGATGCGGACACACTAGCAGCGCACGTGCGTGAGAGTATAGCGCGTCATGATGTCGATTTGCCGCCGCTAAGGCAACTGCCAGCCAGCGTCCTACAGGCCCTCGTGTCGTCAATGCGGATGGCACCCCAAGAGCTGATTCGGCGCAGAGCGGCCGCAGTTGATATGTTCCTAACCTACGCGCGGGACCGTCAAACTTTCGGAGCCGACAAAACTCAGCACCTGCTGGCGTCGAAAAACATTTATTGCCCGGCCGCACGAGACATTCTGGGACCTCAAATAGCCCAGGTTGAGGAAACGTTCCTTGCAAAGCGGGTTCAATCGAAACGGCGGATGATGTGATATGAAGAGATGTAAGCGTTGCCTGTTACCAGCAGAGGCACCCGGCGGGGCGCTGGACGATCGGAAGCTTTGTGAAATTTGCAGCGGGCGTCGCGCCGAGTCGTCTTTGACGAAGCCGGATAACTTGAGGGCTCGTCAAGCTGAACTGGATAAAGCGCTGCGTAGAGCACGGGGCGGCGGTGACTACGATGTGCTTGTTTGTCTTAGCGGCGGCAAAGACAGTCTGTGGTTGTTAAACGCTCTCAAGAATTACGGGCACCTGCGTATTCTCGCGTTCACTACGGGCATCAATATCCCCGCCGCTGCTTGGGACAACATGCAGAAAACGTTAGAAGTATTGAATGTGGATCATATTGTATATAAGCCATCCAATGGCTTTTATACGAAACTTTTCCGGTATTTGCTGCAAAACCAGGAAGCGAGGGGCGCTGTGTATACTTTGTCATACGTGTATGCGCCCCTTTTTGAAGGCGATGCGCTGCGTGTCGCTGTAGAAAAGCAGATTCCACTGGTGCTTGCAGGGTATTCGCCAGGACAGCCAGAGCCTGAGCGCATGGAATTTGAGTTTTCCCGCGACATGATCTGCTACACGGATTGGACGCCACCGGCTCTGCGGGCGAGTGGCCACTTCGATGAGAGTGAACTGTCGCGGTTCTGGAATCCGGGCGCCTGGCCAACGGATACAGTATTCCCACGGTATATCGCTCCCTTTCATGCTTGGCCGTATGACCAGGACCGAATCATGCAAGACGTGATGAAGATGGGGCTCGTCCGCAGGAAGAAAAACGCCAGTCCGATCCACAGTAACTATCCCATACAATGGCTTCTGATGTACTCCGACCTTTTGAAGTTCGGCTACAACCCGTATGCACCCGAATTCTGTTCCTTGATCCGCGAGGGAAAAGCGAATCAGAAATATTGGAGGCTTATGTTCCCTGTTGTGGATTTCATGATTAGGAACCGATCCCTCCTGGGAAAGAATGTATCTAGGTCACTGGATTGGCTGGATATGACCGCGGAGGAGCTGCTAATCACCCAGCCGCGCGGCGCCTATGACCCGGACGTGGGGGCTTTGGGAAGTTGAGTTCGAGGGACCTGGAACGACACTGAACGCGGGACCGCCGACAGCGCCTAACTCATCCACACACGAAGTTTGTACGATTCCAGCGAGAAGACGCTCGTAAGGGTCGCACTCACCAGGCATTGGTATCATTTACTCCTCGCGCAGCGTTTTAAGAAGACGTTTCGCCTGAGGCGTGTAAGTGTCGTCATTGCTCTGGACGATGTCTTGTAATAGCGACTTCGCGTCATCGTTGTTGCCTGCCGCAGCCTTTGCTTGCGCCAGATGATATTGGAAGTCCGCGCGGTCTGGCGACGCGTCCGCGGCCTGCTGCAGCAACCGTTCGGCGCGCTCGACATCGCCAAGGTCCAGAAGGATCACACCCAGCGTGTCCTTTACCGCGGGGCTGTCGGGCGCCGCATCAAGCGCTTTTTCGGCGTGTTTTCTCGCTTTCGACGGTTCACCCGCCCGCCAAAGGGTCCACGCGTAATCGTTATGGTACGCGGCGGAATTCGGTTGGTTTTCTAGGGCGGCTTCGTAGTGTTTCAGGGCCGTGGAGAGATCCCCTGACCGCCTGGCGAGCCCAGCGAGTTCCGCGTGGAGCCTTGCCGTCTCTTCCGGCTGATTCGCGGCCTCGAGCGCCTTCTGCAACGTGGCGCGCGCGTCTTTGCCTCGGCCCTGGTCCTGTTGAAGGCGGGCGATCAGCATTGCTCGCCCTGGACGGGGATCAAGCTGGTTGGCGCGTTGATACGCGGTAATGGCCTGGTCTATCTGACCGCGCGCCATGTGATAGGCGCCCCGGGTCGCTGCAACCGCTGCGTCCTTGGGGTGGCCCTGTTCCAGTTGACGGATGTGGCGATCGGCTTTGTCGAGTTGCGCATCTCTTATGAGAAGGCGTGCCAAAGCCAGGCGGGCGCGCGAGGCGTCCTCTCGGAGCCCAACCACCCGCTGCAGGGATGCGATGGCACCCGTGGTATCGCCCACGGCTGAAAACGCCTCGGCAAGCCTAAAGTGAGCTTCTGCGCTTTCCGGGCGTTTTGAGGTCAGTTCGCGTAAGGACGCCACCGCAGCTTCGTTGTTTCCGACCGCCCGCTGAGCGCGCGCAAGAACATCTAGCGCCTCGGGTGAAACGTCGTTCTCAGCGTTTGCGGCTCGCTGCGCTTGATCGAGGGCGGCAGCATTTTCTCCTCTAGTCAGCAAGAAACGAGCGAGGATAAGCCGTGGTTCAACAGCGTCCGGACGTTCGTTGACGATTTCCCGGAGCAGGGTTTCGCCTTGTTCAAAATCGCCCTGCTCCATCCTTACGCGCGCAAGTTGGAGCTTGACTTGCTGATTTCCAGAGGATGCTTCAAGGCTTTTTTCCAGAACCTCCGCGGCATCACCGAGCCGATCCTGATACCGGCGGATTCCCGCGAGATACAGACTTGCGGTCACGTTTCCAGGGTCGCGGGCTAAAGCCTTTTCGAACTGCTCGGCGGCCTCGTCGCGCTTGTTCAACCCCTGAAGAGCCAAGCCCTCCAGTAGATAGCCCGCAGGGGCATCCGGCGTCTGGGCTTTCAGCTGTTTGGCGATCTCCCGTGCCTTTCCAAACTCGCCACCGCGAAGATATGTCAGCGCCACGCGTGCTTTTGCGCCGGTATCTTCGAGCACACCTGATTTTGATACCTTTTGCAGGATATCGAGCCCGGCTTGACGCTCGCCCGACGCGAACTTCAAAGAGGCGAGGCTTGTCGCTGCTGCCACGTTGTTGGGTTCGCGGGACAGAATGCGCTCCAGCAAGCTCATCCCTTTGACGTAATCGCCGCCGGCCAAAGCGGCGGCGGCGGCCAACTTGCTCGCGCGCGGATCGTTCTGGGCGAGATTGTTGCGTTCTAGGTACTCCAGTGCCTTATCGGCGCGGCCAAGCGCCAAGTTAGAGCGCGCGAGCCCTTCCAGCACGGCTGGTGACGGCGGCCCTTCCGGTCTCAACGCTGTATTGAGCCTTTCGATGGCAATCTCATGGTTACCTAACTGGCTGTGCGCGAGACCAGCCACCGTGGCGGCCGGCGCGTAGTCTGGGAATTCTCCGAGCAGCGCTTCCGCGGTGTCCTTTGCTGCCTCATACTCGCCGCGCTGGAGAGCGATAACCGACCGGAGATGGCGCGCGGCTGGCGTTGAAACACCCAGGTCGCGCAGGCGGCCAAGAGTGCTTTCGGCGGCGTCAAGGCGTTCGAGCTGCACCTGTGCCCGGGCAAGGGCTACAATGGCGGTCGGGGAACGCGGGTCGGCCTCCGTTGCTTTCTCGAACGCTCTACGAGCGGCCTCAATGTCGGACGTGAAGCGCATCAGAAGGCGCCCGTGGAGCAGGTGGGCACCGGCACCGGCCTCCTTTGACGCCGCGGCGCGTGCAGCCAGTTCCAGCGCTTGCTCACCGTCGCCTTGCACAGCCTTAAGCGTTGCCCGCCGTCGAAGGACCGCGGGACGGTCGCTCGACAACCGGCTGAGCACGCTCGCAGCTTTCTCCGTTTTGCCGAGCGCGAGTAGGGCGTCCACTTGCGTCAAACGAAGCGGCTCGCTTTCAGCTAATTCCGGCGGGGCGTCTTTAAAAAGCTTCAGAGTTTCTGCTGGTTTGTTCTGGCGATTAAGCGTCTCTGCCAGTAGCGGGAGAACTTTTTCTGGCGCCGCTCCGGCATCGCGTGCCCGCCGAAACTCCTTCTCCGCCGAGGCGAATCGGTTGGTCTGTAAGTATACGTTGCCAAGCATCAATCGCGCCGCGGCATTCTCGGGTTGGGCCTTCAGCGCGTTCTTGAGTTGGATGACCGCAGCCTCGTACGCGTCCCCGGCGAGTTCTTCTTTGGCCGAGGCGATGTACTCTGCGGCCGTCTTGTCGGGGTCACCTTCACCGCAACCTGCAAGCGTGGCGACGATGAGCAACGTAGCGAGCCCTCGCCAGCCAGTTCGGCGCCAACTCGGTTTCGTAACCAGGCGATCACTCGGGCTGATACGGCCGTTCGTCAAATCCACGGATTATCCCCGTCTTTACGGTCACAGGACTCAAGCTAGGCTATCATCTGAGAGTTGTCTGTGCACGTTTGTCAACGGTGGGCCGGTGTGGCATGAGCGGCTGATCTCGGCCTCATGGCGACGCGATCGGAGGGGGCCGAGACGGACACTGGGGGACGGAGCAGTGCGGGACAGATGTCGGACACCGTGTCATGGCCTTCAGGCTGCCACCGGCAGGTGTCTGTCGGCCATGACTTGTACGGGCTGATTGGCGCGCACCTGATCGGGCGTTCGATGGCCGTGGCGCTGGTTGAGCCAGTTGGCGGTGTACCACACCCGGAACGCGCGCAGCACGTCCTGTAGCTCCGTCAGGATGTGGAAGGTCCGCTCCCAGAGCAGTTGCTCCTTAGAGGTTCGGAAGAACCGCATCGGCCACACCGTTGCTCTCCGGCTGGCGGACGAACGACGGCGACGCCTGAGCCGAAGACGGCAGCCCGCGCATCGACATCGCGATCCCTACGTTCGGCTACAAATCGCACATCGCTATGGACCGCCGGCACGGCATCCTCCGTTTGCAGACGGTTGGGGAAGCCGCCGCGCATCAGGCCGCCCGCTTGCACGAGGGCCCGATCGACACGAGGAATACGGCACCCAACGTCTGGGTCGACAGCGCCGGCCGGTTCGCGAAGACCGAGCGCACCCTCGCAGGGATCGGCAAGCTCATCCGAATCCATCGCCGTAAGCCGAAGGGCGAGCCCACGCCTCGCCGCATGGCCAAAGCCCCCCCTTCGGACCCCGGCAAGGTCAGCCGTCCGCGCGGAGGTCGAAGATCCGTTGGCCCACCAAAACGGGCGAATGAAGCCGGTGATCCGCACCATCGGGTTGGCCCGCGCTGAGGCCGCTATCACGACTGGCCAACGTGGCCTACATGGGCATTATTGCTTTGCGCTTGCAGCCACAAGATTTTGTGGTTGTGTGCTCGGCAACGCGATCCCCGGACCCGCCTGAGAGTCAGATCGATCCGGGTCACCCCTGGAGCCCCGCCCAGGGGATCGCCGTGACGCCGCCTCGGGCGGACGGCACGGCTTTCGCTCGGCAAAGCGCCGGAGCGCCTCGTCGAGGACGGCACGCCGGGTCCGGCGCGGGTTACCCATCACGGAACACGAACGTCGTGCCCCCAGGTTCCGCGCCGCGTTGACGTCGGCATGCATCCGGTGGCCGCAGCAGCGGCACCGGAATTCCGATTGGCTGCGGCGGTTGTTCTTCTCGACCCAGCCGCAGTGCGAGCAGCTCTGCGAGCTGTAAGCGGCGTGCACTTCGGTGTGCGTCACGCCGTAGCGTTCTCCCAGGTCCTGCAGCTTGGCCCGGAACGCCGCGCGACCGCAGTTGGTCAGGATCCGATTCATCCGCTTCGACAGGCCGGGATGTCGGAAGTCCAGCTTCTCCACGGTCAGATGCGCCGGCTTTCGCAGCAGCACGAGCCGGTTCAGGATCCGGTTGATCTCGGTCTTCAGCCAGCCCCGGAGCTGGCGTACCGCGCGGTTATACCGGGGCGAGCGGACCTTCAGGCCGGCCTTCTGCCGGTGCCGGGCGATCGTGGAGATGCGCTTGTCCAGCTTTTCCAGATGGCGCAATGCGTCGCGGCCCATCAGGTCGCCTGCGTCCTTCGCGACGAACGTGGACAGACCGAAGTCGATCGACAGGTTGTCGCGCAACGGCGTGTAGGTCGCGCGCGCCTCGGCGAAAGGCTCCGCGACGTCCGTGATCACGCCGACCCGGAGCGCGCCGTCGTCGCCGTTGTTGACCTGGACCGTCTGGCAGCGCTGGCCTTTTCGGTTCTCGAAGTACGGGTACGGGCGCAGCGGGATCTCGATCCGCCGGCCCTTATCCAGGGTGCCCAGGCGCAGCCAGAGCGGGAAGGTGGCGGCGTTTGCCGCACTGGCCAGCGTCGCCTGCCGGCGGTCGATCACCATGTTGGCGCGCTTGAAGGACGGCTTGCGGTGCTGCTTCAGCACGTGCTTCATGATCCGGCGCGCCAGATCGCGGACATCGTCCGGGATCGGCTCGCCCGTGTCCGGCATGACGATCTCGCGGCGCCGGTCGAACCAGGCTTGCGCCTTGTTGACGACCCGGAGCATGTGCTTTGTCCGGTCGTCGAACGCCTCGTGCCGTCCCACGATCTCGGCGAAGTCGTTCTGGCGGTTGGAGATGAACGACGTCAGCGTGCCGACGACCTGGTAGCGGACCATCTGGAGGCGCTGGGCGCCGACCTCCGTTTTCGCCGCGGCGACGCCGGGCGCTGCGACCTCTTGAGACGCCGACAGGTTTTTGCGGAACCCGCCGTCGCGGAAGAAGCGCGTCCACTGGTCGGCGGCAACGGCCTCCGCTGCCCGGCGCCACACGCGTGGCAAGTCGCGCACGGCGGCTTCCTTGCCGGGGTTTGTCGCCGTTGGCAGCAGGTCGGTGCGGTGGATCGCTGACGCCGTCATGCCGTCAGCACCCGGAACGGCAGTGGCTCTGCCGGTCGCGCAAGCAGCGACATCAATGTAGCCGTGTCACGCGTCCGGTGATTCCACGCGTGTGTCGCTGCTGCATAGCGGTCGAGGTGTTTCCCACTGATCCAGTGATGCACGCCCACGACCATGCGCCGCAACAGCGCGTGATACGACTCCGCCGTGTTGACGTGAACGCGCTCGCCGCTGTCAACGTCGGTCCCGGCGTACTGGCGCTTTGAATGGTTGACCGTCAGATGGCTGGGGTAGGACTGGCCGATCCGGCGGTAGGCTGGCAACGCATCCGTCACGAGCCTGGCCATTGGATCGACCCAGGCGCGCCAGGCGGGTGCGATCGCGTCTGTAC
>NZ_NRRL01000128.1 GCF_016583645.1 Rhodovibrio sodomensis | reverse complement strand
GCGCACGCCGCGGCTGACTGGGCCGCGCGCGCCGACGACGGCCCGGCCGCGGCGCCGACGCTGCGGCCCGGCTGAGCGCCCCGCCGCGACACCGGACCACTGTGGTCAGCGGCCGAAACTGTGCTTAAATCCGTTTCAGGCACACAGGACCGGCCGCAGGCCACGGGAGGGAAGTCATGGCGATCGACGAGACCCGCTTCACGGACACCGAACTCGAGACGCTCGCCGCGCTGTCGCTGGCGGGCGACGACGTCACGCTCGGCGGCCTGGGCGACCTGCTGGAGGTCGACGGGACCACCGCCGACAGCCGGGTCGCGGCGCTGGAGGCCAAGGCTGTCGAGATCGCCCGCGAACGCCGGATGACCGGCGAGCGCGTGTTCCTCGCCGACCACGCCCGGCTGGCCGAACTGCGCGCCCGCGCGATCCTGTTCGGCACGCCGGAACGCCCCAACGCCCTCGCCTTCCCGCGGCCCTCGACGCCCGCCGACCGCCGGGTCGAGGCCGGCGCGTTCGCCGTGCTGATCGCCGCCCTGGTCGGCGGCATCGCCTACCAGGGTGTGCGCATCACCCCGCCGGAGACCTTCGCCCACACCGCCGCCCAGGCCGCGGTGCTGCTGGAGTGGCTGCCGACGTTCTAAACCCGTCGGGCCGCCTTTAAGCACGGTGTATCGGCGGGTCCCTCTCCCGTTAAGGAGACTTTTGCACGCGGGCACGAACATTCGTGTGGGGTGCTTCGACACGCCAGCCTGCGGCTGGCTACTCAGCATGAAGGTGTATGTAAGCGTCTGACAAACCTACAACTTCATCCTGAGTAGGACGCCGAAGGCGTCCGTGTCGAAGGACCTCATACGCGCGTTTGGCGAGCTGCGCGAAAGTCTCCGTGACGGGAGAGGGGATGAAGCTCTGTCCCGATCCGCCGACCGCCCCTATCCTTACGTCTCCATCTGGACCACCAGGTCGTGCTGCTCGACCCGGGTGCCGGGTTGGAGGACGATCTCGGCGACCTTGCCGTCGGTCTGGGCGTAGACGGCGGTTTCCATCTTCATCGCCTCGATCGTGAACAGCCGGTCGCCGGTCTCGACCTTTTGGCCGGGCTGCACCGAGATGCCGACCAGCATGCCCGGCATCGGCGCGCCGATCTGGCCCGGGTCGCTTTCGTCCGCCTTCTTGTTCGCCCGCCCCTTGGCGGCGACGCTGCGGTCCTGAACGGTCACCGTGCGCGGCTGGCCGTTCAGTTCGAAGAACACCGTGCGCCGGCCTTCCTGGTCGGCCTGGCTGGTGGTCAGGTAGTTCACGATCAGCCGCTTGCCCTCCTCGATCTCGATCGCGAACTCCTCGCCGACGTTGGGGCCGTAGAAGAACTGCGGGGTGGGCACGCGGGAGACGTCCGAATAGGTCCGCTCGTGCTTGATGTAGTCGAGCGTGACGGCCGGATACATCAGGTAGGAGGCGAGCAGCCGATCGTCCGGCTTGCGCCGGGCCTTCTTCTCCAGCTCCTTGCGCTCGGCGTCCAGGTCGGCCGCCGGCAGCACCGCGCCCGGGCGCTCGGTCAGCGGTTCCTCGTCGCCAAGCACTTTCTTCTGGAGTTCCTTCGGGAAGCCGCCCACCGGCTGGCCGATCTCGCCGCGGAAGAACTCCTTGACCGAGTTCGGGAAGGCGATCTCCTTCTGCGGGTCCAGCACGTCCTGCTTGGTCAGGCCGTTGGAGACCATGTAGAGCGCCATGTCGCCGACGACCTTGGAGGTCGGGGTCACCTTGACGATGTTGCCGAACATCTCGTTGACCTGGGCGTAGGTCTTGGCGACTTCCGGCCAGTGCGCTTCCAGCCCCATCGCGCGTGCCTGCTCGGCGAGGTTGGTGTACTGCCCGCCCGGCATGCCGTGCTCGTAGACCTCGGAGGCGCCCGCGCGCATGTCCGGCTCGAACGGGCGGTAGTACTTGCGCACCCCGCGCCAGTAGTCGGAGACTTCCAGCAGCGCCTGCCGGTCCAGGCCGGTGTCGCGCTCGCTGCCGCGCAGGGCGGCGGCGATCGAGCCCAGGTTGGGCTGCGCGGTCAGGCCGCTCATCGCGTCCATGGCCGCGTCGGCCGCATCCACGCCGGCCTCGGCGGCCTCCAGGATGCTGGCGGCGGCGATCCCGCTGGTGTCGTGCGTGTGGAAGTGGATCGGGATGCCGACCTCCTGCTTCAGGGTGGAGACCAGGCGCTTGGCCGCCGCCGGCTTGCACAGCCCGGCCATGTCCTTGATGCCCAGGATGTGGGCGCCGCCGGCCTCCAGCTCCTTGGCCAGATCGACGTAGTATTTGAGGGTGTACTTGTCCTCCCGCGGGTCGGTCAGGTCGCCGGCGTAGCAGATCGCCGCCTCGCACAGCTTGCCCTGTTCGCGCACCGCGTCCATCGACAGGCGCATGTTCTCGACCCAGTTCAGCGAATCGAAAATGCGGAACACGTCGACGCCGGCGTCCGCCGCCTGCTCGACGAAGAACTTCACCGCGTTGTCCGGATAGTTCTTGTAGCCGACCCCGTTGGCCCCGCGCAGCAGCATCTGGAACAGCACGTTGGGCACCTGCTGGCGCAGCCGGGCCAGGCGGTCCCAGGGATCCTCCTTCAGGAACCGCATCGAGACATCGAAGGTCGCCCCGCCCCAGCACTCCAGCGAGAACAGCTCGGGCATCCGCCGGGCGTAGTGCGGCGCGACCGACAGCAGGTCGTAGGTGCGGAAGCGCGTGGCCAGCAGCGACTGGTGGGCGTCGCGCATCGTCGTGTCGGTCAGCAGCAGGCGTTTTTGGTCCAGCATCCACTGGCTGAAGCCCTCCGGCCCCAGTTCGTCCAGCTTCTGCTTGGTGCCGGCCGGCGGGTCGATGTCGGGCAGGTGCGGCAGCCGCGCCGGCGGGCAGTCGCCCGGCCAGGTGCGGCCCTCGACCTCCTGGTTGCCGTTGACCAGCACGTCGCCCAGGAACGATAGCAGGCGGGTGGCGCGGTCGCGGCGCGGCGGGAAGTCGAACAGCTCCGGCGTCTCGTCGATGAACCGGGTGGTGATGTCGCCGCCACGGAACTTCGGATGGGTGATCAGCTGTTCCAGGAAGCGCAGGTTGGTCGCCACCCCGCGGATCCGGAACTCCCGGATCGCGCGCTCCATGCGCTTGGCCGCCTCCTCGGGCGTGGGCGCCCAGGCGGTCACCTTCTCCAAGAGCGAATCATAGAACGGCGTGATCACCGCCCCGGAGAAGGCGGTGCCGCCGTCCAGCCGGATGCCGAACCCGGTCGCCCCGCGGTAGGCCGAGATCTGACCGTAGTCCGGGATGAACTTGTTCTGCGGATCCTCGGTGGTGATCCGGCACTGGATGGCGTGGCCGAACAGCTCGATGGCGTCCTGCACCGGCACGCCGCTGTCCGCCTGGTCGCCGATCCTGGCCCCCTGGGCGATCCGGATCTGCGCCTTCACCAGGTCGACCCCGGTGACCTCCTCGGTCACGGTGTGCTCGACCTGGATGCGCGGGTTGACCTCGATGAAGAAGAACTCGCCGGTCTCCGCGTCGAGCAGGAACTCGACCGTGCCGGCGTTCACGTAGCCGGCGGTGTCGGCCAGCTTGACGGCCGCGTCGCACAGCGCGGTCCGGGTCTCCGGCTTCAGGTCCGGGGCGGGCGCGCGCTCGACCACCTTCTGGTGGCGGCGCTGCAGCGAACAGTCGCGCTCCCACAGATGGACGACCGTGCCGTGGTGATCGCCCAGCACCTGCACCTCGATGTGCCGGGCCCGGCGGACCAGCTTCTCCAGGAATACCTCGTCGTTGCCGAACGCGGCCTTGGCCTCGCGCCGGGCGGCGGCGATCTCGTCGGGCAACTGGTCGCCGGTCTCGACCACGCGCATGCCGCGGCCGCCGCCGCCCCAGCTCGCCTTCAGCATGACCGGATAGCCAACCTGCTCGGCGATCGCCCGCACCTCGCCGTCGTCGTGCGGCAGCGCGCCGGAGGCCGGCATCACCGGGATCCGCGCCTTCTCCGCCAGGTGCCGGGCCTCCATCTTGGAGCCGAACTGCTCCATCACCTCCGGCGGCGGGCCGATGAAGGTGATCCCGGCGTCCCGGCAGGCGCGCGCGAAGTGCGGGTTCTCCGACAAAAAGCCGTAGCCCGGGTGGATCGCGTCGGCGCCCGACTCGCGGGCGATCCGCAGCACCTCGTCGATGTCGAGGTAGGCGCTGACCGGCTCCTGCCCGGCCCCGACCTGATAGCTCTCGTCGGCCTTGAAGCGGTGCAGGGCGAAGCGGTCCTCGTGGCTGTAGACCGCCACGGTCCGGATGCCCATCTCGCTCGCCGCGCGGAACACCCGGATGGCGATCTCGCTGCGGTTGGCGACCAGGAGCTTCCCGAAGGTCTTGAAGCCGGACGTGGTTTTGGCCATGCGGTCGAAGCCCTCGCTTGCCGGGGTCTGGATGGGCGATGGCGGGACGGCGGCCGTCGGCACCGGCCCCGCGGTCGATTTCGCAGGTGCAATACGACGGTCGCTACAGTTTTACGAACGCCCGCGCGGGTCAAGTGTGCGCTCCGCGCCGCCGGATGCGCCAGACGCGCCGCTGAACGGCCTCGCCGCGCTTTGGCAGGGCTTATCGGCGGGTCCCTCTCCCTTGAGGGGAGAGGACAGGTGAGGGTGGAAATCCCCGGCTATATCCGAGGGGTCCCACCCTCACCCTCCCACGGACCTGCGGTCCGCGGGCCCCTTCCTCTCCCGTGAAGGGAGAGGGGAAAGAGGCCGTGCCGCTGGCTTAGTAGTGCCCGCTGTAGCGCGGCCGGTTCTGGGCGGCGACGAAGAAATCGACCAGGGTGGTGAAGTCGAACACCGGCAGGCCGGTCGCCTGTTGCACCGGCCGGCTGTACGGGGTGAGGTCGGCGCATTCCAGCAGGATCGCGCCCATGTCCGGGTATTCGGCGTGCATGTGCCGGGCGAGCTCGCAGATATCGCGTTCCAGCGCGTCGGTGTCGACCGTGCCGCTGTCCTGCATGAACGGCGCGTCGAACGCGGGGTAGCGGTCCATGCCGAAGGCGTGGACCGGATCTCGGTCCGGATCGACGCCGGCCAGGCGCAAGAGCTCCGGGGTCAGGCTGCCCTGGCTCGCGGTCATCACGCCGATCGGGCGGCCGCGCGCGAACGCGGACAGCATCATCGGCAGCTGCAGCAGGGAGGACAGGAACACCGGCACCCGGACCGCCCGCGCGGCGGCCTCCTGGTGGCGCAGCAGGAAACCGCAGTTGGAGGTGATCCCGCGCACCCCCTGGGCCTCCAGGTGCTTCGCGCTTTCGACCACCGCGTCCCTGAGCTCGGGCTCGTTGCGGTAGATCAGCCGCGCGATGTCGCAGCCCGGCACGGTGCGGTAGAGCACCGGGTACGTCCAGGTCGAGGCGTTGCCGACGTCGCCCGGCACGAACGGCTGCTCGACATCGAGCAGCAGGACGCCCAGCTCGTGACCGTAGGATTCGGCGCGCTTGCGGGTGTGGTAGAGGGGCATATGCTTTCGACCTTCCGCGGTTTTGTCGGGGTACGAGCTGCCCGGCCGCAGACTCTGTCCGGTTTCCTTTTCTGTATCCCTATCGCTACACTCTTTACCGCGCCGAGATGCTTATAGGCTTCCCGCTTTAGCACGAGCGCTAAAGCCTCTAGCTGCCGCAGCACAGGAAGGTGACGATGGAAGTCAAAGAAGCCATTCAAAAAGCCTTTGAATATGCAAAGGATTATGAGCAATTTCTGGCTCCGGGGAAAGGCCTTTCTGCTCTTAGGCTTGAAGAGGTTGATTATAATGACAAGGACGACGAGTGGCGCATTACACTTGGATTTGACACTGGCCAGGTGCGCAAGCGCGCATCGGGCGCGCCGCTTTTGCCTGAAACGATAACACAGACAGAGCGTGAATTTCGTACATTTGTTTTGTATGGGCAGACGGGAGAAATGAAAAAGCTCGAACGGGGATAGCATGGGCCCATATTTGGACAGTTTGGTCGAAAATTATCGAACAAGAGGCTTATTGCTGGATGCCAACCTCTTGCTTTTGCTCGTCATTGGAGAAACAGACGAGTCGGAAATTGACCACAAGAAACGTGTCCAGACTTACGATGTGGCCGATTACCGAGCCCTACAGGCGTTTCTTGAAAACTTCCTATACCTGTATATAACGCCCAACATACTCACAGAGGTATCAAACCTGCTCGGACGCAAGCCTAAAGGAGGTAGCACTTTCGACCTCACCCTCGCACGGTTCATAAGGGAAGCAAACGAGACCTACGTCGCTTCCGCAGACGCCATTCATGACCCGGCTTTCGTGAGTTTCGACGTTGCCGACACCGCATCGAAAATCGTAGCGAGCAGAGGCAAGTTGCTACTGACTGACGACTATCGTCTTGCGAACCATCTCAATTCAGCCGGACTGGCCGCCGTAAATTTCAACCATATCCGACCGCTGCTGTGACGGCAGTCAGGCCAGTCGCTCAATCCTTCACCACCAGCGGCCGGGGTACGTCGGCGAGGCATTCGGCGCCCTGGTCGGTGACCCGGAAGGTCTCGGAGATCTCCAGGCCCCAGTCGTCCATCCAAATCCCTAAGATCATGTGGAAGCACATGTTCGCCTGCAGCTCGGTGCGGTCGCCGGGGCGCAGGGACATGGTGTGCTCGCCCCAGTCGGGCGGGTAGTTGCAGCCGGTGGAATAGCCGATCCGGCTGTCCTTGGTCAGGCCGTACCTGGCGACGCACTCCCGCCAGGCGCGCTCGACGTCCTCGCACAGCGCGCCGGGCGTCACCGCGTCCAGCGCGGCGTCCATGCCCTCCAGCACCCAGCCGGCGGCATCCGACAGCTTCTTCGGCGGCTGGCCCAGGAACACCGTGCGCGCCTGCGGGCAGTGATAGCGCTGGTGGCAGCCGGCGAGTTCCAGGATCGTCGCCTCGCCGCGGTTGAACGGCTGGTCCGACCAGGTCAGGTGCGGGGTCGAGGTGCCTTCGCCCGACGGCAGCATGGGCACGATCGAGGTGTAGTCGCCGCCGTACTCCGGCGTGCCGGAGACCTGGGCGTGCATGATGTCGGCGACCGCGTCGCACTGGCGCGTGCCTTCCTGCACCCGGTCGATGCCGGTGGTCATCGTCTTCTCCAGGATGCGCGCGGCCCGGCGCATCAGCTCGATCTCGGAGTCCGACTTCACCGCGCGCACCCAGTTGACCAGCAGGGCGGCGTCCTGGAAGCGGGCGTTGGGCAATTGGTGGTGCAGGGAGAAGTACGAGGTGGCGGTGAAGTAGTAGCTGTCCATCTCCAGGCCGATCACCTGCTCGCCCCAGCCCCAGGCGACGATCCGGTCGGCGACGAAATCGAACGGATGCTTGATCAGCGACTGCACGTAGT
This sequence comes from Rhodovibrio sodomensis, assembly GCF_016583645.1. GTDB lineage: Bacteria > Pseudomonadota > Alphaproteobacteria > Kiloniellales > Rhodovibrionaceae > Rhodovibrio > Rhodovibrio sodomensis. Next base: position 5,041 of record NZ_NRRL01000128.1, on the reverse strand, counting down.
CGTCGGGATAGCCGATCACGTTGTCGCGCTTCAGGTAGGTCGTCACCTCCGCCGCGCGCACGTCCATCTTGCGGCCGATCCAGATCGGCTGCGCCGCCTCCAGATGCACCAGCACGACCTGCGGCACGTAGAACGACCAGCCATCGTAGCCGGTCAGATAGTTCATGTTGGCCGGATCGGTGACCAGCAGCAGGTCGATGCCGCGCTCCTGCATCCGGGTCTTGGTGGCGTGCAGGCGGACGTCGTATTCGGCTTGACTGAACTGCATGACGGGTCGCGGAGTCCCTGGAGGGCGCCGGCCGGCCGCGGTTTCCGACGGCCGGCGCATCGGGCGCCGGGTGTCACGTGGAACCCGTTGTCCGGCCGTCTTTTCGACGGGTAACCCAAGGCAACGGCACTCAGGCCCTGTAGCCCACTCACGAAACCCTGGCAAGTGGGCGTCGGATCCGCACGCCGCGGCGGCGGCGGATGCTGCGCCGCCCTGGTGCGGCGCAGCATCCGCCCTACTTCACGGTGATCACGTTGCACTTGGCAAGGCTGGCGACCTTGTGGCTGACGCTGCCCAACAGCAGCCCGGAGACGTCGCCCAGGCCGCGGCTGCCGAGCACGATCGCGTCGGCCTCGACCTCCTCGGCGGTGGCGACGATGGTCCGCGCCGGCTGGCCGCGCTTCACCCGGCCGTCGATCTTGGGGATGGTATGCTTGCGCGCGTGCCGCTCGGCGTCGGCCAGCACCTCTTCGGCGATCTTCTGCAACTCGTCGTCGGTGTGCTGCGGCTCGAGCGAGCGGGTGGTGCGCACCATCGAATGCGTGGACTCCGGCACCCGGGTCGGCTTGAACACCGCCAGCAGCACCAGCTCGGCGCCGTACTTCTCCGCCAGATCGGCCGACAGCTCGACCGCCCGGACCGAGTGCTCGGACCCGTCGACGGCCGCCAGGATCTTGGAAAACATGCCGAAGCCTCCTCGAGGGCTGGTCCTGGGCCGTAAGGCCCGGCGCGCCGCCCGGCGGGCCGCCGGCGACGGCCCGCCGGGCGGCGGTCACCCGGTCAGTCGTAGCCGAACGCCAGGTCGCGCAGGAACAGCGCCAGTTCCGGGAACACGATCAGCAGCGCCGACACCCCGACCAGCATGATGATGAACGGCGGGGTGCCGCGGATCACCTCCAGATAGGGCCGTCTAAACACCGCGATCGCGGTGAAGATGTCGCAGCCGAACGGCGGTGTGGCGGAGCCGATCGCGGCCTGCAGCGTGACGATCACGCCGACCAGGATCGGGTCGATGCCGGCCATTTCGACGTACGGCTTGAACAGCGGCACCATGATCAGGATCACCACGATCGGGTCGACGAACATGCAGCCGACGAAGAACGCGATCGCGATAATCGCCAGGATCTGCCACTGCACCATGTCGCCCATGCCGATGCCGCCCAGCAGCATTTGCGGGATCTGGGCGAACGAGATCGTCCAGGAGAACGCCGTGCCGGCGGCCACCAGGATGAACACGACCGCCGTGATCAGGCCGGTCGACATGGCGATCTGCGGGATCTCCGACAGTTTCACCGAACGGAAGATGATGACTTCCAGGATGAAGGCGTAGAGCACCGAGATCGCCGCCGCCTCGGTCGGCGAGAAGGTCCCGGTGTAGATGCCGCCGACGATGATCACCGGGAAGCCCAGCGGCAGCAGGGCCCGGCGCATCGCCAGCAGCCGGTCGGCCCAGCTCGCCTTCGGCTCGGTCGGCACGCCCTGCCAGCGCGCGGCGATCCAGCAGTAGACGCTGAACAGCAGCAGGATAAACAGCCCCGGACCGATGCCGGCGATGAACAGCTCGCCGATCGACGCGCCGGCGACGACGCCGTAGATGATCATGCCGATCGACGGCGGGATCAGCAGCGCGATGTCGCTGGCGTTGATGGTCAGCGCGATCGTGAAGGGGTCCTTGTAGCCCGCCTTCAGCATCTTCGGCCGCAGCGGCCCGCCGATCGCCACCACCGTCGCCTGGGTCGAGCCGGAGACCGCGCCGAACAGCGTGCAGCTGGCCGCGGTGGTGATCGCCAAGCCGCCTCTCAGGTGGCCGACGAACCGCAGCACCATGTCCAGCAGCCGGTCGGCCGCGTGGCCCTTGGTCACGATGTCGGCGGCGAAGATGAACATCGGGACCGCGATCAGCGCGATCGGCTTCACGCCCCCGACCATCTGCTGAATGATGATCTCCGGGGTGATGCCGCCGAAAAAGAAGAAGAACCCGACCAGCGCCGCCGCGGTCAGCGGGATCATCATCGGGAAGCCCAGCAGGAGCAGAACGATCATCACCGCGACCAGCGGCGTGACCATGCCTTCGGTGCCCATGTCAGCTCCTCGCTTTCGGGATCGGCGGGTGCGCGGCCGTGGGGTGTGCGGCGCCCATCGGGCCGAGGCGCGTACGGGCGTACGCGTACGGCGGGCTCATCGGCCCTGGCCCCCGGTCGGCTCGCCCTCGTCGTAGGCGTCGACCTCGGTGTAGGAGATGAACACCTCCTCCTCCTGCAGGTTGCGCACGATCGCCAGGGTGTACTGGACGCCGGTGATCACGAAGCCGACCGGAACCCAGATGTAGGTGATCCAGAGCGGCACCCGGAGCGCCGGGGTGACCGTGCCGCGCTCGATCAGGCCGCCGATGTAGTTCATCGCATAGTATGCCAGCAGGAACATCACGGCCGCCGTGCCGGCGCACATCGTGATCATCATGACCTTCTTGATCGGCTCGCTCATCTGGTCGTAGACCGCCGACATGCGGATGTGCCGGCCCTTGCGCGATGCGTAGCCGAGCCCGACCCAGGTGATCAGCACGATCAGGAACTGGTTCACCTCCTCGGCGAAATACAGGCTCTGCTGGAAGACGTTGCGGCCGAATACATTGGCGATGGTGACCCCCGCCATGATCATGACGCCGTAGGAGAGCACGTACGTCTCGAAGACCTCAAAGATCCGGTCGATCGCCGAAAGGGCGGCCATCGGACCGCTGCGGGGCCGGCGAGGCGGGCCGCCGCTGGCTTGGCTGCTGCCGTGCGACTGGGTCATGGTCCCCCAAAACGTGGCCGTCCTGCCCCGCGTGAGCCGGATATGCGTGGAAGTCCACGGCACGTCCAGGCGGCGCAAGTCTCGGCGTTGAAGTCGGTGAAGCCCCTGTCGGTGCGCCGCTGGTTGAGGCCGCGGCGCTTACGGTTCGGCGCGGTCGTGCGGCGGGGCTGGCGCTGCGCCGAGCGTGTTCGATCGGGAAAAGCCGGTGCAGCGAGATCCCCCCACAGGATCGATGATCCCGGGGTGCGCGTGGCCTGTCAACGCTGCGATGACGCTTTTATGGCGTCACGGCCCGAGCGACGGGCCCGCGGATCCCCGAGCGACGGGCCCGCGGATCCCCGAGCGACGGGCCCGCGGACCGTGGATCCCGGAGCGCTCCGGCCGGCCCGCGCGCGGCGCATGCGCGGCCGCACGAGGCTGGTTTTCGGCTGCCGGGTTGCGCATCGCTGGCGACCGCCCTAGGCTCGGAGCCATCGTCGCTCGGCCCGAACCGGGTTCGAGAGGGCCTACGGGCCGGGCTTGGCGAGACCGTTCGGCCCTGGGAGCCGAGCCAGATCGGCCCCCGCGACGACACGACCGCCCGCCGATCGCCCACCGGTCGCCACAGCGCGACCGCGGCACGCCTGGCAGTCCGGTACGCTACGAACAAAGCCGGCTCGCTGGCGGGCGGCTAACAAATCACCGATACCGGGACAGGGAGGCTATCCCAATGAAACGCACCCTTCGCTGGAGTCTCAGTGCCGTGTCCGCGGCGGCGCTGTCGCTCGGCATGCTGGCCGGACCGGCCGCGGCCGCCGAGTGGAAGTTCGCGCTCGAGGAGGTCGACGGCAGCGTCCAGGACGCTTATGCCGAGGAATTCAAGAAGCGGATCGAGAAGAAGTCCGGCGGCGACGTCACGGTCACGATCTACCCGTACGGCTCGCTCGGCACCTCGACCCAGCTGACCGAGCTGGTGGCCAACGGCGCGCTGCAGTTCGCCAACGCCTCGCCCGGTCACCTGGGCAAGCTGATCCCGCCGATCCAGGTGTTCTCGATCCCCTACCTGCTGCCCGAGAACGACGAGTGCACCAAGCGGATCCTGGGCTCCAGCGAGGTCCTGTACGAAAGCCTGTCGGACGAATTCGCCAGCCAGAACCTGAAGCTCCTGACCATGTATCCCGAGGGTGAAATGGTCTGGACGGCGAACAAGAAGATCACCTCGCCGGAGGACTTCGAGAACTTCAAGATGCGCGTGATGACCTCGCCGCTGCTGGTCAGCGCGTACGAGGCGTTCGGCGCCAACCCGACCCCGATGCCCTACTCCGAGGTCTATTCCGGCCTGCAGCTGGGCCAGATCGACGGCCAGGTGAACCCGATCTTCGCCATCCAGGAGATGAAGTTCTACGAGGTCCAGGAGTACATGATCTGGGCCGGCCAGCAGGAGTTCACCACCACCGTCGTGGCGAACGCCGACTTCTACAACGGCCTGTCCGAAGAGCGTAAGCAGCTTGTCGATTCGACCGTCAAGGAGATGGTCGACGTGATCTTCAAGATTCAGAACGAGTACAACCAGGAACGCCTGGAGAAGATCAAGAACTCCGACCAAGCGCCCAAGATGATCCACCTGACCGACGAGCAGCGCGAGCCGTTCCGTAAGGCCGCGCAGCAGGTTGAGGAGAAGTTCGTCGAGATGACCGGCAAGCCGGGCAAGCAGGTGCTGAACGCGCTGAAGAAAGAGATCGCGGCGTGCGAGCAGTCGATGTAACGGGATCCTGATCCCGGGCCGCGGCCTGCGGCCCGAAACTCCCCGCCGCCGGGGCTGATACGGCGGCCGAACGGCCGGAGGGTCACGCCCTCCGGCCGTTTTCGTGCGCGCCCGAGTGTTCTCGTCTTCGGCGGTGCTGCGGGCCTTCCCGCGGGCGCGCTTTTGCGCCATTGTCCTGCCTGCGCCGCGCGTGCCGGGGCGCCCAGACCGCCCCCCGTCCGCGCGTCACCGTCCGC
>NZ_NRRL01000127.1 GCF_016583645.1 Rhodovibrio sodomensis | reverse complement strand
CCGGTTTGATGAGCGGGGAGGAGAAACGGAGCGACGGCCCGGATTGAGGCACCGGCACACGGCGAAAGCCGCCGGCCAACGGCTACTCCCCGGGACCCACCGCCACCGCGCTCCTCCTCGACTCTACCTGCCGGGACCTGCCAATCAACGACGCGCAGGCGTAGAATAGCGGCGCGAGTCCGCGCCGCGCCAGCTTCAAACGCCACGAGTCCCAAGTGCGGGCGGGCGCGAGGCGGCGGCCGGCACGACACGTATTGCGAGTCCGTTGGGGCCGTTAGCGGTGGTGGCCATCTGCCTCGGCCAGCTCGCCAAGTGTTCGATGTGTCGCTGATGTCGCGGCTACCGTGGTCATGGCGGTGGCCAGCGCCAACGATACAGGCGCTCGATCACCGCGACCCAGAGATCGGCGAACCGGTTCTCGATGATGATCTTCAGCTGCCGGCTGCCGGTGACGACGCGGGTACCGATGACGAGCAGGGCGCGGCGCAGCCAGTGCAGGCTGACGCCCTCGCCACGGGCGGTCTCCAGGGCGCGCCGGGCGATGTGCAGGACCTGGTAGGCCAGTTGATTGAGCAGCAGCAGCGCCTCGTTGCGGGCGAATGCCTGGCTCGGCAGCTGGCCGGCACTGACGACCGGGCGGTCGGCGTAGCGGGTCTTCGGGCGATCCGTGGCGGACAGCGCGGGATGGCAGACCTCCTTCAACTCACCCATGTACGATTCCGCCGTGCCTCTTTGCCGGTAGCGCGCCAGGATCTCCTCCGCCGTCATGCGCTCGGGCGCGATGCTGGTGACGAGGTAGAACCGGTCCAGTTCGCGGTCTTCCGCGCGCTCCTTCAGCACCAGGACGACCCGGCGCGGCGTCGACCAGGGGCCGGCCTGGTACGACAGGTCCACGCACCACAGCCGGGGCTCGTGTGACGGGCGCCCGCGCGGGCGCTTGCGGTACGGCGCGCTGCGCCGGTCCAGCGCCGGGTTGGCCTTCAGGCGCGCGATGTACGGGGTGCCGTTGGCTTCCAACGCCGCCAGGAGCTCCTCACTGGGAAACCCGGCGTCCAGCCGGATCAGCGCGACCTGGCAGAGATGCCGCTCGGCGCGCTCGACGACGTCCAGGATGAATGGCTTGGCCCCTGCGGCGCTACCGGCGTTGCCGGAACGTAGGACCGCTCCCAGCATGTCGCCGAGTTCGGCGCTACTGGCGATCAGCGGGTCGTAGCAGCGGCAACCGTGGTGACCGTTCCACGCGCTGCCGGGCTGATGGCCCTTGACCGGGAACGCCAGGCCGTCGATGTCGACCGTGATCGCGCGCTTGCGATGCCCGCCCCGCCGGGCCCTGAGGCCGGTGCCGGCCAGGGCGGCCAGCGCCTCGGCGAGGATCACCCGGTTGTCGCCGCGGGCCAGGATGTCGAGCGTGCGCGACAGGGTGGGCTGCGACGGCAGGGGCTGGTCGACGGCCGTCGGTCCGCGCGTCTGCGTCGCCGAGATGCACAGCGCCGGCGCGTGGCGGAGCCGGTCGGCATCCTGCCCGTGCCGCCAGCCCTGGGCGATCAGGAGCAGGTAGGCACAGACCAGCTCCTCGATCGGATACCAGATCGCCGCCTGCCGGCGCGGATCCTGCAGCCGGTTCGCCAGAAACCGCCGAAGCCCGCTCAGCTGCATGATCTCGCGCAGCAGCACAGCCCCGCCGGCGGTGCCCAGGCGCTCGTCGCGGCCCTCGACTTGAACTGACCGGTTGAACGAAGGCGTCAGGACGTGGGACGACTCACCCATGGCGTGACCCTCCGTATTGTCTTTGCACGATCTCTGAAGCCCCAGTAACAGCGGCTTCGAGGGTCACGCCACCCTTATAAACCTCGCCGGCGGCGAATTACACGGGCTCACGGCAGGAACTGCTCCTTCAGGATCCGTTCCTCCAGATTGTGCTCGGGATCGAACAGCAGGTCGGTGGTCAGCGAGCGGTCTTCCTTCACGGTGACGCGGGTGACGTCGCGTACCTCGGTGTAGTCGGCGGTGGCGGAGACCGGGCGCTTGCGGGCTTCCAGGATGTCGAACACGACGTCCGCCTTGGCGGGCAGCAGGGCGCCGCGCCAGCGGCGCGGGCGGAACGCGCTGATCGGGGTGAGCGCGAGCAGCGGCGCGCCGATCGGGATGATCGGGCCGTGCGCGGACAGGTTGTAGGCGGTCGAGCCCGCGGGGGTGGCCATCAGGATGCCGTCGCAGATCATCTCCTCCAGGCGGACCACGCCGTCGATCGACACCCGGATCTTGGCCGCCTGCCGGCTTTCGCGCAGCAGGCTGACCTCGTTGATCGCGAGCGCCGTCTGCGTCTCGCCCTGGCCGTTCTTGCGCTCGGCGACCATGCGCAGCGGGTGCAGCTGCACCAGGTCCGCGCGCTCCAGCCGCTCGACCAGGTCGTCCTCGCTGTATTCGTTCATCAGGAAGCCGACCGTGCCGCGGTTCATGCCGTAGATCGGCACGTGCCGGTCCATGTGCTTGTGCAGGGACTCCAGCATCAGCCCGTCGCCGCCCAGCGCCACGATCACGTCCGCCTCCTCGGGCGGCACGTTGGTGTAGCGCCGGGTCAGGCGGGCCAGCGCCTCCTCGGCCTCCGGGGCGTCGGAGGCGACAAAGCCGATCTTGCGGCGGGTCATGGGCGAACGGACGGCCTTTCCGGGCTCGGGCTGACGGGGGCGCGCGGCGCGGCGCCCGCGAAGCCTAACCGCACCGCCGGGCGCGTGACCAGCGCGCACGCGCGCGCTTGCGCCGCGCGGCCGCAGGTTTGACAAGGGCCGCGCCCGCGCGATCTTCTGTGCGCGGCGCACATCCCACCAGCCAGGACCCGAGCCCCACCGCCATGGATCATCGCTTCGCCCTCGTCACCGGCGCCACCAGCGGTATCGGCGCGGCGTTCGCCCGCGCCCTGCCGGAGACCACCGACCTGCTGCTGACCGGGCGCGACGCCGAGCGGCTGGCCGACATGCAGGAAGAACTCGCGGTCGACGGCCGCCGGGTGGAGACGATGACCGCCGACCTGACCCGGCCGGAGCACCGGCAGGCGCTGATCGACCGGGCGGAGGACCTGGAGGTCGACCTGCTGATCAACAACGCCGGCATGGGCAAGTACGGCGCCGTGCTGGACAACCAGCCGGGCGACGAGGTTGCGACGGTGGAGCTGAACTGCACCGCGCCGGTCGCGCTCGCGACCGCGCTGCTGCCGGGGATGATCGAGCGCGCGCGCCTGGACGGCAGCCGCGCCGGCCTGATCAACCTGTCCAGCACCTTCGCGGTGCAGCCGGTGCCCTACCTCGCGACCTACACCGCCTCCAAGGCGTTCATCCAGGCGTGGACGGAAGCGCTGGTGGAGGAGGTCCGGCGCAAGCCGGTCGACGTGCTGGCGCTCGCGCCGGGGCCGACCAAGACCAAGTTCGGCGAGCGCTCCGGCTTCAGCCCCGGCAGCTTCCCGTTCGCCGCCGATCCCGACGAGATCGCCGCGGACGGGCTGAAGCAGCTGGGCAGGTGCACGGTCCACGTCTCCGGCCCGGTCTCGCGCGCCGCGCTCACCCCCTACTTCCTGCCGCGCCGCCTCGCCGGCACCGGCCTGGGCGTGCTGATGGGCGTGGTCAGCAAGGCGACCCGGCGGGGCTGATCCGTTTGCAGGGCCCAACAGCGGGTCCCCTTTCCGCCTGTAGGGGGACAGGGACAGGGTGAGGTGGCTCTGCACGGCAGGGGCGCTTGGGGCGCCGCGGGAGCTGCTCGGCCGGGGGCAACCTCCTCTCCCTAGCCCTCTCCTCCCAGTGGAGGAGAGGGAATTAGAGGCGCGGCCACCGGTCGAACCACGGCCGCGCCCGTTCGCACTGCCGGGCGACCTGCAGCAGCCGGTCCTCGCGGCCCAGCGGCGCGTGCAGCATCACGCCCACCGGCAGGCCGTCGGAGCAGCATAGCGGCAGGCTGATCGCGGGCTCGCCGGTCGCATTGGCGAGCGCGGTGAACGGGCTGAACGCGCCCTGCCGGGCGTGCAGCGCCCAGACCCCCGCATGGGCGTCGTCCAGCACGCCCAGTTCGGGCGGCCGCTGCGCCAGGGTCGGGGTGAGGATCAGGTCCGTGTCGACCAGGAACCGGCCGACCGTGCGGGCGATCCGCTGCAGCGTGTCGCGCCCGCGCAGGTGCGCTTCGACCCCGGCGTCGCGGCCGTGGGCGGCGACCGCCTCGACCGCCGGGGCGAAGTCGCCGGCCGTCCAGTCGCGTCCCGCCGTGGCCCGCATGATCGCGTTCAGGTCGGCCAGTGCGTGCGCCCCGACCGTGTCCAGAAAGGCCGCGCGGAAGGCGTCGCGGTCGAACCGCGGTTCCGCCGGTTCGACGACATGGCCGAGGCTTTCCAGCAGCCGGCCGGCGTCCTCGGCCGCCGCGCGGCAGGCGGGATCGCTCGGCATTTCAGGCGACCAGTCGGTCCACAGCGCCACGCGCAGCCGGCCCGGATCGCGGGTCACGGCGTCCAGGTAGGGCGCGTCCGGCGCGGGCGCGGCGTAGGGATCGCCCGGCTCCCAGCCCGCCATCAAGTCGAGCGCGGCGGCCGTATCGCGCACGCTGCGGGTCAGCACGCCGTGGCTGACGAGGCCGGACCAGGCGTCACCGCTCGTCGGCCCCATGGGCACGCGCCCGCGCGTCGGCTTCAGGCCGACCAGGCCGCAGCAGCTCGCTGGCACCCGGATCGACCCGCCGCCGTCGCTGCCGTGCGCCAGCGGCACGATCCGCGCCGCCACGGCCGCCGCGCTGCCGCCGCTGGAGCCGCCGGCGGTGCGCGCGCGGTCCCACGGGTTGCGGGTCGGGAACAGGTCCTCGGGCTCGGTGGTATAGGACAAGCCGAGCTCGGCCGCGTTGGTTTGCCCGATCACGCACAGCCCCGCGTCCAGCAGCCGCTGCACGCAGCTGCTGGTGTGGTCGCTCGGGCGGTCCCGCAGGTGCCGGGTGCCGTTGCCCGTGGGCACGCCGGTCAGGCGCGCGCCCAGGTCCTTCAGCACGGTGGGTACGCCCGCTAGCGGCGACGCGGCCTGGACGACCCTGTCGGCCTGCTGCCGGGCGAGCGCGTCGTGCCGGCGTACCAGGGCGCCCAGGTCCGCGTCATGGGCGTCGGCCCGGGCGAGCGCGGCCTCGACCAGCTCGCGCGCGCTCACCTTCCCGGCCGCGACCAGTTCCGCGAGGCCGACGGCGTCGTGCTGTCGGTATTCGGAGACCTTCATGCCGAAAAGCATCGCGGCGGCGGACGCGCGAGACAAGCGCCGCCAGCCCCTCTCCCTCGACGGGAGAGGGACCCGCCGATGCGGCCGTCTCCGCCGGGCCTACCCGCCGGTCACGCTCATGTGCCGCGGGTTGCTGGCGCGCGCGCGGCGGCGGTCGAGGACGAAGTCGTGGCCCTTGGGCTTGCGGCCGATCGCCTCGTGGATCGCGTCCTCCACCAGCTGGTCGTCGTCGCTGGCGCGCAGCGGCTGCCTCAGGTCGGCGTTGTCCTCTTGGCCCAGGCACATGTAGAGCGTGCCGGTGCAGGTCAGGCGCACCCGGTTGCAGCTTTCGCAGAAGTTGTGGGTCATCGGCGTGATGAAGCCGATCCGCCCGCCGGTCTCCTCCGACCAGGCGTAGCGGGCCGGGCCGGCGGTCTTGTCCGGCAGGTCGGTCAGGGTGAACGACTTCTGCAATTGCGCGCGCAGCATCGACAGCGGCAGGTACTGCTCCAGGCGCAGTTCGCCGACGTCGCCCATCGGCATGACCTCGATGAAGGTGATGTCCCAACCCTGCTCGTGGGACCAGCGCACCAGCTTCTCGAACTCCTCGTCGTTGACGCCCTTGAGCGCGACCGTGTTGATCTTGACGTGCAGGCCGGCGTCCTTGGCCGCCTGCAGGCCTTCCATCACCTTCTCGTACTTGCCCCAGCGGGTGATCGCCTGGAACTTGTCGGGGTCGAGCGAGTCGAACGAGACGTTCACCCGGCGCACGCCCAGCTCGTACAGCCGGTGGGCGTGCTTGGCCAGCTGGCTGGCGTTGGTGGTGAGGGTGAGTTCCTTCAGCTGGCCGCTGTCGAAGTGGCGCGACAGCCGCTCGATCAGCCACATGATGTTGCGCCGGACCAGCGGCTCGCCGCCGGTCAGGCGCAGCTTGTCCACGCCCATGCCGACGAACACGCTGCACAGCCGGTCGAGCTCCTCCAGGCTGAGGATCTCGCGCTTGGGCAGGAAGGTCATGTCTTCCGCCATGCAGTAGGTGCAGCGGAAATCGCAGCGGTCGGTCACGGACACCCGCAGATAGGTGATCTCGCGCCCGAACGGATCGACCAGCTGGCTCATGGTTGGCTCGCTCTCCCCAGACCTGCTTGTGCGCGCCCGCCCTTGGGCCCACCCCCCGGGCCAGGGCCGCCCGTGTGATGGCGACCCCGTGCCCGGGAGGTGGCAGGCATAGCGCTATATTCAAGCAAGCATAACGCATCCGACAACGGATTTCCGCCCCCGATTTTGGCCGGGGCGTGTCCGGGCGACCCGCTCATGCTGGCAGGGTCGCGGGCGGGTGAACGCAGGAGCGTCCCGAAGCATCCCACACGGCGACTGAAGCGCCTGGACGAAAGTGTCCTTGAGCAAGAACTACGCTCCCTGTCTTCCGCGTGCGAGGAGAGGATCGCGACGCGGCGGAGAGCACGGTATCGGCCGCGGACGTCTCCCGAGTCCCTCGCCTCTTCCCAGGTGGGTGGGAGACTTCAGCCCTGTGGCGGAAGACCGACCAGGACCGCGGTCACGTCAGGACCTTGCCCTCGAACGGGTGCCAGCCGGTTTTGTCCTCGACCTCCACGGCCCACAGGTCGGGGTCGCGCTTGATGGCGCGTCGGATGTAGGCGTCGGCGTCGGCTTCGCAGACCAGCTTGCCGTCGAGCGCGGGCATCCAGGCGAGTTCGCCGTCGACGTCGCGGGTCTGCGAGAGCACGCGGCAGCCGTGCTCCAGCATGTTGAGTTTGAGCACCACCAGGCCGCCGGTCGGGTCGCCCTTGTGCGCGATCGTCACGAACACGCCCTCGGCGTGGCAGCGGCGCAGGTGGCCGCCGATCCAGAGGTGCGTGGGAATACGGTCGTTCGCCATGGCCTCAAGGTAGTGAGCTTTCGCCGTCGCGGCGAGGGCCGGGTGATGCGGCGCGTCCGGATTGCTGGGGCAAGATGCTGAAAGGTCGCATCACCTGTCAGCTGAATCTTGCCCATGCGTCAGGAAGTTAGAGCAGAATTCACGATCAAGGCCGGTTCGGTTTTCTGCGATTTTGATCTAGCATGCGCGCTGCCATGCCCGTCCCGCCCGCCGACCGCCCCCCAAGCCAGAACGCCGCCCGCAGGTCGCGCGGTCGGCGTGCGCGCTCCAATCGCGGGCGGCGCGATGGCCGGTCGGCCGAGTTGGCCAGTCTGGCCGGCGTCCTGGCGTTGGCCGCGGTGGCTTGGCTGGCGGACAGCGTCGCCTACGACGGGCGGCGCGGGCTGCAGCCCTACACGATCGACGGCGTGCGCTACGATCCGCAGGTCTACGACGGTTACAGCGCGGTCGGCACCGCGTCCTGGTACGGCGATCCGTTCCACGGCCGGGCGACGGCGAACGGCGAGATCTACGATCAGGAGGCGTTCACCGCGGCGCATCCGACCCTGCCGCTCGGCACCCGGGTCAAGGTCACCAACCTCGCCAACGGCCGCGCGGTGATCCTGACGGTCAACGACCGCGGGCCGTTCGTCGCCGACCGGCTGATCGACGTGTCCCGGATGGCCGCCCGGCGGCTCGGCTTCAAGCAGCAGGGCCTGGCGCAGGTTCGGGTGAGCGCGCTGCACAGCCCGCTGCAGTAGGGCGCGCCCCGGGGCCGCCGCGGGTAGGGTCGGCACGGGTCGGGGCGGCACCCGTCTTTCGCTCTTTCCCGGGGCCGCGCCAGCGATTAGGGTCCGCCGCGTGATGAGCGATCCCAAGCGCCTCGAACTCGAAGAGACCGACGCCCGCTACGACGCGGAGACGGAAGCCGTGCGCCTGGACGCGCGGATCGGCCACGCGCGCCTCGAGGTGATCGTCGCCGCCGAAGCGATCGAGGAACTGGTCGGCGAGGCGCCCTTGTCGGCCGAACGGCTGCTCGACGGGGCGGCGGCGTACCGGGTACAGATCGCCGACGTCGCCCGCCGCAAGGCCGGCCCCACGGTGCCCGTCGGCGGCGCCCTGCTGCTGACCGGCCGCGACGTCCCCAAGCGCAGCGCCAAACCGTCCGGCAGCGTGCATTAGGGCCAGATGCTGCAGGGTGACATCAGCTTTCAGCTGACCCTTGCCCTGTCTTCAAGAAGCCCGTCAGCCGTGGATGCCGTCGATCGCGTCCGGCCAGACCTCGGACGCCTGGATTTCCTGCTGGACCCCGACGAACCGGCGGATTCGGCCGTCGGGGCCGGCCACCGGGCGGATCCGCAACCGGTTCCAGAACGTCGTTCCGTCGCGCCGGTAGTTCAGGATGTCGCGGGTCAGGGCCCGGCCGCCGCGGACCGCGGCGCGGATGTCCGCGATCGCGGTGGGGCAGGTCGCCGGGCCTTGCAGGAAGCGGCAGTTGTGGCCGATCACCGCGTCACGGCTGTACCCGGTCATCGCCAGGAAGGCGCCGGTGACGAAGACGATCGGGTTGTCGGGGGCCTGCGCGTCGGTGATCAGCGCCGACCGCTCGGCCTGTCTGCCGAGGATCCGCTCGTACGCCTGATGCAGGTGGTTCATGCCCAAACCCGCTGACTGGTTGCCGCCGCCCCGCCCGACGGATCGGCTGCGGACGGTACAACCAGTTGTTTGCCCTGCCAAGCGCCGGGCTTACCTCAAGCTGTCGTCGACCGGCACCTGGTAGCCGATCGCCAGGCGGTTGGTCTCGTTCGCCAGGCCGACCACCGCCAGCATCTCGGCGTACTGCGCGGCCGTCATGCCCTTGCGCTCCGCGCCCGCGGCGTGCGAGCGCACGCAGTACTCGCAGCCGTTGGAGACCGACACCGCGAGGTAGATCAGCTCCTTGGTCAGCGGGTCGAGAGCGCCGTCCGCCTCGCTGCCCATCAGGCGCTTCATCCGCGACCAGACCGCCTCCAGCGTGTCCGGATCGTGCGCCAGGGCGCGCCAGAAGTTGTTGACGTGGCTGGTTTTCCGGGTCGCCATGATGTCGTCGTAAACGTGGCGCACCCGCGCGCTGGCGTGGTCGTAGTCGATCAGCGTGACCATGCTGGTCATGGCGTTTCTCCCCGTCTTCTGACCTTGGGTTGTATCCTGGCCGCCGCTCGGGCCGCGCGCCGGCGGGCCCCCGGGATCAGCTTAGGCCGGGCGCGGCGCGCGCGAAAAGGCCCCGGACGGTCGCACCCATCCGGGGCCGGCGGTCGCGCTGGCGCGGCGTGCCCGGGACGCCCCGCGGGCTACGCCATGTACTGGCCGCCGTTGGCGGACAGGGTCGAGCCGGTGATGAAGCCGGCCTGGTCGTCGGCCAGGAAGGTCACGCAGCGGGCGATCTCCTCCGGCTCGCCCAGCCGGTTCACGGGGATCTGCCCGATGATCTTCTCGCGCACGTCCTGCGGCACCTTCTGGACCATCTCGGTATCGATGTAGCCCGGCGCCACGACGTTGGCGGTGACGCCCTTGCGCGCGTTCTCCTGGGCGAGCGACTTGGTAAAGCCGATCACGCCGGCCTTGGCGGCGGCGTAGTTGGCCTGGCCCATCTGACCCTTCTGGCCGTTGATCGAGGAGATCGTGATGATCCGGCCGAAGCCGCGGTCGCGCATGCCGTTGATCACGTAGGCCGTGCAGTAGAACACGCTGTTGAGGTTGGTATTGATCACCTCGTCCCACTGTTCGGGCTTCATCTTGTGCAGGGTGCTGTCGCGGGTGATGCCGGCGTTGTTCACCAGCACGTCGATCGGACCGAGGGCCTGCTCGACCTGCTCGATCCCCGACTTGACCGAGCCCGCGTCCGAGACGTCGAACTTGAAGGTCTTGATCCCGGTCTCCCGCTCGAACTTCTTGGCCGCGTCGTCGTTGCCGCCGTAGTTCGCGCCCACGGTATAGCCGGCGTCCTTCAGCGCCACCGAGATGGCGTGCCCGATGCCGCGGGTGCCGCCGGTGACCAGTGCCACACGTGCCATGTCTGCCTTCCTCCCCTGGTTGTCGTGCCCTCGTTGTCGTGGCCCCGGCGGTCCCGGGCGAGGGCGCTTGTTCGACCGTCGCGG
Organism: Rhodovibrio sodomensis; assembly: GCF_016583645.1. Lineage (GTDB taxonomy): Bacteria > Pseudomonadota > Alphaproteobacteria > Kiloniellales > Rhodovibrionaceae > Rhodovibrio > Rhodovibrio sodomensis. The sequence continues at coordinate 2,269 of NZ_NRRL01000127.1, read as the reverse complement.
CTTGCTCGGCCGCCGTTGGTTCGGCCCTTTATATCGATCGCCGGCCCGGGGCGGACGGTCCCGGTGGCCCGGGCCGCCCGCCCCGCCGGCGTCGACCGTCGTAGATGGGTTAGCCGCGCTCGACGCACATCGCGATGCCCATGCCGCCGCCGATGCACAGCGTCGCCAGCGCCTTCTTGGCGTCGCGGCGCTGCATCTCGTGCAGCAGGGTGATCAGGATGCGGGTGCCGCTGGCGCCGATCGGGTGGCCGAGCGCGATCGCGCCGCCGTTGACGTTCACCTTCTCCGGGTCCCAGCCGAGATCCTTGTTGACCGACAGGGCCTGCGCGGCGAACGCCTCGTTGGCCTCGATCAGGTCCAGGTCGTCGACCTTCCAGCCGGCCTTCTCGAGCGCCTTGCGGCTGGCCGGGATCGGGCCGGTGCCCATGATCGACGGGTCGACCCCGCAGGTCGCCCAGGAGACGATCCGCGCCAGCGGCTGGACGCCGCGGGTGTCGGCCTCCTTGGCGCTCATCAGCACCACGGCGGCGGCGCCGTCGTTGATCCCCGACGCGTTGCCGGCGGTGACCGAGCCTTCCTTGTCGAACGCGGGCTTCAGCTTGCCCAGACCCTCGGCGGTGACGCCCTCCTTGGGGTGCTCGTCCTTGTTGACGACGACATCGCCCTTCCGGGTCTTGATCGTCACCGGCACGATCTCGTCCTGGAAGCGGTCGGCCTTCATCGCCGCCTCCGCCTTCTGCTGCGAGGCGGCGGCGAAGGCGTCCTGCTCCTCGCGGGTGATCTGCCACTGCTTGGCGATGTTCTCGGCCGTGTTGCCCATGTGGTAGCCGTGGAACGCGTCCATCAGGCCGTCCTTGAGCATGGTGTCGACGATCTTCAGGTCGCCCATCTTCTGCCCGTTGCGCAGGTGCTGGGCGTGCGGGGCCTGGGACATGCTCTCCTGGCCGCCGGCGACCACGATGTTGGCGTCGCCGAGCGCGATCGCCTGGAATCCCAGCGCGACCGAGCGCAGCCCGGAGCCGCACAGCTGGTTGATGCCGTAGGCCGTGCGCTCGACCGGGATCTCCGCGTCGATCGCGGCCTGGCGGGCAGGGTTCTGGCCCTGCGCCGCGGTCAGGATCTGGCCCAGGACGACCTCGTCGACGTCCTTGGGGTCGACCTTGGACCGCTTCATCGCCTCCTTGATCGCGTGGGTGCCGAGATAGCTCGCCGGCACGGTCGACAGGCCGCCGTTGAAGGTGCCCACCGGGGTGCGGGCGCCGCCGGCGATCACGATGTCCATGTTGCTGCCGGTCCCGGCAACGCTGGCATCTGCCATGGTTTGTTTACCTCCTTGGCCTTCGGTGCAGTCGGGCGGCGCCCGCGCTCGGATGTTCACAGGCGCCGGCTGTCTCAGGGTGTCGTGCGCGCGCCGCGGTGACAGCATCCGCGAACACCCGGCGCGCGATCCCGCGGCGGGTCCGTCGCGCGTCCGGGCCGCGTCGCGGCGGCTGCCGGCCACGCGGCCGCGGGGTCGGCTGGACGCCCCGGGCTCCTCCCGCCGCCAACCTTAACGAGGCGGTCCGACCCTATCCATGAATTTCCAGTGACTTTGGATCACGCCGCAGACCGGCCACGCGGTTCCGGCGGAATCGACGGGCAGGCCAGCGACCGGATGGCTGGTGGCCGGCAGCCTACCCGGCCGCGCGGCTCAACCAGTCGGCGAGCGGGACCCACGCCTCGCGCTTCGCCTTGCCGGAGACGACCATGCCGATGTGGCCCAGCGCCGGGCTCCGCACCTCCGCGTTGGGCAGCGCGGCCCCCAGCGCGGCGGCGGCGGCGGGGGGCACGATCCGGTCCTGGGCGGGGAGCAGGCACAGTGCGGGCTGGCTGACCCGGCCCGGGTCGACCGCGCGGCCGGCGATCCGCCAGCGCCCGCGGGCCGCGTCGTTGCGGCCGTACCAGCCGTACAGGCATTCGCGCGCGACCGGGGCGGCCAGCGGCACGCCGTCGTTCAGCCAGTCCTCCAGCGCGACGAACGTCTCCGCCTTGGTGCTGTCCTGGTTCAGGCGGGCGAACGTCAGGAACTTGCGCACCCCGGTCAGGGGGTCGAGACCCTGGAACAGCGTCTGCAGCGCATCCACCGGCAGATAGCCCAGCGCCTGCATCGTGGGCTCCAGCGCCTGCGCCCCGGTCGCGGCGAGCCGGGCCTGCGGCGCGACGTCACCGCCCTCGCCCTGCTGGCCACGCCCTGGGACTTCCACGCCGATCCCGACGCGGGCGCGGCGGG
>NZ_NRRL01000126.1 GCF_016583645.1 Rhodovibrio sodomensis | reverse complement strand
CGAGGGGGGGGGCGGGTGCTGCACTTGCTGCTGGCGTGCCTACCTCCTCCCCCTGTCGCTCTCCCCTCAAGGTGACGTTTGCACGCCAGTGACGAGACCCGTCAGGCGTCCTTCGACACGCCGACCTGCGGTCGGCTGCTCAGCAATGTAAATATCTTTAAGCTGCTGATGGGGGCGTCACTTTACAAATTTTGACGTCATCTTGAGCAGGCCGCGTAAGCGGCCGTGTCGACGGACGCCTGACGGCTATCGAAAGCGGCTTGCACAGCTCTCTCCCAGTGGGGGAGCGGGGACCCGCTCGGATTGCCGTTGAACCGAGGGGCCTACCCCGCCGCCATCTGCCCAGACTGATACGCCTCGCACAGGTCGGCGAGCGGGCAGCTGGCGCACTTGGGGGCGCGGGCGGTGCAGATCCGCTTGGCGAAGGTGATCAGCCAGACGTGGCCGTCGCGCTTGGCCCAGCCGGGCGCGCGCTCGTCCAGCTGCTGGGCGGTCTGCTCCTCGGTCTTGCCGCGGGCAAGGCCGAGGCGGTTGCAGACCCGGTCAACGTGGGTGTCGACCGCGATCGCCTCCTCGCCGAACGAGAAGCGCAGCACGATGTCGGCGCACTTCCGGCCGATGCCGGGCAATTCCATCAGCCCCTTGCGGCTGCGCGGGATCTGGCCGCCGCGGTCCCGGACCGCCGCCGCCAGGCGCTTCAGGTTGCGGGTCTTGGAATTGTATAGGCCGCACGGCTTGATCGCCGCCGCGACCTCGTCGTCCGGCAGGGCCAGGATGCCCTCCGGCGTGTCGGCCAGCTGGAACAGGGCGTGCTTGGCCTTGGCGGTGTTGCTGTCCCGGCTCTGCGCGGACAGCAGGCAGGCGACCACGGCGCGGAAGTGTTCCGACTCCTCCTTGACGTGCGGGCGGCGGTCCGCGTCCGGCTGGTGGTAGCGGGCGTGCAGGCGGTCGAAGACGGCGTGGATCTGGTCCTGAGCGAGCATGGCGCGGCCCAAGCTAGGGCAGCGCCAGCGGGCGTCCACCCGCCGGCGCTGAAGAGGCGTCTATCCGTGTGCGCCCGCCGCGCGCTGATCGGGCACGACGATGTTCATGTGTTGCTCGATCATCAGCGCGGTTTCCAGCGCCCGCCGGCCGTCCTCGCCGGTCACCATCGGCTTGCCGCCGTGGCGCAGCACGTCGATGAAGGCGGCCAGCTCCTGGCCGAGATTGTCGTTGATCAGCGCGCGCCGGCCGCTGATCGAGCCGTTGACGTAGGGCAGTTGCGGCTCGATCGCGCCCAGCCGGGAATGGCTGCAGGTGCGCGCCAGGAAGTCGATGTCGATGGTGCCGTCGGCCTGCATGATCCGCGTGCGCCGGCTGCGGCCCTCGCTGGCCCGGCTGGCGACCAGGCGCACGGTGCAGCCGTTGGCGTAGTACAGCGTCACGTCCGCCTCGTCCGGGAACTCGGTGACCGACGGCGTGCCCAGGCCGATCAAGCCGGTGATCTGCGTGCGCACCAGCGACTGCGCCAGGTCGATGTCGTGGATCATCAGGTCGGTGACGACCGAGCAGTCCAGGCTGCGCCCGGTGAACGGGCCCAGGCGCTCGCAGTAGATGTCGGTGGGCGCGCTCGCCATGCCCGCCAGCCCGACCTGGGCGGCGAAGAAACGCTCCTGGTGGCCGACCTGCAGCAGCATGCCGCGCGCGTCCGCCAGGGCCACCAATGCCTCCGCCTGCTGCAGGCTTGAGGTCATCGGCTTTTCCACCAGCACGTGGATGCCGTTTTCCAGGCAGATCCGCGCGACCTCGAAGTGGGTCGAGGTCGGGGTCGCGATGCTCAGCGCATCGACCTGGCCGAACACCTCCTCGAGCTGGTCGTACGCCGGACAGCCGTAGGGTTCGGCCACGGTGCGGGCGCGTTCGATGTCGATATCGACGACCGCCGTCAGCGCGCAGCCCTCGAGCGCGGCATACTTGGCGGCGTGGAACCGGCCGAAATAGCCCACGCCGACCACGCCGACGCGCAGCGGGCGGTCGCGTTCGCTGGAACTTGAGATCATCCCCTCCTGTGGAACGGCTGTCTGCGATGGAGCGGTCTGGGGTGGAGCGGTCTGCGGTGGACGGGGCACCCGCCGCGGCGGACGGGACTCCACCCCACATGCCCCCCGGTCTAGCAGGCACACTAGTGGGTGTTGTGCGCCCGCTCAACGGCGTGCAATGAAACGGACGCACGGCCCGTCGCCTGGTTGCGCACGACGAAATGCCGCATGCGCCAGCGCGGACGCCCGCTGCGCCCGCGGTTTGAGCGGGGCCGGCTCCCGCAAAGGCGACCCATCCGTGTGACACGCGCTTTACACGGCGGCGGCCGGCCGCCACCTCTCGATGCGGGCGCCGACCCGGCCGATTTTGGCGTCGCGCGCGTCCGACAGAAACCCAAGGCAGGAGCGTTTCCGGGATGGCGCAGCCCGCCCTAGACCGCCGTCGTACCCTCAAGACCGTACTGCCCCTGGTCGGCATCCTGTGCGGCATGGGGGTCCTGATGTATTACGCCGTGCCGCTGTACAACATGTTCTGCCAGGTCACCGGCCTCGGCGGGACGACGCAGCGCGTGGCCGCTTCCCAGTCGGTCGAGCAGATCGACCGGAAGATCACGGTGCAGTTCGCCACCCAGACCCAGCCGGACCTGCCGTGGAAGTTCTGGCCGGAGGAGCGCAAGGTCACGATCAATCTGGGCGAGCGCAAGACCGTCTACTTCCGTGTCAAGTCGAACGCCGAGCGCGCGATCATCGGGCACGCCGCCTACAACGTGACCCCGCTCAAGGTCGGCGAGTATGTCAACAAGATCGAGTGTTTCTGCTTCACCGAGGAGCGCCTGGGCGCGGGCGAGAGCGTGCGCATGCCGGTCCAGCTGTTCGTCTCGCCCCAACTCGCCAGGGACGTCGACACCGACGAGGTGCAGACCATTACGCTGTCCTACACCTTCTTTGAAAGCACCGACCCCGAGGGCGCCAAGGACCTCAAGCGCCTGGACGAGCCGAAGCAGCCGGACCAGGACGGCGGCATGAATTTCCCGGACGCGCAGGACGGCGGCACGGGCGGCACCGGGGCGTCGTAGCGCGAAACATCATTTACCCCGCCTTTACCCCGAATAGGCCAGGCTCGCGCGGCCACGATCCGGCTCGCGCACGCACCAGCAGTGCCGCGGCCGATACTTCCATTCTTCAGGCGGGCATAATGTCGTGCATCAAGGCAGGCAACGGGATGCGGATTCCAGCCGCGATGGCGCGGCAGGGAAAGATCCCGTGGAGCCTGCGCTTCAAGGCGTGGTGGAACGGTTACAGCATCCGCCTCCCCGAGTTGTCGGTCCAGCGGATCGAGACCGCACTGCCCGACCACGCGGTTCGCGCCCCGGAAAAGCCGCTCCCCTGGGACGACGAGCGGATCAGCTTGGTGCAGGACGTCTGGGGCCCCGGCTTCGAAACGCCGGGCGGCGGCGAGGACGTGCTGACGCTGCTGAAGCCGGTCGGTTTGAACCCCAAGATGAGCATCATGGAGCTGGGCGCCGGCCTGGGCGGGGCGACCCGCGCGGTGTGCAAGGAATTCGGCGTCTGGATCAACGGCATCGAGGGCGATCCCGACCTCGCCCGGGCGGGCCAGAAGCTGTCCGAGATCGCCGGCCTGACCAAGAAGGCGCCGATCCACGCCGAGGCGCTGCGCGAGGTCGAGATCAAGCCGAACAGCCTGGACGTCGTGTTCGCCCGCGAGGCGTTCGTGACCCTGCCCGACAAGGTCCGTCTGCTGCACATGATCGAGAAGGGCCTGAAGCCGAAGGGCCAGCTGCTGTTCACCGACTACGTGCTGGCTTCGGTCGGCGACCACAGCGAGGAACTGCAGGCCTGGAAGGAGGGCGAGCCGGACACGCCCGCCCCCTGGGCGGTCTCCGACTGGGAAGACGCGCTCAAGGAGCTGCGGCTCGACGTCCGGATCAAGGAAGACCGCAGCGACCGGCAGATCGCCGCGATCAAGAGCGGCTGGGCGGAGTTCATGCAGCAGGCCGCCCTCGACGGCCGGCTGGAGCGCTACGGCCAACTGGCGCTGGAGGAATGCGACCTCTGGACCCGGCGGCTGAACGCGCTGGAAAGCAGGGCGTTACGGGTCTTCCGTTTCCACGCGATCAAGCCCGGGACCGGCAACACCCTGTCCGACTGGTAGCCGCGCCGGGACGCGCTTGACGGGGGCGGACCCGGTGACTATGGTCCGCCGCCGAATTCGCCGGGAGACGGGCGTTCAGGCTCGCGCGCGACGCGCCGCCGGGAAGCCCGTATCCCCTGCCGTCCGCGAAGCCACACCAACAACCAGCCACGCGTCTGTCGGAACGCCAACAGCCATGAAGATTCGCAATTCCCTGCGCACCGCGAAGAAGCGGGACAAGAACTGCCGCGTCATCCGCCGCCGTGGGCGCACCTACGTGATCAACAAGAAGAACCCGCGTCTGAAGGCCCGTCAGGGCTAACCACGCATGGTTGACCGCGGCTTCCGGGATCGGGAGCGGCGGTGCGCGATGCGCGCGAGCGAGGCCGCGTCGGGAGCGTCCCGACAGCGGCCTCGTTTGCGTTCGGCGCCCTGGATACGTTCGGCCGCTATCGGGCGCGCCGCCTGCTCGCCACCTCAGGTCAGGTTGACCTCGCGCGCGCGCCGGCCACATACTTCGCTGTCTGGTACTACCAGTTCGCGTCCGGCCGCTTCGCACGCGTGAAGGCGCGCGGCTGGACCCGCCGGGCGACCGGCCAAGATCATTAAGAACCGGCCAGGCGGTCCCGGGTCCAACGGGCACGCCCAACGCCGGCGCCGACCCGAGCCCGCCGCGCCTGGACGATGCCGCCCGACCCGGCGTGTCGTCGCTGTCGACAAGGCGGGCCACTAACGCGGAGGTAGACGACCTTGGTCTCGATGCCCGAGCCGAAGCGCGACATTCTCGACCGCCAGGACGAGATCGTCGCGCGCCTGAGGGAGATCGTGCCCGGCGAGGGGGTGATCGTGCACGAGGCGGAAAAGCGGGCCTACGAGTCCGACGGCCTGACCGCCTACCGCACGTCGCCGATGGTCGTGGTGCTGCCCTCGACCGTCGATCAGATCAGCCAGATCATGGCGTATTGCAACGCGCTCGGCATCCGCGTGGTGCCGCGCGGCGCGGGCACGTCGTTGTCCGGCGGCGCGCTGCCGCTGGAAGACGGCATCCTCCTGGGTCTGGGCAAGTTCAACCAGATCCTGGAGATCGATACCGACAACCGCTGCGTGGTCGCGCAGCCGGGCGTCACCAACCTCGGGATCACCAAGGCGGTGGAGCACGACGGCTTCTACTACGCCCCGGATCCCTCCTCGCAGATCGCCTGTTCGATCGGCGGCAACGTCGCGGAGAATTCCGGCGGCGTGCACTGCCTGAAGTACGGCCTGACCACCAACAACGTGCTGGGCGTGCAGATGGTGCTGATCGACGGCACGGTGGTGCGCCTGGGCGGCAAGCACCTGGACAGCGAGGGCTACGACGTCTTGGGGCTGGTCAACGGCTCGGAGGGCCTGTTGGGCGTGGTCACCGAGGTCACGGTGCGGATCCTGAAAAAGCCGGAAAGCGCGCGCGCCGTGCTGCTCGGCTTCCCGTCGAACGAGCAGGCGGGCGACACGGTCGCCGGGATCATCGCCAGCGGGATCGTGCCGGCGGGCGTCGAGATGATGGACAAGGTCGCGATCAAGGCGGCCGAGGATTTCGTCCAGGCCGGTTATCCGCTGGACGTCGAGGCGCTGTTGATCTGCGAGCTCGACGGGCCGGAGAGCGAAGTCGACGAGCTGTTGTCCCGGGTCTCCCAGATCGGGCGGGACAACGGCGCCAGCTATGAGCGGGTCAGCCAGGACGACGACGAGCGCGCCAAGTTCTGGGCGGGCCGGAAGGCCGCCTTCCCCGCCGTCGGCCGGGTGACGCCCGACTACTATTGCATGGACGGCACGATCCCGCGCCATCAGCTGGCGCACGTGCTCTCGCGGATGCGCGAGATGTCGGAGCATTACGGGCTGGGCGTGGCGAACGTGTTCCATGCCGGCGACGGCAACCTGCACCCGCTGATCATGTACGACGCCAACGAGGGTAACCAGCTGGAGCGCGCGGAGGAGTTCGGCGCGGATATCCTGAAGCTGTGCGTCCAGGTCGGCGGCGTCCTGACCGGCGAGCACGGCGTGGGCGTGGAGAAGCGCGACCTGATGGGCGAGATGTTCACGCAAGTGGACCTGGACACCCAGCAGCGCGTGAAGTGCGCGTTCGACCGCGACGGTCTGCTCAACCCCGGTAAGATGTTCCCCACGCTCTCCAACTGCGCGGAGATGGGGAAGATGCACATCCACCGCGGCAAGCTGCCGTTCCCGGACATCCCCCGGTTCTAAGCGCGAAATCATGGCCGATAGCAGGACGGACGGCGCCGCCGCGGCGGATGGCGGCGGCGGCGCCGACAACCCGGAAGCGACCACCTACCGCCCGGAGACCCAGGACCAGCTGGTCGACCTGATGACCTGGGCGGCGAGCGCGGACGCGCCGATCGAACTCGGCGGCGCGGGCAGCAAGCGCGCGCTGGGCCGGCCGATGCAGACCCAGGCCGGCCTGTCGCTGTCCGCCTTCTCCGGGATCGACTTGTACGAGCCGGAAGAGCTGATCCTGAAGGCGGGCGCCGGCACGCCGCTGGACGAACTGGTCCAGGAGCTGTCGCGCAACGGCCAGGCGTTCGCGTTCGAGCCGCCCGACCTGGGCCCGCTGTTGGGCACGCAGGCCGGGCAGGGGACGCTGGGCGGCACGGTCGCCTGCAACCTGGCCGGCCCGCGGCGGATCAAGGCGGGCGCGGCGCGCGACCACTTCCTGGGCTATGCCGGCGTTTCCGGCCGGGGCGAGGCGTACAAGTCCGGCGGCCGGGTGGTGAAGAACGTCACCGGCTACGATCTGTGCAAGCTGATGGCCGGCTCCTACGGCACGCTGACGGCGATGACCGAGATCACCATGAAGGTGCTGCCGGCCAGCGAGGCAACCCGCACGGTGCTGTTGACCGGTCTGGACACCGGCGAGGCGGTGCAGGCCCTGACCGCCGGCCTGACCTCCAGTTTCGAGGTCTCCGGCGCGGCCCATCTGCCGGCCGGGATCGCGCCCTACAGCCGCGTTTCCGAGGTCGCCAAGGCGAACAGCAGCGTCACCGCCCTGCGCCTGGAGGGGCCGCCCAAGTCGGTCGAACACCGGGCGCGCAAGGTGGCCGAGGTGGTGCAGGGCTTCGGCGCCACCCGCGAACTGTACGACGAGGCGAGCGAGGCGCTCTGGGCCGACATCCGCGACGTGCGCCCGTTCGTCGGCATGCCGGACACGGCCGTCTGGCGGATCTCCGTGCCGCCGGCCCACGGCCCGGACGTCGCCGCCCGGCTGTCGCTGCTCGACACCCGGGCGCAGTACTATCTGGACTGGGGCGGCGGGCTGATCTGGCTGGCGATCCCTGAGGCAACCGACGCGTTCGCTCAGGGCGTGCGCGGCGCCGTGGCACCCAGCGGCGGCCACGCCACCCTGATCAGGGCCGCCGAGCAGGTGCGCGCCGCCGTGCCGGTGTTCCAGCCGCAGGACGCCGGGCTGGCCGCCCTGACCCGGAACCTCAAGGACGGCTTCGATCCCCGACGCCTGCTCAACCCCGGCCGGATGTACGCCGGCGTCTAACCCTCATCCCAGCGATAACGCGGGAGCCTTGCCAAGCCCATGCAGACCCACTTCTCGCTCGCTCAGATGGCCGATCCGGATACCCAGGACGCCAACGACATCCTGCGGCTGTGCACGCACTGCGGCTTCTGCACGGCGACCTGTCCGACGTTCGTGCTGCTGGGGGATGAGCTGGATAGTCCGCGCGGGCGGATCTACCTGATCAAGAACATGCTGGAGGACGGCGGGCCGCCGGACGACAAGACGGTCAAGCACCTGGACCGCTGCCTGACCTGCCTGTCCTGCATGACCACCTGCCCGGCGACCGTGAACTACGCCCACCTGCTGGAACACGGCCGCGAGCACATCTACGAGACCTACACCCGCCCGCTGCCGGACCGCGCGCTGCGCCGGCTGCTGCGCCTGGTGCTGCCGTACCCGATGCGCTTCCGCGCCGCGCTGTTCGGGGCCCGGTTCGCCCGCCCGTTCGCCGGGCTGATGCCGGGGCGGCTGAAGACGCTGATCGGCATGGCGCCCACGGAACTGCCCGCGCGCAGCTGGGCCGACAAGCCGCAGGTGTTTCCGGCGGAGGGGCCGCGCCGCGCGCGCGTCGGGCTGCTCAACGGCTGCGCCCAGACGGTGGTGAACCCGTCGATCAACGAGGCCACCGTGCGCCTGTTGACCCGCCACGGCGTCGAGGTGGTGGTGACACGCGACCAGGGCTGCTGCGGCGCGCTGGTCCAGCACATGGGCGACACGCCGAGCGCGCAGGCCCAGGCCAAGGCGAACATCGCCGCCTGGACCCGGGAGATGGACGGCGAGGGCCTGGACGCCGTGATCATCAACACCTCGGGCTGCGGCAACACGGTGAAGGACTACGGCTTCCTGTTCCGACACGACGCGCAGTGGCGCCCCGCGGCCGAGCGGGTGGGGCGAATCGCCAAGGACATCACCGAGTTCATGAGCGAGCTCGGCCTGAACGCACCGGTCCGCCAGCCCGACCTGCGGGTGACCTACCACGCCGCCTGCTCGCTGCAGCACGGACAGGGCGTGACCAAGGCGCCCAAGGCGCTCCTGGGCGACGCCGGCTTGCAGGTGAAGGACGTGCCGGAAGCGCACATCTGCTGCGGCTCCGCCGGCACCTACAACCTGCTGCAGCCGGAACTCGCCACCCAGCTGCGCGACCGCAAGGTCGGCAACATCGGCAAGACCCGGCCGGACGTGATCGCGGCCGGCAACGTCGGCTGCATGACCCAGATCCAAAGCGGCACCGACGTGCCGGTGGTGCACACCGCCGAGCTGCTCGACTGGGTGACCGGCGGCCCGGTCCCGAAGGCCCTGGAAGGCCGCGAGATCCCGGACAAGCCCGCGCCGCAGAAGGCCGCCGCTGAGTAAGACGGGGGACTCGGTTAGTCGCCTCGCCTCCCCGGGGAGCAGGGGATCAGACCGCCTTTCGCGGATCCCTAGGGGCTTCCCCTACACCAGCCACACCAGCAAACCCGCCAGCCCGGCCGCGCAGGGGGCGGCGCGGCGGGTCCAGCGCTGGTACGTCCGTTCGGCCGTTGCCGCCATGCGCCGGGCCATCGGCTCGCCGTCGATGGTGCGGCGCGGCGCCAGGGCGTCGACCACCTCGGCGACCTCGTTCAGCGTGCGGCGATCGAGCTGCTGGACCGCGAGCCGTGCGCGCAGCGCGCGGACGTGTCGGCGCAGCTGTTCGCCCTGCGGCTCGGACGCCAGGACCAGCGCGATCCGGGTGTCGAGCAGGCGCAGCAGCCGGTCCTGTTCGCCGGACGGGACCGGGCGCGATGGCAGGCCGGGCGGCGTGATCGGGCGCGACGGGACGGGGCGCGGCATCGTTTCGGCTTTCATCGGTTTTGCTCTGGCTCTTGATCGTGACGGCTCAGGACTCCGGCCCGCTGCGGACCACCAGGCAAGCCTGGTTGCGTTCCTGCAAGACCTCGCACAGCCGGGCGGGCGTGCCGGCGTCGGCGAACGGGCCGCTGCGCAGGCGATAGTAGGTGCCCTTCTCGGGCAGTTCGGTCTTTTGCAGCGCCAGCGGCAACTCGGCCAGCAGGGTCGCGTGCGCGCCCTTCAGACGCCGCCACTCGGCCTGCGCTTGAGCTTCCGAGCGCAGGGCCGCGACCTGGACCCAGTAGCTGCGTCCACTGCCCGCCAGCGCGTGGTCGGGCGCCGGGGCGGGGGTGAAGCTGGCCTGGACCACGCCGGCCGGGGCGCGGTCGCCGTCCGGTGTGTCCGCCGGGGCATCGGCGACCGGTGCGTCCGCCGGCGCGGCCGGTGGTGCGGCGTCTGTCGAGACCGTTGCCGTGGCGTTGCCGGCCGGGGCCAGCTGCGCCGGCGCCGCGTCGCCGGCCGGTGCGCTTGCCGCCGCCGCGATGTCGGCGGATCGGGCCGCTTCGGTGGATGGCGCGACCGCGGGCTCCGCCGTGTTCGGGTCGGCGGCGGCTACCCGGGTCGTTTGCGTCGCCGCGGTCGCCGTACCCGGCGCCTCCGACACAGCGCTCGCGCGCGTGCGGGCGGCGGCGTCGGTGATCGCGCGGGCGGAGCGCAGCGCCTTGTAGTACGCGAGATTGCGCCGCACCGCACCTTGGCCAAGGTCGGCGCTGCCGGTCGCGGCCGCGTCGTCCATGTCCCCGGCCAGGCCATAGACCAGCGCCAGGTTCTGTCGGGTGCGGGCGGTCGCCTTGGGGTCGCGCGCGGCATCCTCCAGCACCCGCAGCGCGGTTTTGTAGTCGCCTGCGAGCGCGAGCGAGAGTCCGAGGTTGGTGCGCAGCGCCACGTTCATCGGCGCCAGGTCCAGGCCGATGCGGTAAACCGTCTGCGCCGCATCGTGCCGGCCCAGCATGTCGAGCGCGACACCCTTGGCGACGTAGGGGCGCGTATCCGCGGCTTGTTGCGCGATCAGCCGGTCGAACTGCTCGATCGCGGCTTCCGGCCGGTCGGCGGCGAGCAGCGCCTTGCCCAGGCCGTAGCGGGCATCGACCGAGCCGGGCGCGTAGGTCAGCGCGGTGCGGTAGTGCTGCGCGGCCGCCGCCGGGTCGCCGGTGCGATAGCTGGTCCGCGCGAGGCCGAGGTGCCCGGCCGGCTGGTCGGGATAGCGCGCCGCGATCTTGCCGTACATCTCGCCCGCGGCGCGCGGATTGCCACGCGATTCCGTCCGCGCGGCCAGTTTCAGCATGGCCTGCATGGAGCTCTGCTCGGCCAGCCGCTCGGCGCCGCTCGACGCGGACGGCTGCGGGGCGGTGGCGCAGCCGGCCAGCGCCAAGGACGCCAGCAGGGCGACCGCAGGGGAGACGCGCGGGCGCCGCCGGGCGGCCGGGGTGCGCGGTGCAGGGACCATGGGAAGCTGCCTTTTCGCTTGCGATACGGACGGCTGCGGCGGCGGTCGCGGCCGGGCCGATGCCCTGGCCAGGAACTTGTGCCGGCGACCGGACGCAGCCGGTTGCGATCCCGCAGCCTGCCGTCGAAGCGTTAAGAAAAAGTATTTACTTGCGCTTTTTGGGTCCGGGCGTGAGTTAACCTGCTGTTCAGATCTGTAGGGCACAGTACTTGTCTAAACAGATATAATAAAAGATATTTTCGATCAAATTGAAATCGGATACAGTGCGAAAACTGCCGGTTTTTCCCATCGAATGCCGGCGATCCGTCGCGGCGCCCACGCAAGCAGGAGCAGACGCCATGCACGTGATTACCTTCGCCTCGCAGAAGGGCGGCTCCGGCAAGACCACGCTGGCCGGTCACATGGCCGTCCAGGCCGCGCGCGCGGGCGCGGGTCGGGTCTGCCTGATCGACACCGACCGGCAGGGCAGCCTGGCCGACTGGTGGAACGCCCGGGCCGAGGACACGCCGGAGTTCGTCCAGACCGCGATGGACAGCCTGACCGACGACCTCGCTGGGCTGGAAGCGCTGGGCGTCGACCTGGTCGTGATCGACACCCCGCCGGCGATCACCGAGACGATTGCGCAGGTGATCGCCGTCTCCGACCTGGTGGCGATCCCGACCCGGCCGAGCCCGCACGACCTGCGCGCCGCCGGTGCCACGGTCGAGCTGGTCGAGGCCGCCGGCAAGCCGCTGGTGTTCGTGCTCAACGCCGCCACGCAGCGCGCCCGGATCACGGGCGAGGCGGCGATCGCGCTGTCGCAGCACGGCACGGTGGCGCCGACCACGATCCACCAGCGCACCGACCTTGCCGCCAGCATGATCGACGGGCGCACTGTCATGGAGCTGGCAAAGGCGCAGAAGTCCGCGCAGGAGATGCAGCAGCTGTGGGCCTATCTGGCGGGCCGGATCAGCGGCGACCGGCAGACCTTCCTGGGCGCGCACGCCGCCCGGCGGCCGGCCAAGGCCGCCGTGGTGCCGGCCCGCAGCGTCGGCGCGGTCGGCTGAGCCCGCACCGCCCGCCATCGATCCGCCGCGATCCCGTAACGGAGAAGGTCATGACCGTCGCTTCCCTGAACGCCCGCCTGTTGGCGCGCAAGGGCGACGCCCGCCCGGCGCCGATCGATACCGGCGAGGGCCGGGCGCGGCCGATCCCGAGCCGGCCGGCCGCCGACGCCTGGCCGGCTCCGGCCGTCTGGCCGGAGGAGCCGGTGGCGGGCGACCCGCGGTCGCGCGCGCGGGTCTCGCTGCGCCTGGACGACGCGCGCCATCGCCGGCTGCGCCTCGCCGCGATCCACCTCGACGCCTCGCTGCAGCAGATCCTGACGCACGCGCTGGATCAGTACCTGGCACAGGTCGCCCTGGACTGCCCGTGCATGGCGCGCGGGCGCGCCGGCAGCGAGGCCTGCCAGGCCGCCGCGCCGAGCGGCGGCGGTGCGGCATGACGGCCAACCGCAGCCGGCCCGACAGCGCCGCCGAGACGGCGGGCCCGGCGGAGCCGCCGCCGGCGGCCTCGCTGCTCAGCGTGCCGATCTTCCGCGCCGCCGCCCGCCGGCAGGCCGCGCAGCGGCGCGGAAG
>NZ_NRRL01000125.1 GCF_016583645.1 Rhodovibrio sodomensis | reverse complement strand
TCTCCCTTGCCGTTGGTCAGGTTGTTCTACCCAACCGTAACGGAGACACCCGATGGCCGCCGCCGGCCGCCCGCGCTACGCGTTACTTGGCGCTCCGCGCGGGCGGCCGGCGGCTACTCTGACACCACTCGCTGGGAGTACGTCATGCCAAGCTAACGAGTGCCTGCTGGTGGAAGTCCAGTCCGGCTAAAGCTGTAGCGAGCAGGCCGGGACCGAGTCTTGCGGGCGTCGCGGTAACGCGGGGTCTGAAGTGTAGACAGGGGCCATGCAGGGTGCGGGATTGAGCCTCGAAAGGTGGAAGTTCGCGGAGGCCGAGCGGGTTCCCGTTGCCGCGAAGGCAGCACGTACGCCGTCGCTACGCGAGACGGCGATCGCTCCGCCGGGGTCGAAGGCCGGGTCATGCATGGAAAGCATTCGTTGGAACATGAGAGGCCCGACCGGGTCCGCCGGATTGGTCTCCGGCGGGGGAGGCGCGCAAGGCACGGCCGGAGTGCGCTTCCGAGCTGAGGTCGGGAGTCGGACTGGCTCATAGTACTGATGACGCGGTCGAAGGACACGAGACCGGCCGAGGGAAGGGGCCAGCCCAGAGGGATCCCAGGCGAGAAGACCAGGGTCCGGACGCAGCGCCGGGTTGCCTTGCCGCCGAACCTTGCCCGGGTGAACGCAGCGGCTCGACGAGCCGTCCATACCCGGTTCAGCGCCCTGCTGCACCATGTCGACCCGGCCGCCCTTGAGCGGGCGTTCCGGCGACAGCGGCGGCGGGCAAGTCCGGGAGTCGATGGGATAACGGTCGACCAGTACGAGCGGGATCTGGAGGCGAACCTCCAGGACTTGCACGCGCGGGTCCACGCCGGACGCTACCGGCCGCAGCCGGTGCGCCGGGTCCATATCCCGAAGCCCGATGGCGGTCAGCGACCGCTCGGCGTCCCGGCCCTGGAGGACAAGATTGTCCAGAGTGCGGTCGCCGAGGTGCTGAGTGCCGTCTACGAGGCCGACTTCCTCGGGTTCTCCTACGGTTTCCGACCGGGGCGGAACCCGCACATGGCTCTGGATGCGCTGCATACGGCGTTCATGAGCCAGCGCGTGACCTGGGTGCTCGATGCCGACATTCGCAGCTTCTTTGACTCGGTTGACCACGAGTGGCTGCTACGGATGTTGGCGCACAGGATCGCCGACCGCCGAGTGCTGCGCCTGATCCAGCAGTGGCTGCGGGCAGGGGTCCTTGAGAGCGATGTTTGGTACGAGACGGAGCAGGGGACGCCGCAGGGATCGGGCGTAAGCCCGGTCCTGGCCAACATCTTTCTGCACTACGCCCTCGATCTCTGGGTCCATCAGTGGCGTCGCCGTCACGCGACCGGTCGTGTCGTGATCGTGCGCTATGCCGACGACTGTGTGCCACGAACGCACTGACGAAAGGAGGTGCGATGCTGTGCAAGAGATGAGGGCAGGTCCCTCGAAGCCGGCGGTCAGGCGCAGGCTTCAAACCACCGCAAGCTGCTGCGGTAAAGAGCCGTGGTGGTGAGCGTTGCGGAAAAGGCGGGACGTGATCCCGTCAGGTAGGGCTCAGAGAGACGAGCGCGAGCGAACCGCTGATGACGTGTCGAAAGCGTAGGGACGATGTCAAAACCGGGGGGATGTCGTTACCCCGGGACGAGTCTGGGAGACGGCCTGATTTCTGCCCAGGCGGCATACGGCATGAAGGCGGCGTGACTCTGAGGCAGGCTCTTGCATGGAACGTGGGAACCTGTCGCCCCGATGCGAAGGGAGACGCTCAAGCGGGAGGCCCCCGTAAGAGCCCGAGTACCGACGCGGGGCACAGGGGCGGAGCGGCCCGTAGTAGGGAAGAAGGCGCTGTAATGGCGTCGGACCGAAGGGGTCGCATTGTTCAGCTCTACTCCAGGGGCAACCAGCGATGGGAGGACCCCCGTGGGTAGTGGCAAGCCGTTCGACATTCCGAAACGGGAGGTATGGGAAGCATACAAGCGGGTACGCGCTAACAAAGGTGCGGCTGGCGTGGACGGCCAGTCGATTGCGGACTTCGAGGCTGATCTCACGAACAACCTCTATAAGCTCTGGAACCGGCTGTCGTCCGGCAGCTACTTTCCGCCGCCGGTGCGGCGGGTCGAGATCCCGAAGGGCGACGGACGGACACGACCGCTGGGCATCCCAACGGTTTCCGATCGCATCGCCCAGATGGTGGTCAAGCGGCATCTGGAACCGCTCGTGGAGCCTCACTTCCACGCGGACTCCTATGCCTATCGGCCCGGCAAATCGGCCCTCGATGCTGTAGACGTGGCGCGTCGACGATGCTGGCGCCACGACTGGGTCCTGGATCTGGACATCGAAGCCTTTTTCGAGAGCATCGAGCCGGCTCTGCTGATGCGGGCAGTCCGCAAGCATACGGACTGCCCGTGGGCCTTGCTGTACATCCAGCGATGGCTGCAAGCGCCGGTGCAGGGCGTGGATGGTAGCCTGATCGTTAGGGAGAAAGGGACCCCGCAGGGCTCTGTTATCAGTCCCTTGCTGGCGAATCTCTATCTCCACTATGCGTTCGACCAGTGGATGCGCCGGACCTATCCGGATATCCCTTTCGAGCGATTTGCCGATGACGTCATTTGCCACTGTCGCAGTGAAGCCCAGGCCACGGCCCTGTGGGCCTCGCTTGATGGCCGGCTGGCTGCGTGCGGACTGACCCTTCACCCGGGCAAGACGAAGATCGTCTACTGCAAGGATGAAGACCGGCGCGGCGATCATCCCAACCAGGCGTTCGACTTCCTCGGCTACACCTTTCGACCGAGGCTGGCGCGACGGCGGGGCGGGCGGATCGGCGTGTCATTCAGTCCAGCGGCCAGCGCCAAGGCTCTCACCGAGATCCGCCGGACCATTCGCGGCTGGGGTCTGCACAACCGCAGTGACAAATCGTTGGACGATCTCGCGCGGATGTTCAATCCGTATATCCGCGGGTGGATCGCCTACTACGGTCGCTTCTACAAATCTGCGCTGTATCCCACCCTGCGTCACCTCGACGGGATTCTCGCGCGATGGGCGCATCGGAAGTTCAAGCCCCTCAGACGTCGCCGGCGACGCTCACGGCACTGGGTGGAGCGCATCTCGCGCCGTAACCCGCGCCTGTTCGCTCACTGGCCACTCCTGCAGGGTAACGGCTGAGCAATGGGAGCCGGATGAGGCGAGAGTCTCACGTCCGGTTCTGCGAGCGCGCGGGGGTGCGACTCCCCCGCGCGACTCACCTCGTGATGGGGGTCGAGCGCGAGGACGACGCGCAGCGGATGCGGGTCGCCCTGGGCGAGCGTCTGGCCAAGTTCGGCCTGACGCTCCACCCGGATAAGACGCGGTTGATCGAGTTCGGCCGGTTACCGGCCCTGGCTCGTCGCCGCGCCGGTTTGCGGCGTCCGGCGACCTTCGCGTTCCTTGGGTTCACCCACTACTGTGGCTGGACCCGGGACGGTCGGTTCATCGTAAAGCACAAGACGCAGAGCCAGCGTCTCAGCCGCAAGCTGACGGCGCTCCGGGCCACTGCGCGTCGGCTGATGCATGCGCCGCTGGCTACCCAGCACGCGTACTACGTGCGCGTGCTGCAGGGCCACTACGCATACTACGGCCGACCGCATAACTACCCGGCCCTTAACGCGTTCCGTCAGCAAGTCCGGCGTATCTGGTTCTGGTGCCTCCGGCGCCGCAGCCAGAAGAGCCGGCGCCTTGCGTGGGACGCGTTCGAGGCTCTGACGGCTCGCTTTCCTCTGCCTGTCCCTCGTATCACGCGTCCATGGACGCCGCGTCATGCTTGATGCGGGTTACCTCTGGGAGGAGCCGGGTGCGGGAAAGCCGCCCGCCCGGATCTGTGAGGGCGAAGCCGAATGGCCTAGCTACTCGACCGCGGGCGCTCACGATCAGCGAGGCCCGCATGGTATCGGCCAGCCCGTGCGGCGGCGCTTGCAACACGGATTTCAGCTTGTCGCGCACCGGCCGCAGCGTCTCGACCAGGTAGGTTGCCCGGCTCTCCGAATCCGCGGCCGGGGCCGCGGCGGCCAGCGCGGTTCCGACCGGCGCGTCCGAGAACACCGGACCGAAATCCTGCGGCAGTTCCAGCTTCTGGGCTTCGCGCGCGTAGGTGTCCGCTGTCGCGCCCGCGTCGGCTGCCGGCACCACGTGGAGATAGAGCGCCTGGTTCGCCGCCACCACGTCACCGACGATCGCGAGATCGCAGCCGGTTTGACCCAGCCGCGCCTTCACCGCTGCGCGCACCTCCGCGACGCGGTCGGTGTCGCTGCCGGCGTCCAGTTCCGCGAAGCGGCGCACGTCGGTCACGACCGCGATGCCGGGCTGTTTGCGCGGCGACCTGACGATGTGGCGGCGGTTCGTGTTGTTGGCGTCGTCGCCGTTCAGCCGCGCGACCAGCACGTTGAACCGCTGCCGGTCCCGCGCGACGATGTCGTGACGCTTGAGCCACCCGCGCACCGTCGGCCAGTTTCGCCAGACGCCGCCGCCGCCGGCGGCCATGGCGGCGACGATGAGCGGCCCGACCAGGTTCTCCAGCACGGCGGCGGCACCTCTTGGCAAGCGATTCGGCGAAGGCTGCTGCGAGGTAGACTAGCACCCATGCCCACCCTCTACACCCTCGGCCACTCCAACCACGACAGCGACACCTTCCTGGGCCTGCTGGCCCGGCACGGGGTCGACGTGCTGGTGGACGTGCGCACGGTGCCCTACTCGCGCCGGCATCCGCAGTTCCGCAAGCACGACCTGGAAGGCGCGTGCCGGGAGGCCGGGATCGACTATCGCTGGCGCGGGGAGCAGCTGGGCGGGATCAAGCGGGACAGCGTCTGCCGGACGTTCGACGAAGCCTCGGGACGGCCCGGGTTCGTCGAGGCGCTGGGCGAGCTGGCCACGCTCGCCCGGGCGCACGTGCCCGCGGTCATGTGCGCGGAGAAGGAGCCGATGGCCTGCCACCGCACGGCGCTGGTCTGCCGCCACCTGGCCGCCCGCCCGGACGCGCGCGATCTCGCGATCCGGCACATCCGGGCCGACGGGTCGCTGGAGGACCACCGCGCCTTCGAGCACCGGCTGGTCGCGGCGATGGGCGTCGACGCGGGCGACCTGTTCGCCGCCGACCCGGTGCAGGACGCCTACGACGCGCTGTCGGCGAAGATGACCGGCGCGCGATAGGCCGGCGTTTCCTGGCTGGGGCGGAAACCAGCGCCGCGGCCGGCGCAGGGCAGCCGGCGGTCGCGTTAACCGCCGCCGGCCTTCCGGGTGATGTCCTGTTGGCGGGCGAGCTTCTCCGACGGCCAGGTCGACTTGATATAGGCCAGCACCTGGCGGATCTCGGCGTCGCTCAGCCGGTCGCCGAAGCCCTGCATGTCGGAGCTGTAGCCGTCCGGCGCCAGCGCTTCGATGCCGTGCTTGACCATGGCGAACAGCTGGCCGTCGGGGTGGTGCCAGGTGTGGCCGTCGCCGTTCAGCGGCGGCGCCGGCAGCTTGCCGTCGGCGCGGCGTTGGCGCCAGGCCGCCTGGCCCGCGCCGTCGGCGCCGTGGCAGGCCGCGCAGTTCGCCCGATACAGCCGTTCGCCCGCGGCCGTGTCGGCGGCGCCCAGCAGGGCGCCCTCGTTCCCGCCGGGATCGCCCGCGAACCGGATGCCGCCCAGCGCCGCCGCGCCGACCAGCGCCAGCGCCCCAACCGCCCAGACCATTCGCCGCATCGACCACCTCCCAAAACCGGCACGTCCGTTCCGCGGACGTTGTCGCGATTCCAGCAGCGGGAAGGTCAAGCGGGATTTCGGGCGCGGACGGCCGGCCGCGTCTAGGGCAAAATCGATGAAGGTCGATTCGACCTTCATCGATTTTGCCCTAACTGCTTGAAGAGAGAGCAAGATTCAGCTGAAAGGTGGAATCAGCTTTCAGTATCTTGCTCTACCCGGCGATCGTGGCCAATACCCGTGCGTCCCGGTCCAGGCAGACCGCCTGCAGCGGGCCGCCGCGCCCGCAGCCGCGGTCCAGGCTCAGCTTGTGCGGTTCGTCGGTGGGCCGGCCGCCGTCCGGGTCGTAGCCGCGCACCACGCGGGCGTAGCCGCGGTAGGGCTGGGTCAGGCGCTTGAACCCCCCGCCGTGCCACCAGAACAGGTCGCCCTGCCGGTCCAGCGGCCGGTCGGGCGACAAACCGGCGTGCACGAACAGCGCGCTGCCCGTTCCGGTTTCCGCGGACCCGGCTTCGGTTCGCCCGGTTTCGGTGGGCCCGGTCTCGGCGGCGTTGCGCAGCCGGCCCAGCAGCTCGGCGTGGCCCGGGTGCTGCTGCATCGCGCGCCGCATCTGCCCGGTCCAGCGGGTCAGCGCGACCGTGCCCGCGCGCGCGGCGCGCAGGCCGGCGTCGACGTCGCCGCCATAGGCTTCGAGGGTGGCGCGCACGCCGCGCGGGGCCATCCAGTTGAGTGCGGCGACCGGGTCCGGCGTGAACTGCAGCTGCAGCAGCTGCTGCCACATCACTTCCTGGCTGCCGCGCAAATAAACCACGTGGCAGGCGAACGCCCCGGGCATGGCGATCACCGCGCGGCGGAAGTCGAGCAGCTCGTCCAGGGTGGCCAGGACGGCGGTGCCGTCGGGCTCCGAGCCGTCGAGGCCGCCGCCGATCATGTTCCCCAGGTAGACCACCCGGTCGCCCGGCTGCAGGTCCGGCCAGATCTGGTCGTGCACCCGGGCGAGGCGCTCGGCCTCGCCGTGCAGGGCGGGGATCGCCCAGATCCGCGCGGCACGTTCCAGACTGGCGATTCGCCGTTGGCTCATGGACCTGGCGTGGGTTCTGGCGGTGGACGGCGGCCCGACACGCCGGCGTGCGGGCGCGGTGTCGTGCGGGCGCGGTGTGGGGCCCAGGTGCGCTGGACCCAGAAACATCAACGGGCCCGCGCCGGCGTTGTAGCCCGCGCGGGCCCGTCACGAAAGGTCCCGTGAGCGGTGTTGGCGGCCGGTCGGTCCGACCGCGCGGCTGTTACGCCGCCTTCAGCACGCCCTCGAGCTTCTCCGCGGCGGCACGTTCGTCGATGTGCTCCATCGCCGCGAACTCGCGGGCCAGGCGCTCCAGCGCTGCCTGGTACATCTGCCGCTCGCTGTAGGACTGCTCGCCCTGGTCCTCGCCGCGGTGCAGATCGCGCACGACCTCCGCGATCGAGACCGGATCGCCGGAGTTGATCTTGGCCTCGTACTCCTGGGCGCGGCGGCTCCACATGGTCTTCTTGGCGCGCGCGCGGCCCTTCAGCGTGGTCAGGGCGTTCTCCATGACCTTCTTGGTGGACAGCTTGCGCAGCCCGGCGTTGTTGGCCTTCGAGACCGGCACGCGCAGGGTCATGCGGTCCTTGTCGAACTTGATGACGATCAGCTCCAGCTCGCTGCCCGAGATCTCGGTCGTTTCGAGCCCCATCACCTTGCCGACGCCGTGCGTCGGATAGACCACGTAGTCGCCCGTGTTGAAGGGGACGTCTTTCTTTTTCGCGTTGGCCGTCGCCATGTCCGATCCCATTCCTTAAGCGTGTTTGACTGCGCCCGTCAGTTCTTATCTGCGGCCCTAGATGCATCGCGGCGCGCACCCCCGGCGCCACCCAGTTTGCTCCAAGCACGCGCTTCTCCAAGCACGCGCCGGCCCGCCAGCCACGCCGGTGTCGCACCTGTGGTATGGCAACCCTCGACCCCGCCGGTTCCGGCCGGCGCCGACGGCGGCGCCCGGGTCGTTGGGAACACAACGGCGGGTCGCGGAACCGTCCGTGACGGCCGTGGGTGGTCTTCCGGTGCTAGGCGATGGCGCGTGCAGTCCTCTAGAGCAAGATGCTGAAAGGCGAAGCCACCTTTCAGCTGAATCTTGCTTTCTCTTCAAGCCGTTAGAGCAAAATTCACGATGAAGGTCGACCCGACCTTCATCGATTTTGCTCTCGGTGCGCCCGGCAGGCGCGGTCACGTCGGTCGGCGTGCGGGAAGCCAAGCCCCGGTTCGACGCGGTGGACCGGCGAAACGCGAAATGGCCACCTGGGCATCCGGCGCGTCGCACGGGCCGCATCCGGCCGATCCCGGCGCGCGCGGCGCCATTGGGATCCGGTTCGGACCGGCGGCGCGGGCCAAGGGCGGACAGCGTCCGCGCACCGCGTCCGAACGATCCATGTTTATACATTACCTTTTCGTGTCAGACAACTTCGGGCCGGTGGCGACGGCTGTTTTAAGCACGTTTCACGGCCGCGGGCGCGACCGCGCCAACGCCCGGCAACCTGGGGATTTTGTGGCACTGCAGCAAATCGACCGCCCGCGGCGCAGGTCACCCATGCGCTGAGCGGGACGCTGGACGGCTTGCGGCCGCGCGCGCCGGCGCGTTTCGGGCCCCGGTACATTCAGTTTGGGCGGCTTATCGCGCCTTCCGGTCGCGTCATCCGGCGGACCGGCCCGGGCGCGCGGCGGGAACAGGGCCGCCGCCCGGACCTCGGCCGTTACCATGGCCAGGACCTATTGGTCGCCCGTGCCGGGCTTGTCGGAGAAGTACTCGTCGTACTTGCCTTCCACACCGTTCCAGTCGTCGGCGTCGGCCGGGGCGTCCTTCTTGCGGGTGATGTTCGGCCACAGCTCGGCGTACTTGGTGTTGATCTCGATCCACTGCTCGGCTTCCGGATCGGTGTCCGGGATGATCGCCTCGGGCGGGCACTCCGGCTCGCAGACGCCGCAGTCGATGCACTCGTCCGGGTGGATGACGAGCATGTTCTCGCCCTCGTAGAAGCAGTCGACCGGGCACACCTCGACGCAGTCGGTGTACTTGCACTTGATGCAGTCTTCGGTGACGACGTAGGTCATCGCGCCTTCCTCTTCGTAGCCCGGCCGACGCCCGCGGATCGGGCGGGCGGCCGGTTCTGACTTGCTGGTCCGGTCCCGCCCGGCCGGGCGCGGCCGCGCGGGCGGCGCGCCGCCGTGGGCGGGCGGGGCGGCGTCGGCTCAGCTCCGCTGGTTACGCCTCGTAGCCGAGCTGGCGCAGCGCACGCTTGCGCGCCTCGCCGCTTTCCCGGTCGGTGATATGCAGCAGTCCGGTGACCCGGCGCATCAGGTTCGCCTCGTGGTCGTGCAATTCGCCGTCGGCGTAGGCGACTTCCCAGAGCATCTGCATGAACTCGATGCGGTCCTCGTATTCGAACGCGTCCTTCACCGTGCGGGTGAGGGTGTAGAATTCCACCGACTCCTGCGCCTGCGTCTGCGCCTGCTGGAGCAGCTGTTCGGCCGCCTCCGGCGCCAACTCGAAGCGGCGCTGCAGCAGCGTGGCGATCGCGGCGCGCTCGTCCGCGTCGAATTTGTTGTCCATGCGCGCGGCCTCGATCAGCAGGACCGCCACCGCGATCTGCAGCTGGTCGAAACCGCCGGTGTCCGCCGCGACGGGCTGGTCGCGCAAAATGGCCTTGATCCGGTCGAGCATGTAAGCTCCGTATCACGCGGTTATTCGCCCGGGCAACCCTAGGCGGATTGCGGGTTTGCGCGGCATTGCGCCGCTGCCCGCGCCCCGGTAGATCGCGCCTTCAGGCGCCGAAGTCTACCCCCTCGCCGCAGCCTTCCAATCCAACTTTGGACGCAACCGCCCGCATGACCGACCCGCGCTACCACGATGCCCTCGGCCCCGCCGGGGCCAGCGACGGCGACACCGCAAGCGGCGCCCCGAGCGATGGCCCGAGTGGCGCAGACGGCCGCCTCCACGCCCCGGCGACGCAGCGCAACCGCGGCCCGATCCTGGAGGTGCTGATGCGCCTGCTGCCGGCCGACGGCACGGTGCTGGAGATCGCCAGCGGCACCGGCGAACACGCCGCCTGGTTCGCCCAGCACCTGCGCCCGCTGGTCTGGCAGCCGTCCGACGCCGACCCGGAGATGCGCGCCTCGATCGACGCGCACGCCCGCGCCCAGGGCGTGCGCACGATCCAGCCGGCGATCGAACTGGACGTTCAGCGCACGCCCTGGCCGGTGCACCGCGCCGATGCGATCGTCTGCATCAACCTGATCCACATCGCGCCATGGGCCGCGGCGCAAGGCCTGTTCGCGGGCGCCGAGGGCCTGTTGGGCGCGGGCGCGCCGCTGCTGCTGTACGGTCCGTTCAAGCGCGCCGGCCGGCACACCGCCGACAGCAACGCGCGGTTCGACGCCAGCCTGCGCGCGAGCGACCCCAGTTGGGGCGTGCGCGACCTGGACGACGTCGACGGGCTCGCCGCCAGTCACGGTTTCCAGCCGCAGGACGTGGTCGAGATGCCGGCCAACAACCTCCTGGTCGCCTACGTGAAGGGGTAAGGGGGCGGTTGGCGTGTCCGGGACGCCGGCCGGGGGACTCCGGTCAGGCGAGGAACGGCCGTCCCGGCGGGTCCCTCTCCCTTGAGGGGAGAGCTGATGAGGGGAGAGCTGAGCGAAAAGGCAACAGCTGGGCGGGGGCGGCGGGCTTTGCGCCCGCCCTCACGAGCCCTCGAACGTCATCATCGCCGCGCCCAGGATCTCCCCGGTGCCTTCGCGCTGCACCAGCAGGGCGCAGCCGCTGCGCCCGGCCGCCCGGGCCTCGGCGACGTCGAGCGGGATCTCCCGCCGGGCGCCGGTGTAGGCGCCCAGGTCGCGCCAGCTGCGCACCACGTTGTGGTTGACCAGCCGGTCGCCGGCGTTCTCGCCGTCGCCGACCTGGGTGGCGTGCCGGGCGTCGAAGGTGACCAGCCAGACGCGCGCGCCCGCCGCGACCTCCGCCGCCGGGATCACCGCGGTGCCGCCGTCCAGGCGCGGACGCACGATAGGCGGCCGGCCGCGGGCCCGGTCGATCCGGTCCAGCACCGCCGACCGGCGGGAGCCGATCACCTGCAGCCGCCCGTCGACGACGATCTGCGGGGTGTAGACGTAGTCCAGCTCGAGCTGGCGCTTGTAGGCCTGCTGCCGGCCGGTGTGCCGGGCTTTGCCGTAGGGATCTTCCCAGCCGATGTAGTCCCAGTAGTCGACGTGCAGCGACAGCGCGATCACCCCCGGCCGGTCCTTGATCTCGCCCAGCAGCCGGTCGGCCGGCGGGCAGGAGCTGCAGCCCTGGCTGGTGAACAGTTCGACCACCACGGGTCGGGCGTCGTCGGCCTGGGCGGCGCGGGCGAGCGGCAGCAGCAGAACGGCGAGGGCGAACAGCAGAACGTGACGGGTCATGTCGGTCACGGTAATCCGGGCCGCCGGCGCACGCCACTCAACGCCGTTCACCGTTGGGTGAGCGGGCGCGGCGCACACGGGCGCGAACCGCTTCCTCCCTCTCCTCCACCTGGGAGGAGGGTCGGGGAGAGGAGGTTGCCCGCGGCATCCGCGCTCGTGGTCCCTCCTCCCCTAGCTCCTCCCCTGTGGAGGAGGGGGATTCAGAGGTCCGTTTCGTGGAGCCCTACCCCGCCGTGCTTTCGCGCTGATCGTCGATCACGATGCCGTCGCCCGGCAGGTCGCCGGGTTCGACGAAGGCGACGGCGCCCTTCAACTGGGTCGCCTCGCGCAGGCTGTCGGCGATGCCCGCCGCCAGGCTCTGGTCGCCGCCGGCGACCTCGCAGACCAGGGTCAGGACGTCCTGCTCGTTTTCCCGGGTGATCTGGGCGCGCGCCTTCCGGATTTCCGGATGCCGGCCGGTGACGCGCGCGATCTGCTGGGGATGGACGAACAGGCCCTTCACCTTGGCGGTCTGGTCGGCCCGGCCCAGCCAGCCCTTGATCCGCATGTTGGTGCGCCCGCACGGGCTGGGGTCGGGGATCACCGCGGACATATCGCCGGTGGCGAAGCGGATCAGCGGGTAGTCTGGGTTGAACACCGTGACCACGATCTCGCCGACCTCGCCGTCCGGCACCGGATCGCCGGTGCCCGGGCGCACGATCTCCACGACGACGCCTTCGTCGACCACCATCCCGGGGGTGGGCCCGCCGTCCGGGCCGGTGGTCTCGTAGGCGACCAGGCCGAGGTCGGCGGTGGCGTAGCACTGCCGCACCGTCACCCCGCGGTCGCCATACTCCTGGCGCAGCGAGGGGAACAGCGGCCCGCCGGAGACCATCGCGCGGTCGATCGAGGAGGCGTCGAGGCCGAGCTCGTCCGCCTTGTCGAGCAGCACCTTGAGGTAGTCCGGCGTGCCGGTGAAGGCGGCCGGGCGCAGGGTATGGATCGCGGCGGCCTGCTGCTCGCTGTTGCCGGTGCCCGCCGGGATCACCGGGCAGCCGAGCGCGCGCGCCCCGGCATCGAAGATCCAGCCGCCGGGGGTGAGGTGATAGGCGAAGCTGTTGTGCACGACCGTGCCGCAGTGGAAGCCGGCGGCGTGCAATCCGCGCGCCATCCGCCAGTGGTCCGGGCGGATCCCCTGGGGCTCGTAGACCGGGCCGGGGGAGGCGAACAGCCGGGCCATCGCCTCGACGTCGCTGGCGTTGAAGCCGCCCAGCGGGGCGTCCGGGTCCTGCCGGTCCATGACGTCCTGCTTGCGGGTCACCGGCAGCTTCGCCAGCGCCGCCCGGTCGGTCACGCTGCGCGGGTCGACGTCCGCCAGCAAGTCGGCGTAGGCGCGCGCGTTCTGCTGGGCGTGGGCGATCTGCCTGGGCAGCGCCTCGGCGAGGTCGCGCGCCCGGGTCGCGGCGTCGCGGGTCTCCAGGTCGTCGTAGTACGGGCGGTCGCTCGCGGGGGCGGACATGGGGCGCGGCCTCTTCGCTGCGGGGTCCGGACGGTGCGGAGCGCCAGCGTGCCGCACGCGCACCGGGCGCGTCCATCGCCCCGGCGTCGCGGCCCGGCCTCGCGGCCCGCTCGATCGCCCCAGGGGCCGGGCGATCTTCGCCCCCAGGGTATGCGTTCGTGACGGGCCGGAACCGGGCCGGCAGGGGTGTCCACGCTGGACAGGTGGGCGCATATGGCTAAGGTGGGGCGCAACGCGGGCCACTTGCCGCCAACGGCAGGTGCCGGCCACCCCTTATCAGCTCGGTGCGCGCGCGTCGCTTGATGCCGGGCGGCCAGCCCGCCCTGCACCAGGGGCCGCACCACAGGGCCGCACGACCGGGCCGCGGGCCGCCGGCCCAGGCGCACGCGGGACCGCGGACCCCGCGCACCGCACGCCCCAAGCGCACCGCGCACGACGACACGAGAACGCACCGCGCGCGACGACACGAGAAGGACGAGACCTTGGCTGTACAGGATAGCCTCAAAACCCGCCGCACCCTGACCGTGGACGGCCAGGAGTACGATTACTTCTCCATCCCCGAGGCCGAGGCGAACGGTCTGGGCGACGTCTCGCGCCTGCCGTTCTCGCTCAAGGTGCTGCTGGAGAACCTGCTGCGCTACGAGGACGGCGGCACGGTGGTCGCCGACGACGCCAAGGCGATGAGCCAATGGGTGACCGACCGCAAGTCCGACCGGGAGATCGCCTATCGCCCGGCGCGCGTGCTGATGCAGGACTTCACCGGCGTGCCCGCGGTGGTCGACCTGGCGGCGATGCGCGACGCGGTGGCCGGTCTGGGCGGCAATCCCGATCAGATCAACCCGCTGTCCCCGGTCGACCTGGTGATCGACCACTCGGTGATGGTGGATTCCTACGGCAACCCGACGTCGTTCAAGCGGAACGTCGAGCGCGAGTTCGAGCGCAACCGCGAGCGCTACGAGTTCCTGCGCTGGGGCCAGCAGGCGTTCGACAACTTCCGCGTCGTGCCGCCGGGAACCGGCATCTGCCACCAGGTCAACCTGGAATACCTGGGCCAGTCGGTCTGGGTGAAGGACGACGGCGCGGGCCGCAACGTCGCGATGCCGGACACGCTGGTCGGCACCGACAGCCACACCACCATGATCAACGGCCTGGGCGTGCTCGGCTGGGGGGTCGGCGGCATCGAGGCGGAGGCCGCGATGCTGGGCCAGCCGGTGTCGATGGTGATCCCGCAGGTGGTCGGCTTCAAGCTGACCGGCGAGCTGAACGAGGGGGCGACCGCGACCGATCTGGTGCTGACGGTGACCCAGATGCTGCGCCAGCACGGCGTGGTCGGCAAGTTCGTCGAGTTCTACGGTCCCGGCCTGTCCGCGCTGACGCTGGCCGACCGGGCGACCATCGGCAACATGGCGCCGGAGTACGGCGCGACCTGCGGCTTCTTCCCGGTGGACGCGGAGACGGTGCGCTACCTGGAGTTCACCGGGCGCGACCCGCACCGGATCAAGCTGGTCGAGGAATACTGCAAGGCGCAGGGTCTGTGGCGCGAGGACGACACCCCGGACCCGGTGTTCTCGGAAGTCCTGGAGCTCGACCTGTCCGAGGTCGAACCGTCGATCGCCGGGCCGAAGCGCCCGCAGGACCGGGTGGCGGTCAAGGCCGCCGCCGGCGAGTTCCGCAGCCACCTGCAGCGCGAGCTCGGCCTGGATCCGGACGGCCCGGCCGCCGACATGGCCGAGGAGGGTCCGGCCGCGATCGGCGACAGCGCCAAGCAGGCGTTCGACGACTCCGGCATTCAGGTCGAGGGCGAGAACTACCGCCTGAACCACGGCGACGTGGTGATCGCCGCGATCACCTCCTGCACCAACACCTCCAACCCGAGCGTGATGCTGGGCGCCGGCATGCTGGCGCGCAACGCCCTGGAGCGCGGGCTGGAGGTCAAGCCGTGGGTCAAGACCTCGCTCGCGCCCGGCTCGCAGGTCGTGACCGACTATCTGGAGGCCGCCGGGCTGCAGGACGACCTCGACGCGCTCGGCTTCAACCTGGTCGGCTACGGATGCACCACCTGCATCGGCAACTCCGGCCCGCTCGCCGACAACATCGCGGGCGCGGTCGAGAAGGGCGACCTGATGGTCTGCTCGGTGCTGTCCGGCAACCGCAACTTCGAGGGCCGGATCAACCCGCACTGCAAGGCGAACTACCTGGCCTCGCCGCCGCTGGTGGTGGCCTACGCGCTCGCCGGCAATATGCGCGTCGACCTGCTGAACGATCCCCTGGGCGAGGACCGCAAGGGCCAGCCGGTCTACATGAAGGACATCTGGCCGTCGGCCGGCGACATCCAGTCGATGCTGCAGGCCTCGCTGACCTCGGACATGTTCAAGGACCGCTACGCCAACGTCTTCCAGGGCCCGCCGGAGTGGCAGGGCATCCAGGTCGGCGAGGGCCAGACCTACCAGTGGCAGGACGACAGCACCTACGTCCGCCGGCCCCCGTTCTTCGAGGACATGGGCGGCGAGCCGGCCGGCCTGGAGGATGTTCACGGCGCCCACACGCTGGCGATCCTGGGCGATTCGGTGACCACCGACCACATCTCCCCCGCCGGCGCGATCAAGAAGGACAGCCCGGCCGGGCGCTATCTGATGGACCGGGGCGTGGAGCCGCGCGACTTCAACTCCTACGGCTCCCGCCGCGGCAACCACGAGGTGATGATGCGCGGCACCTTCGCCAACATCCGCATCCGCAACGAGATGGTGCCGGGCGTCGAGGGCGGCGTGACCAAGCACGTGCCCTCCGGGCAGCAGATGGCGATCTACGACGCGGCGATGCAATACCAGGAGGAGGGCACCCCGCTGGTCGTCGTTGCCGGCAAGGAGTACGGCACCGGCTCCTCGCGCGACTGGGCGGCCAAGGGCACGCGCCTGCTGGGCGTCAAGGCGGTGATCGCGGAGAGCTACGAGCGCATCCACCGCTCCAACCTGGTCGGCATGGGCGTGCTGCCGCTGCAGTTCCCCGACGGCACCAGCCGCAAGACCCTGGGGCTGACCGGCGCCGAGCGCTGGGACCTGACCGGGGTCAAGGACGGCGTCACCCCGCGGATGACCGTGCAGGCGACCCTGCACCGCCCGGACGGCAGCCAGGAGGCGGTCAACCTCTTGTGCCGGATCGATACGGCGGACGAAGTCGAATACTACCGCCACGGCGGCATCCTGCACTACGTCCTGCGCCAGATCGCCGGCCGGGCGAGCGCGTAGCGGAGCGCGGGGCCAGTTCTCTGGCCGCGTGGTCGCAGACCATCGCGGTGGGTCCCTCTCCCTTGAGGGGAGAGGACAGGTGAGGGTGGGACTCCTGGGCGCACGGCGGGGAGTCCCACCCTCACCTGTCCT
>NZ_NRRL01000124.1 GCF_016583645.1 Rhodovibrio sodomensis | reverse complement strand
GCCAATCGCGCACGCGCCGCTCCAGGGTCCGGCGGACCTCCTGGTCGGGAAAGCTCTCCGGATGATTGCGCATCAGGTAGTGCATCAGCGTGACCGGCTTGAGACTGGGATCTCGTTTCAGCATCGGCACGAGCTCGCTTTCCCAGACCCCGGCCAAGGGATCCGGCACGGTCCGCCCGCGCGCGGCCTGGCGCTCGGAGGGTTTGCGGGGATCCTTCTCGTGTCGCCGGGCGGTGCGCTCACTCATGCCCGCGCGCGCGGCGGCGACGGCCTGGTTGTGATGCTTGCGTTCACGCATATAGAGTGCCTTCTGCTGGTCGGTGATGGGTTTACCGGGCAACCGCACCTCCATCGACTTGATCGACAGAGTTCTTGTTTTTCCTGCGGTCGCCCTAACGACCCGCACCGGCCAGTTTCTACCCGAAAAGACGGATCCACTGGGGCCAGCGCGATCCACAAGGCCCGGCCTCACCGACGGCCGGCCGACCTACGGCGCGCGACTGGGGGCGCGCGGTCGGCCGGCCTGTTCGGCCGGGCCTGTGGATCGCCCCGAGCCAGCCGTCACCGGTCAACGTGGCTGACGCTCACCGGCCACCGTTGTTGTCGCAGAACAGTCGCTGCCCATGTTGAACACGGCACCCGGAACGTAGATCATTTCACTCAACGCACGTCTCCAAGCCTCATTTGAGGAGCGGGAGCCCGCTCGTCAGTTTCTTGACCTGCTTGTCGGACGCGACGAGTACGACACCGTGGTGCATGACCTCGTCGGATCGCTTATCGGCAAGCTCGGTTGTGTAATCGTCGTATTTTTTCGTGTTCAGCGCCGCGTCGGTGAAGGATGCGTGGTAGAGTTCCTTGTCGCGCGCGGCGGCGACCAGATCGGCGATCTGATTGGTCGAGGCCATCAGCACCGGTACCGGGATCCGTGTGATTCCCGTATAGGTATTGCCCGTGGCGTCGGTGGCGTCAGGGCCGATGACGTCTGGGAAATTGGAGCCGACGCTCAGACACAGGACGGCGGCGATGTTGGCCTTGAGCCCAACAGGCAGGCTGTCGTCGATGACGATCACGCATTTTTGGCTCATAGCTATGCGTTCCTTGTTGGTTTCAAATTCGGAAGAAGCGGGTGGGCCCGAACAACGTCCAGAGCATCCGGATCGGGATCAGATCGGAGACCATGCGCAGGCCGTGGGCCTGGCACGCCTCCGCATTGGTTATGCAGGCGTCCGCGTCGCCGGCGGCGACGCGGCGCGCTGCCTGACTGGTCGACTTGGTCTCCGTCACCTTGAACTCCGTGTCGGGCATGAGGTCCGATGCAAGGTGCCGAGGCGCAGGATGGGATGCAACCGGTAGGTGTAGATTGGGCAGCCGGTCGGCCTCGGCTTGATGCGCGCGCACCGCGACCCCGTAACTTGGCGTCGTCCGGAAAAAGGCACCAATCGGCAGCAGATCGTCGGAAATATAGAAATGGTTGATATACGAGTAGGCGTTTGCCACGACGACGGCTTGGCGGGGACCTTCTACCGCCAGGATACACGCGTCCCGGGTCCCTCACCCCCGCTGTAGGCGCACTGCTCTGCAAGTTCAGAGTGGGTAAAAATCCGCCAAAGCGTGTCGTGGCAGCGGGTTCGGCAGGACCGGTCGCCTTGAAGCCCGAGGGTGCGCGGTTCGCTTCCCCGCCGACGGCGCCAGGCTGCCTCCGCGGCCGGGCGGGAGACTGAAAGCGGCGGTCAAAGCCGGTCCGGCTTGTCCGTGTTGATGTTGTCTTGGCGATGCCGCGCCCGGCGGGAACGGCAGCTACAGTTTGCCCGGCTCGAGGGCGCCCACCGTCTCGATCACCGAGCGCAGGTCGCGGGCCAGGGTGGCCAGGCCGCTGGCGCGGCGGACCTGGCGCTCGTCCATGTAGAGCGAACGGTTCACTTCGATCTGCAGGGCGTGCACGCCGGTCTCGGGGCGGCCGTAGTGGCGGGTGACGAAGCCGCCGGAGTAGGGCGTGTTGCGGGTGACGTGGTAGCCCTGCTCGCTCAGCACCTGGTGCACAAGGCGCGGGATCTCCGGGTTGCAGGCCTGGCCGTGGCAGTCGCCCAGCACGAAGTCCACCCGGCGGTGGCCGGCGTCGCGGTCCATCGGCCCGCCGATCGACGGCATCGAGTGGCAGTCGATCAGGATCGCCCCGCCGAAGCGCGCCTTGGTGTCGTCGAGCAGCTGGCGCAGCGTGGTGTGGTAGGGCCAGTAGTAGGTCCGGATCCGGCGCAGCGCCTCCGCGAACGACAGCTTGTCCTGGTAGATGTCCGCGCCGTTGGCGACCACCCGGGCGATCGTGCCCAGACCGGCGGCGACCCGCGGGCTGCGGGTGTTGGCGTAGGCGGGCAGGGGGTCGACGAACATCCGCGGGTCGAGCTCGAACGGCTCGCGGTTGGCGTCGACGTAGGCACGCGGGAAGTTCGCCCGCAGCAGCGGCGCGCCCAGCTCCGGGGCGCTGGCGAAGATCTCGTCGACGAAGCCGTCTTCGCTGCGGCGCAGGCTGAGCCGGTCCAGGCGCGAGGACTCGACGAACGCCGGCGGGTAGTGCCGGCCGCTGTGCGGGGAGGCGAGCACCAGCGGCAGGGTCTGCGTGTCCGGCGCCAGGACGTCGCACGGGCGCTCGATATCGCAGGGCTGGATTTCGGCTTCCATCGACGCTCGCGTCTCGACCTGTTCGGATGTGCCGCGCGGTCACGGGTGCGCGCGCTTGACCGGTCCAAAGTGTTACGGAAACGCGCGGCGCCTGTCACCCCGCGCGCGCTCCGCGGCCGGCGACCGCGCCGTCCCGGCTTGGGGTGGTCGGTGCGCGACAGCGGTTCGGCGCGGCGCGATCCCCCGAGTTAATGCTGGTTTTACGTCTGCCAAGGCAGGTTCGTTCCGCGTGCGCCGCGGCGAGCATAGCCCTCGGGCGCGTTACCGCGACCCGGCGGACTGGCGCCCGGCGGGGTGCTCGGGGCAGGATGGCCGCGCGGACGCAGTGGACAAGGGGCTGGCGGGTGGCGCGGATTCTCCTGGCGGAAGACGACGACGGGCTGCGCAACGTGCTTGCGGCCGCGCTGCGCAAGGCGGGGCACCGGGTCGACGCGGTGGGCTGCGGGCGCAGCGGCTACGCCCGGGTGCAGATCCTGCGCTACGACCTGCTGCTGGCCGACGTGGTGATGCCGGGGATGGACGGGATCGAGCTCGCCAGGCGGGCCGGCGCCCGCTGGCCGGGCATCCGGGTGATGTTCATCACCGGCTTCGCCGCCGTCGCGCTCAGTCCGCGCAACGAGCCGCCCGCGGGCGCCCGGGTGATGTCCAAGCCGTTCCACCTGAACGACCTCGCCCGGCAAGTCGAGGACGTGCTGGCCGCCGAGCCGACGCCGCAGGGCTGACGCCCGCGTTCGCTGATGCTCGTGCCCGCTGGCGCCCGTGCGCGCCCGAACCCGCGCGAACCCGCGTGCGATCCAATATCCCGGCCGGTATCCCCCCTTGCACAGCCCCGCGCACGGTGGTAAGCGAGCGTCCGCGCGGTGGGTGCGGCCCTGTCCGGCGGCTGCGACCCTGCCGCGCGATGGGCGTGTAGCTCAGCGGGAGAGCGCCTCGTTGACATCGAGGAGGTCCCAGGTTCAATCCCTGGCACGCCCACCATTTCGGATCTTTCCGCCAAGCCTATCCGTTTGATTTTCGGGTTCGGCGCGAACCGGTCCGCCGGGCGTCAATCCCGTTTCGCGCCCGAGCCGATGCCGGCCGCGCGCAGGGCGGTCGCGGCGATCGCCAGCAGGACGATCGCGCCGGCCTCGTACAGGATCTTTTCCGGCGGCATGTCCTTGCTCTGCAGCACCAGAAGGCGGGCGACGGCGGTCATCGCGATGAAGATCGGGTAGATCACCGGCGTCCGCCGGCTGGCGTGATAGGGCAAGATGCTGAAAGGTGGAACCACCTTTCAGCATCTTGCTCGAGACCGCGAGCATGCCGACGACCTCGGTATACGGGAACATCAGCAGCAGGTCGGCGAGCGAAATCCGCCCGTCGGTGGCGATCGCGATCAGTTCGGTCGCGGCGGCCAGCACCGTCAGGGCCGCGACCACCACGAGCAGCAGCCGCTCGCTCGTGCGCAGCAGGGCAAGCGTGTTCGATCCCTCGCCGTTGCCAAGCGCGCCTGCCGCGCTCGCCCGCAACGACTCGACGATTTTCTTCCGGTCGGTCATCGGCGCGCCTCCAAGGGTCGTGGCGCGGGGGCTCCGGGCCGCCAGTTCCGGGCGCGGAGAACCGGCGCTGGTCGGTCTGCGATCCCGAACAGGTTGCCCCTTGGGCTGGTCTGACCACCCTGAGGCCATTCGCCCGAGCGACTTCGGCGGGCCTTGCCTCGACGCGCCCGGGCCGGCCACAAAGGCGCCATGACGCAGTCCCTCAATACCCTCACGACCGGTGC
Organism: Rhodovibrio sodomensis; assembly: GCF_016583645.1. Lineage (GTDB taxonomy): Bacteria > Pseudomonadota > Alphaproteobacteria > Kiloniellales > Rhodovibrionaceae > Rhodovibrio > Rhodovibrio sodomensis. The sequence continues at coordinate 8,535 of NZ_NRRL01000124.1, read as the reverse complement.
CGGCCCCCCGCTCGTGGTGCTGCACGGCCTGTTCGGGCAGGCGAAGAACTGGGCGACGATCGCCAAGGGGCTGGCGGACGGCCGGCGGGTGATCGCGGCCGATCTGCGCAACCACGGGGCATCGCCCTGGTCGGACGAGATGACCTATCCGGCGATGGCGGACGACGTCGCCGGGTTGATCCAGGCGCTGCCGGAGGGCCGGGCGGAGCTGCTGGGCCATTCGATGGGCGGCAAGGCGGCGATGGTGCTGGCGCTGACCCGACCGGAGCTGATCGACCGGCTGATCGTCGCCGACATCGCCCCGGTCGCCTATTCCGGCGGCTCGCTGCTGGCGTTCGTCGACGCCATGCTGGCGGTCGATCCGGCGCAGCACGACAGCCGCAAGCAGGTCGAGGAAGCGCTCAAGCGCGCTGTCCAGGACCCGGGTATCCGGCAGTTCCTGCTGTCCAACCTGGTCCGCGGCGAGAGCGGCTTGCTTTGGACCCTGAACCTGCACGCGATCCGCGCGGCGATGGACACGCTGGCCGGCTGGCCGGACGACGTGCGCCGCCTGACCGCGCTGATCCGGGAAACGCGCGCGCAAGTCGTGCTGCTGAACGGCCTGGCCAACCCGCAGGCCGCGGTCGCCGCCCGGCGGGCCGGGGCGGCCCTGGTCTGGCAGATCCTGGATACCCGCACGCCGCCGGCGCTGGTCCGGCTGCTGCGGCCCCTGGTGCGCGCCCGGGCGGACTGCGTCATGACCACCGGCACCGCGCTGGCGACGGCACAGCTGGGCCTGCCAACGTCGGGGCCGGCGGGGCCGCTCGCCGGGCGCGTGGTGGCGTTCGCCCCGCCGGTCGACGCCGGCCGCTTCCGCCCGGACCCGGCGGTCCGCGCGGCGGCGCGGACGGAGCTCGGCCTCGGCGACCGGCCGGTCGTGGGGATGATCGCCAACCTGACCCCGCAGAAGGGCCACGACGCGTTCCTCGATGCCGCGGCCGCGCTGCGCCGGGCGTGGCCCGAGGTGGCGTTCGTCTGGCTGGGCGCGCGCTTCACCGGTCAGGCGGCGCACGCCGACCGGCTGCGGCACCGGGCCCGGGCGCTCGGGCTGGACGACCTGATCGTCCGGGCGCCGGGGGAACGGGTCCACTGCCTGGCGCAAGCGTTCGACGTGGCCTGGCTGACCTCGCCCGCCCGCGGCGAGGGCATTCCCACGGCCGCCGGCGAGGCGATGGCGCTGGCGGTTCCGCTGGTCGGCTTCCGGGTCGGCGTGCTGGCAACGCTCGTGCCGCCGCAGCACCACGGTCTGTTGTGTCCGCCCGGCGATACGGCCGGCTTGGCGCGGGCGACCGCCGGCCTGCTGGCCGACCCGGCCGGCCGGGCGCGGATCGGCGCGGAACTGCGCCGGGCGGCGCAGCGGGTGTGCGATCCCAAGGCGTGCGCGGAGGCCCATCTGCGGGCCTTCGAGATCGCGCGGGCCTACCGCGCGGGCCGATCGGGTCCGGAAACGTCTCGGGCGAAACGCACGTCTGGCGAAAGTTTAGAGCGTTTTAATCAAATACCCGAAGACTGCCTCGAACGCGCAGGCCGCATCGACGCCCAGGACGGACGTCGGCGGGGCCGCCAGACGCACCCACACGCGCAAGCGGAGAAACGGGCATGACCAGGATGGGCATGGACCGGCAGCCGCGGACGGCCGCGCCGTTGCTCGACGGGGCGCCGGCCGTGCGATTCGACGGAACTGGCTGGACCGGGCGCTCACGCCGAGACGTCCCCGATCCACCCGGACCGGATCCATACGCGCCGGACCCGCACCTCGGCAACGCACACGCGCCGCCGCCGCTGAAGATACTGATCCTCGCCCTGAACAGCGCGCCGGATCTGGTCGGCGCCGGCAAGGCGACCGGCGACATGGCGGCCTGGCTCGCCGCGCGCGGCCACCGTGTCGAGGTGGTCGCCGCCCCGCCGTTCTACCCCGGCTGGCGGGTCGCCGATGGCGGCCGCGCCCGGGGCTACCGCCGCGAGACTGAGGCGCGCGTGCAGACGCTGCGCTGCCCGATCTACGTCCCGGGGCGCCCGACCGGGACCCGGCGCGTGCTGCATCACCTGTCGTTCGCCCTGAGCAGCCTGCCGGCCGTGGTCGGACGGGCGCTGGCCGGCCGGCCCGACGTCGTGGTGAGCGTGGCGCCGTCGATCCTGAGCGCCCCGAACGCTTGGCTCGCCGCCCGGCTGAGCGGTGCCAAGGCGTGGCTGCACCTGCAGGACCTGGAGCTGGACGCCGCGGTCGAACTGGGCCTGCTGCGGACCCGACGGCGGCGCGGCTGGGCCGCCGGCCTGGAAGCGTGGCTGCTGCGCCGGTTCGACCGGGTCACCACGATCGGGCCGGCGATGGCCGAGCGGCTGGCCTCCAAGGGCGTGGCGCCGGCCCGCGTGGGCGTGCTCGCCAACTGGGTCGACTGCCGAGCCATCCGCCCGCTACCGGCACGCGAGGTGTCGCGGGCGTCGTTCGGCCTGCCGGCGGACGCGTTCGTCGCGCTCTATTCCGGCAGCCTGGGCGAGAAGCAGGGGCTCGACGTGCTGATCGAGACGGCGGAACGGCTGGTCCACCGGCGCGATCTGCACATCGCCGTGTTCGGCGACGGCCCGGCCCGCCGCCGGCTGCTCGATGCCGCGGCGCAGCTGCCCAACCTGACCGTCGGGCCGCTGGTTCCGGCCGACCGGCTGAACGACCTGCTGAACTGCGCCGACGTCCACCTGTTGCCGCAGGCGGCCGGGATCGACGCGCTGGTGCTGCCGTCCAAGCTGACCCATATGCTGGCGAGCGGCCGCCCGGTGATCGCGGCGGCGCCGATTGACGGCCAGCTGGCGGCGCTGGTCGCGGACTGCGGCCTGCGCCTGGATGCCAACGACGGCGGGCAGTTCGCCCGGGCGATCGACCGTCTGGCGGCCGATCCGGTGCTGTGCCGCAGCCTCGGCCGGTCGGCGCGCGAGCGGGCGGTCGAACGGCTCGACCGCGACGCGGTGCTGGCCCGGCTGGAGCGGGCGCTTTACGACGCGCGGACCGAGGCGCTGGGCGTCGCAGCGTCGCGTACCGGCGGATAACGTCGACCGCCGCGCGCCCGCCGGCTCAGACGAACGGCAACCGGTCCGTCCGGATTACGCCGCTTTGGCCCGCGGTACCGATCGGCGGTTGGCCGCTACCGATTCCGTGCGCTTGTACGGCAGGCTTCTATCTGCGGTAATCGGCCGCCGGGCGCACAGCCAAGGTCGGCGCGGCGCGGGCAACGACGGGCGGACGGATGAGCACGGCGCGACGATACCCCACCAGCCCTTATCTGCTGCGCCGGTTGCGCAGCTATGACGAAGCGCGCGCCGAACGCCGCGGGCCGCCCGACCCCGCCCCGCCGGAGACGCAGCGGGCCCCGCATGCGCACGACCCGCGACCGCGCGAGCCGGACGCCAAAGGCAACGCCGAATAACCCGCGCCCCATAACCCGCGCCCGCGCCCGCGCGCGGGCCGGCCGGCGTACATCTCCTGCGTGTAACTATCGTTCAGCAACTTTCTTTTTAACGCGCTTGCCCTGGGGCTGGCCGCCTGCAATCGTGCGGTGTGGGAATCGGTATCCGGTCGTTGCATCGATTGGGTCCTGCGCCCGTCACGTGCCGACGACGTGGGGAAGGATGGACCGGTGGCCAAGGACGGGTGCGAGCGGGCGCGGGACGCGATCCCCCGGACGGCGCCGCCGGCCGCCGGCACACCCATCCCGTCGAACGCCCGAACGCCGACCAGCGCCCGAATGCGGACCAACGCCGGAACCCTGGCCGGACCGGTCGGGGCCGGCGCGGGCCGACGGACGCGGCCCGTGGCGGCGGCGCTTGTGCTGTCGGCCGTGTTGATCGCCGCCGCCCCGCCCGGCGAAGCGCGTCCGCTGCGTCCCGGCGAGACGGTGCTCGACCGGCCGCGCCCGCGGATGACCGAGCACGGCGGGCGGCTCGGCCGGCTGTGGATCCGTCCGACCGTGACCAGCGCGCTCGTCTTCGACGACAACGTGTTCGCCAACGACGCGCAGCGGCGCTCGGATCTGGTGCTGCGGACCCGGCCCGCGGTCGCCGCGGAGACCGACTGGCGCGGCCACAGCGCCAGTATCGCCGCGGCGGCCGAACGCGGCGCCTATCTCAAGGAATCGGGCGAGAACTACCTGGACCTGGACGCCACCGCGTTCGGGCGGGTGCAGGTAACAACCGGCCTGCACGCCAGCGCGACCGCCAACTGGCGGCGCGGCCACGTCCCCCGGCAATCGGCCGACAGCCCGGCCGACGCCGCCGCCCCGGCGGTGTTTAGCACGCGCAGCGGCAAACTCCTGGTCAAGCGCCGCGGCGAGACGACCGATCTCGGCGCCAGCTTCACGGCGCGCCAACTGGACTACCAAGACGTCGAGGCGCGCGGGCGGCACGCTCAACAACGACGACCGCGACCATTGGGTCGGCGAACTGGAGTTTGTCGAACGCACCCGCCTGACCCCCAGGTTCGAACGGTTCGCCCGCAGCCGGATCAACGCCCGCCTGTATGATACCGCGGTCGACGACCAGGGCTACGCCCGGGACTCCTACGGCCACGCCACGGTCGCCGGCCTGACCTGGCGGCCGACCGGTCTGACGACGCTGGAGGGCTACAGCGGTCTGCGTCAGCAGGTCTATGCCGATCCCCGCTTCGATGCGCTGTTCGTGCCGACCGCCGGCCTTCGCATCGTCACCAGTCCCAGCCAGTTGACCAGCCTGCGGCTGGCGCTCGACCAGTCGGTGCGGGAGACCACGACGCCGGCGGCGAGCGGGCGGCTGGTAACCGCGCTGACGGCGCAGCTCGACCACGAACTGCAGCGCGACCTGCTCGCCCGGCTGCAGCTGCGCTACGCCGTGGACGACTATCGGGGCAGTGGGCGCCGGGACGAAGATGTCGCCGCCGGGGTCAGCCTGACCTATTTCGCCAGCCGGCATCTGCACGCACGGCTGTCGCTGCGCCACGCCCGGCTGGAATCCAACCGCGCAGGCGTCCGGTCGTTTCGGCGCAACCAGTTCGAATTCAGCCTGGAGGTGCGCTATTGACCGAACCGGCCGCCTTGGCGCGGGAGCGCGCCGTCGGCCGGCGGGCGTGGCTGCGCGCGGCGCTCGTCGGCGCGCTCGCCGCGGGGGTCGGCCAGCTCCTGGGCGGATGCGCGCCGCCGGGCGCCGCGCCCGAGGAATTACCGCAATATACCCTGCGGCCCGGCGATCGGATCGCGGTTACGGTACACGACCATCCGGACCTGTCGGGCGAGCTGGATCTGGACGCGGCCGGCCTGGTGCGCCTGCCGTTCGCGGGCACGGTCGCGCTCGCCGGGCTGACGGTGCGCACGGCGGAGACGCGGATCGCGGCCGCGCTGGAGGGTATCTGGGTGCGCGGCGCGTCGGTCACGGTCGCCTTACTGGCGCACGCGCCGGTGTTCGTGCTGGGCGAGGTGCGCCAGCCGGGCCGCTTCCCCTACCGCCGCGGCATGACCGTGCTGGAGGCGGTGGCGCTTGCCGGCGGTTACACCTATCGCGCGCGGCGGGCCTGGGTCACGATCCGGCGTCCGGGCCGTGGCGGCCAGCTGCAGACGCTGCGCGGCACGCCCGGCACGCCGCTGCTGCCCGGCGACGGCGTCGAGGTCCCGGAGCGGGTGTTTTGACAGCCGCCCCCTTGCCCCTCGAAGCGAGCTTAATCGCGTGAGCCCAGCCATTCCATGACCAAGGCCTTCGACCGACCGCCGGCGCGGCCCGCTGGCCACGCGTCCGAGCCGGCGCGCAAGAGCTGGGCGCAGCGCCTGCTGGGCGACGATCTGGCGCGCGTGCACGGGTCCCGCGGTCGGCCGGGCGGCGGCCTGCCGGAGGCGCGCCCGGCGCCGGTACCGGGCCCGCACGACCGGGTGGTCTACGCGATCGGCGACGTGCACGGCCGGTGCGACCTTTTGATCCGGCTGCACCGCACGATCCTGGCGGACGCGGCCCGGCGCGGCCGGCGCGCGGCGGTCGTGGTCCACCTGGGCGACTACATCGACCGCGGGCCCGACAGCCGCGCGGTGCTCGACCGCCTGACCGGCGATCCGGTGCCGGGCCTGCAGACGGTCTGCCTGCGCGGCAACCACGACGCCTGGATGCACGCCTTCCTGGACGACGCCGAGGCGGGCCGCGGCTGGCTGGTCAACGGCGGGCGGGAGACGCTGGCCAGTTACGGCGTCCCGGCCTGGGGCAGCGACCCGTCGCTGCGCGAACTGCGCCGCCTGCAGGCCGACCTGCTGGCCGTGCTGCCGGACCGCCATCGCCGGTTTCTGGAGCAGCTGCGTTTGACCTGGTCGGAAGCCGGTTACCTGTTCGTCCACGCCGGCCTGCGCCCGGGTGTCGCGCTGGACCGCCAGGACCCGGCGGACCTGGTCAGCATCCGCCGGCCGTTCCTGACCAGCCGGGACCGGTTCGACGGCGCGCTGGCGGTGCACGGCCACACGGTGGTCAATCGCCCGCAGGTGCACGACAACCGGATCGCCGTGGATACCGGGGCTTACGCCACCGGCCGCCTGACCGCGCTGGTGATCGACGGCGCGGAGATCGCCTTCCTGCAGACCTGAACGGGATGCCCGCCGGCGCCGGACTCCCGACCCGTGTCCGCGGCAACGCGCTTGCGAGCCGCGGCCGGATGCTTTAGCCCCGAAGTCGACCCGTGGCGCCGGTGCTGCAGGACCTGGACACCCCCCGTGCTGAGCCCGATCCCGATCCTTTTCATGGCGACTGCGTCCGCCGCGCCCGCGCGCCGACCGCTTGGCCGGAGGGCGGGATGAGCGCGCCCGAACCCCCGGCCCAGGACGGCGACTTGGCGGGCAAGCTGGCCGCGCTCGCCGGCGCCCGCGTGGCGGTGGTCGGGGACGTCATGCTCGACCGCTTCGTCACCGGCACGGTCGAGCGCGTGTCGCCGGAGGCGCCGATCCCGGTGCTCAAGGTCGGCCGGTCGACGGCGATGCTGGGCGGCGCCGGCAACGTGCTGCGCAACCTGGCGGCGCTGGGGGCGCAGCCGCGCCTGGTCGCGGCCGTGGGCGACGACGAACCGGGCGACCAGGTCGCGGCCCTGGCCGAGCAGGCCGCCCCCGGCGCGGCCGGATTGATCGAGCTGCCCGGCCGGGCGACCAGCGTGAAGGTGCGCTACCTCGCCGGCGGGCAGCAGCTGCTGCGCACCGACTGGGAGGATACCGCCGCCCTGCCGGACGCCGCCGCGGAGCGCCTGTTCGCCGCCGCGGCGGCGGCGCTCGATCAGGTGCAGGTGCTGGTGCTGTCGGACTACGGCAAGGGCGTGCTGACGCCCGCGGCGACCGCCCGCCTGATCGACGCGGCGCGCCAGCGGGGCGTATCGGTGATCGTGGATCCCAAGGCGAAGGACTACGCCGCCTATGCCGGCGCGGATCTGGTCACGCCCAACCGCGCGGAACTCGCGCGGGCGACCGACCGCGACCTGCCCGACGCCGGCGGGGCGGACGCCGACGGCGCGGTCGAGGCGGGCGCGCGGGCGCTGATCCGCCAGTCCGGCGTCGCCGGCGTGCTGGCAACCCGCGGCGCGCACGGCATGACCCTGGTCGAGCACGCCGAGGCGGCGGTGCGCCATCTGCCGGCGGCGGCGCGCGAGGTCTACGACGTCTCCGGCGCCGGCGACACGGTGGTGGCGGCGCTGGCGGCGGCGCGCGCGGGCGGGCTGTCGCTCGCCGACGCGGCGCGGATCGCCAACGTCGCCGCCGGCATCGTGGTCGGCAAGGTGGGTACCGCGGTCGCCCGGCCGGACGAACTGCTGCGCGCGCTGCACGCCCAGCGCCTGCTGCAGGCCGAAGCCAAGGTCGCCAGCCGCGACACGGCGGTCGAGCGGGTCGCCGCCTGGCACCGCGGCGGCCTCAAGGTGGCGTTCACCAACGGCTGCTTCGACCTGCTGCACCCCGGCCACGTCTCCCTGCTGGAACAGGCACGCGGCAGTGCCGACCGGCTGGTGGTCGGGCTGAACGCCGACGCGTCGGTCCGCCGGCTGAAGGGCGACGGCCGGCCGGTGCAGGACGAGGCGGCGCGCGCCGCGGTGCTCGCCTCGCTCGCCAGCGTCGACTTGGTCGTGCTGTTCGAGGAGGACACGCCGCTGGACCTGCTGCGGGCGCTGAAGCCGGACGTGCTGGTCAAGGGCGCGGACTACACCCGCGACACGGTGGTCGGCGCCGACCTGGTCGAAAGCTACGGCGGGCGCGTGGCGCTGGCGGACCTGTCGGCCGGCCACTCGACCACCGCGACGCTGGCGCGCCTGCGCGGCCAGGGGGGCGGCCAGGGCGGCGGGGCGTGAGCGGCGCGCGAAACCGGCCGCGCGTCACCCGAATCCGGCTGCACGCCGAGGGCAACCAGCAGTTCTAATTTTGGCTTTGGTCGTGGGCTCGTCGGTTCATCGCATCTCTTTGGGCAGGGTGGATAACAGGTGGGCGGGGGCGGCGCCGGCCTATATCACGGCGGTCGCGGCGGCGAGCGCTC
>NZ_NRRL01000123.1 GCF_016583645.1 Rhodovibrio sodomensis | reverse complement strand
AAGCTGCTCGCCATGTTGAAGGACATCAGCCGTCCCGATTATGCCGAGTAACTCGGACCAGGATCCGCGGCTGCGGCCGGGTCGCAGCCGCGGACTCCGCATAACCTTGGACTCCGCATAGTTCCTGTTATGCAGAGCTGCGCATAACAGGAAGATCACGCAAGGCTTTAACGCCGAATGGGGCGCTGCTTTCTACGCCGGCGTGCGCTCCGTCGTCGACACCGGCCGCCTATACGGCTTGAGCCCGCTCGCCGCCATTCGGCGCGTCCTTGCTGGCCAATCCGTTATTCTACCGGCCGCCGCCTGACCTACTCACCGGTGGGGGTGAGCAGTCACTCGGCATCTTCCTGATCAGCCACGACATCCACGATGTCTATGACCTGTCCGACCGCTTCTCCGTGCTGAAGAACGGCCGCAACGTCGGCACGGTCGGTCGCGACCACGTCACCAAGGATGAACTGCTCGGCATGGTGATCATGGGCAACCAGCCAGCCGCTCTGGCCGACCGGGCCGCCCCGGCCGGCTGATCGGCCGCGACGCTGACCGGACATCATTGTGGTCGTTCCGGTCGGCGCCGGAGCCACCGGCATTGGGCCCGTCGGCCCACGCCGGCTCAGCCCATCCGGTCGACCGGCGTGGGCAGCTTGTCCTGCCGGGCCTTCTCCACGGCCTTGTAGTACGGCGGGTAGGTCGGGCGCGGGATGTAGCGGCCGGCGCCCTCGTTCACGTTCAGTTGGCCGTCGTGGTAGACCACCTTGCCCTGGGCGATCGTGGTCCGGTTGGTCCCGGTGACCTCCCATCCTTCGAAGATGTTGAAGTCGATGTTCATGTGGTGGGTGTCCTTGGAGATCGTGCGCTTGCGCTCCGGGTCCCAGATCACCAGGTCGGCGTCCGCGCCGGCGAGGATCGCGCCCTTGCGCGGGTAGATGTTGAAGATCTTGGCGGTGTTGGCGCTGGTCGCGGCGACGAACTCCGTCTCGGTCAGGCGGCCGGCGTTGACGCCGTGGTGCCAGAGCAGGTGCATCCGGTCCTCGACCCCCGCGGTGCCGTTGGGTATCTGGGTGAAGTTGTTGTGCCCCATCCGCTTTTGCGAGGTGCAGAAGCAGGCGTGGTCGGTCGCGGTGGTCTGCAGCGTGCCCGCCTGCAGCGCGGCCCAGATCGCCTCCTGATGCCCCTTGGGGCGGAACGGCGGGCTCATCACGTAGTGCGCGGCGGTGTCCCAGTCCTTGTTCTGGTAGACGCTGTCGTCGATCAGCATGTGCCCGGCCAGCGCCTCGCCGAACACGCGCTGGCCCTGCGCCCGGGCACGGGCGATCGCGTCGACCGACTCCTTGCAGGAGTTGTGCACGATGTAGAGCGGCACGTTCATCACGTCGGCGAAGGTGATCGCGCGCTCCGCGGCCTCGCCCTCCAGCTCCGAGGGGCGCGACAGCGGGTGCCCCTCCGGCCCGGTGATGCCCATCTTCAGCATCTCGTTCTGCAGGTGCGCGATCAGCTCGCCGTTCTCGGCGTGGACGGTGCAGATCGCGCCCAGCTCGCGTGCCTTCGGGAACGACTTCGCCAGGACCGCGTCGTCCGCCATGATCGCGCCCTTGTAGGCCAGGAAATGCTTGAAGCTGTTCACCCCCTTCTCGGTGGCGAGCGTCTCCATCGCCTTGCCGACGCTGTCGTCCCACCAGGTGATCGCGACATGGAAGGAGTAGTCGGCGCAGGCCTTTTCGGCCCAGCCGTTCCAGGTGTCCCAGGCTTCCATCACGTCCTGCTGCGGGCCCGGGATGACGAAGTCGATGATCATCGTCGTCCCGCCGGCCAGCGCCGCGCGCGTGCCGGTGAAGAAGTCCTCCGAGGCGACCGTGCCCATGAACGGCAGCTGCATGTGGGTGTGCGGGTCGATCCCGCCCGGCATGACGAAGCAGCCGCTGGCGTCGTGCACCTCGGCGTCCGCCGGGGCGTTCAGGTCGGTGCCCACCGCGACGATCTTGTCGCCCTCGATCAGTACGTCGGCCAGTTGGGCGTGGTCCGCGTTGACCACCGTCCCGCCCTTCACCAGCAAGCTCATGTTCCGTCCCCTTCAGCGCTGCCTGTCGTTAACGTCCACCTTGTGGCGGGAGGCCGCCCGGACCGTCCCGATCCAATCGCTCGAAACGGCCCCGGCGGATCGACGCCCGCCGGGGCCGATAAGGCGCCGGCTACATCGTCTCGATCTTGTCGGTGACCTTGTGGGTCCAGGCGCCCGTGGGCTCCTCGGTGATCACGGGATCGGAGCCGCCCTGCAGCAGGGTGTCGACCGTGCGCGCATAGTCCGCCGGATCGAGCACGCCGTCGCCTTCGCCCAGCAGCTTGGCGATCTCGCCCATCATGCGGACCTGGTGCTTTTTGGTCTGGGCGCCGGTGGCGTCGTTCTCCAGAACGATCATCGCCGCGGCTTCCTGATTGTCGCGCGCCCAGGCCCAGCCCTTCATGCTGGCGTCCACGAACCGGGCCATGCTGTCGACGAATGCCGGGTCGTCCAGCCGGTTCTCCAGCACGTACAGCCCGTCCTCCAGCGTGGCGACGCCCTGCTCCTCGTACTTGAAGACCACCAGGTCGTCCGGCGACAGGCCGGCGTCGATCACCTGCCAGTACTCGTTATAGGTCATGGTCGAGATGCAGGCCGCCTGCTCCTGCAGCAGCGGGTCGACGTTGAAGCCCTGCTTCAGCACCTCGACGCCGTTCGCCGAGCCGTCGGTCGGGATCCCCAGCTTCGACATCCAGGCGAGGAAGGGGTACTCGTTGCCGAAGAACCAGACCCCCAGGGTGTGGCCGCGCAGGTCCTGCGGCGCGCGGATGCCGGTCTCCTCCCGGCAGGTCAGCATCATGCCCGAGCGCTGGAACGGCTGGGCGATGTTGACCAGCGGCACGCCCTTCTCGCGCGAGGCGAGGGCGGAGGGCATCCAGTCGACGATCACGTCCGCGCCGCCGCCGGCGATCACCTGCGGCGGGGCGATGTCGGGGCCGCCCGGCTGGATCGTGACGTCGAGCCCCGCGTCTTCGTAGAAGCCCTGATCCTGGGCGACGTAGTAGCCGGCGAACTGGGCCTGCGTGACCCATTTCAGCTGGAGGGTGATCTCGTCGGCCGCCTCGGCCGCGGTGACCTGGGCCGCCGAAACGCCGAGGCCCAGCGCCACGGCGGCAACACCTGCCAAAACCTTGTTCATCGGGGATCCTTCCCTGTTCGGTTATGCGTCTTGTTGTTCCGCCCTGCCTTGTTGGAGAGAGGGCGAGAGCCACGTGGACGGTCGAGCAAACCTCCCACGATCTTGCCTAACGCCGTTGGCGAAAGGACGGGTGCCAGAAGGTCACGGCCCGCTCGACGAGCGCGACCGCGCCGTAGAACGCCGAGCCGGCAAGCGCCGCCATCGCGATTTCGGCCCACACCATGTCGACGTTCATCCGCCCCACCTCGGTGGAGATCCGAAAGCCCATGCCCACCGTGGGCGTGCCGAAGAACTCCGCGACGATCGCGCCGATCAGCGCGAGCGTGGAGTTGATCTTCAGCGCGTTGAAGACGAACGGCATCGCGGACGGCAGGCGCAGCATGACCAGCGTCTGCCAGTAGCCGGCGGCATACGAGCGCATCAGCTCGCGCTGCTGCGCGTCGGCGGCGCCCAGGCCCGCGACCGTGTTCACCAGCATCGGGAAGAAGGTCATCACGACCACGACGGCGGCCTTGGACTGCCAGTCGAAGCCGAACCACATCACCATGATCGGCGCGATGCCGACGATCGGCAGCGCGCTCACCAGGTTGCCGAGCGGCAGCAGGCCGCGCTTCAGGAACGCTACCCGGTCGACCAGAACCGCCACCATCAGCCCGGCGGTGCAGCCCATGACGTAGCCGCTCAGCACCGCCTTGAGGAAGGTCTGCTCGAAGTCGGCCCACAGCGTGCCGGTCGAGCTGGCGATCCGCTCCCCGATCATGCTGGGGGCGGGCAGCAGCACCTGCGGCACGCCGAAGCCGACCGTCAGCACCTCCCACAGGAACAAGAGCGTCAGACCGAACACCGCCGGCACCACCGTGTCGACCGCCCGCTGGACGCGCAGGTCGCGCACGCTGAACGCGGCGACGCCGTCGACCGCCCGCCAGGCGATCAGCCAGCTTGCCAGCACGACCAGCCAGAAGCCGCGCGTGGCCGCAGCGCCGAGGTCGTGGACCACGTCGAGCGCGGTCGCCATCGCGAGCGCCGTTGCCGCCAGCAGCACAAACCCGTAGCCGGCGGGCCCGAGCCCGCGGACCACGCCCGCCTGCCGCGCCAGTCCCAGGCCGGCGCCGCCCAGCAGCGCCAGCAGGGCGACCAGGCTGCCCGGCCGGTCCAGCCAGCCGATCGCCGCGGCCTCGTCCGTCGCCGCGCCGAGCGGGAAGGCGAGGGCGAGAACGCCCAGAAGCAGGGTGGCCGCGCACCAGGGATCGGGCCGGCTGAGCGCGCGGCGGGTGGGCGCGGTGGTGTCGATCCGGACGTTCACGGCTGTGCCCCCATGCGCCGGTGCGCCCAGCGTTCGCCGAGCGCGACCACGCCGACCAGGCTGGCCGCGAGGACGGAAGCGGCGACCAGGGCCGACCAGATCTGGATGGTCTGGCCGTAGTACGAGCCCGCCAGCATGCGCGCGCCCAGGCCGGCCTGGGCGCCCGTGGGCAGCTCGGCCACGATCGCGCCGACCAGGCTGATCGCGATCGCGACCTTCAGGCTGGCGAACAGAAACGGCAGCGACGACGGCCAGCGCAGCATCCAGAAGGTCTGCCAGCGGCTGGCGGAATAGGTACGCATCAGGTCCATCTGCAGCGGGTCGGGCGCGCGCAGGCCCTTCACCATGCCGATCGCCACCGGAAAGAAGCACAGGTACATCGAGATCACTGCCTTGGGGATCAGGCCGTTCAGCCCGATCGCGCCCAGCACCACCACGATCATCGGCGCGATCGCCAGGATCGGCACCGTCTGGGAGGAGATGATCCAGGGTAAGAGGCTCTTCTCCAGCGCGCGGGCGTGGACGATCCCGACCGCCAGCAGGATCCCCAGCAGCGTGCCGATGGCGAAGCCGGCGAGGGTGGAGGAGAGCGTCACCCAGCTGTGGTAGACGAGGCTGCGCACGCTGGTGATCCCGGTCTGGAACACCGTCTTGTTCAGTTCCGCCACGATCTGGTGCGGGGCGGGCAGCATCGGGCGGTCCTGCGCCCAGGTGGCGAGCACCAGCTCGCCGAACGTCCAGCTCTGGTCGGCGCGCTCGAAGCGGTTGATCTGCAGGTCGGCGTTCAACCAGACCGCGAGCGCGTACCACAGCAGCACGATCGCCAGGCTGACCGTCGCGATCGGCAGCGCGCGGCCCTGCACCGCCCGGTCCAGGCCGGCGCGCAGGCGCCCGCGCTGCGCCGCGTCCGCCGGGGCGGGGGTCACCTGGGCGTCAGTCGTCATCGGCGATGCCCTGGCGCAGGCCCATGCGCACCCGGTGGGCGACGTCGATGAACGCCTGCGTTTCCCGAAAGTCGAGATCGCGGTCGGGCGGGAAGTCGGTCTCGATCACGTCGGCGATCCGGCCCGGGCGCGGCGACATGACCACGATCTTGTTGGACAGGAACACCGCCTCGGAGATCGAGTGGGTGACGAACACCACCGTCTTGCCGGTGGTGTTCCAGAGATTGAGCAGCTGCTCGTTCAAATGATCCCGCACGATCTCGTCGAGGGCGCCGAACGGCTCGTCCATCAGCAACAGGTCCGGGTCGAAGCACAGTGCCCGGGCGATCGAGGCGCGCTGCTGCATGCCGCCGGACAGCTGCCAGGGGTATTTCCGCGCGAACCCGGCGAGGTTGACCATCTCCAGGTAGGCGGCGGCGCGCGCCCGCCGCTCGGCCTGGGGCACGCCCATGATCTCCAGCGGCAGGGTCACGTTGCGCTCGATCGTGCGCCAGGGGTAGAGCGCGGCGGCCTGGAAGACGTAGCCGTAGGCGCGCTCCAGCCGGGCCTGGTGCGGGGTGACCCCGTTGACCTGAATGTCGCCGTCGGTCGGCTGCTCCAGGTCCGCGATCACCCGCAGCAGGGTGGTCTTGCCGCAGCCCGACGGCCCGATCAGGGAGACGAAGTCGCCTTCCTCGACCGTCAGATCGATGCCGCTCAGCGCATAGACCGGTCCGTCGGCGGTCTGGAAGGTCAGCGACAGCTTCTGCGTGCGGACGACCGGTCCGCCGCCGGCGGCCGCGGACGCGCGCGCGGCCGACGGGGCCGGGACGGCTTCGGAGGCGGCGGCGTCGGGGGCGGCTTCTGGGGCGGCGGTCGGCGTCATGTCACCTCGCGGCTCGGTTTTCGGGCAGCCTTGGATGGCGGCGGGTCAGTCCACCCGCCCGGCCATTTCCAGCACCGCGTGCAGCAGCACGTTGGCCCCGGCGGTCACCCACTCGGGCTTGCACGCTTCGGTTTCGTTGTGGCTGACGCCGTCGACACAAGGGACGAACACCATCGCGGTCGGCGCGACGGCGGCGACGTAGACCGCGTCGTGCCCGGCGCCGGAGAGGATATCGCGGTGGCTGTAGCCGCACGCCTGGGCGCCCTTGCGCACGGCCGCGACGCAGGTCTCGTCGAAGTGGACCGGGCGGAAGGAGAAGATCTGCTCCAGCTTGCGCTCCAGGCCGATCGCCTCCGCGATCTCCGCCACGCCGTGTTCCAGGGCCCGGCACATGTCTTCCAGCACGTCGTTGTCCGGGTGGCGGAAGTCGATCGTCAGGAAGACCGCGCCCGGAATGACGTTGCGGGAGTTCGGATGGACGTCGATCTGCCCGACGGTGGCGCAGGCGCTGGGCGCCCGGGCCAGGCCGATCCGGTTGACCAGGTCGATCACCCGCGCGGCGCCCAACAGCGCGTCGCGCCGGCGGTCCATCGGGGTCGGGCCGGCGTGCGCCTCGAACCCGGTCAGGGTGAGCTCGTACCAGCGCTGGCCCTGGCAGTCGGTGACCACGCCGATGGTCTTCTCTTCGGCTTCCAGGATCGGGCCCTGCTCGATGTGCAGCTCGAAGAAAGCGTGGATGTCCCGCCCGCCCACCGGCGCGTCGCCGCGGTAGCCGATCCGCGCCAGCTCTTCGCCAAGCGAATGGCCGTCCCGGTCGGTCCGGGCGTAGGCCCAGTCCATGGTGAACGCGCCGGCGAACACGCCGGAGGAGATCATCGCCGGGGCGAAGCGGGAGCCCTCCTCGTTGGTCCAGTTGACGATCTCGATCGGCCGCTCGGTCTCGATGCCGCGGTCGTTGAGGGTGCGCACCAATTCCAGCGCCGCCAGCACGCCCAGCACGCCGTCGTACTTGCCGCCGGTCGGCTGGGTATCCAGGTGGCTGCCCGCCATGACCGGCGCGAGGTCGTCGCGCCTGCCCGGCCGGCGCGCGAACATGTTGCCCATCCGGTCGACGGTCATGCTCATGCCGGCCTGGTCACACCACCCGGCGAACAGGTCGCGGACTTGCCGGTCCAGGTCGGTGAGGGTCAGGCGGTTGTTGCCGCCCTTGGCCGTCGCGCCGTACTGCGCGACCTCCATCAGCGCGTCCCACAGCCGCTTTTCGTCGATTGCCAGGTTGGCGACCTGTTGCCCGTCCATCTGCCCGCTCCCCGGTTGGCCGATCCGCTCAGTTCAGCTCGATCAGCGGGTCGTACGTGTCAGGGCGGCGGTCGCGGAAGAACTGCCAGAGGTTGCGGACCTCCCGGACCATGTCGAGGTCGATCTCGTGGACCAGCAGCTCGTCCTTATCCGGGCTGGCCTGCGCCTCGATCTGGCCGCGCGGATTGACGACGTAGCTGTTGCCGTAGAACTCGCCGATGTTCCACGGCGCTTCCCAGCCCACCCGATTGACCGCGCCGATGAAGTAGCCGTTGGCGACCGCGGAGGCCGGCTGCTCCAGCTCCCAGAGGTACTGCGACAGGCCGGCGACGGTGGCGGAAGGATTGACCACGTATTCCGCGCCGTTGAGTGCGAGCGCCCGCCAGCCTTCCGGGAAGTGGCGGTCGTAGCAGATGTAGACGCCCAGCTTGCAGTAGGCGGTGTCGAACACCGGGTAGTCGCTCGCGCCCGGCTTGAAGAAGAACTTCTCCCAGAAGCCGGCGACCTGCGGGATGTGCGTCTTGGAGTACTTGCCGAGGTAGCTGCCGTCGGCGTCGATCACCGCGGCGGTGTTGTAATACACGCCCGGCATCCGCTCCTCGTAGATCGGCACGACGATCACCATGGAATACGTCTTGGCGTAGTCCATCATCAGCCGGGTCGTCGGGCCGTCGGGGATCGCCTCCGCGGCGGCGTACCACTTGGTATCCTGGCTGGGACAGAAGTACGGCTGGGTGAAGACCTCCTGGAAGCACAGCACCTGGACGCCCTGCTTGCCGGCGTCGTCGATCAACGGGGTGTGGGCCGCCAGCATCGCCTGCCGGATCTCGTCGGGCGACCCGTCCGTGCTCGCCTTCAGCCCCATCTGGATCAAGCCGGTCTTCAGCTTCGCCATGACGCGTGTCGTCCCCTGCGTGATGCCGGGCCGCGCGGTCGATACACCCCACCGGTTCGCCGGCTGCGGTCGTTGAACGAGACGCAGGCACGGCGCTGGCGCGGGCGCAGGACACCTGCAGCCCGGGCCGAACACCCGGTTCGGATCCGCCGGACGCCGGCCGATTGTCGACTGGAACGTTCGCGTGAAGGGCTCACATGCAGCGGAACGCGCCGGGCGGTCTTACGCGCGGACATGTGCGCGCTCTCCGCCCTCACTCGACGCTTCCTCGTCCGCCGCCGGCTGGCTCCGCGCGCGCTCCCTGCTTTTTCGGCGGCCGCTTGTTGTGTCCCGGGCCCCGCCAGCCTGTGGCCGTCGATCTCCGGGGCGGGCCGCCTTCGTTGAACCTGACCAGTTGGTCAGGCTAGTATCCTGAGCGAGCCAAGCGCGTAGGGTCAAGTCGAATCTGGCAGCGATTGAGGGTGGCGATCCAGGCGATTTGCGTGCGATTTGTAAGCTGCGCCCTCGGCTCGGACGGCTGCGCCGGCAGCGCTGGGCGTTCCGGCCAATGACACACCGACCGACCGGACGACCGCACCGGCGGTCGCCGGATCCGGGGCGGGGAGGAGGATCATGACCGATGGACACAACACGCCCGCAGGACGCCCCAAACTCTCCGGACAGCGCTGACGTCGGGGTCGAGGCGCCGGCCGCGGGCGCGACCGCCCGACGGGCCCGCGGCAAGGCGGCGATCCGCAGCGTCAACGAGCAGGCGATCCTGGCGGCGGCCGAATCGGTGTTCGCCGACTACGGCTTCCAGGGCGCGACCACGCGGCTGATCGCCCAGCGCGCCGGCGTGCCCAAGGCCAACCTGCACTACTATTTTCCGACCAAGCTGGCGCTCTACCGGCGGGTCGTGGACCGGATCTTCCAGGTCTGGCTGGACGCCGCCGACCCGCTGGACACGATCGACGATCCGCGCACCGCCCTGACCCGGTACATCCACGCCAAGATGGACCTGTCGCGGCAGTACCCGCTGGGCTCCAAGGTCTGGGCGACCGAGGTGATGCACCGCGCGCCGCTGATCCAGGACTATCTGGAAACCCGTCTTACCGAATGGACCGCCGACCGGGCCGCGGTGATCGACCGCTGGGCGCGGGAAGGGCGGATCGCGCCGGTCGCCGCGCACACGCTCCTGTATATGATCTGGGCGACGACCCAGCACTACGCCGACTTCGGCCACCAGATCACCACCTTGAACGGCGGTCAGGAGTTGAGTGACGCCCAATTCGCCCGCGTCAAGGACGAGGTCACCGCGATCATCCTGCGCGGGGTGGGGCTAGTTCCCTAGGCGGAACTGTGTACTTGGTTACTCAGTTAGAGCAGAATCCTGAAAGGTGGCTGCCCCTCTCAGGATCATGCTCTGGGGCGGCCGGATCAAAAAGCGCACCGGGGCCAATCTGAGCGATTGGCCGACGGACCTGGTCGAGGGCCTGCGCACCCTGCTCAAGGGCGGCGTCGCGGTGGAACGCGCCGAGCAGGCGCTGACCATCGCGCGCTCGCTGCCGCACGGGCACGTCGCCGCCGTGCTGGGCACGGCCGAGCGGCTGCGCCTGCCCAAGCTGCTGCTCGGCCGGCGCAGCCGGCCGGCCGACGCGCGGTCGCGCGACCTGGTGCTGGCGATGATCGCCCAGCGGATCCTGCAGCCGGGCTCCATGGGCAGCCATACGGATGTCGCCGCGGTCGGGCACGGCTACTCCGCGGCGAGGGCCGGGGGAGTAGCCGCATCCTCGGACTGGCAGAGCGCCTGCAGCGTTTCCACCGCCTTGTCGCGACCGGAGACCGCCCAGTCCTCGTGCTGCTCCTGTGGATCGGCGCCACGCTCTGACCCCCGCAAAACTCGCCCTGTTCAATGGGGGGTTGCCGATCGGCATCCTGACCCGAGCCGACCCACGAACAGATCTATTCGGCCTTGCTGAAGCCGAGGAAGCGGACGAGCCGATCCATGTCCGACAGATCTCCGTACAGAACATCGGTGGTTCCGTCGGGGGCGGCGGCGACCAAAGCCGGGGAAGCGAAAATCCCATGATCGAGAGCCTGTTTCGGGGCCGTGAGGATGTCGATCTCGTCCACGTCGCCCAGGTCGCTGCCGACAGTCTCAAGGGCCTGGGCCAGGTTCGCCCGGGCACGACGCGACCGGGGGGCGTCACCGGTGATGAAAAGCTTCAAACGCCCACGCTGAACGGTCACGAGCCGTTCTCCTTGTCCGTGTCTTCGTCCGCGTCTTCGGCATCGCGCCGACGCCGAACCTTTTCTGCGTGGCGCTCGGAGAGCGTATCCGCCTCTTGTTCGGTCTGCTCTTCAAGGTCGATTTCGGCCTGGATACGCTGCTTCTCGCTTTCGGCTTCGGCCAAACGCGCCTCGATTTGCTTGAGCCGCTGGTCCAGTTCGCCTCGCCGACGGTCGCGTTCCATGCGTTCCCGGCGGGCGGCTTGAGCGACCTCGCCCTCTTTCTGCACCCGGGCGGTCCCCATCAAAACCTCCGAGCCGTACTCGTAGACGTCCGCCAGATCGATGCCCTCGGAGGATAGCACCAACTCACGGACCTGATTGGAGTGAGCGGTTCCGCGGGACTTGACGATCGACAGCGCCCGGTTCCGCTCACCGCCGTGCGCCCTGTAGTCCAGGGATATCCAGGTGTCGGCGATTGTGGAGACGTGGCTCAGGCTCGCCTCGGCATCGGCAGACTCGCGCTCGGTCAGGCTCGTCATCAAGGTGGTCATGCCGCGTGCCTTGGCGATCGCCAGCAGCCGCTCGACCATGGGAAAAGGGCTTTCCCCGCTGGCACCTTTTAGCAAGCCCGATACCGGGTCGATGATCAGCACATCCGGGGCCTCCGCATCGATCCACCCCAACAAAGCCATGAAATGCTCTTCGACGAGGCCGCTCCAGGGCGAGCGGGACGCCAAACGAAGCTTTCCCGCATCCAAAATGCGTTGGAGGTCCAGCCCGACCGACCCCATGTTGCGGACGATTTGGTTCTCGGGTTCGTCGAAGCTGACCAGCAAGGCTTTTTCGCCGCGGGCCGCGGTTGCCGCGGCGAAGGCCGCGCCGAGCGTTGTTTTCGATGTCCCCGGCGCGCCGGAGACGAGCACGCTCGACCCGCGATAGTATCCGCCGTCGAGTAGCCGGTCGAGACGCGGGATGCCCGTGGAGAGGCGGGTGTTGTCGGCGCGCGCGCTTTCGGCCGTGATGAAGGCGGATGCCGAAGGCAGGTTGATGCCGTGCACGTCCAGCACCATCGGCAGTTCGTCGGTAACGTGGTCCGTGCCGCGGTATTTCAGAATTCGGAAGCGCCGGTTCAGGCGCCGGCCGACCAGTTCCGTCGACAGGACCAGGATCGTCGAGAGCATGAACTCGATGCCGGCGAGATGAGCGGCCGTGCGGTCTTCGCTGGCGGCTTGCTTCGCCGTGACGACCAGCGTCACGCCCTTTTCACGCGCCCAATCGTCCAGTCTCTGGACCTCGTTGACAGCCAACGCCTCGTCCGGTTCGAACCGGAGGAGTTGATCGATGCCGTCAAGCATCACCCATGATGCCGCGAGACGATCGGTCTCCGCGTCGAGGATCGCGACCATCCCCGCCAGGTCGAAGCGACCGCTTTTTTCGACATCGCGCTGCGGCCGTGCGTCCAACACCGCGATCCGTTCTGTGTCCGCGATCCGATCGCCCCACGAAAATGCCGCGGCGTTGGTGCGAAGCTGGTCCGGCGGCTCCTCGAAGCTGACCAGAATGCCGCTCTCGTCGCGACGCGCGGCATGGGCGAGGATCTGCTGGGCCAGAACGGTTTTACCGGCACCCGGCGCGCCCATCACGAGCGTCGTGCCAGCCGCCGGCAGTCCCCCGCGTGTGGCCGCATCGAGGCCATCGATCCCGGTGGCGCGCTTGGCGATACCTTGGTCCGTCATCCGGCTACCTCGGGCTCTCACGCGATCCCGCCTGCTGGCAGGGCGGGAGGGTTCGTGGAAGTTGGCTCCGGGTTTCCAGGAGCCAGCGGAAATCCTCTTCCGCCAAGGGCATGCTGTAGTGGAACCCTTGGGCCGATTGGCACCCGAGGGCCAACAAAGCGTTGCGCTCGCCCACTGTTTCCACGCCCTCGGCGACGACATCGGCGCCCAGCACCCGGGCCACGCCGATGACGGTCGCAACGATCTCGTGGCTGTACGGATCGTCCAGCATGTGTTGGACGAACCCTTTATCCACCTTGATCTCGTCGAACGGATACCTTTGGAGGTAGAGGAGGGAGCTGTAGCCGGTGCCGAAGTCGTCCAGCGACAGCCGCACCCCCATGGCATGGAGCGTCCGCAGTTGCGTGCGGAGATACCGTGATTTTTGTCAAAGGGTCGTTGGCGGCGCGCTCCCCAAGTCGGGGCCTCACCGACGGCCGGCCGCCCTTGCGCGCTATGTGGGGCGCGCGGGCGGCCGGCCTGTTCGGCCCCGCTCG
>NZ_NRRL01000122.1 GCF_016583645.1 Rhodovibrio sodomensis | reverse complement strand
AGGCATGCCGGGCCTCGTTGCGCAGCTCCTCGGCGGAATAGTCGGCCCGCAGCGGGACCGGTGCGGGCATGGCAAGCTCCTCCCAGTCATCTTGTCGGTCAGCTTGCCTAAAGCCCAACATATGCGATTCGTCGCTGGGAATCCCCGCTATCGAGTCAGCTTCCGAAGCCGGTGGTATTACTGCTGCGGATCCGCAAGAAATCACGTAGCCGATCTGCTTCGCAAGTTATTAACGAACCACGAACGCACGAGCCGCTTCGGTTGTATATACGATAAAAATAACACGTTTTTCGGTTTTTTTGAGCGTCTGAGGGACATTTGCGATTTCGCAGACCCATAGAGTTGGCAGAGAACCACCGACCGAGTTTCGACCTGATGCCTGCCAACCTCATGACAAGCCGCCAAGCGGCTGAATACTTGAGCATCTCCGAGGCCACCTTGTCGCGGTTAAGGCAGGCGCGAGAACTTGGCTATTTCATGGTCGGCAAACGCTATCGGCACAGTCTCGCTGATCTTGATCTTTACCTCGAAAAGACAAGGATGAAACCAAAATGGCACGCCCAAAGCGAAGCTCCGGCTACAATACCGGTGGAAAAGGGGATGGAACACCGTACCTCAAGGTCCACCCCAAAACCGGCATCTACCAGATATGGTACTACGATGCCAGCGCCCGAGGAATGCGGAGCCGTACTACTGGCACGCGAGACTATCGGGAGGCTGAAAGGAAGCGGTCGGCGCTTGTAGCCGAGCGCGATGCCGAGAAGCATCACCAGCCGATCGAGTCGGCCCGGCTCGCCGCCCTCATCAACACATATGCCACCCACGGCGCCCCCAAGCTGGCGTCCATGGACCAGGCGCTGCGGGCGTGCGAACTCATCCTGGAGTATTGGGGGAGCGCCACCGTCGCGGACCTGACGCAGACGGACACGCGCGAGAACCCCCCGCCGCTGCCAAAGACGCAGGATAAGTGGATTGCTTGGCTCCGGCACGACAAGGGGTACTCAAAGGACTACATCCACCGGACCTGCGCCACCCTGTCTCGCGTGCTGCATTTCGCACGGGAGAACCACGTCCTCATCGAGGCCCCGTACGTCAAGATTCCGCAGGGCGGTAATGTACGCGAGCGCTGGCTTCTCCCTCACGAGGTGCTGGCCCTGCTCGGCTCCGCCCACGCGCTCGGGTACGACCACGTGGGGCTGTTCATCAAGATTTGCCTTCAGACCTGCGCGCGCCCGGAGGCGATTTTCGACCTCACATGGCAGCAGTGCAAGATGTCGCGCCGCCGCATCGCCCTGAACCCACCTGGCCGCGCACAAAACCGCAAGCGCCGGCCGAACCTACCGATGACCGACGCCCTTTACCGAACGCTCGCGGAAGTGCGCCCGCACAACCCCGACCCGAAAAGCCACGTCGTCCTCTACCAGGGGCGCCCAATCAAGGAAGTGAAGTCGGCCCTCAAGACGATTACCGCCCGCGCCGAGCGAGTGCTGAAGGCGCACGCCGTGGAATGCGGGGAAGACCCAAGCGAGATTGAGTTGTACAAGAGCGTGACCCCGTATGTCTTCCGGCACACCGGCGCGACCTGGATGGCGCAGCGCGGCGTCTCAATGCGCGACCTCTCCGAATACCTCGGCCACGTCGATGAGCGCATGGCGCGGCGGCACTACTGGCACCACCACCCCGACTACATGAAGCAAGGCCGCGACGCGGCGAACGAGTCCGCGGTGTGGGAAGAGTAGCTTGCGGCTTACGGTCTGCTGTTTCTCCGTTCGTCCTCAATCAATCTGCTCCTGCGCCCTGGCCAGCACGCGGTTTGAGAGTCGCTTGTATTTGCGTCGCCGGCATCGGCCTACTCCCCACGCGACCGCTGCGGCCCCGAAATTAGAGCGGATTCCGATCACTCTGGCTCATAGCCCGCTGCGGTGAAGAAGGCCTGGCAATCGTCCGGGGTGACGAATTGATGGCGTTGCGGATGGCGTCCCAGAGGCTGGTAACGGTCCGCGCCGCCGCCTTTTTGACGAGGGCTTTGATCTTCGAGAAAGCCATCTCGATTTGAAGTCAGGGCTGTAGGACGGAAGGAAGTGCAGTTCGGCGCCTGTCCTTTCGATCGTCGCGCGGATCGCCGGCGGCTTGTGGGCCGGCAGGTTGTCCATTACCACGATGTCGCCTGGCCGCAGGGCCGGGACCAGGACCTGTTCGACATAGGCGAGGAAGGCCACGCCGGTCATTGCGCTGTCCAGCGTCATCGGCGCGGTCATGCCGGACAGGCGGAGGGCGCCGACGAAGGTGGTGGTCTTCGAGTGACCGCGGGGAACCGGTGCCCGGCACCGATCGCCACGGGCGGAGCGACCATACATCCGGGCCATCTTCGTCGATGGTCCGCACTCGTCGGTAAACACCGGCCGCTCGGCGTCAAGATCGGGGTGGCCTTCGAACCAGGCGAGGCGGCATCGGGCTTCGTCCGCACGGCCTTGCGCCGTGGCGCGCGCAGTTTTTTCCGCGTCACTTCGTGGCGCTGTGCTGGAAGTACCAGCAGACGACGTTCGGCGTCGGACAGTAGTCCAGGACCGCGTCCAGCCGGTGAGCGACCTCCGCCAAGGTGAGGTCCGGCTTCCCGTCGACCCATCTCAGGATCTGGTTGCGTTGTTCATCAATCCGAAGGGATCAATGATTGCCGCCGCGCGTGTCGGGGTCGACGTGCCAGCGCGTCCAGGCACGCTGAGCCCAGCGGATCGCGGAAGACACCCTGTCCCCGAACCGTTCGGGTGCAGCCCTGCGGTCCCATCGGCTTTAACGGCTTCCACGCCACCGCGGCGCAGATCGACCGATAACGACTTGGCCATGAGAGCTAGCCTCGTTCACCAGCCCTCACCTTGAGTCACATCCCCACTGGGTTGGGAATCCAGCCGGTTCAGCAGCCACACAAAGCGCTCTAGCCCTTGCCAGCTGCCAGGAAAATGAGGATGTCCTTGATTATGCTCATGCCGTGATTCTAGCCCCTTCGAATCCGAGGGAGGAGGGGATTCCAGCCTTCAGAACTGAGCACTTGGTGAGTACCGCCCTCTCGGACGATTCGGCTAGTCATTAAAAACCCCCTGTTTCCAAGGGGGTTGAGTGGTGGAGCCGGTGGGACTCGAACCCACGCCCTCTACAATGCCATTGTAGCGCTCTCCCAGCTGAGCTACGGCCCCAACCGCGTGCGACGGTGAGAGATCGTGCCGGGCGCTGGGAACCGCCCGTCCGCCGTCGCACCGGAACCTAAGAAGCGCCGCCCGGGGTGACAAGAGAAAACTGCCGGCGACGCTTGATCGATTTTGCGGTCTTGGGCGCCCGGCCCGGCTGGGACCGGATGCGCCTTCGAAAACGCGCCGGACCCCGGCCGGACCGGGGCGGCCGGCCGGCTAGTTGTTCTCCTGTTCGTCGTCGTCGACCACGTTGCCCAGCGGTTCGTCCTCGCCGAGCTCGGAGCTGTCGTCGATCTCCTCGCTGGTGTCGTCGTCGAGCGGCGTTTCGTCCGTCTCGTCACCCAGGACGGGTTCCTCGGCGGACGCGGCCGGGGCGGCGGGCGCGGCGGACGCCGCCTTGGCGCGGCCGGAGTCCTTGCCGCGGCTGCGCCGGCTTTTGGTCGGCGCCTCGACATCGACCGTCTCGCCGCAGGACGGGCAGGCCGGCGGGCTCTTCCGCAGGTCGTAGAACTTCGTGCCGCATGACGGGCACAGGCGCTTCTTGCCCCACTCGGGCTTGGCCACGGCTTGGTCCCCCGTTGCTCCGTGAATGGGCTGCTGCGTCGTTCGCGTCCGGTCAGCAGACGACCGGGGGCCGGGTCCAGGCGGCGTGCGCCGCAAGCCGGCGTCGGCGCTCAGGGCCCGGCCGCTGGTACGGCGTCGGCAATTGCCACGCCCCGGCTGGACCTGTCAAAAGGAAAAGGCCGGGCGTGCCCGGCTTTCGCCGTGCCCGTGCAAGCCGCCCGCCCGCGCGCCAACGCCGTCAGGCCGAACCCCTGCAGGACCGATGACCGATCCCCACGCGCCCCCGCGTCCGCTGACCGCCCGGCCGGCCGAGGGGCTGTCCGGCCGCGCCGCGGTGCCCGGCGACAAGTCGATCTCCCACCGCGCGCTGATGCTGGGCGCGCTCGCCGCCGGCGAGACCACGATCCACGGCCTGCTGACCGGTGCCGACGTGATCGCGACTGCCGATGCGATGGCGGCGCTGGGCGCGACCATCCATCGCGGCGGCCCGGGCGAGAGCTGGCGCGTCCGGGGCCGCGGCGTGGGCGCGCTGGTCGAGCCGGAGGGCGTGCTCGACCTGGGCAACTCCGGCACCAGCGCCCGGCTGTTGATGGGCGTGCTGGCCGGGCACCCGGTGAGCGCGGTGATCACCGGCGATGCCTCGCTGCGCCGCCGGCCGATGGGCCGGGTGATCGAGCCGCTCAGCCGGATCGGCGCGCAGATCTCCGCGCGCAGCGGCGGCCGGCTGCCGCTCACCGTGACCGGCACGGCCGACCCGCTGCCGCTCGAATATGTCCTCCCGGTCGCCTCCGCCCAGGTGAAGTCGGCGGTGCTGCTGGCCGGCCTGAACGCGCCGGGCGAGACCAGCGTGATCGAGCCCGAGGAGACGCGCGACCACACCGAGTTGATGCTGAGCGCCTTCGGCGCCGAGGTGCGGGTCGAGCGCACCGGGCAGGGCCGGCGTTCGACGTTGGTCGGCGAGGCGGAGCTGACCGGCCGGCTGGTCCGGGTGCCGGCGGACCCGTCGTCCGCCGCGTTCCCGCTGGTCGCCGGGCTGCTGGTCCCCGGCTCCCGGGTCGACCTGCCGGCGGTCGGGATGAACCCGCACCGCACTGGCCTGTTCACCACCCTGCGCGAGATGGGCGCGGCGCTGAGCGTGCGGAACGAGCGCACCGAGGCGGGCGAGCCGGTGGCCGACCTGATCGCCCGGGCCGGCCCGCTGCAGGCGGTCGAGGTGCCGGCGTCGCGTGCGCCGTCGATGATCGACGAGTACCCGATCCTGTGCGTCGCCGCCGCGCTCGCCGAGGGGCGGAGCGTGATGCACGGCATCGCCGAGTTGCGGGTCAAGGAAAGCGACCGGCTGGACGCGATGGCACGCGGTCTGGAGGCGTGCGGGGTGCGAATCGAGGAGGGCGAGGACTGGCTCGCCGTGCACGGCACCGGCGGCCGCCGGCCGGCCGGCGGGGCCAGCCTGGACGCCCGGCTGGACCACCGGATCGCGATGAGCTTCCTGATCCTGGGGCTGGTCAGCGAGGCTGGGGTGAGCGTCGACGACGTCCGGCCGATCGACACCTCCTTCCCCGGGTTCGACGCGCTGATGACCGGCCTGGGCGCGCTTTTGAAGAGCTAGCCGGCCTCGGGGCCGCCGGTCGCGGCCTCCGCCTCGCGCGGCCCGCCCGGCGGCCGGCTGGCGCGACGGCCGACGAACCCACGGCCTACCGCTAATTCCCGCATTGTCGAGTCGGGAGTGCGGTTTGGCGCACGCTTGGGGTTAACGGAACCGGGGAGGAGTTGATAGCGTTCATGCCGCCGGGCGGCACAAGCCACCCCACCAAAAACGCCCCGCGGCCGGGGCCCGGCAAGACAGCGAGGGCGGCCGCCCGGTTGGGGTAAACGCCGAGCGACGTGAACGCGCGTTTCGACAAGACACGACAGCAAGGGAGGCTCACCAATGAGCGACACCAAGCGCAGTCACGCGGGCACGACCCAGGCCCAGCGCCACGGCATGAACCGCCGCGGCTTCATCAAGACCGCCGGCGTTGCGGGCGGCGCGCTCGCGCTGACCGGTGTTGGCGCCCCGCGCGTGCGCGCGCAGGCGGCCAAGGTCAACATCGGGCAGATCGCGCCGATGACCGGCTCCGCGGCCGAGTTCGGCCCGTTCTACCGGGACGGCGCGCGCCTGGCGGTCAACCAGATCAACCAGGCCGCCAAGGAGGTGTTCGGCCACGAGATCATCTCCGAGCACATCGTGGAGGACACCAACACCCTGCCGACCCCGGCGATCGAAAGCGCCCGCAAGCTGGTCGAGGCCGACGGCGTACCGGCGATGATCGGCGCCTGGTCCTCGGGTGTGACGGTGGCGACCGCGACCTCCGTGTCGATCCCCAACGGCGTGCTGCAGATCTCCAACGGCTCGACCTCGCCGCTGATCACGGTGCTGCCGGAGGACGCGCAGGCCGACCTGCTGTTCCGCACGACCTCCTCCGACGCGCTGCAGGGCGTGGTGGCCGCGCAGCTCGCCGCCGGCGAGATCATGGACGACTATTCCAACAAGACGGCGGCCACGATCTTCGTGAACAACCCCTACGGCCAGGGGCTGTCCAACGCGTTCGCGCGGTCGTTCCAGCTGCGCGGCGGCACGGTGCAAGCCCAGGTGCCGCACCCCGAGCAGGTCCAGCCGACCTACAAGTCGCAGCTGGCCGTGGCGCTCAAGGACGACCCGGATATCCTGGTTTGCTGCTCCTATCCGGGCCACACCGCCACCTTCCTGAAGGAGTCGCGCGACGTCTTCGGCTTCACCAACTGGCAGTTCGTCGACGGCAACAAGTCGCAGAAGGTGCTGAACGCCGTCGGGGCCGAGGACCTCGTCGGCAAGATGGGCACCGCGCCGGGCTCCGACCCGAGCCTGCCCGCCTACCAGAACTTCCAGAGCGCGTTCATGTCGCAGTTCGACCACGACCGGATCGTGCCGTTCACCAACTCGGCCTACGACGCCGGGGCGTCGATCGGTCTCGCCGTCGCCCGCGCGATCGCGACCGGGGCGAGCGAGCTCGACGGCCGCACCATCCGCGACAACCTGCGGCCGGTCGCCAACCCGGGCGGCACGCGCATCGACGGCGGCAAGCCGGAGAACTTCGCCCAGGCGATGGAGATGCTGCGCAACGGCGAGGACATCAACTACTCCGGGGCCGCCGGCGCCTGCGACTTCGACGAAAACGGCGACGTGAAGACGCCGATCGCGATTTGGCGCTTCACCAAGGACGGCACCAAGACGGTGCAGATCCAGGGCGCGACCGAGATCCCGGCCGAGTAAGCCCTGGCGTGGCGCGTCGGCGGGCGGGAGTTAGCTGAGCGGGTTGTTCCCCTTCAGCCTCCCGACCCGCCAGCCGGCATCCGGCCGCTTACGAGGCCGCCCGGCAACCCCGCGCGGCAAAGCCCGTCGCCGCAGGACCTGCGGCGGCGGGCTTTTTTCGTGTCGTGTCGCCACGGGGAGACACCCGTGCGCGGGCCATGCGATCCAGCCAGCTCTCGGAACAGGTCACGTCGACCGCGAGAACCGGGTCGAAACCCGCCGACGGTCAGCCCGCGAAGGGCGGCGGGTGATGTGACCCAAACCAGACGACAGAGCAACCAACCAAGGTCGCGGGGCGACTGGCTTGTTGCTGCTGATCTGAACTTTTCAACACCGTGCGTCTCTCTACGACACCCGTAGAGACAGCTGTGGCCGACGCGTTCTCTCTCGGCGCCAAGATCTTATTAGATCGCGATTTCGCCGTGGGTCGCGATGACGCGCTCAGCCGGCAACTCGGGTGTAAAGGCGGGTACGCCCGTCCCGGGTGAAGGCGAAGACGTCCTGGATGCCGCCGCCCCCCATCCCGGGGGAATCCTGAGGCATACCGGGCACTGCGATGCCATGCACATCGGGGCGCTCGGCCATCAGCTTTTCGATCGCCGGAAGCGGCACGTGGCCCTCCACCACATATCCATCCGCGATCGCTGTGTGGCAGGACGCAAGCTGCGGCAGCAGACCGACCTGCTTCTTGATCGGCGTCACATCCTGCAAGTTCACCACCTTGACCTTCCAGCCATCGGCCCGAACGTAACCTACCCAGCGTGCGCAGCAGCCGCACGTTGGGCTCTTGTAGACCCGCATCGTCTTGGCAGGGGCCGCGGCGACCGAGCCGATACACGGCAGTGCGGCTGCCGCTGTCACACCGATCAGCGCGCCCGCGAAACCACGGCGGTTGAGTAGACTTCGGTCATTGTGTCGGCTCATCCTGCCTTTCCAGTCCTTTCCAGTCCTAGCTAAGATGCTTGGTTTTCGAAAATCGCTTCAAGGGCACGCTACCTCGTTGATGGCTCTGTATCCAACAATGTGCCGACACCGTGATCAAGGTGAGAACAGGCAAAATTTGCATATTGACCTTCCACCAAATGGAAGGTGCCAGTCTCGCGCAAATATGCATGCGCAAATTGAGCGCCGCGAATACGCCCCACCGATATCCGATTCGGCTCTGGGTACGCCTACCTACCAAGGCTGAGAAGAACGGAGGGGTATTCCGTTGCCCGGTACGAAACAGGAGGCGGCGGAGTAGGGAACGCTTCCGGAGATCGGCATCGCTTGTCGGTTCCAAAACTCAAGGATCACAGGAGAGAACACGATGAAGGAGAATTGGCTTTGCAGGGCCGCACCAACAACCATTGCGGCGGGTGTGATCAGCGCGACATCCACGGCGATGGCGCAAGGGAATCCCGCCGGCCGTTACGACCACATGATGTGGAACGGCGGATGGGCCCATTGGATCATGGGGCCCTTTATGATGATCCTTTTCGTCGGGCTGCTAGTCTTTGGCGTCGTCGCGGTGATCCGGTGGTTGGGCCCACCCGAGCAACGTGCCCGACACGCCGCCGGCTCGTCGGCACGTGCTATTCTTGAAGAACGGTTTGCCCGCGGCGAGATCGACGAAAAAGAGTTCAGCGAGCGTAAACGTGCCCTCGAAGAGTGATTTGGGGCTCGTCGCGTGTACGGATGGCGTGTCAAGTCTAATAGAAAACAGATATCGTGCATCGATCTCTGGCAGCGATGCGTGGCGGCTGAACCGAAGCGTTGGCACCGAAGATTTATCAATGTTCTAGTATCTGAACGCTCAAGGGGGCCGTAATCAGGTAAAGAGGCGCAACGCAAAGCGCACCAGACAATCACAAACGAAAACAACCAATCGGAGGGAGCCCAAACAATGATCCGAAAAGTCGCCTTTGCAGCCGGCGCAATACTGGCAGCCTCAGTGGCGTTGTCGGCGCCGAACGTCGTCGCACAAAACCAATCTGACAGTCAGCAGCCGCAAGCTGGTAACGGACGAATGGGTGGTGGCTACGGCATGATGGGGCGCGGACAGGGCATGGGGCCCGGGATGATGGGGCCTGGCTACGGCATGCAGCAGGGCTGGATGGGCCAGCAACGCGGCATGGGTCCGGGCTACGGCCCCCAGGGTCACGGCTACGGACAGGGACAAGCCGATCCCGAATGGCACCAACGGATGCACGAATGGATGCAGAACTGGAGCGCTCAGCGTGGCTACAACAATGGCTACCAGATGCCGCCAGGGATGATGGGCCCAGGCTACCAAATGGGCCCGGGCATGATGGGGCCGGGTCAGACGGGGCCTGGTATGATGATGCCTCGCCAACGCATGGGGCCCGGCATGATGGGGCCGGGCTATGGGATGGGTCCTGGCGTGATGTACGGACCCGAGTACGGTATTCAGCGTTTTCCCGAGCGCGAGGTTACGACCGACGACGTGCGGGCCGTTCTTGAGCAGCGTGTCGCTAGGAACCCCAACCTGAAGGTCGGCAAGGTAGAAGAACATGAGGACCGGATCGTCGCCGAAGTGGTGACCAAAGATGGCTCGCTCGTGAGCCGTTTCGAGGTCGATCCGGAGACCGGCCGCTGGATACCTGCCAACTGATCTCGAATACTTTCGAGTTTTGCGTCCCGCTCCCGGTGAGCCGGAGGGCGGGGCGCTTCAGCGTTAGCTACAGGGTAATCCTCCAGCAAAAATTGCCCGATGACCAAGCATACAGCTATCGCGCGGCCGCATTGGCCCATCGCTGCTGTCAGCATTCACCCGCGTCGTGGCCGATTTCGCGCGTATACCGGACGCACGGCCCGTGAGCCTCTCTGCGGCCTCACCCCTTCGAACCACGCCCGTCCACCAGCCCCGGCAGCAGGGCCGGGATCT
The DNA here is from genome assembly GCF_016583645.1 of Rhodovibrio sodomensis. Lineage (GTDB taxonomy): Bacteria > Pseudomonadota > Alphaproteobacteria > Kiloniellales > Rhodovibrionaceae > Rhodovibrio > Rhodovibrio sodomensis. Next base: position 3,194 of record NZ_NRRL01000122.1, on the reverse strand, counting down.
CGGTGAACGAGCTGACGGTCGCGTCGGCGCCGAGGGTCGCGGCGGGTTGGGCGGTGTAGCCGTAGTCGACCAGGACGATCGGGATGCCGGCGGCGCGCGCGGCGTCCAGGTCGGTGATGCTGTCGCCGATCATCACGCAGCGTGCCGGGTCGCCGCCGGCGAGTTCGATCGTGCCGGTGAGGTGGCCGGCCTCGGGCTTGCGCACGGCGAAGCGGTCGCCGCCGGCCACCGCGGCGAAATAGGGCGCGAGCGCGAGGTCGCGCAGGATCAAGTCGCTGGGCGCCTGCGGCTTGTTGGTGCACATGGCCATGGTGTGGCCTTCGGCGCGCCAGCGGTCCAGCGTCTCGATCACGCCGTCGTAGGGCCGGCTGCGGCTCGCGGGGTCGCGGCCGTAGATGTCCTTGAACGCCTGCACCAGTTCCGGCAGATGCCGGCCGTCGGGCCGGCCGCCGGCCGCCTCCAGACCCCATTCCACCAGCCGGCCGACGCCGCGGCCGACCAGCTTGCGCACCGTGTTCTCCGGCAGCCGGACGAGGTCCTGCGCGGCCAGCAGCTGGTTCAGGGCGCGGGTCAGGTCGGCGACCGTGTCGACCAGCGTGCCGTCCAGGTCGATGACGAGCGTCGCCGGCGCGTCCAGGCGGTCGGCGGTGGCGTTGGACGGACGGTCGGACATCTGCGCGTGGCGCTCCCGGATCGGCGGTCTGGCATCGGTTGGGCGCGCGTGGGCGGCGCCGGCGGCGGCCACGGGTTTGACACGGCCGCACCGGCTTGCGCGCGCGCGGTCGCGGCCTGACGTGGCTGGCTGGACGGGATGCTAGCCTAACAGGGACCCCGTTGCATCCCGTGGACGGACGAACTGAAACGAAAGGACGCAGCCATGACGACGATCCACAAGGCGGCCGGCGCCAAGCGGGCCGGTGCGGCGCTGATGCTGGCACTGCTGCTCGCCGGCACCAGCCTGCCGGCGCTCGCGGCTGGGCAGAGCGGCGATCGGGATGCCGGCGACCGCCAGGCGGCGGGCGGCGACATGGGGGGCAGCGAGATGAGCGTCCAGGAAGCCTGGGCAAACGCCAGGGAGGACTGGAACCAGCTGCAGGACGCCAGCGGCGACGCCCTGAGCGCGGCGCGCAAGCAGTTCCAGCAATCCTGGAACCGGCTGCAGAGCCTGATGTCCGAGCAGGAGGGGACGGCCCCGCCGCCGGACGATCCCGCCGTGCTGCAGCAGCGCACGAACGGCGAATAGGCGGTATCGGGCGGGTGCGCGGAAGCTCGTGTCGACCCTTCCGCGCGCCCGCCTCGACGGGCCGCGCACGTCGCGACGGTGCGTTCGGGACCTGCGCGGCCCGGTGGAGCTAACCCGCCGGGTCGGCTTGCACGCGGCGATGCAACATGATGAAACAAGCCTTGATTTGAAGCCGGGGCGCCAGCTTGGCTAGCTCCGGCAAGCAACGCGTCGCATCCCCAGGCGGTTCGCCCGCGAAGTCGAGTGTCCGTGAGCGCCGAACAGACCCGATCCGCATCCGCGCAGGAGCCCGGCTCTACCCGCCCGCTGGGCGTCGTCGTGCTGGCGGCGGGGCAGGGTACGCGCATGCGCTCCCGCCGGCCCAAGGTGCTGCACGACGTCGCCGGCAAGGCGATGCTGCGCCACGTGCTGGACGCGGTGGCGCAGCTGCGGCCGGCGCGCTGCGTCGTCGTGGTCGGCCCCGGGCAGGCGGCGGTCGCCGAAGCGGCCGCCCCGCACGCCACCGCCGAACAGACCGAGCGGCTGGGCACCGGCCATGCCGTCCAGGCCGCGCACGCCGCCCTCGGCGAGCTCGCCGCCGACCCGCAGGCGGAGGTGCTGATCACCTGCGCCGACACGCCGCTTCTGACCGCCGAAACCCTGGCCGGCCTGCGCCGGAGCCGGACCGAGCAGGCCGCCGAGATCGCCGTGCTCGGCTTCCGGGCCCGCGATCCGGGCGGCTACGGCCGGCTGGTGCTGGACGCGGACGGCCTGCTGCAGCGGATCGTCGAGGCCAAGGACGCGGACCCGCGGGAACGCGCGATCGAGCTGTGCAACGCCGGGGTGCTGCTGGCCCGCGCCGACCTGCTGTTCGAGGCGCTGGCGCGCGTCGGCAACGACAACGCCAAGGGCGAGTATTACCTGACCGACGTCGTCGGAATCGCCCGCGGCCAGGGCGCGCGGATCGCGGTGGCGCTGGGCGGCGAAGCGGAGATGCAGGGCGTCAACAGCCGCGCCGACCTGGCGGCCGCGGAAGCCCAGATGCAGCGGCGCCTGCGCGCGGCCGCGATGACCGGCGGCGCCACGCTGAGTGCGCCCGAGACGGTGTTCTTCAGCCACGATACCGCGCTTGCCGCCGACGTGACGGTCGAGCCGCACGTCGTCTTCGGTCCCGGCGTATCGGTCGCCGAAGGTGCCACGATCAAGGCGTTCAGCCATCTGGAAGGCACCCAGGTCGGCCCGGGCGCCCAGGTCGGCCCGTACGCCCGCCTGCGGCCCGGCACGGTGCTGGGGGCGGACAGCCGGGTCGGCAACTTCGTCGAGACCAAGAACGCCCAGCTCGGCGCGGGGGCGAAGGCGAACCACCTGACCTATCTGGGCGACACGGTGGTGGGCGCGGCCGCCAACATCGGCGCGGGCACGATCACCTGCAATTACGACGGCACGCTGAAGCACCGCACGGAGATCGGGGCGGGCGCCTTCATCGGCTCCAACAGCGCCCTGGTCGCGCCGGTCACGGTGGGCGCCGGGGCGATCGTGGGGGCCGGCAGCACGGTGACCCAGGACGTCGCGGACGATGCGCTGGCGCTCACCCGCGCCCAGCAGCGGACGGTGGCGGGCGGCGGCGCGCGGTTCCGCGCGTCCCGCCAGGCGGAAAAGGCGCGCCGAACGGGCGCAGACACGGACGGGAGCTAGGCCATGTGCGGCATCATCGGCATCGTCGGACGGAACCGGGTCGCCCCGCTGCTGCTCGACGCCCTGCGGCGCCTGGAGTACCGCGGCTACGATTCGGCCGGGATCGCCACGCTGGTGAACGGCAAGATCGACCGCCGCCGGGCCGAGGGCAAGCTGCGCAACCTGGCCCAGCGGCTGGAGGAGGCGCCGATCGAGGGCACGACCGGGATCGGCCACACCCGCTGGGCGACCCACGGCCGGCCGAGCGAGGGCAACGCCCACCCGCACGCCAACGCCC
>NZ_NRRL01000121.1 GCF_016583645.1 Rhodovibrio sodomensis | reverse complement strand
ATCCCGCGCCGGTCGATCATCTGGCATACTTACGATACCTCCCAGTGAACGGGAATCCCGCCCGCCCGAGTCAAACCGCCGCACCCAAAGACAGCCATACCGATTCTGTTATCGTTGGGCGTGTCCTAAGCCGCGCACTGCACGCCGAGCTCGGCCCAGACGGTGGCGAGGGCCTCGACCAGGGCGTCGATATCGGCGTCGCTGTGCAGCGGCGAGGGGGTGAGCCGCAGGCGTTCGGCGCCGCGCGGCACGGTCGGATAGTTGATCGGCTGGACGTAGATGCCGTACCGGCCCAGCAGCCGGTCGCTGATCGCCTTGCACTGCTTGGCGTCGCGCACCATCACCGGCACGATGTGGCTCGGGTTGTCCAGGTGCGGCAGGCCGGCGGCGGCGAGGCGCCGGCGGACCTGCTCGACCCGATCGCGCTGCTGGGCGCGCAGCGCGTGGGCGGTGCGCACGTGCTGGACGCTGGCGAGCGCGCCCGCCGCGATCGCCGGCGGCAGCGAGGTCGTGAAAATGAAGCCCGAGGCGTAGGAGCGCACGAAGTCGCACAGCGCGTCGGAGGCGGCGATGTAGCCGCCCATGACCCCGAACGCCTTGCCGAGCGTGCCCTCGATCACCGTCAGCCGGTGCGCCACCCCCTCGCGGTCCGCGATGCCGGCACCGTTCGGACCGTACAGGCCGACGGCGTGCACCTCGTCGAGGTAGGTCATGGCGTTGTAGCGTTCGGCGACCTCGCAGATCTCCGCGATCGGGGCGATGTCGCCGTCCATCGAATAGACGCTTTCGAACGCCACCAGCTTGGGGCGCCCGGGATCGATGTCGGCCAGCTGCCGGGCGAGGTCGTCGGGATCGTTGTGGGCGAAGATCCGCTTCTCCGCGCGGGAGTGACGGATGCCCTCGATCATCGAGGCGTGGTTGAGCGCGTCCGACAGCACCACGCAGTTCGGCAGGCCGGAGGCGAGCGTGCCCAGCGCCGCCCAGTTGGAGACGTAGCCGCTGGTGAACAGCAGGCCCGCTTGCTTGCCGTGCAGGTCGGCCAGCTCGCGCTCCAGCAGGACGTGGTAGTGGTTGGTGCCGGAGATGTTGCGGGTGCCGCCGGCGCCCGCACCGCAGCGGTCGACGGCCGTCTTCATCGCCGCCGTGACGTCGGGGTGCTGGCCCATGGCGAGGTAGTCGTTGGAGCACCAGACGGTGACGTCGCGGGTCGCGTCGCCGTCATACCGGGTGGCGCGCGGGAAGTCGCCGGCATGGCGTTCGAGGTCGGCGAACACGCGGTAGCGGCCTTCCGATTTCAGGCCGCCGATCCGCTCCTTGAAAAAACCTTCGTAGTCCATCCGCGTCTCTCTGCTGCGCCCGGCCGGTGTCGCTGAGATGGCCGGCAGCGCCCGTGTGTTCGCCCGAAGCTGGTCGCTCTAACTGCTTGACGAGAGAGCAAGATGCTGAAAGGCGGCTTCACCTTTCAGCATCTTGCTCTAGCAGGTGCCGACGATCGGCGTGCGGCAGGCTTCGAACGCGGCCTTCAGCCGGTCGCCGTCGACCCGCCGGCCGATCGCCACCACGCGCGGTTCGTCGTCCTGGTGCGGCGCGAAGGCCGCGACCGACGATCGCCCGCCGGCGACATCGAAGTGCACCCAGCCGGCACCGGCCCGCGCGATACCCTTGACCCGCGCGACGTCGCCGAACGCGCCGGAGGCGACCGCGTCCAGAACCGCCCGCAGGCTCTGCGGATCGCACGGCCCGGTCAAGCGCGCGCTCCAGGTGTCCAGGCCGAGCGTCTTGGCCTGTGCCGGCGGCGCGCCCGGCGACGCCCCGCCGGAGACGGCGGCGCGCGACGCGCTGTCCGGCCGGTCGGGCTCTGTCCGTCCGGCCGCTGGGCCGCCGCGGTCGCGCGCGGGAACATGGCGCGCGGCACCGTCGCCGTCCAGCAGGTCCGGCCGGGCGCCGGACAGCAGGGCGACGCTCGCGGCGTCGGGGACGCGGTCGCCGGGCCGGCCGTCGCCGGTCTGGCCGTCGCCGGTCTGGCTGTCGCCGGTCTGGCTGTCGCCGGTCTGGCTGTCGCCGGTCTGGCCGTAGCGGGCGGGCAGGATGCGCGCCGACGGGTTCAGGGCGCGCAGCGTGTCGTAGACGGTCTGCAGGTCGCCGTCGTCGACCGTGTCGACCTTGTTGACGACGAACACCGGGGTCAGGCGGGCCTGCGTCTCGAAATGCTCGGGCAGGCGGGCGTAGTCGGTCAGGAAGGCGCCCGCGTCCACCACGGTGGTCAGGCGCAGGGCGCGCACCAGCGGCTTGATGTCGGCCTGGTCCAGCACGCCCAGCAGGCTCGCGACGTCGGCCACGCCGCTCGGCTCGATCAGCACGCGCTGCGGCTTGTAGGTCACCAGCGCCTCGCGCAGCTGCTGCGCCAGGTCCTGGCGCAGGGAGCAGCAGATGCAACCGTTCGGCAGCTCGACCACCTCGGCGCCGCGGCCGGACAGCAGCGAGCCGTCGACCCCCAGCTCGCCGAAGTCGTTGATCAGCGCCACGGTCGGCACGTCGGGATCGACCGAGGCCAGGGCGCGGCGCAGGTAGGTCGTCTTGCCGGCGCCCAGGAAGCCGGCGACCACGTCGACCTCGAACGGCTGGCCGGCCGGCCGGGACTTCAGGCCCCAGCCCCACAGCTTCTGCGCGGGCAGGGGCAGCATCAGGAACCAGTGCTCCAGGATCGCGAGCGCCATCAGGGTGGCGAGAAAGCTGTAGCCGGCGGCTTCAAAGGTGCTGGCCCCGGGCGCGATCGCCGCGTCGACCAGGTAGACGCAGACCACCGTCGACACCGTCACCGAGACCGGGAACAGCAGGTTCATCGAGCTGCGCTTGGTCAGGAAGGAGCGCAGGAACGTCAGGTGTTCCGGCACGAACTCCTCGGTGACGTTGCGCACGCCCAGGAACACGTTGAGCTTGGCGCTCTGGTGCATCCACCAGAGCACGACGAAGGTCCACAGGCCGATCTGGTTCGGATCGCCCCAGGTCAGCGCGGCCACGATCGCCACCCCGGCCAGGATGGCGAGCTCGTGCCACAGGCTGGTCATGATGGCATGGCCGAAGTGCTTCCAGCCCCGGCAGCCTTCCGGACAGGGATGGGTACGCGGGCCCGTGACGTAGCCGGTGTAGAAGCTGATCTCGACCCAGCCCCAGGCGAGCAGGCCGCAGGCGAACGCGCAGTAAGCCGCCGCCAGGCTGGTATCGTCGGCCGTCGCCCCGATGCCGTAAAGCGCGGCGGCCGCGACGGCCGTGGCGCCCAGCATGCTCCACTTGAAGGTACGGGTCGGCAGGCCGTCCAGGTAGATCACCGCCCCGGTGGAGAACCACCAGAGGAACAGGGCGAACAGCGCTGGCCAGAGGTAGGCGTCCATGGGCGCGCCGAAGGTCCGTGGTTACCGTTGAGCCTGGGCCGTCAATCTCGGGCCTCTAATCTCGGGCCCCCAATCTCGGGCGACTGATCTTGGGCCGTCGATCCAGCGTGATCTATTGTGGCCGGTGCGCGCGGCCAGGGCCGCGACCCGGTGGTGCGGCGGCGCAGGCGCCCGACCGCGGCGGTCAGGATAGTCGGCGCGACGGGCCGTGTGGACTCCCGAAGCCTTCAGGCTGCGGGAGCCCGGCCTACTGCGTGCGCTGCTTGACCGTGGCGACCAGCAGTTCCGCGAACGCGTTGCGGTTGGTCTTGCCGTAAGCTTCCAGGAAGATCCGCTCGCCGGTCGCGGTATCCTTGAGCGACAGGCGGCCGTTCTCCCACAGCGTCAGCTTGAACGGCGGCTTGGACCCGATATCCCGCATCTGCCGCTGCCGGGCGAGCGCGCGCATGGCGCCGCGGATGAAGCCGTTCTCGCCCGGAGCCACGGTCATGACCAGCTCCCCGGTCGCCGCGTCGTAGACCGCGACCGAGCCGTCCGGGCGGTCGTCGACCCGGATTTCCACGCTGGTCCGCGGCTCGCTCTCCGGCTTCCCGGGCAGGTTGAGTCCGGTGATGCTGCCGTAGGCGGCAAACGCCATCGTGATCGCCAGAACTAGACCCGCGCCGATGATCGCCTTGCGCGGGACCACACCACGGTTGTCGCTCATGGCGCTTACGCGTGCTCCCTTGGTTGAGCGGCCGTGCCCGGTGACCGGGCATCGGGCGGCGAATGCGGTGCCGCCGCGCGGCTGCGCGCCGGCCTGGACCGCGGCCGGTGTCGTCAATCCGATGGTGCTCGGCGCGCGGAATGCCGGCGCGCCGTGTCGCGTGCCGCCTCAGCTGCCGGCGCGCTGGAACGGCCTATTCGGCCGCCGAGGCGCGCTGCTGCTGGGGCATCTCCGGCATCCGGCGGTCGTCCTGAGCGCTGGCGGCGCCGTTCGTTTCATCCGTCGTCGTCGTGGCGTCGGCCGCGCGGTCCGACGGCTGCACGAAGTCCCGCAGCGCGTCCGCCAGGACGTTGGCGACGTGGCCCGCGTCCGGCACCTCGCGCACGGTCGGCTCGGCCTGCTTGAAGCGCCACGGCCGGGCGTGCGGCCAAAGACGCAGGTAGGCGATGTTGTTGTCGCCGCGCAGCTTCAGGCTGATGTTGCCGGTGCCGTCCTTGTGCTGCTTCAGGCTGGCCGTGTCGATCACCGTGAACGGGATGTTGTAGGTGATCGGCAGGGCCACGCCGATCCGCATCACCACCCGGCGGTTGGTGATGGTGTAGACGGTGGTCCGCGCGACCAGCCAGGCGAAGCCCTGGAACAGGGCGATCGCGCCGGCTCCGAGCACGCCCACCCAGATCACCGAGGTCGCGGCATCGAGGATGCCGCGACCGTCGGCGATGGCTGTCGCCGCGCCCCAGGCCGCCAGGATTCCGAAATAGAGCGCGATCAGCCGCAGGTTGAACAGGAAGCGCCCCAGGCTGCGGGCGCTCGGAGACCCCTGCCAGAGGATCTCCTCGCCCTCGGGCGGACGCTTCGGCAGCCCCGGGATCGGCTCGAAATCGAAATCGTCGTGGCTCATAGCAGCGGCTCCGCGCGCTCCGGCATGGCGTGCAGGTGACCGCCCCCGAAGTAGCCCATCACCTTGTCCTCTTCCAGGCGGGTGATCTGGGAGCTGCTCTTCAGGGTCGGCGCGTCCTTGAACTGGCCTGCGGTCACCGACTTGACGTTGACCCACTTCATCCGGGCGTTGCCCTTGATGGTGGTCAGGAAGAACGGCACGTGGATTCGCTTTGAGGCCTGATCGGTGCCGCATTCGACCTCGAGGTAGCGGATAATCTGCTCCGGCCGGTCGATCCAGATCTCCTTGACGGTGCCCGCCTTCTCGCCGTCGGCGCAGTACACGTCCATGCCGCGGGGATCCGGGTCGCCGTCGATCACGTCCCAGCCCTCGGCCTTGCTCATCGGCACGATCTTGGGCTCGTTGTGCCAGGTCATCTCGGGCGTGTCGTGCCGCTGGGCGTACGACGCCGCGCCGATCTGGTCCTTCATCGGATCGCCGGTCGGGATCAGCGGGGCGCCGGGGAAGTTGCCCGCGGGCTCCGCCGGGACCGGGCGCTCGTCGCGCTCGTAGTTGGGCGCGAAGTAGGTGCTGCCGTCGGGCAGCAGGAAGCGCTTGGGCTTGGGCATCGCGGGGAAGCCCTGCACGGTCACGCGGCTGGTGTTGTCGGTGCGGTCGGACTCCAGCGGGTAGCCCTCCCGCTTGTCCTCGCGGCGAATGTAGATGATCAGGCCCGCGAAGAAGATCCAGAAGACGTACAGCACCAGCTGTGCGACGTCGATGTATTCGGTAATGGCGCCAAAGGGCATGGCTCTACTCCTTGCACTTGCCTAGCCGGGGAATTCGGCCAGACCGAACTTCCGTTGCGACGTCTTTTCGTTCGACCGCCGGGCGGGACGCACCAGCGGTCCGACCGCGACCAGGGTCGCGAACAGCAATAGGATCTCCAGGTGGTAGACGACCCCGTAGCCGGTGCTGGCCTGGTTCATCGCCGGGCCCAGCGCCCCGGACGATGCGAGGTCGTTCACCACGTCCCGAATCGCGCCGCCCAGCGCGATCGCGCAGCCCATCGAGGTCGCCTGCACGGCCCCCCAGGCACCCAGCGCGATCCCGCTCTCGCTGCCCTCGGCCATCTCCATGACGGCCGTCAGGGTCGACACGCCGAACAGCCCGCCGCCCAGGCCGATCAGCACCGCACCGACGCGGAACATCGTCGCCGAGCCGAGCGGTGCGGCGAAAATCACCAGGGAGAACGCGACCAGACCGATCAGCACCCCCACCGCCGCCAGGCGGTAGTGATCGCGTCCCTTGTTGAGTTGTTGGGCGGCCAGCATGAAGCCGACCAGCATGCCGCCCGCCAGCAGGGCGGTCAGCAGCGTGGTCTGGCTCACGCTCAGCCCCAGCACCTCGCCGCCGTAGGGCTCCAGCAGGATGTCCTGCATCGAGAACCCGGCGGTGCCCAGGCCGACCGCCGTCAGCAGGCGCCCGGTGCGGCCCTGCGCGCGGAACGCGCGCCAGGCCTGGGAAAAGCTCGGCCGGTCGCGGTCGGGTGCGGTCAGCTCCTTGTTCCGGGCCTCCTGCTTCCACAGCGCGACGCAGTTCAGGATCACCGTCACCGCCGCGGCGCCCTGGATCACCTGGATCAGCTTCATCTGCCCGAAGTCGGTCAGCAGAAGGCCGAACGACAGCGCCGCGGCGACCATGCCGACCAGCAGCATGACATAGAGCAGCGCCACCACCCGCGGACGCTTGTCCGGCGGCGCGACGTCGGTCGCCAGTGCCAGGCCCGCGGTCTGGGTGGTGTGCAGGCCCGCGCCGACCAGCAGGAAGGCGATGCCGGCCGCGCCCTGGCCGACCCAGCCCGGCACCTGCTGCACCGTGTCGCCCGACAGCACCAGCAGCGCGAACGGCATGATCGCCAGACCGCCGAACTGCAGCAGCGTGCCGATCCAGATGTACGGCACCCGCCGCCAGCCGAGCAGCGACTTGTGGGTGTCCGAGCGGAAGCCGACCAGCGCGCGGAACGGCGCGAACACCACCGGCAGCGCCACCATCAGCGACACCAGCCACGCCGGCACGCCCAGTTCCAAGATCATCACGCGGTTCAGCGTACCGGTCAGCAGCACCACCGCCATGCCGACCGACACCTGGAACAGCGACAGCCGCAGCAGCCGGCCGAGCGGCAGTTCCGCCGAGGCGGCGTCGGCGAACGGCAGGAACTTCGGTCCCAGCTGCTGCCAGCCCTGGGCCAGTTGCGCGTTCAGCTTGTTCATCGCGGCAGCACCTCCAGCGCCTGGGAGGTATAGAAGAAGTGGCCGATCCGCCGGGTCCGGCCCGGCCGCCAGCCGGCCAGGCGCGGCTCGCGCGCGATCAGCTTCTTCAGCTTGGCCTCGCGGATCGGCTCGATCGCCGGCGACTTGTCGCCGCGCGGGAACAGCTGGCCGCTCATGTGCATCAAGGTCAGCGGCAGGGTGCGGGGCGCGAACGTGACCAGCAGCTGGCGTCCGGCCATCGCCGCCAGGTTGGCGATCATCGCGGCCATGTCGTCGGGCTTGTAGTGGATGATCGAATCCATCGCGACCACGTGGTCGAACGTGCCCAGCGCCCGATCGGTCATGTCGCCGACCCGGAAGTCGACCGCGCCCGGCTTGGCGTGGCCGGCCTCGACCGCCTCGGCGTGGCGCTGCCGGCCCAGGTCCACCAGGGTTGGGGAGATATCGACCGCGACCACCTCCGCCCCGCGCCGGGCCGCCTCGACCGACAGCATGCCGGTGCCGCAGCCGGCGTCCAGCAGGCGCCGGCCGGTCAGGTCGGCGGGCATCCAGTCCAGCAGCGTGCCCCGCATCTGCGCGCGCCCCTCCCGCACGGTGGCGCGGATCCGGCTCACCGGGGCATCGGAGGTCAGGCGCTGCCAGGCGGTCGCCGCGGTACGGTCGAAGTACTCGGCGAGCTGGCTGCGGCGCTGCTGGTAGCTGGCGTTCGTCATCGTCCGGTCCCGAACTGCCTTACTCGAAGCCGAGCAGGTCGAAGATCTCGCGGTCCTTGAGCGGCGTGGGCTCGAGCGGATCGCTGCCGTCCAGCAGCTTCTGGGCCAGCGCCATGTAGTCCTGCTGGACCAGTTCGGCGTCCTCGCCCTCCATCTCGAACAGCGTCCGCTTCTTCAGCCGGCTCCGGCGGATCACGTCGTAGTCCTTGATCTGCGCCATCGTCTTGAGCCCGGCCGCCTCGTTATACAGGTCGAGCTGGTCGGTGCCGTGCGAGCGGTTGCAGATCGCCCCGCCCAGGCGGACCTTGTAGTTCTTCGACTTCGCCTGGATCGCGCCGACGATCCGGTTCATCGCGAAGATGCTGTCGAAGTCGTTGGCGGTGACGATCAGCGCGCGGTCGGCGTGTTGCAGCGGGGCCGCGAAGCCGCCGCAGACGACGTCGCCCAGGACGTCGAAAATCACCACGTCGGTGTCTTCCAGCAGGTGATGCTCCTTCAGCAGCTTCACCGTCTGGCCGACGACGTAGCCGCCGCAGCCGGTGCCCGCGGGCGGGCCGCCGGCCTCGACGCACTTCACCCCGTTGTAGCCGTCGTAGACGAAGTCCTCGAGGCGCAGCTCCTCGGGATGGAAGTCGACCGACTGCAGCACGTCGATCACCGTGGGCATCAGCTTCTGGGTCAGCGTGAAGGTGCTGTCGTGCTTCGGATCGCAGCCGATCTGCAGTACCCGCTTGCCCAGGTGCGAAAACGCCGCGGACAGGTTCGACGAGGTCGTCGATTTGCCGATGCCGCCCTTGCCGTAGACGGCGAACACCTGCGCGCCCTGGATCTGGTCGCGCGGGTCCAGTTTGACCTGGACGCTGCCTTCGCCGTCGCCCCCGTCGGGGCCGCCGCGTCGTGCGGTAAGTGTGCTCATCAGGCTCTCCCTTGTTGCCCAGCCGTGCCATCCCACAAGGGCGGCGTGTTGGAACTCCTGGCGGCTTTCCAGGATCGTCTGAGTGATGAACCGGGGCGTCGGTTACGCCGCGGCTTCGTCGATTCCCTCGAGCCGGTCCTCGAGCTCCTCGCCGAAGCGCCGCAGCGCCTCCAGCGTCTCGTCGTCCGGGGTCCAGTAGTTGCGCTCGTGCGCCTCGATCAGGCGGTTCGCCATCCGGGCCGAGGCGGCCGGGTTCAGCTGGGCCAGGCGCTCGCGCATCTCGTCGTCGAGCACGAACGTCTGGGTCAGGCGGTCGTACACCCAGGGCTGCACCTGACCGGTCGTGGCCGACCAGCCCATGGTGTTGGTGATCTGCGCCTCGATCTGGCGCACGCCCTCGTAGCCGCTTTCCAGCATGCCCTCGTACCACTTCGGGTTGAGGCTGCGGGTGCGGGTCTCCAGGCCGACCTGCTCGCCGATCGTGCGCACCTTGCCTTTGCCGGTGGTGTGATCGCCGATGTAGACCGGCACTTCGCCGTTCTTGCCGGCGTGCGCGCCCGCGGCCTTACCCTTGTCGCGCTGCGCCTTGCCGGCGGCGCGGCTGATCGAGCCCAGCGTGTCGAAGTAGTAGCCGATCGAGGTCACGCCGACCTCGGTCGAATCCAGGTTCTGGTAGGCCATCTGGACGTCGCCCAGCATCCGGTTGAGCAGCTCGGGCCGCTTCACCGGGCCGCCGGAGACGCCGTAGGCGAAGCACTTGCGCTTGGTGTAGGCCTCGGCCAGCTCGTCCTCGTCGTTCCAGCGGCCGTTCTCGACCAGCTGGTTGACGTTGGAGCCGTAGGCGCCCTCGGCGTTGGAGAATACCCGCAGCGACGCGGTCTCCAGGTCGACGCCCTGCTGCTCCATGTAGGCGAGCGCGTGCTTGCGCACGAAGTTCCACGCCGGGTCTTCCTCGGCCTGCGCGGCCAGATAGGCCGCCTCCGCCAGCAATTTGGTCTGCATCGGCAGGAGGTCGCGGAAGATGCCGGACAGGGTCATCACCACGTCGATCCGCGGCCGGCCCAGGGTCTCCAGGTCGGTCAGCTTGGCGCCGGCCAGCCGGCCGTAGCTGTCGAACCGCGGCTCCGCCCCGATCAGGCTGAGCGCCTGGGCGATCGGCGCGCCCTCGGTCTTCAGGTTGTCGGTGCCCCAGAGCACCAGCGCGATCGATTCCGGATAGCCGTTGCCGTCGGCGCGGTAGCGCTCGACCAGCTGGTCGCCCTGGCGCCGACCGTCGTGCATGGCGAACGCGCTGGGCAGGCGGAACGGATCGAACCCGTGCAGGTTGCGCCCGGTCGGCAGCACGCTCGGCTTGCGCAGGAAGTCGCCGCCCGGTGCCGGCGGGGTGAAGCCGCCATCGAGCGCGTGCAGCACCGCCTGCGTCTCGGTCTGGGTCTTCAGCTGCCGGTCGATCTCCTGCAATTCGCGCGCCCGGTCGAGCGCGACCTGATCGCGCTTGCGCCCGCCGGCCTGCAGCGCCTGCTCGGGCGCCTGGCCGTCGACCAGCGCCTCGATCGTGGCGTAGGGCAGGGAGGTCTTGCCGTCCGCCTCGGCGTCGCTCTCCACCATCGCGGTCAGCATCTCCACGCGCTGCGCGGCGGTCGGGGCCGCGCCCAGGGTGTGCAGACCGTACGGGATCAGCGTGTTCTCCAGCTCACGCACGTCGGCGTGCAGCTGGTAGATCTGCTCCTCGGCATCCGCCGGGGCCCAGGCGGCTTCGGCCTCGTCGGCCATGTCCAGCTTGACCGCCTGCGCCTGGATCAGCTCGACCAGCTGGTCGCGCTCGCCCTGCTGCTCGGGCGGCAGCGAGCGGTAGCGCTCGATCGAGTGCTTGAGGTCGAGCAGGTCCTTGTACAGCCCGGCGCGCGCCAGCGGCGGGGTCATGTAGCTGATCAGCGTGGCCGCCGAGCGGCGCTTGGCCAGCATCCCCTCGGAGGGGTTGTTGGCGGCGTACAGGTAGAAGTTCGGCAGGTCGCCGATCAGCCGGTCCGGCCAGCAGTCGTTCGACAGGCCGGTCTGCTTGCCGGGCATGAACTCCAGTGCCCCGTGGGTGCCGAAGTGCAGCACCGCGTGCGCGCCGAAGTCCTCCTTGATGTAGCGGTAGAAGTTCGAGAAGTCGTGGGTCGGCGCGAAGCCCTTCTCGAACAGCAGGCGCATCGGGTCGCCCTCGTAGCCGAACCCGGGCTGCACCCCGACGAACACGTTGCCGAACTGCGCGCCCATGACGAACAGGTGGCGGCCGTCGGCGTTCTGCCGGCCCGGCGCCGGGCCCCAGGCGGCCTCGATGTCCTTCAGCCAGGTCTCCCGCTTGACGTGCTGGTCGACCGGCGTGCGGTGGTGGACGTTGGCAAGCGCGCCGAACCGCTCGGCGTTGCCGCCCACGATCGCCTCGCGCAGCGCGTCCACCGTTTCCGGCACCTCGACCGTGTAGCCGGCGTTTTTCAGCTCGCTCAGCGTGCGGTGCAGGCTCTGGAACACCGACAGGAAGGCCGCGGTGCCGGTCGCGCCGGCGTTCGGCGGGAAGTTGAACAGCGCGATCGCCAGCTTGCGGTCCTTGCGCGCCGACTTGCGCAGTTGGATCTGCTTGTCCACGCGCCGCGCCAGCATGTTGGCGCGCTCGGGATGGACGTGCATGTCGCGCACCTGGCCGTCGTCGGCGTGGATCGACCGGCCGCCGAACACCATCGAGCCGGTGGCGCCGTCCAGCTCGGGGATCGCCACCATCATGGTGGCCTCGACCGGCAGCAGGCCGTTGTCCGACTGCTTCCAGGATTCCATGGTCTGGAATTCGACGGCGTGCGCGGCGATGTAGGGCACGTCGAGCTGCTTCAGCATGGTCTCGGCCGCGTCGGCGTCGTTATACGCCGGGCCGCCGACCAGCGAGAAGCCGGTCAGCGAGACCACCGCGTCGACGGTCGGCTGGCCGCCCTTCATGAAGAAGGTCTCGACCGCCGGCCGGTTGTCCAGCCCGCTCGCGAACGCGGGCACGACCTCCAGCCCGCGCGCCTCCAGCGCCTGGATCACGCCGTCGTAGTGCTGGGCGTTGTTTGCCAGCACGTAGGAGCGCATCAAGAGCACGCCGACGCGCGCCTTGGACCCCGACAGGCGCGGCAGGTGCGCCGCGTCGCCGGCGATCTTGTCCGTCATCCGCGGATGGTAGACGCCGACGTCCGGGTACTCGCGCGGGGCCGGCGCGGACAGCGCACCGGCGAGGTGCGCGCGCTGGCCGGCGGCGTAGCGGTTGACCAGGAAGCGCACCATGTTGGCGACGTTCTCGGTCGAGCCGGCCAGCATGTACTGCAGGGTCAGGAAGTAGGCGCGCACGTCCTGCGCGGTGCCCGGGATGTAGCGCAGCATCTTCGGCACCCGGCGCAGCATCGCCATCTGCTTGCTGCCGGAACTGCTGCCGCCCGACTTCTTGGAGCCCTTGAGCCGCTTCAACAGCTTGATCGGCCCGGACTGCTCGCCGCTCATGTCGAACTGGCCGATCCGGGTCAGCTTGATGATCTCGCCCGCGCTCATCGCGCAGATCATCGCATCGCAGCTGTCCCGGCGGGCCTGCAGGTCGGGCAGCACCGCCTGGATGTGGTCTTCCATGAACAGCATGGAGGCGATGATGATGTCGCCCTGCGCGATGTCCTCGCGGCAGCGCTCGAGCGCGTCCGGGTCGCGGTTCCACTCGGTCGCTGCGTGCAGGGTCAGTTCCAGACCCGGCAGCTCGCGCTGCTGCAGCTGGCGGGCCGCTTGTTCGGCCGCGCTCGCCAGGTGGGTGTCCAGCGTGACGATCACCACGCGGAGCGGCGTGTCGCTATGAGCCGAAGTGCGCTTTGGCATCATACAGGGCCTCGACCGTTATCTGGCTGAGCCCGCACTCGCGGGCGTATTTTTCCGTGTTCCGGCGGGCTTTGCCGCGCACGAAAAACGGGATTTTCTTCAACTCAGTCTCTGCGTCGTGCGTCCAGGGCGGCGAGTCGGCCGCGCTTGCGCCCGCGGCCGCGTCGTTTGCGGCCGGGGCCGGCTCCGCGCCCGCCGTCTCCAGCTCCCGGTGCGGCGCGGCGGTGTCGGCCGCCGGCTCGGCGGCCGGCTGCGGCGCTTCGATGCGCGCGCCGGGGCCGTGGTGGGACGGGCGGGCGTCGTCGTTGAACTCGAAGTCCTCGCGGAACATGCCGAGCAGGTGTTCCTCGAGGCCCATCACCAGCGGGTGGACGAAGGTGTCGAACAGCACGTTGGCGCCCTCGAAGCCCATCACCGGGGAATAGCGCGCCGGGAAGTCCTGCACGTGCACCGGCGCGGAGATCACCGCGCAGCCGATGCCGAACTTCTTGGCGA
>NZ_NRRL01000120.1 GCF_016583645.1 Rhodovibrio sodomensis | reverse complement strand
GCGCGCTGAAGCTGAAGGAGATCTCCTACATCCACGCCGAGGGCTATGCCGCCGGCGAGATGAAGCACGGCCCGATCGCGCTGATCGACGAGCACGTGCCGGTGATCTGCTGCGCGCCCAGCGGCCCCCTGTTCCCGAAG
This sequence comes from Rhodovibrio sodomensis, assembly GCF_016583645.1. Taxonomy (GTDB): domain Bacteria; phylum Pseudomonadota; class Alphaproteobacteria; order Kiloniellales; family Rhodovibrionaceae; genus Rhodovibrio; species Rhodovibrio sodomensis. The sequence continues at coordinate 13,207 of NZ_NRRL01000120.1, read as the reverse complement.
ATGGCGAGCAACGTGCAGGAGGTGATCGCGCGCGGCGGCCGGGTGATCCTGATCTCCGACCAGCAGGGCATCGAACGCGCCGGCGCCGGCTGCGAATACACCATCGAGCTGCCCGCGGTGGACCCGTTCGTGGCGCCGCTGCTCTACGCCATCCCGGTCCAGCTGCTCGCCTACCACACCGCCGTCTTCAAGGGCACCGACGTCGACCAGCCCCGCAACCTGGCGAAGTCGGTGACGGTGGAGTAGGGGCGAGCGCGACCGGTTTGTCGCTTTGGGTATGTCAAGGCCGCCCTTTCAAGCCATGGACGACGGCGCACAGCAGGCGGTATGGCTTGTTGTCTGGTCTTGCGCGGTTGTCAGACACGTCGAGAAAATGCACTCCAAACCCGTTGGGTCTCGGAGATTTTCCGGCAAACGCACACGATGACCTAATTTCGCTCACGGTCTATGATCCCAACTGCGGGCGCCAACCGCCAACGATCCAGGCGGTATCAAGGCTCTACATCAGGGCCAGGATCATGCCGGCGACAACCGCCCAACCGACGAGCGCACCCAGGATCCATATCCCTAGGGCGTGCTTTAACGGCAACCGGTCTCCTTGATACGCGTTCTGCACCTGATGCACCGTTGCCTGCCCGTCCAAGTTTTCTTTACCTGACATGTGTCAGCCCCTCGTGTGAGTTATCTGGGGGTAGCCTGACTGGGCCTTTAAGACTACCCGATTTTGGTAGCGCCACAGGGAACATTCGAGCCGCGTCACAAATATGTTATAACGTCGGCCGATACGTGGTCGGGTAGCAACCCGCCGACGTACCCGAACATTGGGGTGGCAGGGCGACGCTCGAAATCAAACCCGGATGGTACACGGGAACATCGGCCGCCCACGGCGCAAATCCTCAGAACTCTGCGGTTTTCGTGCGTTCGGTCTTTGGTGAAGGACGGTCGCTGGCCCGAACCGGGTGTAAGGAATCCTTACATTTGTGGTTGTGACGGTGGGTTAGGTTGGTCTTGGCCCGACGCGGTCGACAGCACGAGACGAAAGGTCGGCCGGAGCGCCCTCAGCAGCGCACGCCCTACGGCCAACTACAACCTACGAGTTGCATTCAGGTGATAATGCTTCGCGCCTGGCTTGTGCCGCAGGCTACCAACGTATCCACCTTCACCGGGTCGCCGGCGCTGCACCACGGTCCCGCGGCCCAGCTGGTCGCCTGCGACGAGTTCCCGCCAGCGACGGCGCGGGCGGTCGGCCCTTCCGCCCTTGAAGGTTCGCCGGACGTGCTTCTATAACAACAACCAGTCGCGGATTCGTTTTACCTCGCTCTGCGACTGCCGCTGCGCTCCGCCCCCCAAAGGCAATCCCCGAGCGCGGCGGCTGCCCGGCCGCCGGTCCCGCCAGCGGCGGCCGGGCTTCTCCCTACCGGATCGAGCTGCGCCCCAATCCTCACGGCAAGCCGCACAGCCCGCCTCGCTGGGGAAGTAGGCCGGGGGCAAACCGGTAACAGATACCAGCGCCCGCTCAGGGGCCACCCCTGGCGCCTGCCTACATATCAGTTCGTGCAGGCGGTTGCATTGGTGGCCTGACCTGGGCTGTGGGCACCGGGCCGGCCCACCCTTGATCCAGCCAGCCGAATCCCTCCCTCTTTGAAATACTGCCGTGCGGAACACGCCAGATTCGCGGTGGTCGCGGCCGCCGGATGAGTTCGCGAGTCGCTCACATGTGCCTCCGGCGGCCGCTTTCCCTGCCGCCGCACCACGCTATCTTTCAAGCATGAGCGAAGCCGTCACTCTCTGCGATTACCCGGGTGAGACGGTCCGCGTCACGTGCGATGTCTGTGGCCGGTCGGGCCGGTACCCGCGCGCCCGGCTGATCGAGCGCTTCGGCGCCGACGCTGGCTTGCCGGACGTGCTGCGTGAACTCGCCGATTGTACGAACTGGGGCGCGGGCAGTCAGCCGTGCGGCGCGCATTTCCCGGACCTCGCCTGATCTGAGAATGGTAAAGCCCATGCGGATGGAAACCGAGCGCAACGGCCCCCTCCCCCCAACAGCTGCCAACATGCTCGCCGCCAAGGTCGACGGCCCCTGACCCGGAGCTGCTATCAAATACTTCGTACGGTTCAAAAAAAAGGCCCCGCGCGTTCGCTCGCGGGGCCTTTTGCGCGGACGCTAATGTCGGGGCGTCCAGTTACTCGCCGTCATCGCTCGCCATCGGGCGGTGCTCAACGACGTCGATCCAGATCGGGTTGGTGAACGCCTTCTTATCGTTGGCGTCGGTCACGACGAGGCTGTACCAGCCGTCACCCTCCGGCTCCGGCGAGAAGGTCACCGTGCGGCGCGCAGGAGCACCGGCGAAGCTGCGCTCCGCCACGACCCCTGCCGGACCGTGCAAGGTGGCGCCCTTCAGCCCGGAGGCCGCGGTCAGCGTGAAGCCGAGCTCGGCTTCGGTGCCGGTCTCGACCTGCAGGGTCTCGCCGAACATCTGCTCCGGATAGACCAGGGGGCCCATGGTGGCGAAGCTGTGCCCCTGCTGCATCGAGGCCGCGAAACTCTCGGGCGTTAGAGCCCCGTCGACCTTAGCGAACATCCGGATCATGCCCGAGCGCTTGGCCCACACGTCGTGCACGTCGGAGCCGGCGCTGATGTAATAACGGTCGCCTTCGCGCCAGAGCTGACGGGCCTTCTTGTACGCCTTTTCGTAGTTCTCCTGGCCGTTCAGCTCCACGAAGTCGAAGTTCGGGGAGAAACCGCCCGGCACGTCGCCCTTGTTCAGGCTGGTGAAGTAACCGTAGGCGATGAACGGGTGGTTCGCCTGGATCACCGAGGCTCCGAGGCGCTCGGCTTCGGCGAAGATCTCCTGCACGCTCGCCTTGCCGGGATCGATCTGCAGCTCCTGGCCGATCTCGATCGGGTAGGCGTTGAAGTGCGCCCAGGATGGCGAAAACTCGATCCCCGGGATGAACGGCTCGTCGCGCTTGTTCGCGTAGTGCGAAGCCTCGGGCAGATTGACCATGGAATCGTGGTCGCTGAGCAGCGTCAGGTCGAGGCCCTCGGCCAACTCGGAGCGGATCACGTATTCCGGCGGCGTGTAGCCGTCCAGAACGTCAGAATGATGGTGCAGGTCGGCCGCGTACCAGCCCTTGCGGTTGGGCGCGGTGCGGCGCTCGATCCCGACCGTCACCTCCTCTGCATCGCCCGAAGGCACGCTCGCGTCGACCTTGACCGGCCGGGACAGAAAGCCGGCCCCGTGCGACACCTTGAAGACGTAGTCCCCGGGCGCGATCTGGACGCTCAGCTCGCCTTCGTTCTCCAGTTCGGTGAAAAAGGTCTTGCGGCCCAGGTAGCCGACCAGCGGGGTCTGCCCTTCAGCGACCGTCACGCGCGCATCCAGCGGCTCCATGGAGCCCTTCTCGTGCACACTCATTCTGAGCGTCCCCGGCGCTTCAAGATCGTTGAAGTTCCGGGTGAGCTTGCTGTCGGCCTTGGCGCTGAGGGTGCGGCTGGAGCTTTGGGCATGCGCCTTGGCGGTGGCATAACTGCTGTAGTCGCCTTCGGGCAGTACCATCTGGTAACGGCCCTGCTCGCCGACCGTCCAGGCATACGGCTCGCCGTTCTTTTCGAACACGACGACCGGCTTGTCGACCTGCTTGCCGTCCGCGGTCGAGACGGTGCCGGTCACCGTGCTGGCGGCAAGGCCCTTGCGCTCGATCTCGGCCTGGACGACCTCGCCGAGGTCGCCGCTGGGCCGCAGCTGCAGCCAGCCTTCGAAACGCTGGCTATCACCCGGCTCGAGCGTCTGACGCAGGTACAGGTCCCGGCTGTTGTAGTCGACGTATTCGACGTACGGCGCGTGCAGCGCGATCGCCCAGTCCTCGGCGTACCCGGCCGACCAGTCGGCCAGCGCGCCATCCACCTCGCCTTCCTCGACACCCTGCAGGCCGGGCACCGAGAAGAAGCTGCCGCCGTCGGGCCACAGCACGTAGCCGGACAGGATGTCCTCGTAAGCGCTGTCGCCCTCGTTGGTCATGGTCGTCACCATGTGCACCCGATCTGAGCCTTCGCTCAGGGTGTAGCGCGTGACCATGCGGACATCGTTCCAATCGCGCTCGACCCGGATCACGGCCTTTTCAGGCGTATCTGTGACGACCTCGAAGTTCTGATAGGTGGTCGGCCAACTCGACCAGTTGTTCGGAATCAGGTCGACAAGGGCCAGCTTGTCGCGCAGCGGCTCGCCGTCCTTGATCGGGGCGGCGTCGACAATGCCGCCGCGGGCAACGCCCCAGGGCGGCGCCGACTGCGCGGCGATCGAGACCACGATGTGGTCGTTGCGCAGGGTGATGTCCTCCGCGGCCGTGGCATCGCCGTTCTCCAGCGGCGTGGGCCCGCGTTCGACGCTAACGTCGGCCGCTGCCGTGCCGGCACCGGCCAGCAGCGCGACCGTCGCAGCGGGTGCGAGGGCCCGCCCGAACCATCGGTCCGTCATGAAGCCTCCTTTTATTGATTGAACGTTCAATTAAATCTGTATCAGTGACGACACGCGACAGCAAGCCGCACCGCTTCCCGGCTCACGGGTAATGTGGCAGGCGTTTTATCGATTAACTGGCGCCAGCACGCGCGTGCCTCCGGAAGGTTTAGCCTCCCGTGACTCTTTCGTCGGCTTGGCGCATCCGGGTGCGGATCTCGGCTGCAAGGTCGGCGTCCTGTCGGGCGCGCCGGGCGATCGTCCGGTACTCCTGGACGGAGATGCCCGGTTGGCGCTGGATCGCCCGGGTCATCTCTTCGCGTGCCTTGCCGGCATGCGCGCGCACCTTGGCCTCGTCACCGGCCTCCCGGGCGGCCCGGATCTTCGGCTGGTAGCGCTGGCTGATCCGTTCGACGGTCCGAGCGGCCTCGGCGAAGGCCGCGACCTTGGCCTCCGCGATGGCCGGTCCGTGGGAATGGCTGTGTCCGTGCTCGACCTCCGGGCCACCGTTGTCCGCGACGGCAGCCGGCACGTCGGTGCCCAGGAGCAACAAGGCGAGCAACGGGCCGAGCAGTGGGGCTCGAAGACCGTGTACGATGGACATATCGCATGGACCCTCAATCGGGTGTGATGCCGGCGTCCACGGGCTGCGCTACAGTCACTGGATGACCGGTCGTTAGCGCTCCGGGGAAAAGGACACCTCGGGCTTGGTAACGGCCGGTTCGCGCGTTGGCAAGTGCTGGTGCCCAGTCCTGGATCGCCACGTCGCGCGCAAAGTTAGAGGACAATGCCCGGCAAGATAGCCGGTCGCCCGAACATCACAGCCGCGAGGCTGGGACGCCGATTCGGAATGAGCAGCGCGCCTAAACACGGCGTTTGGGTTTGGGGCGGCCACTCGCGCACATGGTGCATATGGCAATAGTTGGCCGAGGCTTACCGTGTTGGACGAGGTAAGTGCGCACGACCCTCCGAACCGGGCGCCGACATCGTAGATACTCGTTTCTGGACCCACAGCGGACATCATCGCCTTGGATTTCTACCTTCTGGCAAGATGTGCGCAACCTGATCGGTTAGTTTCCCTCAGGGCAGCAAATCATTGCCAGGCTTGCTAGGCATATTCTCCCTGCTGACGGACCGGCCCCACGGATGGACTGGACGCACCTATCCTTTAGGCTACCCGAGGAATACGGTTGTCCGGTAGGCGACACCCTCCAGCCATGCGATGTATTTATACGCGCTACCGATGTTGATTTCATCGGCGGCATATCCCGCCGGGTTCCCCGCATATCCCCGTCCCCATGCCCGGCCCGGCGGGATTTTCTCGGTTGTAGGTCCGAAGGCAATGAAGACCACTTGCGCGAAGGCCATCCTGAGCCTGCTAGGGCTCTTCATGATTACCGGCTGCACCAAGACCGCAATTGAGCGGCAGGTGGGCTCGGAGAACACGTACAGCGTTACCGGTACAGCAGCGTGCCTAGGGCTTTGTGCGCCTGACCGGGACGAAGTCTACCAAGCGATGCATCAGGAATGCCGCTGGCCGGCCGTTCCGGCGATCCTTGTACGCGGGTCGGCGAAAAACGGCTTGCTCGGGGTGCCGCACACCGTGTGGCGGTTCACGTGTCTGAGCGTAGATACCGAAACGAACATTGCCGAGCTGATCGCTGATGACGACTACACCGATGGCGACTAATTGCATTGTGTCTTTGAGCATCGGCAGCGGGGGTACGCGGGCATACGGTTCTCACTCAGACCTTTGGCACGCCGATTTGCACAGTGATCCCGAGCCGCTTCACCCCTTGCTGATCGGAGGTGTCCCTGCCCTCGCCACCGGCTTCAAGCCGGATCTTCGATGATAGTGTGGTCGTAGCCAACGGCATTGCTGGCAATGCACGACTCGCAGGGCATAAGGTGCCGACGACCATCCGCATCGAGCTCGTCGATCACGCCCGGTCAGCGCAGAACGAAGCGGTGTTCCAGCAGCGTGCGCGGACCAAAAGCGCCACGCCGGAGAAACGCGCCGAGCCGTCGAGCCGAGGGGACATCTGAGATGGGAATGCGCCCAGCGGGGAATGCGCCCCGCTACATGACCAGATACGCCAGAAGTAGCACGAGCCCCAGAGCGATGAGCGGTGCGATGAGCGGGGCCCACAGCTTGACCTTTTGTTCTTCCGTTAAGCTGCGGTGCGCGGCAATTACCCGAGTGATCATGCGAAGGCTCCGCGGAACAGGACGTGTACTGAGCGACATCCATGGCGACACCCTCCCCTTCGGGACGTTTTGCGCGATCGAACGGGGACCACGCCAGTGAACGAGTAGCTTGCAGCACCCGACCGATTTTGCGGGCCGGGAGGGATCGGTCGCCTGGCGTATCCACGGATCCTGTTGACGATTCTGTGGATAACCACGGTACATCCGCCTACACCGGCGAGACGACTGATCTGCGCACGATTTAAGCAGAACGCGTTTTTCTGGTAGAATCGTTGGTTACGTCTGTGTATTGAACGCATTGTTCCGGCTCGAAGACCATGAGGGCTACGGCTGTGTAAAAGTCGCGCCGCCAGCGCCTTTTTCATTCGCCGCACCGCGGACCTTATCGGGCCTGCTGTAGGGTCCGATGTGACGTCGAGCTCCCCGCCTCGTGTCTGCACGCGGTGGTCGCGTATCAACCGCGACGTCGATGCATGACGGTATCACGGCGCAAGCCTTTGGCCCGCCGGCCGTTACCCACCGCGGCCCGGTTCTTATCCGGCCTGAACAATGCACAACACTCGATGCGAGTTTTCAAGCACGGCTGTGGCCTGTGCCCAGCCTCTGGAGGTTTGACAGATGCCGCGACTTGCCGCCGTCCTTGTTGGTCTCCTGCTGGCCATCGCGGCCGGGCCGGCCATGGCCCAGAGCGCGACCGGCGACGGGACTACCGGCCTGACCCCAGCGGAAGCCCGGGCTCTGGCGCGCATCCTGGAAACCACGGAAACCCGGCAGGCCCTGGTCGACAAGCTCAACCGGATCGCCGCCGGCCCGGACGCCCCCGGAACCGGTCCGGAGGCTTCGGCGACCGGCGCCGCAGCGGCCGAGACCGAACCGGCCCGCCGGTCCCTGGCGCGCCAGATCGCCGAGTTCACCCGGGACACCGGGGAACAGGTCGCCGACTTCCTGGTTAGGATCCTGAACGACCTGCGCGGGCTCGCCGAGATCGGCGATGGACGAGCGGTCGACTGGTCGGCGTTGGGCATCACGGTGGGCGAACTCGCCATCGTGATCGCGGTGACCGTCGTGACCTTCCGGCTGCTGACCCGGGCGACGGCGGTCGGCTACCGCCGGCTCGGCCGGGTCGCCAGCCGGGCTGGCCTGGTCGGGTCGCTCGGCTTGCTCGCGGCGAGTACCATCCTTGACGCGGTCATGATCGTGCTCGCCTGGGGCCTGGGCTACGCGATCGCGCTGTCCGTGCTGGGCAATGCCCGGGCGTATGGACATCGTCCAGCCCCTTTACCTCAACGCTTTCCTGCTCATTGAGCTGATCAAAGTTGGCTTGCGCGCCGTCTTCGCGCCGCGGTACGGCGATCTCCGCGTCCTGCCGCTGTCCGACCTCAACGCCGCCTACTGGTACAACTGGCTGGGCCGGATCGTGAGCCTGCTCGGGTACGGCTCGCTGGTCGTGGTCCCGATCGTCAACGCCAACCTCGGCTTCGTGACCGGGCGCAGCCTGCAGGTCCTGGTCGCGATCACGGCTCTGGTGATGGCGGTCCTGGTGATCCTGCAGAACCGCCACACGGTCCGCGCGGGGTTGCAGCAGCGCGCGGCCGAGCGGGGCGATCTCGTGGCGCGCGCCGCGGCGCAGGCCGGCCGGGTCTGGCATCTGGTCGCGCTGATCTACGTGATCGCCCTGTTCGTCATCTGGGTCTCCCGGCCCGGTGACGCGCTGGCTTACATGATGCTGGCCACCGGCAAGGCCCTGGGGGCGGTCCTGATCGGCTTCCTCGTGGTCAGTGCCATCTCGCGGGCGATCGCCGGTGGTTTGCACATCCCCGCGGACATGCGCGAGCGACTGCCGCTGCTCGAAAACCGGCTCAACGCCTTCGTGCCGAACGTCCTGCGCGGCGTCCGGCTGGTCGTCTTCGTTGCCGTGGTCGGCGCCGTGCTGGACGCCTGGAACGTCGCCGATCTGGACCGCTGGCTGGCGAGCCCGGGCGGCCAGACCGCGATCGCCGCGGTGGTGTCGGCGGCGGCTGTCCTCGGGGTGGCTTGGCTGCTATGGCTCGCGATCTCCTCCTGGGTCGAGTACCGGCTGAACCCGAACGTCGGGAAGGCTGCGGGCGCGCGCGAGCGCACGCTGCTGCAGTTGATGCGCAACGCTTTCACCGTGCTGATCATGGCGATCGCGGTCATGCTGGCGTTGTCCGAGATCGGCGTGGACATCGGCCCGCTGCTGGCCGGCGCCGGCGTGCTCGGCCTGGCGATCGGTTTCGGCACGCAGAAGATGGTGCAGGACATCATCATCGGCGCCTTCATCCAGTTCGAAAACGCGATCAACGAGGGCGACGTGGTCACCGTCGCCGGGACGACCGGCGTCGTAGAAAAGCTCACCGTCCCCTCAGTGGGGCTTCGCGACTTATCCGGGACCTATCACATCGTGCCGTTCAGCGCGGTCGACACCGTGTCCAACTTCATGCGCGGCTTTGCCTACCACATCGCGGCGATCGGTGTGGCCTACCGGGAGGACGTCGGCGAGGTGAAGGACGCCATGCGCGAGGCGTTCGAGGAACTGCGCGCGGGCGACCACGGGCCCGACATCCTGGACGATCTGGAGATGCAGGGCGTTACCGAGTTCGCCGACTCGGCCGTGACGGTCCGCGCCCGCATCAAGACGCGTCCGGGGATGCAGTGGGCGGTCGGCCGCGACTACAACGAGATCGTCAAGCGCGTCTTCGATCGCCGCGGCATCGAGATCCCGTTCCCGCACCGGACGATCTACTGGGGCGAGGACAAGCACGGCAACGCACCGCCGTTGCAGATCACGCGTTCGCCGCACGGCGATGGTGGCGATGCCGGAAGCCCGGAGGCGCCTTCTCTTCCTGGTCAGACCTGAAGCGCTCGCGCGACTGGATACGGGCGATGACGCCCGTTTTGAGCGGGCGGTTAACCGGAATGCGGACCGCGATAGGCGTTGTTTTGCCAAGCTGGCCGATAACGTGCATGCTTAACGTGCGTTAACCACAAGGAGCAACTGGACAGCAAATGAATTTACAGAAAGCGATCATCGGTCTCGGCCTGGCGGTCATGTTGGGGGCGTGTTCGACGGCCAGCAACGTGGATACGCTAAAACAAACCGGCGCGACCGGGTCGGCGTTCACCCAGAAGCTGACCGAAGAGTACCGTCAGATCGCCCAGTTCGAGCGCAACCGGATGTACGACTGGCGGGATGCCACGTACTTCGCGGATAAGGGTTTGCGCGCGGCCGGCGGTACGACCGTGAAGCCGGAACGCCTTGAAGACTGGGACCTGCCGAGCAACAGCAAAGAGGAGTTGAACAAGGCGCGGGGCCGTCTGATTGACGCGCTCAATAACAGAGCGCGACGCGAGCATCCGGAACTGGCGGGCCGCGCGCAGGGTCGGTTCGACTGCTGGGTGGAGCAGCAGGAGGAGAACCACCAGCCGGACGACATCGCGAAATGTCGGGAATCCTTCTATCAGGCGATGTCGGAGCTGGAGACGGCGATGAGCGCTGGTCAGCCGGAGGCCGCGCCGGAGCCCGAGCCGGAACCCATGGAGCCCGAGCAGGTCATGGTGTTCTTCGGCTTCGATGATGCATCCGTCAGCCAGTCGCAGCAGAGCAAGATCCGCCAGGCCGTGCGTTTGGCCAACGAGATGGAAGACGCGCGCTTTTCCGTGACCGGCCACGCCGACACAACGGGCGCGGCGGATTACAACCAGGAGCTTTCGCTGCGCCGGGCGCGGAACGTGCGGGATGCCCTGGTAACGCGCGGCATCGACGCCGACGCCATCTCGATCGCCGCGCGCGGTGAATCCGAGCCGGCCAATCCAACTGGCGACGGGGTGCGCTCGCGGGAGAACCGCCGGGTCGAAATCGTGGTTCAATAACCCGGCCACGCGCAGCCGTCGACGCCGTCCGCTCCAACCGGGGCGGACGGCGTCGTTCTTTCGACGGCCCGGTACCGGCTGCTGTCCGCACGGGCCTAGCATCCCATCTTGGCGAGTGTTCGCGATGAAGCCGCGCTCGGTCCTCCTGACAACGCTCCTGGTCGGTCTTGCGACCGCGCCAACAGTGGAAGCGGCGCAGAACACCGTGTCCGGGAACTACCGGGTCGACGCAGTGATGACGGAGGGCGGGGCGCTCTTGCAAGGGCCGGCGGAGGTCTACGTCCTCGATGCCGGGGGCGAGGTCGTGGCGCGTCGGCACGCTGTCCCGGCCGTGTTCGATCTGGGGACCGGCGACTTCACGGCGGCTGTTGTCTACGGTCACGCCCAGGCCCGAGGCGCGATCGAGCTGGGGACAAAACCGGGCAACAATCCGTTGAACCTCGAAGCGGGCGAGGTCCGCCTTGACCTGATCACCCGCGACGGCAAGCGCGCGCGCCTGTCCGATGTCTCTTGGCGGGTCTACCGCTATCGCCGCACAGAAGACCTAGGGACGGAAGTCGCCGAAAGTCAAGTCAAGCGGCCGGAATTCATCCTAGATGCCGGATGGTATGAAGTCGTGGTACGGCAGGCGGGCGCATCCGACAGTCCCCCGACCGCGCGTCATGTTATCGAAGTCGAGTCGGGCCGTCGGCAGACCTATAACATCGAGGTTGATTAGGCGACCCGAGATACTACGGCCTCTGGATCGGTTCGGCATATTTGCGAACGGATACGCCATCAAAACGATGTTCGCACACGCTACCTCAAGCAAGTCGATCCGGCGAGGCGCCTTACGCGGAGTTCGAGGTTACCGAGCACCAGGTATTGGATGACGCCCTTGCATGGATCATCGATCCTTTGAGCCAGGCATGAATGAGGCCCGACAGGTCCCGGATGCAGCGTCAGTAATTGATGGCGGCTGTTGGCGTGACGCCGCCGGCAGGACGGCGTAGCTGGTCAGCAAACGTACCATTCACACCAGACGCAGCCTGGCCGAGGCGGATCGGCGAAGGATAACCGGAGGCTGCAGGAGGAATGCCAGATCCCAACGTGAGCACCGCCGACAACGGATCCGACCCTGTCTTGTGAGATCGGCGACGAGTGACCCTGTCATTCTATTGTCCGCCTAAAACTTCACTGGCTGCTACGCCTTGCGCGTCAACGCAAACATTCGTTGCCGGCTTTCAGAGAAGATTGCTCTTCCTGGTCTGAATCGCTCACGAGCACGACAGTAACCGTTGTGCCTTCTCCGACGCGGCTGGATACTTCCACGCGCCCTCCATGCAGTTGCGCGAACCGCTGCACGAGGGCAAGGCCGAGGCCGACACCGTCGTGAGGACGCGAAAGGCTCTGATCGGCCTGGCCGAAAGGTTCCAAAACTCTGGCCAACTGATCTTCCGGGATCCCAACTCCTTCGTCGGAAACCCGAAGCATGACCAGACCATCCACGACTTCGGCGCCGACCGTGACGTGGCCGCCAGTGTTCGAGAACTTGATCGCGTTGCCGACCAGATTGAGCAGAATCTGGCGCAGGCGTTTCGGGTCGACAAAGACTTCCGGCAACCTGACATCAACGTGGTTACAGAGCTCGACGCCGGCGGCAGCGGCTGTTTCGCCGAGCAAGCGCACCGCGTTCTGCGTTTCATCACGGAGGTTCACCCGTTCTCGCTGCAGCTCAAGGCGGCCGGCCTCGATCCGCGACAGATCCAGGATGTCGTTGATGACCTGCAAGAGGTGTTGGCCGCTCCGGTTGATGTCGCCCGCGTAGGCCGCGTAGCGAACATCGAGCGGACCGAGCAGTCGGTCCCGCATGACCTCCGAGAAGCCGATGACGGCGTTGAGCGGTGTTCTGAGTTCGTGACTCATGTTTGCCAGAAACTCGCTTTTCGAGCGGCTGGCGGCCTCCGCCGTCTCCTTGGCTTCCCGCAGCTTCGCCGCGGCGTCGCGCGCCGCCGTGACGCCCTGACCGGCACCGCGATAGCCGCAAAAACGGCCTTCCAGATCAAAGAACGGCTTGCCGCTAATGCGGACGCGTCGTGACCGCACGCCGTCGAAACGATCGTACTCGAATTCGCGAAACGGCAGCCGTTCGTCCATGATCTTGTGAAGCTGCTGCCATTCGCGATCGACTTCGGAGGCGTCGTTCGCTTCGGCTCGGGTCAGGCCGATATAGCGTTCTGGCTCCAGCCCTAGAATATCCTTGAGCCGGTTCGACAGATAGACGAAGCGGTGATTGGGGTCGGTTTCCCAGAACCAGTCGGCGGCGCATTCCGCAACGTCCCTGAACCGACGGCGCCCTTCGATAAGCGAGCGCTCGCTTTGGTTGATGGTGCGGATCGTCCGCCAGCCGGTCCAAGCGCCCAGGGCGGCAAGGACGAGCGTACCGCCGATGATACCGGAGAAGAGGGTGCCACGGACGGTCCTGGTGGCCTCGCCCATCCGTTGCGCGAAGGTGTCCTGATGCTGCGTCAGGGCGCTGTCGTAGCCTGGATTTTGCACGCAGCTGCTTGATGCCGTCTGGTAGCCGCCGCGAGCCGTTCGCGTAAGGGTCTTGGCGGGGTATTGTACGATGTGGATGTGGTGTTTTTCGTGTCTCGATTCAGGCCGGCGGC
>NZ_NRRL01000119.1 GCF_016583645.1 Rhodovibrio sodomensis | reverse complement strand
CATCCCGAGCCAGAGCTTCCCAGCCGTCGCGCTGATACGCCTTGTGCCATCCCCGTATCGTATCGTCGTCCAGATACAGGAACTCCGCGATCTGGGCGCAACTTTTGCCGTCATCCAGCAGCAGAAGGGCATTTGCCCGCCGTGCAACGCCGTGGTCCACGCGATGCCGACGCACGCACGCTTCGAGTTCGCGGCGATCTTCAAAGGAAAGGAAACCGGGGCGTATCATGCTCGCAGCTGAATCCCGATTCTACCTCGCGTCAAGCCCGAATTCGGGTCTCCAGAGACTCGGAGTATAACGGTTATGCTGCCGGCGAACGCGCTCGTCCTCACCCTGATCCTGGTGGCGTTTCGATTGGTCTGAGCGGTTGTCGCGGGCGGAGCCGGGGCCGCCGGGGCGCAGCTCCGCGACGGCCCCAGGGGACGCGGTTGCGCCGCGCGTTACAGATCCATCGCCTGACCCGGCGTGGCGATCTTCACCTCGCCGCGGCTGACCTGCTTCTTGAAGTCCTCCGGGTCGCCGGTCAGCAGGTCCATGGTGCCCCAGTGGACCGGCACGATCGTCTCCAGGTTCAGGAACTCGTTGCACGCCAGCGCGGCCGTATCCGGGCCCATGGTGAAGCGGTCGCCCATCGGGATCAGGCCGATCTTGGGGTCGTGGACGCGCTGGATCAGCGCCATGTCGGAGAACACCTCGGTGTCGCCGGCGTGGTACAGCGTCTTCTCGCCCGGCGCCTTGATGATCATGCCGGCGGGATCGCCCATCGTGATCGGCTTGCCGGCCTCCATGAAGGCGCTGGAATGCTGCGCGTTGACCATGGTGAAGGTCAGGCCGTCGTTGGTGACGCTGCCACCGATGTTCATCGGCTCGACCTTCTCGTGACCCTTGCCGCCATAGTACATCGCGATCTCGTACATCGCGACCAGGGTCGGGTTGAACTTCTCCAGCACCGCTTCGCTGTCGCCCAGGTGATCCTCGTGGCCGTGGGTCAGCACCAGGAAGTCGACCCGGTCGAGCGTGTCCAGGAAGCCGTCGGGCGCCTTCGGGTTGCCGGACAGGAACGGATCGATCAGCACGCTCTTGCCGGCGATTTCCGCATGAAAGGCCGAATGGCCGAGCCAGGTCAGTTTCATCGCCGCTGTCTCCCTTCTGGTATCGTCAGGGTGTCGTGGGCACGCCAGCGCATCCGTACACGAAACTTTGATGCGCCGGCTGGCGGTTAACCTCTCCCCCACGCTTGTAAGGGCGGCCCGCCTGATAGACAACGGGGACGGGGGGACGCATGCGCTTGCGACGAGTCGCCGGCGCGCAATCCGCCGGGACCGAGGGGGGACCGGCGGGCGCATAAGGCAATCTGGAGGCCGACGGCCGTGTCGATCCGATCCCGCGCCCCCGCACTTGGCTTGATCGTCGTACTGGCTGCGGCCGTGTTGGGCGCCGCGGCGCCGGCGTTAGCCGATCTGCGCGACATTCCGCGCCCGCCCGATCCGGCCGGCGCCGCGCTGGACGCGGCCGGCGACGGCGACCTGGCGGCCGCGCGCCGGCTGGCCGACCGCGCGCCGGAAGGCGCGTTTCTGGACAAGCTGGTGCGCTGGCGCTGGCTGACCGCGCCTGCAAGCCGGCCGCCGTTCGCGGCACTGCAGGACTTCCTCGAGACCAACCCGAACTGGCCGCGGCGGAGCGCGCTGGTGCGCAAGGCCGAAGACGCGCTGCCCGAGTGGTGGACCGCGCAGCGGCGGATCGACTGGTACAACGCCCATCCACCGCACGGCTCCGAAGCCAAGGTCGACCGGCTGCTGGCGCTCGCCGAATTGGGCGCGCGCGCGCAAATGGCGAAGGACCTGGAGACGCTGTGGCGCACCGAGCCGCTGTCGGCGCGCGGGGAGAGCCGGCTGCGCGCCCGGCTGGGCCACCTGATCGACCGTGCGGACGAGCAGGCGCGCCTGACCAACATGATGGACGCGCGGGCGTTCGACGCCGCCGAGCGCGCGGCGGACCGGCTGGGCGGCGCGTATCCCCAGTTGGTCGAGGCCCGGCGCAAGCTGGTTCAGCGCGCGGCCGGGGTGGACGAAGCGATCCGCGCCCTGCCGGAGGCGCTGCGCGGCCGGCCTGGGCTGCTCTACGACCGCGCGTGGTGGCGCCTGCGGGCCGGCGACATCGATGGCGTGGTCGCGATCCTGGAACAGCTCGAAGACGCGCCGGAGCCGGCGCGCTGGTGGCGGATCCGTCATTGGGTCGCGCGCGACCTGATGGAGGCGGGGCGCACCGCCAAGGCCTACGAAATCGCAGCCGCCCACGGCCTCGAGGAGGGCATCGGGTTCGCGCAGGGCGAATGGCTCGCCGGCTGGCTGGCCCTGACCCGGCGGGACCGGCCGGAGGCCGGCCTGCGGCATTTCGCGCGGCTGCACGCCGGCGTCTCCACCCCGATCAGCCGGTCGCGCGGGGCCTACTGGGCTGGCCGGGCCGCGGCAGCGCTGGACCGGACCGCCACCGCGCAGGGCTGGTACGCGGTCGCCGGCCAGCACTGGACGACCTTTTACGGCCAACTGGCGCGCGGCCGGCTGGGCAGCACCGTGGTGCCGCCCGATGCCCTGTCGGACGCGCGCGCCCGGCACGCCAGCGCACCGGGCGACCCGGACCTGGCGTCCGCCGCGCGGCTGCTCGCCCGGCACGGTCAGGACCGGCTGGCCGACGTGTTTCTCTACACCCTGGCGGCGCGGGCGGACGCGCCGGCGCAGGCGCGCGCGGTCGCCGACCTGGCGTGGTCGCTGCAGCGCCCGCAGGTGGCGCTGTGGCTCGGCCGACAGGCGCGCAGCGACGGGCAGGTGATGGCCGACCTGCTGTTCCCGCGCCATCCGCTTTTGACCGGGCGCAAGCGCGCCGCGCTGCTGCACGCGATCGGCCGGCAGGAGAGCGGCTTCGATCCGCGGGCGCAAAGCCGGGTCGGCGCCCGGGGATTGCTGCAGCTGATGCCGGCCACCGCCGCGCGCACGGCGCGGGCGGCCGACCTGCCGATCAGCACCGAAGCGCTGACCCGCGATGCCGCCTACAATGTGGAACTGGGCAGCCGGCACATCGCGCATCTGATCGACCGCTTCGACGGCTCCCGCCTGCTCGCGATCGCGGCCTACAACGCGGGTGCGCGCCGGATCGACGACTGGATCGAGCGATTCGGCGATCCGCGCGATCCGGGCGTCGACGTGGTCGACTGGATCGAGCAGATACCGTTCGGGGAGACCCGCAACTACGTTCAGCGGGTGATCGAAGGCTACAATGTCTACCGCCAGGACCTGGGCGCCGAACCGCAACTGCCCGCCCGGATCGCGCGCGCCGACGCCAGCTGATCCGGCTTGCGCGGGCGCGCGGCGAAACGCATCTCTCGACCGAGGCGTAGCGGCGAGACGGGAGGGCGATCATGGCGCACCAGGCGGTCGTGTTGCTGGGCGACAGCATCTTCGACAATCAGGTCTACGTCGAACCGGGCGGGCAGTGCGTGGCCGACCATCTACGCGCCCGGCTGGGCCATGGCTGGGACGTCGAGTTGCGCGCCCTGGACGGGGCGGTGGTGACCGACGTGCGCAACCAGCTGTACGGCCGTCCGCTGCCGGACAACGCGCACCTCGTGCTGTCGGCCGGCGGCAACGACGCGCTGGGGCACATCGACTTGCTGGAGGGCGAGGCCGCCGGCCGGCCGTTCGCCCAGGTGCTGCGCGAGGTCTATTCGATCCGCCAGAGCTTCCGCACCGCCTATGACAAGCTGTTGGAACTGGTCACCGGTTTCGCCCGGCCGGTCAGCGTCTGCACCGTGTATAACCCGGCCTATCAGGATCCGGAGGTCCAGCGGCTGGCGGAAACCGGGCTCGCCTTCTTCAACGACGTGATCATGGAAGAGGCGCACCGCCGCGGCCTGCCGGTGATCGACCTGCGCCGGGTCTGCGCCGAGCGGGCCTGCTTCGCCAACCCGATCGAGCCCGGCGATCTGGGCGGCCATCGGATCGCCGAGGCGATCGCCCGGCGGGTCGGCGCGTAACCGGATCTGCTCCCGATAGCCCGTCACCGCGGCCACGGCGTGCCCGGGCGCACCGGACGATGGACAGGGCGCGGCCGGCGACGTATCGTTTTTATCAATGCAACTGGTGGACGTGGATGTCCGCCCGGCCGTCCGGTCGCGCCGGAGGTGCGCTGCCGCGCGCATCCGGGGATCAATGAGTGGTTCGGGGGAGTGAACGATGCGTTTGGGGATGCTCATGCTTGCCGTCTGCGCGCTTGGCCTGCTGGTCAGCCTGTCGGCCAAGGCCGCGGAGGGCGCGCTTTACTGCGTTTGCACCGGCAGCGGGTGCGGCAACAACGCGATCGGCGGCGACCAGGGCGACATTTTCGGCAAGCTGTCGCCCGATGTCGTGGAGACCAAGTTCTATAGCACCGGCAAGACCGGCTGGACCTACATGGTGCCCGATCGGCTGCGCGGCGGCGGCGGACCGCGGGGCTGCTATTGCGGCGACGACCCGTGCGGCAACGGTGGGATCGGGGCAAACCCCCTGACCATCCACCTTGGGCTCAGCCACCAGCAGATCGCCGACAACTACGGCGGCGGCGAACAGGGCAACCGCACCGGCTGGCTGTGCGGCCCGTACCGCGGCACGGCGAACTGATCCACCGCCCGTTCGCCTGGCAGCCGTGGCTTATCCCGCGATGCGTTGCGGCACCGGGTGACTGTCCGCGTTGAAGCGGGTCAGGCCGGTGTCGCACAGCTTGAGGTCGGGGATTACCGGCAGCGCCAGGAAGGCGAGCGTCATCGTCGGGTCGGCGACCGACAGCCCCATCCGCGCGGCCGCGGCGATCAGCGCTTCCTGCCGGTCCGCGACCGTTTCCCAGGGCACATCCGCCATCAGCCCGGCGACCGGCAATGGCTGTTCGGCCGCGATCTCGCCGCCGTGCACCAGCACGAAGCCGCCGCCCAGCTGCTTGACCTGGTTGACCGCCCGGGCGAGCTGGGCGTCGTCGCTGCCGGCCGCGATCACGTTGTGGTCATCGTGCGCCAGGGTGCTGGCGATCGCGCCATCCTTGAGGCCGAAGCCGCGGACGAAGCCGACCCCGATGTTGCCGGTCCGGCCGTGGCGCTCGACCACCACCAGCTTGGCGATGTCGGCCGCGGGGGCCGGCTGCAGGTTGCCGGCGCGGTCGACCGGCAGGTCGGCGGTGTCGTGATCGGTTACGATCTGGCCCGGTACGATCCGGATCACGGGCACCGGCCGGCCGGATGCCGGCTTGGCCAAGTCGTCCGGCGCGATCTCCGCGCGGCCCTTGAAGCGGACGGTGTCGTAGGCGCCGTAGCCGTGCGGGTCGATCCGCGGGCGTTCGGCCAGCCGCGCGGCGTCGACCGGCCGGCCGTCCTTCAGCACCGCCCCGGCGCGGCAGTCCTCCAGGTCGTCCAGCAGCACCAGGTCGGCCAGCAGGCCCGGCTCGATCGCGCCGCGGTCGCTCAGGCCGAAGTTCTCGGCGCCCCAGAGCGTGGCCATCTGGTAGACGCGCATGACGTGCGCGTCCCGGTCGTCGCCGTGCTGGGCGGGATCGTAGAGCGCGATCGCGCGGCGGACGATGTGGTCCAGTTCGCCCTCGGCGCGGACCTCGTTGGGGTGCCGGTCGTCGGTGCAGAAAGCGAGCCGGCCGGCGTTTTCCGGCCGGATCAGGCCGACCAGCGCGTCCAGGTTCCGCGCCGCCGTCCCCTCGCGGATCAGCAGGTTGAAGCCGTGCGCCAGCTTGGCCGCGCCTTCGGCGTGGGAGACGCTCTCGTGGTCGTCCAGCAGGCCCAGCTTGCGGAAGTGGTCCAGCTTGTCGCCGTCCTCGATCACCGGCAGGTGGCCGCCGATGTAGCGGTCGCGGAACAGCTCCAGCTTTTCCAGCACGACCGGGTCGGCGTTCAGCATGCCGCCGATGTCCATCATCTCGGCGAGCCCGATGACTTCCGGCAGGTCCATGTAGGGTGCCAGGTCGCGTGCCCGCAGGATGGCGCCCGACGTGCCGAGCTCGGTCGCCGGCACGCAGGACGACAGCCCGATCTTCATGTCCAGCACCATCGCCCGGGCGTGGTCGAGGAAGAAGTCGAACGCCCGCTGGCCCAGCACGTTGGCCATTTCGTGCGGGTCGCAGACGATCGTCGTGGTGCCGCGCGGCAGCACCATCCGCTCGTACTCCTGCGGGGTGACCAGCGAGCTTTCGACGTGCAGATGGCTGTTGATGAACCCCGGCGCGACGACGCGCCCGCGGGCGTCCAGCGTCTGCCGCGCGGCCGGTCCCCGGCCGAAGGCATGCACGCCGGCGATCCGGTCGCCGCGCACGCTGACGTCGGCGTCGATCAGCCGTCCGGCGCGGGTGTCGATGACCTGTCCGCCCGCGATCAGCAGGTCGGCCGGTTCGGTGTCCTGGCGGTCGCTCACGCTGGTTCCTCGTATGTCTCGCCTCGGCCCGTCGTTAGGGCACCGTGGTGACCCGTGCTATAGCCTAGGCGCTGTCGGACCGCCCGGCCACCCGCCGGGTGCTGTTCGTGCTGTTCCTGCGGGTGGCGTTGCAGACCTTCGTCGCCTCGGAGCCGGAGATGTCCTGGCTGGACGCCGCCAAGTTCCTGCTGCTGCCATTGGCGATCCTGCTGCTGGCCTGGGCGCTGAAGCTGGCCGAGCTGCACCTCAGGCACGCCAACAGCCCGTCGGACGGCGGCCGGCGCGAGCGCGCGCAGCCGCCGAGCCCAGACCGCTGACCCGGCGCCCGGTTTCAGCCGGCCGCGTCTCTTGGAATCCCTGTGCCCGGTACATACCAACGGCGTCCGCTGCGCCGGACCGCTGTCACTACCGGCGCTGGCGCGCCCATGCATGGCTGACATGCGCGCCGGCCGCGCGCCGGTCGATCGCATTGACCGACCCGACGGCCCTGCTTAGGCGGATGCGTCCGGTACGCGCTTGCCGATCCGCCGGGCGGCGATGGGTCGGGCTCGCGCAGGCGGGCGTACGTCCATGCCCAAAGCAACGAGAGGTCCGTCGATGCAAGGCGTGTCCGAGCTTTTGAACGCCGTCAGCAGTTTCGTCTGGGGTCCGGTCATGCTGGTGCTGCTGCTGGGCACCGGGCTCTATCTCACCGCCGGGCTGCGGCTGCTGCCGCAGCGCAAGCTCGGCTACGGCCTGCGCACCGCGCTACAGGGGCGCAGCGCCGAGGCCGACGACAAGGGCGAGATCACCGCGTTTCAGGCGCTGACCACGGCGCTCTCCGCCACCATCGGCACCGGCAACATCGCCGGGGTGGCGACCGCGATCTACCTGGGCGGCCCGGGCGCCGTCTTCTGGATGTGGCTGACCGCACTGGTCGGCATGGCGACCAAGTACGCCGAGGCCTTGCTCGCCGTGCGCTACCGCGAGGTCGACGCGGACGGGCGCTACGTCGGCGGGCCGATGTACTACATCCGGAACGGCCTGGGCGCCGGCTGGAGCTGGCTGGGCGCGACCTTCGCGCTGTTCGCCGCGGTCGCGGCGTTCGGCATCGGCAACACGGTGCAGTCCAACTCGGTCGCCCGTGCGCTGGAGCGCACGCTGGACGTGCCCTATCTCGCCACCGGCATCGCGCTCGCCGTGCTCACCTTTCTCGTCATCGTCGGCGGGGTGAAACGGATTGCCCGGGTGGCGGAGACGCTGGTGCCCCTGATGGCGGTGCTCTACGTCGCCGGCGCGCTGGTGATCCTGGCCGCCAACGCGCCGGAGGTGCCGGGCGCGCTCGGGATGATCTTCAACGATGCCTTCTCCGGGACGGCGGCCACCGGCGGGTTCGCCGGCGCCGGGATCCTGGCGGCGATCCGCTTCGGCGTCGCCCGCGGCATCTTCTCCAACGAAGCCGGCCTCGGCAGCGCGCCGATCGCCCACGCCGCGGCCAAGACCAGCGATCCGGTGCGCCAGGGCTCGGTCGCCATGCTGGGCACCTTCATCGATACCATCGTGGTCTGCACGATGACGGCGCTGGTGATCATTACCACCGGTGCCTGGACCAGCGGCGAGACCGGCGCGGAGCTGTCCACGCTCGCCTTCAACACCGGCCTGCCGGGCGGCGAGTGGATCGTCTCGATCGGACTGGTGGTGTTCGCCTTCACCACCATCCTGGCGTGGAGCTACTACGGCGAGCGCGCGGCGGAATACCTGCTGGGCACCAAGGTGGTGATGCCGTTCCGCGTGCTCTGGGTGCTCGCGCTGGTGGTCGGCGCGGTCGGCAACCTGGGCCTGATCTGGACGGTCGCCGACATCATGAACGCGTTGATGGCGATCCCGAACCTGATCGCCCTGATCGCGCTCTCGGGCACGGTGTTCGCCGTCTCCCGCGCCTACTTCCGCGACCACGGGTAGGGGGTGCGCACCCTAACCCGGTCTTCCGCCTACATTCCCCCCTCCACCCGCCAGTCCCCTCTCCGCCACTGGGAGGAGAGGGCTAGGGAGAGGAGGTTGCCCGCCGCATCAGCCCTCGTGGTCCCTCTTCCCACGTGCAGGACGGGGTCAGTGAAGTGGGGAGGGGATTGGTTCGATGGAGAGGACGGAAGACAACGGCCGCTCAACGCCCCCGTTGCGCCGCGCGGACCAGCTGTTCGAGCCGGTCCA
Organism: Rhodovibrio sodomensis; assembly: GCF_016583645.1. Lineage (GTDB taxonomy): Bacteria > Pseudomonadota > Alphaproteobacteria > Kiloniellales > Rhodovibrionaceae > Rhodovibrio > Rhodovibrio sodomensis. The sequence goes on along the minus strand of NZ_NRRL01000119.1, from coordinate 4,772 downwards.
GGAAGCGTCCGCGGTCGGCCTTGCTGAACGGCGCCGGGCCGCCGGTGACCGCACCGGTCTCGCGCAGGTCGGCCATCAGGTTGCGGTTTGCGACCGCCATGCCGATCCCGGCCTCGCTGAACGTCTCGCCGTTCGGCTTGATCGCCTTGGCGCCCGCGTCCAGGCAGCGCGCGGCGAGCCGGATGTCGTTGGTGACGCAGACATCGCCGGCGGCGATCTTGTCCGCGATCCAGTTGTCCGCGGCGTCCTCGCCGCTGGCGACGTAGACCATCTCGACCAGCACGTCGCGTTCCGGCCGAACGCCGCCGTCGGAGACGATGTAGCTCTTCAGCTTGTGCCGGCGGGCGACGCGCAGCGTCTCCTCCTTCACCGGGCAGGCGTCGGCGTCGATGTAGATCTCGGTCATGCGGATCCGTCACGCGCGGTTTGATGCGGAAGGCCGGGCAAGATGCCGGAAGTCGGCACGACCGTTCAACTGAGTCTTGCCCGCGCTTTCAAGAGTTAGCGCGAGAACCGCGCCTCTAGCGCCGTGACCAGGGCGCACACCAGGCGCTTGCGCGGGATCGGCTTGGCGAGTACCGGCAGGTCGGTCAGGTCGTCCGGGATCGCCGTCTCCTCGTAGCCGGTGATGAAGATCACCGGCAGGCCGTTCGACCGCATCTGCCGGGCGAGGTCGCCGGCGTCGCCGTCGCGCAGGCGCAGGTCGAGCACCACGGCGTCCGGCCGGCTGTGCGCGGCGGCGCTCAGGCAGGCGTCGATGCTGGGCACGACCGACACCTGCGCGCAGCCGGCATCGACCAGCGTATGCTCCATGTCGCGGGCGATCAGGTACTCGTCCTCCGCGATCAGGATGTGCCGGCCGGCGAGCGTTTCGGGCGGCGCGGTCATGTCCGACCTCGGCCCCGCCGGACCGGACCATCCGGGCCCCCGCCTGCCGCGCCGCGCCCGGCCGTCGCGTCGAGGGCGTCGTTCCCGGTGCCGATCGACAGGACGTTGGGCGTCAGCGGGATGTCGAGCAGACAGGTAAGCGTGCCGTCGGCCGCCCACATCCGCCCCTGGCCGCCCAGTTCGTGCGGCACGCCGCGTTCGATCAGCTCGCGGCCGAAGCCGTAGGACTGGTCGGGCAGCTCGCCGACGCCGGTCTCCTGCCAGCGCAGCCGCAGCAGTTCGCGCCCGGTCTCCTCGGCGATCAGGCCCCAGCTCAGCGTGACCCGTCCGCTGCCGTCGATCAGCGCGCCGTGCTTGATCGCGTTGGTCTTCAGCTCGTTCAGCGCGAGCGCCAGGATCTGCGCCGCCTTCGGCTCCAGCGCGACGTCCGGACCGTCGATCGTGACGGCGGCGGCGTCCGGCTCGCGCGCGACCAGCTCGCGCGCCAGTTCGTCCAGGTCGATCGAGCCGCGGCCGGTGCGCGAGGTGATGTTCTCGGTCAGGGCGAGGGCGTCCATCCGGCCCTCGAACCGCTCCTCGAAATCGTCCAGCGTGTCGCTGTTGCGCAGCGTCTCGTTGGTGATCGCCCGGATGTTCGCCAGCATGTTGCGGACCCGGTGCTGCAGCGCGCTTAGCAGCAGCCGCTGCCGGCGCTGCGCGGTCTTCAGTTCGGTCACGTCGGCAAACGCCATGATCGCGCCGCGTCCGACTTCCCGGGCGTTTTGGCCGAGCGGCATCGCGGAGACCAGGACCGCCCGGTCGAAGACGTCAGGGCCGTCACGCGCTGGCGCCGCGGTGTCGCGCTGATCCGGGGGATGCACCCAGGCCTGCGTCTCGGTCACCTGGTCGCCGCGCGCCGCGGCGCGCAGCGGCAGGTCCGGGCGGTCGCCCTGTTCCGGACGGTCCATCACGAACGCCCGGGCCAAGCGCGCGCCGTCGATCTCGGTCGGCTCCTGATCGGACAGGCCCAGGATCTGCCGGCCGTAGCGGTTGACCCGGACCTCGTCCAGGGTCTCGTCCCGGGTCAGCGCGATGCCGACCGGCACCAGATCCATCAGCGAGGTCAGGTCGGCGTTGGCCTGACGCAGTTGGGTCACGTCGATGAACGTGAGCACCAGACCGTCCACCACGCCCTCGATGTTCTGGTAGGGCAGCAGCCGCATCATGAACACGGCACTGCCGTCGGCCAGCTGGACCTGCCGTTCGACCGGCTGGCGGTTCTCCAGCGTCTGCGCCAGCTCGCGCACCGGCGGGCTGTCCAGCTTGCCCGAAATGTCGGTGAATGGCCGCCCGACATCGCTGTCGATCAGGTTGAACAGCCGCCGGGCATCTGGCGTGAACCACTTGATGCGCTGCTCGCGGTCCAGAAACACGGTCGCGATGCGCGTGCTTTCCATCAGGTTGCGCAGGTCGGCGTTCGCCCGGTTGAGCTCCTCCACCTTGCGGCGCAGCTCGTCGTTGATCGTCTCGAGTTCCTCGTTCGCCGACTGCACCTCTTCCTTGGAGGCTTCCAGTTCCTCGTTGGAGGACTGCAGCTCCTCGTTCATCGACAGCAGCTCTTCGTTCGCCGACTGCAGTTCCTCGTTGGAGGCCTCCAGCTCCTCGATCGTGATCTGTAGCTCGTTCTTGGTCTCGGCGAGTTCGCGTTCGAGCTCCTGGGTGTTGCGCGCGTCGCCTCTGGGCGCGTCGGCCCGGACCGGCGGCGACGGGTCCTGGAACACCAGCACCAGGATGCGCTCGCTGCCGCGGCGTTCGCCGATCGCGCGGGCGTGCAGCTGGATCGTGCGGCGTTCGCCCTGGCCGGCGATTTCAACCTGCTCGGTTACGCCGCCGGCGGCGGTTTCCGCCTGGCGCAGGACGCGCCGGATCGCCGGCCGCAGCCCGTCGCGCGCCATGTCCAGCACGTTGCTGCGCGGCGCGCCCACCGGCGGCTCCAGATAGCCCCCGATCCCCTGGGAGAAGTAAACCGCCTCGTAGTTCTGTGAGACGACCACATAGGGCGGGCCGAACTGCTCGAGCACCGCCCGCTCAGCCTTGCGGGTCAGGCGCTGGTGGGTGTCCTCGTTCTGCGGCCGCGGTATCGCCGCGAACGACGGGCGGGAGGTGGTGGAAGTCAGCGGAAAGTCCGGGACGCGTTGGCGCATGTCGTCTCGCCGGCGGAACACGCGGTTCCTCTTGTCCAGCTCGGCGAACAGATCGGTGCTCTGGCCCAGCGATTCCGAACTGCCCAGGAGCAGGAATCCGGCCGGCCGGAGCGCGTAGTGGAACAGCGGCAGCAACTGGCTCTGGAGATCCGCGTCCATGTAAATCAGCAGGTTGCGGCAGGATATCAGGTCCATCCGCGAGAACGGTGGGTGCCGGATCAGGTCGTGTTCGGAGAACAGGCACATGTCGCGCACGCTGCGCGCGACCCGGTAGCCGTCGCCCTCGCTGGTGAAGAAGCGCTCCAGGCGCTCCGGCCCGACCTGCCCGGCGATCGCGCTCGGATAGAGGCCCTGGCGGGCGTGCCGGATCGCGTTGGCGTCGACGTCGGTGCCGAACACCTGCGCCTCGACCTGCACGCCCGCGCGCTCCATCGCTTCGCGCAGCAGGATCGCGATCGAAAACGCCTCTTCCCCGGTCCCGCAGCCGGGCACCCAGATCCGGATGCCGTCGTCGGGCGACCGCGTGCGCTGCAGCAGCTCGGGCAAGACGTCCTGTTCCAGCACCTGGAACGCTTCGGGATCCCGGAAGAAACTGGTCACCCCGATCAGAATGTCGCGGTGCAGCGCGTCGATCTCCTGCGGTTCCTCGTCCAACCGTGCGACGTAGGCGGTCGGATCGGCGATGCGCAGCGCCTGCATCCGCCGCTGGATCCGGCGCACCAGGGTGGCGCTCTTGTACTGCCGCAGGTCGTGGTCGGTTCGCTTCAGGATCTGGCTGCGGATTTCCGGCAGGTGGTCCTCGATCGCCGCGATCGCGCGTTGCGAGGCCGAGGCCGCGCTGTGCTGTTCGATGTGCTGGACGTAGTCGAGGATCAGCTCCGGCATGGCGGCGATGTCGACGACGTAGTCTGCCAGTCCGGTTTCCGCGGCCGCGCGCGGCATGCTGTTATACGCCTGGTTCGGGCCGCTCGCCGCGGCGGGAGCGCTGGTCAGCGCCAGCCCGCCGTGCTCCTTGATCGCGCGCAGCCCGACCGCGCCGTCGCTGCCGGCGCCGGACAGCACCACGCAGACCGCCCGGTCGCTCTGGTCGGTGGCGAGGCTCTGGAAGAACTGGTCGATCAGGCCGTAGCGTCGCGCGCCCTGCGCCGGCTTCAGACGCAGGCGGCCCTGGTCGATCGACAGCGCGCGGTCCGGTGGGATGACATAGAGCGTGTTGGCCGCGACCTGTTGGCCGTCGGTCGCCTCGGCGACCGGGATCTCGGTAGCCTGCTGCAAGACCTCGGCGAGGTGGCTGGGATGGTCGGGGCGCAAGTGCATCACCAGCGCGATCCCAAGCCCGCTGTCCGGCGGTAGCGCCGCCAGAAAGCGCTTCATGTCGTCGATGCCGCCGGCCGACGCGCCGATCCCGACGATCGCCCGTGCGGTCTTGCGGGAGGCTTGGCTGCGGGCGGCTGGCGGCATGGATTAGAACTTTTACAATTTTAGTTGGCTTGCGCGGGCATAATATCCTAGCGCAGGGTCCGGGCCGTCGACGACGAACAGACCATCCGAGCCGTATTTTAACATACCTCTAACCTGGATTTTGCACGCAGCTGCTTGATGCCGTCTGGTAGCCGCCGCGAGCCGTTCGCGTAAGGGTCTTGGCGGGGTATTGTACGATGTGGATGTGGTGTTTTTCGTGTCTCGATTCAGGCCGGCGGC
>NZ_NRRL01000118.1 GCF_016583645.1 Rhodovibrio sodomensis | reverse complement strand
CCTGCTCGCCGACGATGAAGCGGTAGCCGGCATCGCGCTCGCACAACCGCTCGATCTTGCGGCTGGAGCGCACGCCCTGGCTGTAAGCGTAGATCAACAACGCCAGCAGGACCTTCGGGGCGAACGGTACCTGGCCGGCGCCGCCCACCCGGTGCTCGGCCTCGAACGCCGAAAGGTCCATGAGCTCGACCGCGTCGACCACCCAGTGGACGATGTCGCCCGACGGCAACCAGTCCATCATGTCCACCGGCAGAAGGTATCGCTGGCGGCGGTCCGGGGCGCGGAAGAAACCCGCCATATCCGTCTCCCTCAGGGATGAACCTACACCTGAGATAGAGTCAAACTGGCGCACCAGATTCAATTAAAACGCGAACCCGAACCTAGCTCGCCACGTGAAGGTGCGATTCCGCAACAGGCTCCGTATTTCACGAAAACCTCGCAAGCCGCACGCCAACGCCACCAAAGTCATCTGCATCTAGGAAAACCACCCCTTCGTGCTCTAGGGCTTCGCGTATATCGCGAATTGTTCGCTCGTAAGGTTGCCTAATTCCCTTTTCAAAGTCTGTCAGCGTTTTCCGACTTACCTTGGCTAAAACGGCGAGTTCGCCCTGTTGCAAGCCCACCAACGCTCTGCCGGCCCGACACTGAGCCGGTATCAGTACGGGTGGCGTTTGACGCGTCATCGACGAGAAGCCCTCCCCTTGTTGACGCTTGAGCAACAGGGTGTTACTTTGTGAGTAAGGTTGCCCGTGAAGGGCGTTGTTTGTGCCCAGGTTCAGGCTAATCCGTAGCACCGACTCACTGACACGCGCAAACCGAACGGGCAGCGGAAGATAAGATAACTCAGCAAACTAAGCGCTTTTCCAACTGAATGAGGGGTCACAATGCCCTACGAATCGCTGAAATCTCGCCTCAGCCGGGAATTCCCGGATGACGCCGTCCTGCAGGCGCAGGTCGCGGCCGCGGGCAACCTCGACCAGATCGTCGCCGCGCTCGGGCGCAGCTACCGCGCACGCGTGGAGGAGGCTGCTCGGATCGCCGCGAACGTCAGCGCAACGGACAACGCCGGCGTGCGCCGCGCGGAACAGGCCGCCGATGCCCGGGAACGCGTGATCCTTGAGGTCATGGCTTTCTTCGACCGCACGACGGCTGAAACGGGCGCGATCAAGGTGACCCGAACCGGCCCGCGGCATTTACGGGTGCGAAGCCCGCTGCGCGCTCGGTCCGAACGTGCCTCGTCAACGCCCACAGTTCGCTCAAGCGCGAACAAGGTATAGCCCAGAGCGCCAACGTCGAACGCGAAGCGTAGAGGAGCCCCGACGTTGATCGACGAAATCCGTCAAGAAATCGACGCCAAGGTCGAACGGCTCGCCCGAACCCCGGCGAACCCGGATCCGGCGCTAGCCGATTGGGCGAACCGCCTGACATTCCTGGCCCGTAGCCTTCAAGCCTACGAGGGTCATCTGCTTTCCCGTGTCGTTCCAGCAGCTTTGCAGGCCGCCCCGCACCTTCAGGTTGTGGCGCAACCCAGGCTCACCATTCCCCAACGCGCGCTGGAGGCCGTCGAGCGGGGTGAGGAAATCGCCCTCGAGTACAGTGAGAACGACGGGCCGACACGCCAGCTCGACCTGATCGTTTTCCACTGCCGTAGCGGCATCATCGAGTTTCTGGAATGTAAGAGAGGATCGCAACCAATCGGCCGCGATCACCAGCGGTCCCGGCTGCGGGACGACGCGGCATTACAGCTGATCGGCCGTTCGTACGCCCGGGAGCAATTGCGCCAACTGGCGACCGACTGCCGGTGCGTCACCCTGTCCTACTACGGGCACACCGGGCTTCCCGAATACAAGACGCTGCGGGCAGCCGAACTGGACAGACATTTCGGCTGGAACGTTCGCGCCCAGGTTGAGCAGCACCTGACTTATTTCCGCGCCCGGCTCGACGCGGAAATCCCGGGTCTCACCGGGATGGCGGCCTGACGGAAAGGCCCCCGTCAGACCGCGCTTCGAGTCGTCGTCAACCGCAAGGTCACCGTCATAAAGGAGGATATCATGGCCCACGGTAACCTTACCTTGTCGAGTAGCACCGAAGCCGGCTTCCGGGCAAGTGGTGAGGAAAGCCGGTTCGCCCGCTGGCTGGCCGAGGTCCGTCCGGACCTCAGCCGCGATGCGCGGCGACAGATCCGGCACTACGTGCGCCTGCTGATCCGGCTGTACGGCGCGGAAACACCCGATCTCGTGGCGGCCGCGCCGGCGCAGATCGAGGAACGGATCCAGGCCGCCGACCTGACCGCCTGCGGCTTGTCGCCCGAAAAGCGTCGGCACCTGCTGAGGGCGGCGCGCGCCCTACATGCCGCCGTTTACAGCCGGGGCCCCTCGGCCACACGGCGCCTGATGGACCGTCGAGCCCCGCGACGGGCCCACGGTCACGCCCGATCCCGGTCGCAGACGGCCGACCAGCCGATCGACGACCTCGTCGCGCGCATGCCGCACCCCGCTCAGACCGCGAAAGCCCCCACGGGCGAATCCGGCGCCGCGAGCCAGCCGCCCGCCGTGCGCCACCTGGTCGAGGCGCTGAACCACCAGATCACCGTCCAGGGGGCGATCGACGACACGCTCGACGTCCGCAAGGCGGCCCGGGCCGTCATCGCGCCGCTGTCGCCGGTAGCCCGGTTGCGCTTGATCGCGGCGATGCCCGAGGTGGCTCGGTTGCCGGTCTGCTTGCGCCGGAACACGACCGCGCCCAGCCCGGCCGATGTCGCCGTCGAGGCCCTGGTGGCGCTTCTAGAGTCTGAGGCCGACGTGCACACGCTATGAGTCCCCGGCTGTTCGCAAGCGGTCAACGCGGGCGCCAGCGGCGCCCGCGTGCTGGCCCTGCGGTGCAGCGACCGGTTTCGATCATCACAAAACGCGAAGCGACCCCGTGAGGTGAACGGCATGAGAGAAATCGAATGGTGGCGACGGCGTCGCCCCGAAAAGCTAACGCACTCCGAATGGCAGCTCCTCCATCGGCGGTTGGTCGACATCACGCCGCGCGAGCTCGGTGGAGCTACCGGATTGCTGCGCGCGGCGGTCGCCGAAGACCACCAGGCCGCGTTCCGCCTGGCGCTCCTGCTGCTGAGCGAAAGGCCGAAGACGACGGTTTTGCGCGATCTCGCGGCCTCCTGGGCGCTGCTGGCCGCGCATGCGCCGGGCCTGCACGGCTCGCGCGTCGGTGACGCCGCGGACGTGTTGGAGGAGTTGCACCTGAACGATCTGACCGAATACCGCCACAAGCGCCGCAACCGCTTGGCCGCGCCCGGCGAGCGCGCGGCGGCGCTGCGCCAGGCGACCATCGCGGAGCGATACGTCGACAAAGCCGCGCCGGCCCTAGCGCGCTACCGCGACGACCTGAAAGAAGCGCGGGAGGCCGACGCGCCCGCGGACACCGAACCGGCGGAGCCCGCCCCCGACGCGGGCGCCATGACCTGGGACGTTCCAACCAAGCGGGTCATCCAAGCGGACGCCCTGCCCGGCGGGCACCGCTTCGAGGACAAACGCCTGATCGAGGAGTTCAAGCCGTTGCTGGGCGAGCTGCCGCTCGCCGGGCGCGTGACCGATCCGGACGCGTTCGTCGACACCCTGGTCGGATCGTTCCCCTGGATGGCGGACGCCCTGACCCCCATGCGCGACGATCTCCGACTACGGACGTACGCCGGCCTGCCCTGGCTCCACGTCCGGCCACTTCTGCTCGTCGGGCCGCCGGGTAGCGGCAAGACAATCCTCGCCAGAAGGCTGTTCGCCCAGGCGGGTGTCGGTTGCGACATCCTCAGCGCCGGCGGAGCGAGTGACAATCGACACTTGCAGGGCACGGCGCGCGGCTGGGCCGGCGCACAACCCTGCGGTGCACTTCGCGCGGTCCAGCATCATTCCTGCGCGAACCCAGGTATCGTCGTTGATGAGGTTGACAAAGCTGGCGGGAGCGCGCGCAACGGTCGGCTTCAGGACACCCTGTTGGCGATGCTGGAGCCTGGGACAGCCGGCGCGTTTTACGACGAGTGCCTGTGCGTCGACCTGGACCTCAGCTCGGTGAACTGGGTGTTGACCGCGAACAGAACGGCCGGTCTGGCGGCGCCCCTCAAGTCCCGCTTGACGATCGTGGAGGTCCCCGCTCCGGCTGGTCGAGACCTGGACGCCATCATGGCGGATTTGATCGGCGACGTGGCGGCAGAGCTGGGTGTGCGCCGGGCTGCGCTACCAACCCTCGACCCGTCGCTGCTGCAGGCCCTCCAGACCGATCTCGACCGCCATGGCGACGTCCGACGCGTCCAGCGAGGCCTGAAGCGCGCGCTCGCGCAGGCGGCGGGCCGTACACGTCGGCCAGTCGACGCTTGAGCGCCCGGTTCGCGCTGGCGTCTGGCCGCCGGCCGGAGGGCGGCGGCCCGGCTCGCCCGCGGTCCGTCGGGCGCGGTCGCGATGTCAGATGCTGGGGCGATCTTTCAGACATAACCAATTGCCAAGCCGATCCCCTTGATGCTGGCGCCAGCAGACCGCACCCGCGCGAGTGTGTACGGCGGTTCGGTACTCGCGACCCTGTGCGTCGAAGAGATCGGAGTAGCCGGGGGTCTACAATACCCACTGTGATCCGTTGCTCGTAAGCACGCATTTCCGAGGATGAATGATGGTTGCCAGGCGGGCGCACGTGACGCAGTCAGGGGTTGGCGTCTGGATCGGAGTTTGATTCCAGCTTGGTCTCCTGCTTAGCTCGATGTCCGTACCTACTAATCAACGATGCGCGGCCGTCAGCTCACCAAGTGTCGCTGACGACGCGGATGCCTGTGTCATGGTTGCGGTGTTCACCGCCATCGGTACAGGCGCTCGATCACCGCGGCTCAGAGATCGGCGAACCGGTTCTCAATGATGACCTTCAGCTGTCGGCCGCCGGTCACGACGCGCGTACCGATGACGAGCACGGCCCGGCCCAGCCAGTGCAGGCCCCCTCGCCGCGGGCGGTTTCCAGGGCGGGTCGGGCGATGTGCAGAACCTGGTAGACCAGTTGATTGAGTAGGAGCAGCGCCTCGTTGCGAGCGAACACGAAGTCGGCGCTCTGCGCCTACGCCTGGCTGCGCAGCTGGCCGGCGCTGACGACCGGACGGTCGGCGTAGCAGGTCTTCGGCCGATCCGTGGCGGACAGTGCGGGATGGCAGACCGCCTTCAATTCGCTCATGTGGGGTTCCGCCATGCCTCTTCGCCGGTGGCGCGCCAGGATCTCTGGCACCGTCATGCGCTCGGGCGCGATGCTGATGACCAGGCAGAACCGATCCAGGTCGCGGTCCGCCGCCCGCTCCGTCAGGACCAGGATGACACGGCGCGGCGTTGTCCCGGGGCCGGCCTGCTACGACAGGTCCCCGCACCACAGCCGGGGCGCGTCCGGCGGGCGGCCGCGCACACGCTTGCGGAACGCCGCGCTGAGGCTGTCCAGAACAGCCGGGTTGGCCTTGAGGTGCGCGATGTACGGTACGGTGCCGTTCGCTTCCAGGGCGGCGAGGAGGTCCTCGCTTGGATACCAGATCGCCTTCTGCCGGCAGGGGCCTGGAGCTTGTCGACCAGAAACCGCCGCAGCCCGCTCAGCGCATGATCTCCCGAAGCAGCAACGCGCCGCCGGCGGTGCCCGGGCGCTCGTCTCGCCTCTCGCGTTGAACGGACCGATTGAACGAAGGGGTCAGCAGATGCCTACGCTCACTCCGGGCGTGAACCTCGGCATGTTTCCTTGGACTTCCCACAAGCCCCGGTAACAGAAGCTTCCGAGGTCACGCCACCTCCCGCCACTACCCCGTCAGCGAATGACACGGGGTGTGGCCGGTCCATATCGATGATGGAGCGCCCGTCGGCTACAAGTCTGTGCCTCAGTCGGCGCCAGAACGCCAGGGCACTTCCTTGGAAATCACCGCCGGTCGCACGTTCCGATCGCTGGCGTTGTTGATGGGGGCGTGCTGCCGTCGTTTCCGAGGTCATAGGCACGGCGGGCACTTCGGCCGCCGCGAAATCAGGCAACTTGCTCTGACTGTGGATAAGCGCGCAGCTACCCCCTTAAAGGGCGTGCATCGTCTTTGGTCGTGCCGATCAGCGCCATAACCGCATGCAGTCAGACCACCAACCATCGTTATGGGTTCCCTCGGATACCTGCGCCCGCGGTGTCCACTCTGGCGACGGTCAACCGCTACCGCGAGGGGTAACCTTATTGGCAGCAAGGGTGTCGTGTGAAGGCGTTACCGGCCGTGCCGGTGCGGCGGCTGCGCGGCGAGAGGCCACGCCCCGCCAAAGGTTGGCCCCCGCCTCCTCCCCCGGACGCAGCCGCCTTCCAGAGGCCGCCGCCGTGGTCTCAGGCCAGCGCCGCGGGGCGACTTTAGCGCGCTGTGACGCGCGGCTTGCCGACAAACGACCCGCCTGCGTGGTGTCGCTGACCCGCCGGGTACGGCCAGCTTACTCAAAACCGATGCAGATCCCCCCTGCGCCCCAGAAAAGATCGACCGGGCATGGGCCACGGTAGGACCGCTGGACCGGCTCCGTCCGTCGCAAGCCGCGCACCCGCGTGGGTCACCGCCGCGGTCTTGATGTCCGGGCTCGAGCCAGGTGGCCCCGGAGCATGCCTCAGCAAGCGGCCCGGTCCCCGAAGCCGAACGGCGACCCCTGCGCGCCGGCTGCGCCGCCCCGACCGCGATTGCGAGCCGATCCCTGTCCTGCCGCCGATCCGCCGCACCGGGCGCCGGGAAGGCGCGCCTGAGAAGGCGACGCCAGATCTGCCAGACGCAGCGGGGAAACACACCCCGATCCGAGCACAGACCGTCCCAACCCTAATCGTTGTCAACAAAAATAAACCGGAATGCTTTTGAAACGGAATATACGCACCACTGATAAAAGCGTTCACTCTTAATTTTTGCCAACGGGATTGACACAACACGAGTCACAAATAGATTATACCTAGATCGATACATCACCGAAGATACCCATCGACAACCGACGGACAGCAGCGACTTTTTGCAGGGGTCAACGGAGCTAGTAACCATCATGCCACGCGACGTTCACATCGACTCACTCGTGGAAGGCGACAACGTCCTGGGTGAAACGCCCAGCAACCGGGCGGTCGTGCACGCGGCCGAACAGATCCGGCACGAAGGACAGGTGCTGCCTTTGCTGATCTACGAGGCCGATGGCCGCTGGGTCGTCCACGACGACACCCTTCGTCTTAGAGCGTTCAAGCGACTGCGCGATAAAGGCCGCTGGCCGGAAAATCTCAAGCATCTCTACGTCTTCGTCGTCGTCCTATCGGGCGCCGAGGCCGCCGCGTTCCACGGATGTGACGACGTGATCGGGAAACAGCTCGGGCCGGTCGACGAGGCCATTTACCTCAAGCGCCTGCTTGAGGTGTACATGCGCGCGGGGGCCAAGGAACTAGGGGGGCGCGTTCGCCGAGATAACAGGAGCCAGCCCGCGAACCAGCAACCCGGCGCGACGGGCTTCCTGCGGGCGCGCTACGGCTGGAGCGACGAATGGGCCCGTCAGTCGGCCCATCGAACCCGTCTGTCGTGGTCCCTGCTGTTCACGTTGCGCGAGGAAAAGAACGTGACCAAGGGCGCTCTTACCCGCGCCGGCAAGGCCATCTACCACGATCCGGCCAGCGATCCCGACGCAGTGGCCCGGAGTGCGTTGAACGGCGGCTGCACCAAGCACACCGGCTCGAAAACGCCGGACGCAGAGAGCGACCCGGCGGCGGCGACGTCGGGCTCCGACAACGCCGTCAGGACAGAGCCCACGGGCGATCCGGAAACCGGCGTCGCAGCGACCCCGGCGAGCCAGACCGCGGCACACGCGTCGACCAGCTCCCGAGCTTGGCAAGAGTTCGGCCGACAGATCGCCCACCGCCTCGGATCCTGGTCGCTGGACGCCGCCCTCGCCTGCCTGGCCACGCTTTTTGCCGAACTCGCGGCGTCGGCCGGGCCCGAGGCCAGCGCGGTTTGGTCGAAACTACTCGCCACGTGCCGAGAGATCGAAGCGGGTCGCGGACAAGAGCCCGCCACGGATCCATCAACGCCGGAGCCGGCAAGCACGGATACGCCAAGCGGTAACACGACGCAGACGCGGGCCGCAGCCGCACCCCCGCAGGCGCCAACGCGCGAAACAGCGTCCGCGCGCAAGCCCGACGACGAACCGGTTGAGACGGCTCAGCCCGTTGCGCAACCGGCCCGGACGGACACCCGAACGAAGGCCTCCCCGACGAACGGCGCGACCCACGGCGGCTCGAATGCCCGGTCGGACCAAACGGACCGCGACAACCCGTCAAGGGGCCAGCCCAACAACGGCCCAAGCGGCGGCCGATGCACGGAAGCGGAAGCCCAGGAGGCCCGCCATTACCTCGAGCGGTTGTGGAGCCAATTGGGGTCCCTGGCCAATATCCACGCGGCGAGCTCTGTGGGAAAGGGCTGTCTCGACCGGCTATGGAAAGAGGGGCGGTTGAGCAGAAAGAATCTGCGTCTGCTGCGAAGCGCGGCAGCTGAGCACGGTGTGGCCTGAGCGCGCGAGGTCTGTGACAGGCCGATCGGCGGCTCGTCCGTTTTCACCACCAACCGTACCAAGCGGCCGACTCTCGTTCAACCAAGCGATGTCCGTCAACGCCAAAGCGCGGACCGGACGCCTGATCCGCCCCGTCAGCAGCCGTCATCTCGTGCTTCCCAGGCCCGCCTCCCTCCTGGCGCGGCAACGGACACTCAACGGAGACGGCCCGGCCTGGCGCGAAAGCCTCGATCGGCGACGAGCTCGGCCCGTCGAACGCTGTGTCGGAAAACGCCTGAAGCTCGCGCGCAACCACAGCGGCCCGGACGTTGTCACTGGATGACGTGTCTGTAGCGCTGCGCCCCCCAGTGCCAGCCAGCGGCAAGACGGCGCGGGACATATGGCGAAGCAGCCGCGACGCGCGGCGACAGGCATGTGGCCCACCCAGCTTCGCTGACCACCTGACGCAGCCGGGTTTCGGAAAACTGGATCGTGTACGGGTCGTGGAGGTGAAGAGGCCCGGTCGGGCCACTCGAAACAGCGCCCGCCGCGGTCCGCCAAAGGGCACGCAACCGACGGACCTGTAATGTTGCCCCTTGTCTCCCTTGCATTCCGTTTCAAAATTCCCAATAGATGTGGATAGAAACACGCTAAGACCAGGGCGCCAGCAAGTGTAAAACTGTTTACAAGGAGCCCCCGACGGCTTTTTTAAAAATGTTGACACTTGTGCGCATCCAGCACTTCGCTTCGAAGCGGCGAAATCGACACGCTATATGGCAAATGGCATCCAAAAGGCGCGCAACATGAAGGGTGGAGAAAACGAACAGCACCTATGGGGAACGTCCGATACGGCGCTCATCCAGGGCTGGGCCGGGACCGTCCAGCCTGACCGGATCGATCGCGAACGCGGGGCGACCGAACAGGCGGGCGTGGCCGGCCGATCCTTGATCGTCCACGAGGCACCCGAAGGTCGCAGGGACTTGGAGGAGCCTGGCGAGCAGTTCGCGCCGGCGGACAAGGCCAGGTATCGCCAATTCCCTTGGCTGGGGCGAAGGCCGAAGCGCTCGCAGCACTTCGCCGGCTTGAGGCCGAAGACCGCCAACAGGGCAACGCGCGTGACGGTTAGGCTTCACATCACCGGCCTGTCCCCGCGCGTTTCGCCGGCATCTTTTTGTTTTCGTTGTTTTTCCAGCGCAGGACGGCTGTCTATACAGATAAGGAGGGCCGAAACCATGGCTTCAGGAAACAGCCCTCACCTGGCGATCCGCGTGTCCGAGCGCGAACGCCGGAGGTGGCAAACCGCATCACAGGTCCTTGGCTACGCTTCACTGTCCGCATTCGTCAAGGCGCAGTGCGACGACGCCGCCCGTACCACGCGGGTGGCCACCGCGGATGCGGCGGAGCTCCGCCGGCTCCGCCGGGCTCTCAATCGCGCTGCCGACGGCCTGGAGCGGGCGGCCTCAACCGATTCGCCCCGCGACAGCAGCGAACAGGACGTCTCCCAGCTCGTCCGTGAGATCGAGCGGATCGTGGCGACCCTGAACGGGCTGATCCGTTGATCGTCACGATCACGCTCGTCCGGACCAGCCGGGGCGTCGGGCGCCTGCGCCGCTATCTGGAGGCGGACCCCGCGAACGACGAGATCAGGGTTTACGCCGGGGCGTGGCGCGAGATCGCGGCCGGGTTCGAGGACGCTCACGCCCTGGGGGCGCGGTACGCCGGCCTGCACGTGACCGTCAATCCGTCCCCGGGCGAGCGCTGGGACGCGGTCGCGCGCGCTCACACGATCACAGTCGTGACGGAGGAGCTCGGGCTGGCCGAACCGCCGGCAGTACAGGTCGAGCACGAGAGGCGCCGCACCGGCCACGACGTCCCAACGCCGCACCTCCACCTCGTTGCGAATCGCGTGGACCCGGCGAGCGGTGCGCGGATTCCGGACCGTAAGCCGGGGGTCACCCGGGAGACCGTGGCCCGCCGGCTGGAGCTGGACCTGGGGCACGCGCTCACGCCCGGTCGGTTCAACCGGCAGGTGGCCGACCGCCTGGAAGGCCGTGGCCGGGCGGTCGAAGCCGCGCAGGTGCGCGCCGCGGACGCCGCCCGGCCGTCGCGTGCCCGCTTCAAGACCGGTCAGCTACGGCGAGCGCGTCAGCAGGGTGTTGACCTACCTGCGCTGGCAGCCACGCTGAGGGCCGCGTGGGCCGCCGGTGGCGCGACGGCTGTGGCCGACGAGATCGCCAAGCACGGCCTAACGGTTGCGTACGGTTGGGCGCGCGCCCTATTGACCTATCCGGGGACGGGTCAGGTTCTCTGCCCCCTCGCGCACCTTGCACGGATCAGCGAAACCGACGCCGTGGCCGTTGTCGAAAACCTGGAGGCAAGTAATGCCCGAGGATCCAGCTACCATCCTGCAGAACCTGCGCAACGACCTGCAGAACACGAACACCGCGATCCAGAACCTGGACGCGCGCCTCACCGCCGTCGAGAGGAGTATGGAGGTTATCGAGCGAGCGTTGGGCCCGATCGCCAGCGAGGAGAGCCAGAACGCGACCGATCAGCAGGACCCCGTAGAGATCCGGTTGAACCGTCTAGACCGCAACCTGATCGCGATCGGCCGGAATCTCGGCGTCAGGGTCGAGGAGCCGAGCGAGTCCTGACGTCGCTGGACCGCGCACAGCTGCGGGGGAAGCTGCGCGCGATGGCGCCAGGCCCCGGCAGGTCTAGGTCCGGCGGTTTCCCGGAAGGGCGGCTGCTGCGCGCTCGGCTAATGAGCGCAGGCGCGCCCCCTGCTCGGCCGGCTCCGCCCCTTCTGCGCGCAAAGCTGGCCGCGGCGTCGTCGATCGACCGGTCGGCGGCGCCCATGTCCGATGCGCTGGTGTCCCGCATCCGCGGCGCACGTCTTCGAACGCGGCAATCACCCGACACGCGGGCCGCCTTACACGCCGATCCGACGGACACTCCGGCAGCGCAGGCGGAAACGCCGACCGAACCAATGACCGACCCGGCGGAGCCGCCAGACGACGAGCCGATGGACGAGCCCGACCCCGAGACCCCCGGGTTCGGTGGTCCCGGTTGATGGCCGGTCATGGACGGCCCCTACTGGGGCCCGACCTCCCGGCTGGGGCGCGCCGCGGTCGCGATCAAGAAGGGCGCGTTCCGACCGGGCGTCCCGATAACACAGCGGTGGTCGCCCACCTGGCCGCAGTCGTTGTCTGAAACAACGCCATCCGGAACGCACGCCGACGGGCGCGTGAAGTGGTAAAGATGTGGTGGACTCTCGAGTTCGGTCTGCCGCGCGTCTTCACCCCAACGGACCACTTGCGCGCTCGGCACGCCAAGCCTGGCGGCTGTGACCCGGCCGCAGCCGCGGATCCTGGTCCGGGTTACTCGGCATAATCGGTACGGCTCGTGTCCTTCAACACGGCGAGCAGCTTGTCGGGCGCCGTGAACCGCCCGGGCGCGAGCGGCGGGGACTCGGATGCGGCGAGCGTGGCGAGTTTCTCTGTCGGATCGGCGCGGAGGTACACCTCGGTGCTCTGCAGGCTGGCGTGACCGAGCCAGGGCGACACCTGGCGCACGTCCCGGGTGGCCTGGAGAATGTGCATGGCGCAGGTGTGGCGCAGGACGTGCGGAGTGACGCGCTTCTCCGCAAGGGCTGGACACGTCGCGGCGGCGACGCCGACGTGCTTGGCGAGGATGTACGCAAAGCCCGACCGGGTCATGGCCAAGCCGTTTGCCGTAAGTCGAAATCGGGTAGAATAAAACGCTTGAGCCCACGTAAACCGCGCGTTCTGTTCGCCCGCCCATGCCGAAAAAATCTTCGGGAGCCGAGGAGGCACCGGAAAACCCCTCAACTTTGGTCAACTACGAACCTTTGGTAGAAACCCCTTTTAGTCGAGGAAAGGATTGTCGCCTACCTCGGATTCCGTCCGAGGTTGACGGCATCCAGGTCGATCATGCCGGAACGTCGAATGCGAGAACTTCGGCGTGTCACCGCGCCAGGACGTCCGGCGCGGACGATCGCGGCGTGACACGCCTCGGGTCAGTGACGGGTACCGGGTGGTCGGAAAACGTACGCAGACCGCGCCCAAGAACCTGCTCCGCATGAAGTGCGGGCAGCGCTCGAGCATCAAGAGCAACCTGGGTATCAAGGAAGAGCTGACGCGGATCTCGGCGTATCTCGCTGTCCCGCGCCGGGCACGGAGCCAGCATGCCCGAACACGCGCTGCGAGAACCGCCGCGTACCGATCAGCGCGTCAGGGCGCTGCTACCGACATGGCCGGACGTCGGATGGCACTGAGCGATATCGTTGCCGATGCTGCAGCAAGGTCTTCTCCGAGGGGCGCCGTCGTCGTCCACAGGCGATCTCCCACGAGAACCGCGAGATCTTCCTGGCGCTGGTGAACGAGCAGCCGATCCGGGCCATCGCCTGCACGCGCGGGATCAGCACCCAGACCGTCTACGAGAAGATCGACTGCATACACCGGCAGTGCCTGAGCTTCCTGGCGGCACACGAGGCCAAACTCGCGCGGAAGCGCCTGCGTGGTCTCTACATCAGCGTCGATCGCCAGGACTACATCGTGAACTGGTCCGACCGGGCCTTCAAACGCAACACCCAGCTGACCGCGATCGGCAGTGCGCATTTCGGCGAATTCGCCCGGGCGGTTCGGCTGAAACCGCCCACCCGGTTCGGTGAATCCGCCCACCCTGGGCGGGTCGCATGAGAGGTCGGGGCGCGGGCCTTCTCGTTGCAGCTTACGGGTGTGGGTGTTGGAGCGACAAGCAGGATATCGCCCGCGCTCGTCCAGGTAGTCCACAGCCAAGGGGACCGCGCGCGCCCATAAGGCGCAGCGCGCGGGCCGCGCCGTGCTGTGGACC
>NZ_NRRL01000117.1 GCF_016583645.1 Rhodovibrio sodomensis | reverse complement strand
TGCTGGCCACGCTGCCGCTGACCCCGGCGGCGCTGGCGCAGGACGCCGGCGCCGCGCCGCGGCTGGACCGGCTGACGGCCTGCCTCGCCAAGGACGGGCGCGTCGAGGTGGCGTTCCGCGAGGAGCGGCTGATCACCAGCGTCGACGAGATGCTGGAGAGCCGCGGGCGGCTGATCTACGAGCCGCCGGGGCGCCTGGAGAAGATCGTCGAGGAGCCGCGGCGCGAACGCGCGGTCATCGTGGGCGACCGGATGAGCGTGTTCGACGCCGACGGCAACGAGGTCGCCACCTTCGACCTCAGCCAGCGGCCCGGCCTGCAGGCGTCGTTCGCCGCGGTGCGCGCGCTGCTGAAGGGCGACGCGGCGGCGCTGACCGAGCGCTTCGAGGTCGCGCTGTCGGCCGACCCCAAGGCCGACGCGCCCGGTGCTTGGGACATGCGCCTGGCGCCCAAGGCCGACGACGCCGGCTACACCCTGTCGCGGATCCTGATCGACGGGCAGGGCGCGCCCGGCCTCGTCGGTTCGGACACCACCACGCCCTGCCAGGTCGAGAAGATCGACGTGCGCCTGCGCGACGGCGGCCGCCGGGTGCTGTATCTGCGGCCCGGGGTCTAGGACAGGGTGCGCGCAGGCGTCGAGGCGTTCGTCAGGGCCGGTGGGCTGGCCGCGCTGCTGCTGGCAGCGAGCGCGGGCATTTTCGCGCTGCTGCCGCTGCGCGCCGACCTGACCGTGCTGCTCCCCGACCAGCAGAGCCAGGACCTGTCGATCATGAACCAGGCGCTGCGTGCCGGCCCGGCCGGGCGCACGGTGCTGATCGCGGTCGCGCCGGAGGACCCGGACGCGCGCACGCCGGCGCGGCTGGCCGAGCTGTCGCGCGCCTACAAGGCCGCGCTGAGCGACACCGGCTATTACACCCAGGTGATCAACGGCAGCTTTTCGCTCGACGCCGGCGCGCTCGAGCCGTTCCGGAAGTACCGCTACCGCCTGAACCCGCCGCTCGACCCGGACCACTACACCGCCGACGGCCTGTCCCGGGAACTGAAGGAACTGCTGCTGGAACTGCGCGGCCTGGGCTCCCCGGTGATCCAGGACCTGATGGCCGAGGACCCGACGCTGCGCACGCTCGAGGTCGCGCAGCTGTGGCGCGACAGCGGCGGTCCGCGCAAGGTGAACGGCGTCTGGGTCGGCCAGGACGGCGAGCGCGCCGTCCTGGTCGCGCTGTCCAAGCGCGAGGGCTTCGACGTCGCCCGGCAGCGCGCCGTCGTGGCCGCACTGGAAGACGCGGAAGCGGCCGTGGAAGCGGACCACGGGCCGATCCAGCTGACCACCGCCGGCCCGCCGGTGATCGCGGTCAAGGGCCGGGCGGCGGTGAACGCCGAGACCGCCCGGCTGCTCGCCCTGTCGCTGCCGGTGGTGGCGGTGGTGCTGCTGCTGGCGTTCTACCGCCTCTCGGTCGTGCTCGCCGCCGCGGTGCCGCTGATCGCCGGCTTCGCCGCCGGCGCCGCCGCCGTCGCCGGGGTGTTCGGGGCGGTGCACGTCACCACGCTCGGCTTCGGCGCGACGCTGGTCGGCGTCACGGTCGACTATCCGCTGCATCTGTTCGCCCATCAGCGCAAGACGCACGGGCCGTGGGCGACCGCGCGCCGGATCTGGCCGGCGCTGCGGCTGGGGGTGGTGACCACGGCGATCGGCTTCGTGCCGCTGGTCTTCTCGTCGTTCCCCGGGGTCGCGCAGCTGGGCCTGTTCACGCTGGTCGCGCTGGTCGTGGCCGCGCTGGTGACGCGCTACCTGCTGCCCTGGACCGCGCAGCCGATCCAGTTGCCGGAGCCGCGCGCCGTCTGGGACCGGCTGGGGCCGCTGCACCATGCCAGCGCCCGGCTGCGCTGGCCGGCGTTGGCGCTGGCGGTGGGCTGCTTGGCGCTGATGAGCTTCAAGGGCGATGCCTTGTGGGAGGCCGATCTGCGTGCGCTGTCGCCGACGCCGGAGCAGCTCAAGCAAACCGACCGGGCCCTGCGCGCCGACCTGGCCGCGACCAACCCGCGCTTCCTGGTGGCGATCCAGGGCGCCGACGCGCAGGCGGTGCTGCAGCGCGGCGAGGCGCTTCTGCCGACCCTGCGCCGGCTGCGCGAGGCGGGCGTGCTGGCCGGCTTCGACACGCTCGCCCGCTACCTGCCGAGCCGCGCCAGCCAGGCCGCGCGGCTGGCCGAACTGCCGGGCCGGGCGGCGCTGCAGGACCGGCTGGGGCAGGCGACCGCCGGGCTGCCGTTCGAGCCCGGCACGTTCCAGCCGTTCGTCGAGGATCTGACCGCGGCCAAGCAGGCCGGGCCGGTGCTGCCGGGCGAGCTGCAGCATCCGGCGCTGCGCAGCCGGGTCGCCAACCTGCTGGTCGACACCGACGACGGCGCGCGCGGCTTCGCGTTCATCCGCGGTCTGCGCGATCCGGGCCAACTGGAACAAGCGCTCGCCGACACCGACGTGCCGGGCGTGCGCCTGCTGGACCTGAAGGCGGAGACGGAAGCGCTGCTGCGCGACTACCGCACGGAGACCCTGACGTGGATCGCGCTCGGCGGCGTTCTGGCCGCGCTCGCGCTGTTGGTCGGGCTGCGCCGGGCGCGCCCGGTGATGCTGGTCAGCGGGGCGGTGGTGGTGTCCGTCCTGACGACCGCCGGCGTGCTGGTGCTGCTGGGCACCTCGCTGACGGTGTTCCACCTGCTGGGGCTGATGGTGGTTGCGGGTCTGGGCCTGGACTACGCGATCTTCCTGCGCGAGGCGGCGGAGTCCGAACGCCCGCGCGACGCCGCCAAGCCGGACGACGGCGACACCCACGGCCGGGACGCCCGCCGGTCGGTGGCGATCTGCGCGGTCACCTCGACGGCCGTGTTCGCGATCCTGGGCGGGGCGGAATTCCCGATGCTGGCGCAGCTGGGCACGACGGTTGCCATCGGCGCGGCGCTGTCGCTGCTGTTCGGGCTGATCTTCACCGGCCGCAACCTAGAGCAAGATCGATGAAGGTCGGGTCGGCCTTCATCGTCAATTTTGCTCTAACTGCTTGAAGAGAGAGCAAGATGCGCCAAGGCCGAAACGGCCTTCGGGCTGACGGTAGCTCTAACTTCCGGAAGCAAGGGCAAGAGGCTGAGACGCGATTCCATCTTGCAGCCTCTTGCCCTGAAAGCTGGAGGTGCGACGTGACGGCCGATCTTGAAACGCCGGGCGGATGCCCGAGGTAAGGTGCCATGGACCTGGGCGGCTGGACGCTTCTTCTCCTCGTCGTACTATACTTCGTGCCGCTGTCGCTGGCGGTCTGGCGCGGCCACCCGAAGGCCATGGCCATCATGGGCGTCAACATCGCCCTCGGCTGGACGGTGGTCGGCTGGCTGATCGCGCTGATCTGGTCGCTCACCGGCCCGAACTACCGGTACGCCCCCAAGACGCAGTACCTGGACGACGACGGCGGCCAGCCGGGCGGCTGACCGCCGGCCGTTATTCCGCCGCGTCGCGCCTGGCGCCCATGGCCTGCATCCGGGCCAGCAGGGCGGCGTGGGCCTTCATGCCGTTGTCGAAGCAGGCCAGCTCGAACTTCTCGTTCGGGCTGTGCATCCGGTCGTCCTCCAGGCCGAAGCCCATCAGCAGCGTGTCGATGCCGAGGACCGACTTGAATTCGCCGACCACCGGGATCGAGCCGCCGCAGCCGATGTTGACCGGCTGCGTGCCGTAGGCATCGGCGAGCGCCTGGCGCGCGGCCTGCAGATAGGGGCTGTCGGTCGGCACCCTGATCGCCGGGCTGCCGTTGTGGGTGTGCAGTTCGAAGCTGCAGCCGGGGTGCAGCCGCTCGGCGATGAACGTGCGGAATCCGGCCAGCACCGCGTCCGGGTCCTGATCCGGGACCAGGCGGAAGCTCACCTTCGCCGAGGCCTGCGCCGGGATCACGGTCTTCGAGCCGGCCCCGGTGTAGCCGCCCCAGATGCCGTTGATGTCGGCGGTCGGGCGCGACCACAGCCGCTCCAGGAACGGCCGGTCCTGCTCGCCGCTGGAGGCGGCCACGCCGATCCCGCCCAGGAAGCCTTCGGCGTCCAGGCCGAGCGCGCGCCATTGCGCGCGCGTCTCGCCGTCCGGGTCGACCACCGCGTCGTAGAAGCCCGGAACCTGGATCCGCCCGTTGGCGTCGTGCAGATCGCCCAGCACGCGGGTCAGGGCGTTCGCCGGGTTGGGCGCGACCCCGCCGTAGATGCCCGAGTGCAGGTCGTGGCTGGGGCCGGTGACCGTGACCTCGGTGTACAGCATGCCGCGCAGCTGGGTGGTGATCGCCGGGGTATCGACGTCCCAGCTGCCGGTATCGGAGACCACCGCGACGTCGGCCTGCAACTCCTCGGCATGCTGCTTCAGGAACGGCAGCAGCGACGGGCTGCCGGTCTCCTCCTCGCCCTCGAAGAAGGCGGTGACCGCCACCGGCAGGGTGCCGTGCACCGCCTGCCAGGCGCGGAACGCCTCGACGAAGGTCATCAGCTGGCCCTTATCGTCGACCGCGCCGCGCGCCACCATGCGCCGGCCGCGCGGGCCGTCGACGATCCGCGGCTCGAACGGACCGCTGTCCCACAGCTCGACCGGGTCGGGCGGCTGCACGTCGTAGTGGCCGTAGTACAGCAGGTGCGGCGCGCCGCGGCCGGGGCCCGGATGATGGGCGACCACCATCGGGTGGCCCGGCGTGTCGCGCAAATCCGCGGTGAAACCGATCTCGCGCAGCTGGTCGACCAGCCATTGGCCGGCCTCCCGGGTCTTGTCGTTGTAGGCGGGGTCGGTCGAGACGCTGGGGATCCGCAGGAACGCCTGCCAGCGGGCCAGCGCGTTGTCGAACTCGGCCTCGAGGTGGTCCAGAACCGGCTGCAGCTGCGGGTGCGCGCCGTCTGTCATCAGGCTCCCTCCTGCCGGTCCTCGCGCTCGCTTCGGCGCTTGGCGCGCCAGGCTTCGAACGCGTCCGCGTCCGTGGGATCCGAGAAGCTGAAGTACATCTCGCGCCCGGTCCCCGGCACGTCGGTGCCGTAGCAGACGTCCCACTGCCCCGCGCAGTGCCATTCGCACCAGCTGATCTCAGGGCCCATCAGGGATTCGTCCTGAACCGGACGGGTCGCGTGGCCGACGAACACGTTCCGGTCTTTCCAGCCGTGCAGGCGCTTGCTCTCCCAGCCCTTGTGGACCGGCGTGCGGATGTCGCACAGGCGCTGGTCGTCGCCCTGCCGGCGCACCGGGGTGGTGGTCGCCGCTCCCGGCGCGGCGGTGGTCGGAAGTCGCGGGGCCATGACGGTCTCAACCCTTCTTTGCGTGTGGTCGCGGACAAGCGAACGGGCGGCACGGACCGATGGCGCATCGGCCGGCGCGGGTTCCGTGCGATCTCGGTCGAACCGTAACGTAAAGCGCGCAAGCTGGCGAGCCGGCCGCGGCGCCCGTCGTCCGCGGCCGGCTGCCGTCCCGCGATCCGGGCGGACCGGCGGCTGGCGCTACGCCATCTCGGCCGGGCGGGCGGCTTCCACGGCGGGCGCCGCGGTCGGCGCGTCGGCGACGTCGCACAGCTGGTCAAGCATCGCGACCGCCTGATCCCAGTACCAGGCCCGCCGGCTCGGCCGCGCCAGGCAGGAGACCGCGGCGATCAGGACGCGGGCGACCGATTCCGCCTGCTGCACGCCGTCGCCGTCGCGCCGCGCGGCGAGCGCGTTGCGCAGCGGCCAGATCAGCGCCGCCCGGTCCCAGTGCGGGTCCTGAACGATGCGCAACTGCTCGTCCGCCTCCGCGTGCGCCAGCTGGCCGGCCAGCGCCGCCGCGAGCTCGGCTGCCTGGGCCTGGTCGTGGCTGCGCGCGCCGGCCTGCAGGTCGGTCACGATCGCCGGCAGCAGCGTCTCGATCAGGGCGGTGTGCAGGCGCGCCTGCCGCGCGCCGTCGAGCCGGTCGGCGGTGCCGACCATGCGCGGCGCGAAGGGCCGCAGGCGCTGGCGTGTTTGCCGGTCCATCGCGTCGTTGACCGCGCGGGCGAACGCCGCGATCACCGGGGAGGCGCAGATCGGCTGATCGCCGTGCGCTTCGCCGGCGAGGCGGGCCACCAGCGACATCACGCACAGCTTCATCTGCGCCGGGTCGCCGCGGCTGCGCACCAGTTCGACGTGCTCGATCAGACGTTCGGTATGCGGCTGTTCCGTCATCGGTCCTGCGCTCCTTCACTGACCGCGCGGCCGGCGGTCTCGCCGGCGCCGGCCGCGTCGTCCGCGCGGCGGATCACCCCTGGATCACGGGATGCCGCCGCTTGAATGCTGCGTTGCGCCGCCCCCGTCCACACGCCCGCTAACGCCTCTAACTGTGGCGCAGGCTGGCACGGTCGCCAACCCACTAAACGCGTCACCGACGCCGAAAGGTCCCGATTCCGCCCGGATCAACCGGATCCGGGGCAGGCGGCCGGTCAGCTCGGGCCGGTCAGCTGGGGGAGGTCAGCGCCTGCTGGCGCTGGAACGCCGCCGTGACGGCGGCGTCGACGTCGCGGGTCTCCTCGCGGCCGCCGATCGCCGACAGCTCGATTTCCAGGGCCTGCAGCAAATGCCGGGCGACCTCCGCCTTGCCCTGCGCGCAGGCCTGTTCGTGGGCGGCGATGAGCTTGTCGCTCAGGCGTTTCATGGCGTGTGTCCAGTCGGTCGAAAGGGGGCCGCCGGGAGTGTCCGTCCCGGAGGGTTAGCGCGGCGTAAACGCCGGCCCCAGCGGGCATGCGTTGCGGGCGTGCGTTAACGGCCTGCTTACGACCGCCGGCCCAAACTGCCGGCCCAGACTGCCGGCGCTTGGCGTCGGCACCAGTGACGGGTCGGGAGCAAGCGCGTGCACAACGAACAAGAGCCGAAGGCGGGTCAACCCGTGCGCGAAGACGACCGGCGGCAGCACCGGCGGTCGCGCGTGTTGTGGGGCGCGACCCTGACCGCCGACGGCATCGACGGCGAGCTGACCTGCACGGTGGTGGATATTTCGGCCGGCGGGGCGAAGTTGATGATGAACGCCAGCATGATGGGCCGCGATCCCGACCTCCTGAGCATGGTCACCCCCGGCGCCCGGGTGACGCTCAGCGTGCGCGCCTCCGGCTCGGTGCCGGCGGAGATCGTCTGGCAGGAGGACGACCGCGCCGGCCTGCGGTTCCTGATCGATCCCGAGGACGTGCGCGCCCGCTTCCCGGGCGTGGTCCCGCGCGACTAGCTGCCGTACCCGACGGCGCTTGCGGCGGAGGCGTGGGGCGCGCAGGCTGGGCCGCATGCGCTCACACACCCGCCGACACCCCAAACGGGCAGCCGCCGGCGCCGCGCTGGCCGCCGGTCTGGTCATGCCGTGGCCGGCCGGGGCGCAGGACGCGGGCGACCCCGAACGCGGCCGGGCGATCTTCCTGGAGGCGTGCCAGCCCTGTCACGATGCCGAGCCCGGCTCGCACCAGGTCGGCCCCAGTCTGCACGGCGTGCTCGGCCGGGAGATCGGGACTGCCGAGGGCTACCGCCGCTATTCCCGGGCGCTGGAGCAGGCGGAGGGCGTCTGGACGGCCGACCGGCTGGCCCGATACCTGAGCGATCCGCGGGCGATGTTCCCGGAGCAGCGCAAGCGCTACGATGGTCTGGGGCGCGCGCAGGACCGGGTGGACCTGGTCGCCTACCTGCGCCACCTGGATAACCGGTAGCGGCGGCCGCGTCGGTGGCCGGCCGGCCTCGCTTGGCAGGTCGGGGAGGCGGCGCGTAGCGTGATCCTTGGCAATCCAAACGTGCCGCGCCAGCGTATCGACCGTGCACGACCGTGCGCCCGCGGGCGGATGCGGGAGCGCTGGGTATCACGGGACAAGGGACCGTAGATGAGCGACATCACCTCTGAAGAGACGCTCACCGGCACCCGCCGGAATCTGAAGATCGGCACCACGGCCGGCTCGCTGATCTGGAACAGTCTGCGTTCCTCGATCGGCTTCACCGGCGACCGCGACCGCCAGGCCCAGGCGCTGAAGGAGGCGCTGGGCAGTCTGCGCGGCCCGATGGTCAAGTTCGCCCAGCTGCTGGCCTCGATCCCGGAGCTGCTGCCGCCGGAGTATGCCCGCGAACTGTCCGAGCTGCAGTCCAACGCGCCGCCGATGGGCCGGCCGTTCGTCAAGCGCCGGATGGCCAACGAGTTGGGGCCGGGTTGGCGCAAGCAGTTCGCCGGGTTCGAGCTGGAGCCGGCCGCCGCCGCCTCGCTCGGCCAGGTGCACCGCGCCCAGCTGCACGACGGCCGGGACGTCGCCTGCAAGCTGCAGTACCCGAGTATGTACGAGACGGTGGAGTCCGACCTCAAGCAGGCCGGCTGGATGATGGCGATGTTCGAGCGCTACGAGGGCTCGATCCGTACCGGCCGCATCGTCGACGAGCTGAAGGCACGGATCCTGGAGGAGTTGGACTACACCCTCGAGTACAAGCGCATGGCGATGTACCGCGAGATCCTGTCGGGCGAGACCACCGTGCACGTGCCCGCACCGGTCGCGGAGCTGTCGACCGACCGGCTGCTGACGGCGGAATGGCTGCGCGGCGAACCGATCTCGGCGGCGTTCGACCTGGACGCCTACGACCTACGGACCCGCAACGAGATCGCCGTCAACGTGTTCAACCTGTGGTACCGCCCGCTCTACGACTACGCGGTGATCCACGGCGATCCGCATTTCGGCAATTATACGATCCGCGACGACAACTCGGTCAACCTGCTGGACTTCGGCTGCGTGCGGGTGTTCCCGGCGACCTTCGTGGAAGGCGTGATCCGGCTTTACGAGGCGCTGCGCGACGACGACCGGGAAAAGGCCGCCTACGCCTACCGCTGCTGGGGCTTCGGCGAACTGACGCACGGCCTGATGGAGGTCTTGAACGAGTGGGCGCGCTTCGTCTACGCCCCGCTGCTGGACGACAGCGACCGTCCGATCGGCGACCGCGAGCACGTCTCCGAGGGGCGCACCCGCCTGTCCGAAGTGCGCAAGAAGCTGTCCGAGGCGGGCGGCATCGAACTGCCCAGCGAGTTCGTGTTCATGGACCGTGCCAGCGTCGGCCTGGGCGCGCTTGCCCTGCGGCTGGATGCACGGGTCAACTGGCACAACATGTTCAACGCCATGATCGAGGATTTCGACCGGGATGTCGTCGAGCAGCGTCAGGCCGAGCTGCTGGCCCGCCACGCCCATCCGGCGGTCGATGCCAGCCGGCGCGACCTCGTCTGAATGCTGGCCCGTCTGCTCAACCGCCTGCGCGGCGGCGATCCACCCAGGGATTCGCCGGATCCGGCCGCCGACAGCCGGCGCGACTTCGTCGACCGGTTCCGTGCCGCGGTGCAGGAGGTCGCGGAAAGCGATATCCTGACCCAACTGTCCGCCGGCTACGGCGTGAAGAGCGCGGTCACCGCTTTCCAGGAACGCTACAGCAGTCTCGACGGCTTCCTGGCCCAGCCGCTCGCCGAACGCCGCGGCTACCTCGACGACCTCGCCGAGGAGAAGCGCCGGATGACCGAGAACGGCCAGGTCGAGGCGGTCGGCCACGGCCTGTTCAAAACCGCCCTCACCCTGCTCGCGACCGACCCGCCGGACCGCGCGACCTTCCGCGAATGCCTGGAAATCCTGGCCCTGCTGTCGCCCCAGGCGACGGAGCTGATTCCGCGTGACGGGTAGGGGATGTCTCCTCCCCACAAAACTGATTCCCCTCCTCCCGTGGGAGGAGGGGTTAGGGGAGGAGGTTGCCGCAGTCGCTCATGCCGCAGGCTACCTCCTCTCCCTAGCCCTCTCCTCCCAGTGGAGGAGAGGGAACAGTTTAGGGAATAAGGGGTGGCGGACAGGGGCACGTAGCCCGCCGCTCATACGTCGATATCGATGACCACCTTGCCGATCGCCTGGCCGCTTTCCAGGCGGTCGTGGGCCTGCGGCAAGGTGTCGAGCGTGAAGCGTTCGGCGTCCAGGTGCGGGCGCAGGCGGCCGGATTCTGCGAGGTCGCGGGCGTTTTCCAGGATTTCGGTGTGGGCTTCCTTGCCCTGGCCGGTCAGCATCGGCAGCAGCATGAACACGGCGTGCAGCGACAGGCCCTTGCCGTGCATCTGCGACAGGTCGCTGGTGAAAGCGGTCACGATCGCCGCGATCTGCCCGTTGACCCGGGCGAACGCGAACGCGCCCGGCAGGTCGTCGCGGCCGGTGGCGTCGAACACCGCGTCGAAGCCGGCGCCGCCGGTGTGCCGGTCGACGATCTGCTCGGTCGAGAGCTCGTGGTAGTTCGGCGCGGCGTCGGCGCCCAGGCGCTGGGCCAGCTCCGCCTTCTCCGCGCTCGACACGGTGGCGACCACATGGGCCCCGCGCGCCTTGGCGAGCTGCACGCCGATGTGGCCGACGCCGCCGGTACCGCCGCGGATCAGCAGCGTGGAATCGCCGGCGACCTGGCTGCGCTGCAGCGCCTCGGCCGCGGTGATCGTCACCAGCGGCAAAGCGGCCGCCTCGCGCATGTCGAGGTTGCCGGGCTTGGGCGCGATCAGGCGCTGGTCGGCCAGGATGTACTCGGCGTAGGTGCCGCCGTGACCCTTCACGCCGCCCATGCACCCGAACACCGCGTCGCCTTCCTTGAACCGGCCGACCCCGTCGCCGACCGCCGCCACCGTGCCGGCGCCGTCGCAGCCGAGCACGGTCGGCGAGGCCGGCGCGATGTCCCGGCCGCCGGCGCGCAGCTTGGTGTCGACCGGGTTCACGCTGGCCGCGGCCAGCTTGATCAGCACCGCGCCCGGCCCGGGCCGCGGCGGATCCGCGACCTCGGCCAGCTTGAAGACATCGGTGCCGCCGAAGGCGGTCAGGGTCTGGGCGCGCATGGGGTAAGGAGCCTCCTCGCTCGGATTGCGAAACTGCGCCGCAACCTGTCGGCCCTGGCCGGCCGTGACAAGGCCGCGGAAACGCGGCGCGCAGAGGCGGCTTGACGCTTTCCCGCTTTCGCGAAAGGAATGCGGCCGTCATGCCCGCCCAGCCGACCGCCCAAGACGCCGCGATCAAACGGATCACCAGCCCGGGCAACGCCCTGGTGAAGGCGATCCGCGCGCTGCACCAGAAGAAGTACCGCGAGGCCAAGGGACGGTTCATCGCGGAGGGCTTGCGCATCCTGGCCGAAGCGGTCGACCAGGGGCACGCGATCGAGACGCTGGTGGTGCTGCCGGAGATGCGCCAACACCGGGTGGGCGCGCGGCTGGTCGAGCATACCTTGGCGCACGGCGGCCAGGTGCTGGAGGTGAGCGCGCCCGTCCTCGCCAAGATCGCCCGCAAGGACAACCCGCAGGGCGCGGTCGGCGTCTTTCCGCAGCGCTGGGAACGGCTGGCCGACGTCGACGCTTCCGGCGATCTCTGCTGGGCGGTGCTGGAAGGCATCCGCGATCCGGGCAACCTGGGGACGATCCTGCGCACGCTGGATGCGGTCGGCGGGTCGGGGGCGATCCTGCTCGACCAGTGCTGCGACCCCTATTCGATCGAAGGGGTGCGCGCGTCGATGGGCTCGCTGTTCTGCCAGCGCCTGGTGCACACCGACTTCCCGACCTTCCAGGCCTGGCGCGCCAGCCAAGGCGGGCTGCTGGTCGGCACCTCGCTGACGGCCAGCCGCGACTATCAGCAGATCAGCTACCCGCGCCCGACCTTCGTGTTCATGGGCAACGAGCAATCCGGCCTGCCGGCCGACTACGAGGCCGGCTGCGACGAGGTGGTGCTGATCCCGATGCGCGGCCGGGCGGACTCGCTGAACGTGTCGATCGCGGCCTCGGTCATGCTGTACGAGCTGCTGAACCAGGACCGGCGGCGGACCGGAGGCGCGCGGTGAGCGGGGTCAACCTGACCCACCGGCTGCCGTTGCTGACGACGGCCGACGGCTGGGACGACTATGCCCTGCTGGACTCCGGCCAGGGACGCAAGCTGGAGCGCTATGCCGAGCAGACGGTGATCCGTCCGGAGCCCCAGGCGATCTGGCAGCCGGCGCTCGCCGACGAGATCTGGCAGGCGGCGGACGCCTGGTTCGAGGGCACCGACGACAGCGCCAGCCGCTGGGGGTTCAACGGGTCGCCGGCGCAAGCCTGGCCGATGACCTACGCCGACGTGACCTTCGAGGCGCGGTTCACGCCGTTCCGGCATCTGGGGGTGTTCGTCGAACAGGCCGCGCAATGGGACTGGTTCCGCCCGCTGATCGAAGCACGCACCGCGGCGGGCCGGCCGGTCCGGATCCTGAACCTGTTCGCCTATACCGGCATCGCAAGCCTGATCGCCGCGCGCGCCGGCGCGGAGGTGACCCATCTGGACGCGTCCAAGAAAGCGATCACCTGGGCCAACCAGAACCAGGCGCGGGCCGGCCTGGCGGACGCCCCGATCCGCTGGATCGCCGACGACGCGGTCAAGTTCCTGAAGCGCGAGGTCAAGCGCGGGCGCACCTACGACGGGGTGCTGCTCGATCCGCCGAAGTACGGCCGCGGCACCAAGGGGGAGGTCTGGCAGCTCTACGAAGGGCTGCCGGAGCTGCTCCATCTGGCGACCCGGGTGTTGAGCGCGGATGCCTTGTTCCTGGTCGCCACCGTTTACGCCATCCGGATGTCCAGCACCTCGCTGCACCACGGTCTGGCGGAGGCGCTGGATACCCGTGCCGGCGTGCTGGAGAGCGGCGAGATGGGGGTGCGCGATCAGGTCGGCCGGACCCTGGTCAGCGCCATTTTCGCCCGCTGGCAGGCGGGCTGAAGCGGCCCCGCCGGTCCAGGGCGCCGGGCGTACCGGCAGCGCGAACGAACGGGGTAGCGCTCATGCACAAGTGCCAAATCCGCGTGCCGCGCGCATTCTGGCATCGGCCCATTCCGGGCCGGGCTCCTGGCGGGGCCGCTGACGCGCGGGGAGACAGGCACATGCAGACTTACGAAATCCATTGCCGGCCGCTGGGCCGGCCCGACCTGCCGGCCGGCATGCTGTTCACGCTGGAGGGTGCGGATCACGGCGGTGTCTGGCGCGCGGCGACACAGCGCTGCTTCAACGGCGGTCTGGTGCGGTCGATCGACGGCGCGGACCTGTGGCTGGGGCCGCGCACCTGGACCGTTTGCCGCGTGCGCGCGGCCGCGCCGGCGTCGGCGGCACTCGACGCGGACGAGGACGACTGGCCGCGGCCGGATCCGGCGTTCGCCAGCCCGGCGACCCGCGAGGCCGCGATGGCGCGGGTCTACGCCGGCCGGTGTTACGAGAACCTGCCGATCCGCCGCAGCCGGACGGTCCTGGCGTTCGCCGGTCACGGCCGGCCGGTCGCGCTGCGGCTGGTGTGAACCGGACACGGTTCAATCGGCCCATGACGGGCCGGCCAGAGGGCGGGCCGGCCAGGGCGGCGCCATAGCCGGCGGCCGCCCGTGGCGCGCTGGCCGCGTCCTTGTTGGGGCAGGCGCGCCCGTGTCCGGCCGCGGCAGCAGGGCCCGCGTTCCAGCGAATGGTGTCAGAGTAGCCGCCGGCCGCCCGCGCGGAGCGCCAAGTAACGCGTAGCGCGGGCGGCCGGCGGCGGCCATCGGGTGTCTCCGTTACGGTTGGGTAGAACAACCTGACCAACGGCAAGGGAGA
>NZ_NRRL01000116.1 GCF_016583645.1 Rhodovibrio sodomensis | reverse complement strand
TATTCTTCGCCAAGTCCAGCCCGATCATGGTAACCTTCGCCATGGATGCCTCCTCCTTGAATGGCGTTTTTCAGTGCACCCATTCTGGCACACCGATGCCGCCGGAGGGGGCGTCCATCCCATCGCTTACCGGATTCCCTTACTGGGAGGAGGGGGTAGAGCAAGATGTGAAAGGTGAAGCCTTTCAGCATCTTGCTCTCTCTTCACGCAGTTAGAGCAAAATTCACGATGTAAGGTCGACGCGACCTTCATCGATTTTGCTCTAGGGGAGGAGGGTGCCGCGACGTCGGCCGTGCACTCCTCCTCTCCCTCTCCCTCTCCCTCTCCCTCTCCCTCTCCCTCTCCCTCTCCCTCTCCCTCCGGTGGAGGAGAGGGGACCCTCTGCGATGCTCTACGGAGACGGTCGAACCGCGAGCTGTCTCGCCCGAGGGAGTCCTACGGCTTCAGGCGGTCCGGCACGTCGATCCCCTGTTCCTCGTAATAGCGCAGCGCGCCCGGGTGCAGCGGGGCGGGCAGGCCGGCGATCGCGTTTTCGAGCGCCATCGCGTCGGTCGCCGGGTGGATGTTCTGAAGGAAAGCCAGGTTCTCGTAGATCGTCTTGGTGATCTTGTAGACATCCTCTTCCGGCAGATCCCGGTGGGTCGCCAGGAAGTTCGGCTGGGCGATCGTGCGGACGTCGGACTCGACGCCGGGGTAGGTGCCGCCAGGGATGACGTAGCGGGTCCAAAGGCCCATGCCGCCGTCCGCCTGCTCCGCTTGCGCGTCGGTGAAGGCGAGCAGCGTGGCGCCATCGCCCATCGTGGCGAAGGTCTGCGTGATCGCGCCGACGGGATCGCCGGCCGGGGTTGAAATGCCGGCGACCTGGCCGTTCTGCAGGGCTTCCCCGCTCGGGCCATAGCCGACGTAGACGAGGTCGTAGGCCTCGTCCATGTCGACGCCGAGGTTGGCCAGCAGCGTGCGGTTGGAGCCGATGGTGCCGGAGTTGCGCCGGCCCATCGCCATCGACATGCCCTGCATCTCGAGCACGTCCTGGATCGTGCCGGTCTTCGCGTGCTCGCTCGCGACCACGAAGTGCTCCACGTTCGGCCACAGCATGGTGATCGCGCGCAGATGGGTTTGCTTGCCCGCGCTTTCGACCGGGCCGAGACCGTTCCAGGCGTAGTACCCGAACAGGCCCTGCAGAATGGCGAACTGCGCCTCCTGCTCCCGGATCAGGCGGACGTTCTCGCCCGAACCGGCGGAGTTGATCGCCGACATGTTGATGCCGTCGCTCGGCTGCAGCTTCACCTTGATCAGGGTGGAGAGCGCGACGCCGACGGGATAGTAGGTGCCGCCCGTCGAGGCGGTGGAGAGGATGTAATTCTGGTCCTGCGCGCGTGCGTCCGGCACGGCGAACCCGGCAGCGGCGACGCCCACGACGGCGGCGGCCGCGGCGCCCTGAATCAGGCGGCGGCGGATGGTATCGAATGGCATGGTTGGATCAGTCTCCCCGTTCAGCGGTCGTTGTTGTGTTCTTGGTGTTGTCGGCATCCGGCCGGTCGCATGCGGCCTTCGCCTTGATACGGGGTTTGTCGGGATTTTTCCAGGTTTTCGGATGTTCGAACGACGACCGGTCGGAATCAGGTGCCGGCCTGGGGAATATTTCACAAACGCCAGATGCGGCGCGCACGAGCGCTTGAGACGTTTTTCGGTTGCGGGCCGACCGGATATGAGCGAACGTCCCAGATATGGAATCGCGCGACGCCAGCCCGTCGGATATCGACCGCAGCCTGGCGCGGCGCCTGAAGGCGCTGCGCACCCAGCGCGGCTGGTCGCTCGACCAATTGGCGGGCGACAGCGGGGTCAGCCGGGCCACCCTGTCGCGGCTGGAAAACGCGGAGGTCAGTGCGACCGCGCAGGTGCTGGGCAAGTTGGCGGCGGCCTACGGCCTCAGCATCTCACGCCTGATCGCGCTCGCCGAGGACGGCTTCCGGGCGCACCTGACCCCGGCCGATCAGCCGCTCTGGCGGGATCCGGAAAGCGGCTTCGTCCGGCGCACCGTCTCCCCGCCCGACCGGCCGCTTTCGGGGGAGGTGGTCGCGGGCGAGCTGCCGGCGGGCGCGCGGATCGCCTACGACCGGCCGCCGCGTCCGGGCCTGGAGCATCACCTGTGGCTGCGGGATGGCGCGCTGACGGTGACCCTCGGCACGGCCGCCCACACGCTGAGCCCCGGCGACTGCCTGCGCTACCGCCTGTTCGGCCCCAGCGCGTTCGAAACGCCGGCGGAGACGGGCGCCCGCTATCTGCTGTTCGTCGTCTGACGCGAAAGGGCCCGCGATTGACCGCGCCGCCGTTCCCGCTCGATGCCGACACCGGCAAGGCCCGGCTGGCCGACCTGACGGCACTGCTGCACGCCTGCGTCGAAGCGGGGGCGAGCGTGAACTTCGTCAATCCGTTCACGCGGCAAGAGGCGGAGGCCTACTGGCGCGGCCAGGTACTGGGCGCGGTTGCCTCCGGCCTGCGGGACCTGTTCGCGGTCGAACGCGGCGGGCGGATCGTGGGCAGCGTTCAGCTCGATCGCGACATGCCGCCGAACGGCCGTCACCGGGCGGCGGTCACCAAGCTGCTGGTCCACCCCGACGCCCGCCGGCAGGGCCTCGCCACCGCGCTGATGGACGCCCTGGAGGCTCGCGCGCTTCAGCAGGGCCGGACGCTGCTGACGCTCGACACCCGCACCGGCGACCCGGCCGCCCGGCTCTACCGCGCGCGCGGCTACCGCGCCGTGGGCGAGATCCCGGGGTACTGCCGCGACCCGTTCGACCGTGGGCTCGATCCCACGACGATCCTGTACAGGCAGCTAACTGGGTAGTTCTGGCGGAAAGCTAGTTGTACCCGGGGCGGCGGCGCAGGACGCCCGACGGCTCTCCACCGGCCGCCCTCACCCATTCGCAGCTACCGCCCGGCCGCGATCTCCCCGAGCACCCAGACGCGCACCGCGCTGGAGAGGTTGCCGCTGCGCGCGGCGTCGATCTCCGCGATCAGGGCGTTCAGGGACTGGCCCCGTTGCGCGGCCAGCCGGCCCAGGGCCGCCCAAAACGGCGGCTCCAGGCTGAGCGAGGTGCGGTGCTGGAACAGCGTGACCGAGTGCTTTTCCAGCCGCTGGTCGCCCGGATCGAGCGTGACGTCGGGCCGCCCGCCGGCCGTTTTCTGGGCCGTTTCTTGGGCCGTTTCTGGGCCCGTCTCTCCGGCTGTCTGTTCGGCGGCGTCGCGCATCTCACTCGGCCTTGCGCGGGCCCAGCATCTCTTCCGGGCGGACCAGCTGGTCGAACTGCTGCTCGCTCAACAGGTCCAGCTCGGCGGCCGCCTGCTTGAGCGTCTTGCTCTCGGCGTAGGCCTTCTTGGCGACCTTGGCGGCACTGTCGTAGCCGATGTGCGGGTTGAGCGCGGTCACCAGCATCAGCGAGTCGCGCATCAGCTGGTTGATCCGCGCCTCGTTCGCCTCGATCCCGGCCACGCAGTTGACGTTGAAGCTCTCCGCGGCGTCGCCCAGCAGCTGGCAGGACTGCAGCAGGTTGTAGATCATCACCGGCTTGAAGACGTTGAGCTCGAAGTGCCCGTTCGAGCCGGCCACCGTGACGGCGGTGTGGTTGCCCATCACCTGCGCGCAGACCTGGGTCATCGCCTCGCACTGGGTCGGGTTGACCTTGCCCGGCATGATCGACGAGCCGGGTTCGTTCGCCGGCAAGAGCAGCTCGAAAAAGCCGCAGCGCGGGCCGGAGCCCATCAGGCGGATGTCGTTGGCGATCTTCATCATCGAGGTCGCCACCGTGTTGGCGGCGCCGGAGGCCTCGACCACCGCGTCGTGCGCGGCCAGCGCCTCGAACTTGTTCTCCGCCGTCTGGAAGCGCTCGCCGACGATCGTCGAGACCTCGTCGGCGAACGCCTCGGCGAAGCCCTGCGTGCTGTTGAGGCCGGTGCCCACGGCGGTGCCGCCCTGGGCCAGCTGGCGCAGGCGGGGCAGGCTGCCCTGCAGCCGCTCGACCGCGTAGGCCGCCTGGGTGGCGTAGCCGGAGAACTCCTGCCCCAGGGTCAGCGGCGTCGCGTCCATCAGATGGGTGCGGCCGATCTTGATGATCTGGTCGAACGCCTTCGCCTTGTCCTGCAGGGTGTCCGCCAGGGGCCGCAGCTTCGGGATCGTCTCGGTCGTGATCAGCCGCACGGCGGCGATGTGCATCACGCTCGGAAAGGTGTCGTTGGACGATTGGCCCAGGTTGCAGTGGTCGTTCGGGTGCACCGGCGACTTGCCGCCCTTGGTGCCCGCCAGCATCTCGTTGGCCCGGCCGGCGATCACCTCGTTGGCGTTCATGTTGGACTGCGTGCCGCTGCCGGTCTGCCAGACCACCAGCGGGAAGTGGGCGTCCAGCTCGCCCTCGATCACCTCGAGCGCGGCCTTGCAGATCGCATCGCCGACGCGCTTGTCGATCTGGCCCAGCTTGAGGTTGGCGCGCGCCGCGGCGAGCTTCTGGATGCCCAGCGCGCGCACGATCTGGGTCGGCATCCGCTCCCCGCCGATCCGGAAGTTCTGCAGCGACCGCTGGGTCTGCGCGCCCCAGTAGGCGTCGGCGGGAACCGCGATCTCGCCGATCGAATCGCTTTCGGTGCGGGTGGCCTGCTCGCTCATGACGCTCGCCTTGCTGCTGAAAGGGTGAGGTTGCATTGGGTGCGGTTGTAGCCGGGCGCGCCGCTGGATGCCAGGGGGGAAGGCGGCGGTTCGCGGTCGATCGCCGGAACGCTCTTAATGGAGCGGTGCCCAACCCGGTCCCCTCTTCTTCAGTGGGAGGAGAGGGCTAGGGAGAGGAGGTTGCTCGCGGCGTCGACATCTGGGGCAGCCTCCTCCCCTCGCCCCTCCTCCCACTGGAGGAGGGGGATTGGTGGGGGGATGAGGAGCCCGCTCACGTCGCGCGGATCTGCGCGTCCTCGAACGCGAACTTCCAGTCGACCGGCGCCTCGCCCAGGTCGCGCACCGCTTCGTGGTAGAGGGTGGTGGCCTTGCGGAAGGCTTCCTGCTCGCCGTAGGCATGCACGTCGGTGGTGAAGGCGAGCGTGCCCTTGCCCAACGGCTTGGTCAGGGTGACCCGGAAGGGCCGCTGGGGCGGTTCCTCGGCCATGCGCGTGCGTCCTCCTTATTGCGTGGGCCTGCGGCGCGGGTCGATGAGCTTGCCCGTTGGGGGTGTCGTCAGCCGCCGCCGCGCACGAACGCCGCGAGCGCGTCGGCCGCCGCGGTCCAGTTCGCCTCCGCCGTGTGGCCGGAAGATTTGCGCGGCTTCAGGTCGTGATCGCCGTCGGGCAGCCAGGCGATCCGCACCGACGGCGCCAGCGGATAGTCCGGCACCTCCTGCGCGCTGCCGAACGGATCGCGTTCGCCCTGACAGACCAGCATCGGCGTGGCAAGCGCCTGCAGGTGATCGGTGCGCAGCCTGTCCGGCTTGCCCGGCGGGTGGAACGGGTAGCCGAGCGCGACCACCCCCGCGACCGGGTCGCCGGTCTGCGCGGCCTCGGCGGCCAGCAGGCTCGCCATCCGCCCGCCCATCGATTTGCCGCCGACGAAGATACCGGCCGGCCCGCCCAAAGCGTCGACGACCGCCCGGAATTCCGTCAGCAGGGTGCTTTGCGCCGGCGGCGGGCGTTTCTTGCCGTCGCGTCGGCGCGCCGCCATGTAGCCGAACTCGAAGCGCGCCACCCGCACGCCGCGGGCGGCCAGCCGCTCCGCCATCCCCGCCATGAACGGGCTGTCCATGCCGACGCCCGCGCCGTGGGCGAGCGCCAGGACGGGGACGTGCCCGGGATCGCCGTGCGGGCCGTCGAAGCTGATCTCGGGCGGATCCGCAGTCATGCCGTTTTCCCTCAAATCCCGGGGGGCTAACCCGATCTTAACCGCGTTCGCCCGATGGTCGTTCCGGACCCCGCCGAGAGCACCCGGGAGAAACGGGCATGGACGACATCCGCGAGCGCGACCTGTCGAGCAAACCCAACCACGCGCTGAGCGACGAGGAAAAGCGCGAACTGAGCCGCCGGTTCAAGGAATTCTCCGAAATGGTCAAGGCCCGTGGGCCCCGCGCCTGCGGCCTGCGCGGCGCCGGCAAGGGCGACGGGACCGTCGGCAGGAAGCGCATCCGCAAGTGGATGCCCAGCAAAACGGCGTAGAGCCGGCCTACCACCCCAGGGTGAGTTTGGCCGGCAGGTGGTCCGATGCCCGACGGGCGGTGGGCGTGCGGTGGATACGGAAGGCGGCGCGGCGCGGAGCCGGGTCGCTGTAGATCCGGTCGAGCGGCAGGCACGGCCAGAACGCCGGCCAGGTGCCGCGGTGGAAACCGGCGGCGAACCGGGCCTTGAGCTCGCGGATGCGCGGGCCGGTCGGCAGGTATTCGTTCATGTCGCCGATCAGAAGCGTCGGCAGGTCGCGCGGAAAACCGTCCGTGCCGTTCAGCGCGTCGATCAGGGTGCGGATCTGCTCGCCGCGCTCGCGCGGGTGCAGGCCGAGGTGCGTGACCAGCACCCGGATCGGGCCGGTCGGGCCCTGCAGCACGGCGTCGATCGCCCCGCGCGGCTCGCGGGCCCGGTGCGACAGGTCGAGCCGGCGCGCCTGCCGGACCGCCAGCCGGGTCAGCAGCGCGTTGCCGTAGCAGCCGCGGTCGTCGTGGATCGCCGGGCCGTCGATCGCGGTCATGCCGGTCATCGCCTGGAAATAGCGGAACTGCCGCAGCCCATCCTGCGGCGGGCAGCGGTCGTCGACCTCCTGCAGGCCCAGCACGTCGCAGTTCAGCTCGGCCAGCACCCGCGCGACCCGCGGCGGATCGTAGCGGGCGTCGGTGCCGAGGCAGGCGTGGATGTTGTAGCTGGCGACCTTGAGGGCGCGGTGGCTCATGCCGGCGGCCCCCGGCCGTCTGTGGCGCTGGCCCCGGGGCCGTGCCCCGGGCCGTCGCCGGGGCGGTCGTGCGGGCCCGCGCCTTCGCGCTGCCGGCGCAGGAACTCCCGTCGGCGCCGGCGGCGCGCGGCCCAGCGGTCGGTGCCGTAGGCGACCGCGACGACGAGCCCGAGGGCCAGCAGCAACAGTCCGACGCGCCCCGGCGTGGGGGCGCGCAGCAAGGCCTCGATCCGGTCGCCGAACAGCGTCAGCGCGGCCATGCCGGGTGCCATGCCGACCACGGTGCCGGCCAGGAAGTCGCCCAGGCGGATCCGGATCGCCCCGGCCGCCAGGTTGATCAGCGAGAACGGCGCGACCGGCACCATGCGCAGCAGCGCGAC
The DNA here is from genome assembly GCF_016583645.1 of Rhodovibrio sodomensis. Taxonomy (GTDB): domain Bacteria; phylum Pseudomonadota; class Alphaproteobacteria; order Kiloniellales; family Rhodovibrionaceae; genus Rhodovibrio; species Rhodovibrio sodomensis. Next base: position 6,361 of record NZ_NRRL01000116.1, on the reverse strand, counting down.
CGTGAAGGTACCGCGCCGGCTGAGCCGCTCGCTGATCCGGTTGATCAGCGGGCCCGAAAGCCGGCGCACCAGGTCGCGGCCCAGCAGCGCGCCGATCGCGAACGTCACGGTGGCGGCGACCACGCTCGCCAGCATCGCCACCGCGAAGCCCTTGAGCGGCCCGAACACCAGCCCGGTCACCGTCACCATCAGGGTTACCGGTACGAAGGCGAGCCCACCCACGACGTAAACCGCGACGGCGTAGAGCGGGGCCAACGGGTCACCCGCCCAGCGCTCCGCCAGCGAGAGCGCGGCGTCCAGGTTGCTCAGCTCCTTGAGCGGCGTCAGCGACCAGGCAAGCGCGATCAGGGTGGCGATCGACAGCGCTCCGGAGAACCGCAGAAGCGCGCGCAGGCGCGGCCGGCGGTTCGGCACCGCGGGCGCGCGCTCGGCGCTGTCGTCGGGCAGCTTCGCGACCTCGCCGGGCGCGATCTCGGCAACTTGCCTGTCAGCCGCCGCGGCGTCGGTCTCCTCCGCGTCCTCAGCGTCGCTGACGCGCTCGCGCGCCGGCAGGAACCGTTCCAGCAGCAGGTCCGGCTGGATCGGGCGCTCCGGGTCCAGCTTGCGGGTGTCCGGGACCAGCCGTTCCATCCAGTCCGGGATGTCGTGCGTCAGCGGGATCAGCGTGCGCGCGTCCGCGTCGTCGGGCGCGCGCAGGGCGTCGATGCCCGCGATCAGGCCGCCTTCGCGCGCGATCGATGCGGCGACCGTCTCTGCGTCCGTGCCCAGATGCTCGGCCAGCAGGTCGTTGCGCAGCCACGCGACGGTGCGTGCGATCCGGTCGGCATCGTCGCCGGCGGCTTCCAGCGCGATGTCGCACTCGCTGTCCAGGCCGAGCGAGCGGTTCGACATGTTGGCCGAGCCGACCCGCAGCAGCCGGTCGTCGACCATCATCAGCTTGGCGTGCAGCTTGACCGCATCCAGCGTGCCGCCCGGCACCAGGGTCTGGTAGACGCGCAGCCGGCCGTAGCGGTCGGCCGCCTCCAGCCGGCGCTGCAGGCGCACGCGGCCGACGCCCATCGTGCTCTCTTCCAACCAGCCGCTGGTCTCGTAGGGTAGGACGATCACGATGTCGGGCCCGTCGGCCAAGGTCAGGCTGCGCTCCAGCGCTTCGCCGATCGCCGCCGACGTAAAATACTGCTGCTCGATGTAGACCGCGTGGCGGGCCGCTTGGATGCTCTCCAGGAACAGCCGCTCGACCTCGCGCACCTCTGGAAAGCCGCGGTAGGCCGGGTAGGTGCGCGCGATCGCCGGATGCACGTCGCGCAGCAGCGGCGCTACGGAAGCCGGCCAGGGGTCGGCCGCCAGCCCGTCGGTCGGGGCACGGTAGTCGTGGCCGCTGGCAACCGCCCAGCGCTGCCGGGCGATCTCGCTCAGGGCGCGGGCGGCCGGGCCGTCGACGATCGCCATCGCGTCATGGAAAGGACCGTAGGCGTCGCCCGCCGGGTTGACCCGCCGCGGGTCGTCCGCCCGGTGGTCCCGGGTGTCCCAGCGGTTCGCCGTCAGATCGAGGCCGCCGGAGAACGCGACCTTGTCGTCGCACACCACGATCTTCTGGTGCTGCGAGGCCGCGGGCGGGTGCGCGCTATCCATCTGCAGATGAATCCGCGGATGGCCCTTCCAGGGCAGGCGGAAGATCGGGATCAGCTCGCGCTCGCGCGCATAGATCATGGCGAAGTCCCAGAGCAGGATCCGGATCTCCAGCCGCGGCTTGGCTTGCGCGAGCGCGATCAGGAAGTCGCCCAGCCGGCTGGGCCAGCCATCCGCGCCATGGGGCCGGCCCTCGGCGTCGTGGCTGGCGGCGGGGCGCACTAGTTCGGTCTTGGTGTGGAACTCCCAGGCGAGGATGACGATCTCGCGCTCGGCGGCGATCATCGCCTCGCGCGCGGCCTGGAAATAGGCCGCGGCGTCGATCAGCACGCCGAACCGGGGCGCGTGCGGCTGCTGCCAGCAGGTCTCACCGGGCCGGCACAGCCGGCGCTCGGCCTGCGGTCTGGCGGGCGCGGCGCTCATCGCCGGCTTCCCGGCGCGCCCGGCGGTTGGCGGCCGACCTGGGCGGCCAGCGCGTGCCAGGGTTGGATGTCCCAGCTGCCGCGCGCCGCCCCGGAGGGCGAGGGCAGGACGAACAGCTCGGTTGCCGGGAACGGGCTTGCGGCCTGCCGGCCGACGTCGACATGGCGGGCGTTCAGGAATGCCTTGGCCGACCGCTTGCCGACGAAGGCGAGGACGCGCGGCCGGTAGCGGCGGATCTTGGCATCCAGGGCCGCCGGGTCGTCCGCGTCTTGCGGCAGGTCGGCATCCGCTCCGCTGGCGCGCTGGCACAGGTCGGTCAGGCCGAGCCCGTAATGCGGCAGCTCCCGACAACGCTCCGGCGGCAGTTCCACCGGGGTCAGGCCGACCGCGGCCAAGCTGGGCCAGAATCGGTTGCCGGGGCCGGCGTAGTACGCGCCGACGCGCGCTGAGACGGCTCCGGCCGCGCTGCCACAGAACACCACATCAAGCTCCGGTGCCAGGATGTCGGGCAGAATGCTCAACGGTCGTGCGAAGGCGTCGGGCCGAGCCGGCGGCAATCGTCCGGCGGGTGCGGACCGCGCCGGGCCTATTGCTTCTTGCGGAAGCGATCGAGGGTGACGACGTTGTCGTCGCCGCCGGTTTCGTCGCCGCCGGTCTTGTCCGGATCGCCGGGGGTTTCGCCGGCTTCCCCCTGGTAGTTGGAGGCCTGCTCGGGCGACGCGCTCTCGCTGTCGTCGTCCTCGCCGGCGTCGAACTGCAGACCGAAACGCACCGAGGGGTCCGCGAACGCGGCGATCGCCTCGAACGGGATGCTGAGCTGTTCGGAGACGTTGTTGAACGTCAGCGTCACCTGGAAGTCCTCGTCGCCGACCTGCAGGTCCCAGAACTGGTGCTGCAGGACGATCGTCATTTCCCGCGGATAGCGTTCCTTGAGCGTGTCCGGCATCACGACGCTTGGATGATCGGTGCGGAAGGTCACGTAAAAGTGATGCTCACCCGGCAGTCCATACTCGGCGACCTGGGCGAGCGCCTGACGCACCACACCCCGCAGGGCGTTCTCGACCATCACGTCGTAATGCAGGTCGTCCTCGGAGCCGCCGGTTTCGGCCATAATGTGTCCTTCCTACGCCTCGTTGCGTCGCGGCGGAGGCTATTAAAGCGGATGCGTGGGAGCAATGAAAGTGGGGCTTTCTGTTGCTAGGTAGCCCCGGACCCCACCTAGCCGGACTCGACCCCGGCTAGGGATTTAAGCCGTGGTTGCCTTGGCGCTTACGCCGCCGCGGCAACCGGAGCGCGATTGTCGTTCGCACTTCTTGGATGGCCCGATAACGGCGGATGCCATGCCGGGGCAAAGGCACGCCTCTCGCCGCGCGTCGATCCTGGTTCGCCCCCTAAGGTCGCCGCCCGTGAGCCGCCGCCCGTGCGCGGGCCGGCGCCTGGGCGCGGCGCCGCCGGGCCGGGCGCTCGACGCCGCGCGTCACGCGGCGGAGCGCGCGATCCCGGCATGTTGGTGGAGGCGCCGGGTACTGCCCCCGGGTCCGCTACGGCTACCCAGCGTGCCGTTTATGCCCATAGTCCGGAGCGACCGGACATTCTTTCATTTAGGACAACGGGTTAGAGGTTTAAAGGCCGCGCCGCCTTGACGCTGGTAGGGCCCGGCGGGCTCCGCCAGGGCGCGATCGCTTAAGGTCGCTTCACCGTCTGCGCGAAGCGCGTTCTATCTGGTTGAAGCGAGCGCAACATTCACGGCTTGAAGAGAGAGTAAGATTCAGCTGAAAGGTGGCTTCACCTTTGAGCATCTTGCTCTAGGCTCCCGACCGAAGCTCAGCAGATCGTCGCAGTGGGTCCCGCATGCCGTCCGCCGAGTCGCCGCAACGTCCCCGCATGACGCTCGTCGTCGCCGCCGACCGGGCCGGCGGGATCGGGCAGGATGGCGGGCTGCCCTGGCGCCTGCCGGACGACCTGAAGTGGTTCAAGCGGGTCACCATCGGCTACCCGCTGGTGATGGGCCGGAAGACCCACGAGTCGATCGGCCGCAGCCTGCCGGGCCGGCTCAACCTCGTGATCACGCGCCAGGACGGCTACCGGCCGTTCGACGGCGCGGAGGTCGTCGGCTCGTTGCAGGCGGCGCTGGACCGCGCGGCGCGGGAGGACGCCGGCGAGGTCATGGTCATCGGCGGCGCGGAGATTTTCCGCGCCACCCTGCCGCACGCCGACCGCGTCCTGCTGACCCGGGTGCACGACAGCTTCGCCGCGGACACCTTCCTGGACGAGCTCGACCCGGCCCAGTGGCGGGAAACCTGGCGCGAGGGCCATCCCGCCGACGCACGCAACCCGCACGCCTACAGCTTCATCGAGGTAGTGCGGAGGTAAGGCAGTCCCGAACGTGTCTAGCGGCCTCGATTGCCGTGACCGGACTTTTGCCGGTCGCGCAGCAGGAAGAAGTGCGCGTAGGCATAGAGCCCGACACCAAACGCCAGGATGGTCAGAAGACCGACCGTGAATTCGTTCATGCTTCCAGTCTAACAGCTTTCGCCAGCAGGCTGTGAGAGATTCCGACAAACAGGCTGGCCACGAACAGGGTCAGCACGAGGTTCGTGCCAAGAAGTGCGCTTTGATCGCCGCTGCCAGCGTATCGAAGACCAGGTAAGACGCCACCCAGAAGTACAGTTCCAGCGGCTAGGTTCTGGTAGATCGTTGCGAGCGAGCGCAGGCGCTCAGCGCGCAGTCGCTGCGTGACTTCGTCTTTGACCATGCACGCCATCGTGCCCCAAACGCGCGGCAACGTCACGGGCTTTTGCCCGTGACGCGCGCAGTGGCGGTCAGCTCATCTTGATGCTGGGCGCCCGCCGGGCCGCCGACGCGTCGGCGCCGGTGATCTTGGTCCAGACCTGCTCGGCGATCGACAGGTAGACCTTGGCGTGCTCGCTGTCGGGGTGGGACACCACGACGGGCTCGCCGCCGTCGGAGGTTTCGCGGATGACGATGTCGAGCGGGATCTCGCCCAACAGGTCGGTGCCCATCTTCTCCGCCTCGCGCCGGCCGCCGCCGGCGGAGAAGATATCCGAGCGCTCGCCGCAGCGCGGGCACAGGTAGTAGCTCATGTTCTCGATCATGCCGAACACCGGCACGTCGACCTTGCGGAACATGTTGAGCCCCTTGGTGGCGTCGAGCAGCGAGATGTCCTGCGGGGTGGTGATGATCACCGCGCCCGCGAGCGGCACCTGCTGGGCCAGGGTTAGCTGGGCGTCGCCGGTGCCGGGCGGCATGTCGACCACCAGCACGTCGAGCTCGCCCCAGTCGACGTCGCGCAGCATCTGCTGAATGGCGCTCTGCACCATCGGGCCGCGCCAGATCATCGGGGTGTCCTCGGCGACCAGGAAGCCCATCGACATCACCTTGATGCCGTAGGCCTGCATCGGCCACAGACGCTTGCCATCCGGCGATTCCGGCCGGCCGGACACGCCCATCATGCGCGGCTGCGACGGGCCGTAGATGTCGGCGTCCAGGATGCCGGTGGCGTGCCCCTGGCGGTGGAAGGCGAGCGCCAGGTTGGCGGCGGTGGTCGACTTGCCGACTCCGCCCTTGCCGGACGCGACGGCCACGATCGCCTTGACGCCGGGCACGGCGATCTGTTGCTGGCCGCCGCCGCCCTGGCTGCGCTGCTGCTGCTGGTGGCCGCTTGCCTGGCCGCCCTGCGACCCTTGCGCACGGGCCTGTTGGCCGTGCCCGCGCGCCTGGCTGCCAGTGCTTTGGCCGCGGCCCGCGGCCTGGCCGCCGGGAGCCTGCGAATGCGCGGTCAACACGGCGGTCACCGACTGGACGCCCTTGAGCGCCGCCACGGCGTTCTCGGCTTGCTTGCGCAGCGGCTCCTTCTCCTCGCCCTTCTGCGGGTCGACCTCGATCGCGAAGCCGACGTTGCCGTCCTTGATGACCAGTCCGGAGACCATCTGCAGGCTGACGATGTCCTGGCCGGCTTCAGGATCCTGAACGCTGCCGAGCGCCTGCCAGACGCTCTCCTCGGTGACGCCGCTCATGCTTGAATTCTCCCTTTCGCGCCCGATATTCCGAAGACCTATTTTGCGAGGTCGGACCGACGCGTTACGTGTATGGTTCGATATGGTCAGTCGCGGAGTCCTGTGAAGCCCGAACGGGTCACAACTTCTGCTGCCCAGACCTCACGCCCGCAATTCGAGATCACGGAGTACAGCAGAACATGCCTTGGCAAAATCAAGGTGGCGGCCCCTGGGGCGGCGGCTCCGGCGGCGGCGGTGGCAACGGCGGCCCGTGGGGCGGCCGGAGCTCCGGC
>NZ_NRRL01000115.1 GCF_016583645.1 Rhodovibrio sodomensis | reverse complement strand
CCCGGCGGACCGACCACGGCCTGCCCGTGCATAGCTTCCAGAGCCTGCTCGACGACCTGGGCACGCTGTGCCTCAACACCGTCAGCATGCCCAGCAACCCGGCCTACAGCTTCGATCAGCCGACCCAGCCCACGCCGCTGCAGGCCAAGGCCTTCGAATTGCTCGGCGTCAGCCCATGATGTAGCCAGAGCGGACTCACCCGTAGCGCCGATTCTTCAGCCGTCATCAGGGAGTTACTGTCCAAAACAAGTACAAAGTTCCGTCTAAGGCGAAACTAGCGAAGGGTCTCGGCCGTGCAAGGCTTCGGTCGCAGCATCGGCGAGCCGCAACGCTTGACGCCCGGCATGGAAGTCCGCGTCGGGCTTTGCGGATCGTTCGACGGCATCGACGAACGCGGCCAGTTGGTTTGCGAACGCTTGAGCATAACGGTCAAGGAAGAAGTCGTAGAGCCGCGGCGCGCACCCGGTGCCCTGTGCATCCGCGTGTCGTACGGTCGTCGGGGTCGGGTTATCCGACAGCATCATCCCGGCCGAGCCGTGAACCTCGATGCGCTGATCGTAGCCGTAGACCGCCCGGCGCGAACAGTTGATGTGGGCCAGCTTGCCGCTTTCCGTGGTCATCAAGACCATCGCCGAGTCGACATCGTCCAGCTCGCGCAAACTAGGGTCCACCAGCGCGGATCCCGTGGCTGAAAGATGCTTGATCTCTTCCCCAAGGACGAACCGGACCATATCGAAGTCGTGGATCATCATGTCGCGAAACAGGCCCCCTGACGCCGCCAGATAGTCGCGCGGCGGCAGCCCGGGATCGCGCGACGAAACGATCATCTGCTCCGGCGTTCCAAGCTCGCCTGCCGCCACGGCCTCTCTCAGGCGCCGGTGGCCAGGGTCGAACCGTCGGTTGAAGCCCACCATGACCGGCACGGCGCTGGCGGTAACCACCGGCTGGGCGGCATCGACCCGCGCGATATCCAGGTCGATCGGCTTTTCGCACAGCACCGCCTTGTCGGCCTTCACCGCCCGCGTCAGCAGATCGATATGGGTGGGGGTGGCAGAGGCGATGATCGCGGCGTCGACGTCACCGGCCAGACAGTCGGCGTCACGCTGCGCCACCTCGCAACCATGCTCTCGAGCCACGGCTCGCGCCGCCTCGGGGTCTGGATCGTAGACGCGCACGAATTCGACCTGTTTGCCGGCGGCGAGATTGTCGGCGTGCAGGCGTCCGATACGCCCGGCGCCGAAGAGTGCGCAGCGGATCATCGCGGTTTTCTCCCATGACCACAGTGGACAGCAGTCGCGCTGCCGAAGCGCTTCGCCACACCGCGGGGCCGGTCGGCCATGCCTACTGGTGCGCGCGGGCGTCCGGTAGGGCCGACCACTCCGCGTCGGGCGACGGCGGTGCGGCCGGCTGTACGGTATCGTCCACCTTCACCCAATTGCCGCCGGCGGCACTCTGCAGGAGCGCGTCGATCACGGCGTCGACGGCGCAGCCGAATGCGAAATCCGGGTAGGACAGCCCCAGTCCGGCCATCGCCTGGAGCAGGCGGTAGACCTCGATCGTCTTCAGGTCGCCGAAGCCGATCTGGGCACCGGCGGCCGGGACGAAAGCGCCGTAGGGCGGATGCGACGGACCGGTCAGGATACGGCGGAAGCCGCCGTTCGGACCGTCGTCGCCCCGGAAGCAGACCTCCAGCTCGTTGAAACGTTCCTGGTCGAACGCCAGGCTGCCGTCACTGCCAAAGACCTCGACGCGCAGCGCGCACTTGCGCCCCAGCGCGACGCGCGAGCTTGAGAAAGTCGCCGTCTGCCCGCCGATGAAGACCAGCAGCGCGTCTGCAATGTCCTCGTTCTCGACCGGCGCGGGGCCGCCGTCCCGGGTAGGGCGTCGGTCGATCGGCGTGCGGGCGGTCGCCGTCACCTCGGACACGGGGCCGATCAGGTAGAGCGCCAGGCTGAGCGCGTGGGCGCCCAGGTCGCCGAGCGCCCCCGCCCCGGCCATGTCGCGCCGGCACCGCCAGCTGTGCGGCAAGCTCGGATCGGCCATGTAGTCTTCGTCGAAGACCAAGCGGGCATTTCGGATCGTCCCCAGGTCGCCGCGGTCGATCAGCCGTTTGGCGTGGATCACGGCCGGGTTGGCCAGGTAGTTGAACCCGACTTGGTTGGCGTGGGCTCGTGTGCGGGCGGCCTCGGCCATCGCCTGGGCGTCGGCCAAGTTGGCGGCCAGCGGTTTCTCACAGAACACCGCCTTGCCGGCTTCCAACGCGGCGATCGCCATCTCGCGATGCAGGCCGTTGGGCGTGGTGATGGCCACGATGTCGACATCGTCGGCCGCGATCGCGGCGCGCCAGTCGTCACTGGCGCGTTCGGCGCCGACCTGACCCGCCACCGTGCGGGCGCGGCTGGCGTCGAGGTCGGCCACGGTGCGCAGGCTCGGCCGCAGCGCGACCGGAAACGTGGTGCTGACGGCCCGGAAGGCGCGCGCGTGGGCCAGCCCCATGAAGCCGGTGCCGATCACGGCGACACCGGCCGGCGGCGCGTCTGCCGGGGACGAGGGAGCGTCGCTCACCGCTAATGCACCTTCTGGCTTTCCTGGTGCAGATCTTCGGCGATCTGCGTCTCCGCCTGCTCCGCCTTCGGGTCGGTCTCCTGCTGGGCGGCGGCTTTCAGCTCGGCCTCCAGGTCCGCCATCTCCTTGCCGCCCGCCATCATGTCCATCAGCTCGTCGCGACTGACCTCGTCCTTCGTGTGCGTGCCGAGCGAGCGGCCGCGGTTCAGCAACGTGAAGCTGTCGCCGACCGGAAAGGCGTGGTGCACGTTGTGGGTGATGAAGATCACCCCGAGCCCGGCCGCCTTCGCCCGGGCGACGTAACGCAGCACCATCGACGCCTGACTCACGCCAAGCGCGGAGGTCGGCTCGTCCAGGATCAGCACCTTCGCGCCGAAATAGACCGCCCGGGCGATCGCCAGGCACTGACGCTCGCCGCCCGACATGGTGCCCACCGGCTGGGTCGGATCGCGCACGTCGATGCCGATTTTCCACATCTCCTGTGCGGTGATCCGTTCGGCGGTGCGCGCGTCGAACCGACGGAACGGGCCGCGACCGATGACCGGCTCCCGGCCCATGAAGAAGTTCCGCGTCGCCGACATCAGCGGCACCAGCGCCAAGTCCTGGAACACCGTGGCAATCCCCGTGTCCAGCGCTTCGCGTGGGGAGCCGAACTGAACGGGAGCGCCGTCGACCCGCAGTTCCCCCTCTGTCGGCTGGTGCACGCCCGCGAAGGTCTTGATGAGGGTCGACTTGCCGGCACCGTTGTCGCCCAGCAGGCAGTGAACCTCACGCGGGCGGACCGCCATGTTGATGTCGGACAGGGCGATCACCGAGCCGAAGCGCTTGGAGACGCTGCGGGCCTCGAGCAGAGGCTGTTCGGCCATCATTTCGCCTCCGTCGCCTTCTTGCGGATGTAGTTGTTCGACAGCACCGCCACGAGCAGCATCAGACCGACGAACACCTGGAACCAATCGGTGTTAACGCCGGTATAGAAGAAGCCCATCTGCACCGTGCCGAAGATCAGCGCCCCCAACATGGCGCCGATCGCGGAGCCGTAGCCGCCGGTCAAGAGACAGCCGCCGATCACCGCGGCGGCGATCGCCTCGAGTTCCCTCAGCAACCCGCGCTGCGTGTCCGCGGAACCGACGTCCAGCACCTGCACCGTGGCGACCAGCGTGGCCATCACCGCGGTACCGACGAACAGCATGATCTTCACACGGTTGACCGGGACGCCGACGTTGCGCGCCGCCTGCTTGTCGCCGCCGGCCGCGAAAATCCAATTGCCGAGGCGGGTGCGCAGCAGCACCCAGGTGGCGATCGCGCCCAGCAGCAGGAACCAGATGACCGACATCGGCACGCCAGACACCGAGGGTTCGCCGTCGGCGCGCTGTGCGATGATTCCCACCTCACCCATCCAGGTGAAGAAGCCGTGGCCGACCTCGCCGCCCAGGATGCCGGCGAGCCAGTCGCCCTCGGCGTCCTCGCGCAGCCCGGACACCTGGGTTCGGCCGGTGAGCAAGCGGGTGAGGCCGATCGTCAGGCCGCGCAGCATGAACAGGCCGGCCAGCGTCACGATGAAGGACGGCAAGCCGGTCTTGATCACCAGCCAGCCGTTGAACAGACCCCAGAGGATCGCGACCGTGAAGGCCAGCAGAATGCACAGCCACATGGGCCAGCCCCATTCCGCCGCCGGGATCGCGATCGTCATCCCGGCAAACGCGATCATTGAGCCGATTGAGAGGTCGAACTCGCCGCCGATCATCAGCAGCGACACGCCAATCGCCAGTAGGCCCAACAGCGAGGCGACCTCGACGAAGTTGACGATCCCGAGCGCGGAATACATGCCGGTGTCGCCCGCGACGATGGCAAACACGACCAGGACAACGATGGTGCCGGCTGCCGCGCCCAGCTCAGGACGATTGAGCAGGCGGCTGAGGAAAGACGCGCGCTGGATGCGCTCGTCGGCCTCCTGCCCCGGTGGCGCAGCGCCGTCCGCAGTTTCTTGGGCCATCACCGTTCCCTCGACCGCTTATGGGAAGGAATCTCGAGCTTTCGGGACGTTGAGCCAGCTCCCTGGGCGCGGACACGGCCGTCCGCGCCCAGAGATGCGGCGAACGCTACCGATAGCCCTCTTCCGCGAGGTCGATCACATTTCCGGCCGTCTCCTCGGTGACAAAGCCCGGCCCGGTGAGCAGCACGTCACCCGCGGGCAGGACGCCGTACTTGTTGTACTGCGTCAGCAGCACGATCGGGAGGTAGCCCTGCAGGTACTGCTGCTGGTCGATGGCAAACATGATGTTGCCTTTCTCGACCGCGCGCAGGGTCGCGGGCGAGAGGTCGAACGTTCCGAACTTGTAGTCGTCGACCTTGCCGAGCCGCTTGAGCGCCTGCAGCGTGGGATCCGCACCGGTCGGGCCGAGGGTCAGGATGCCGTTGACGTCCGGGTTCTGGCGCAGGAACGCCACAACCGAGTTGCGCACCTCGGTCGGGTCGATCGACACCGCGAGGACCTGCGTCTTGGCGTCCTCACCCAGACCGTCGGCGAACCCCTCGCAGCGCTTGTCGAGCGCGACGTTACCGACCTCCTGGTTGATGCAGACTGCGTTGTCGACGCCGGCCTCGGCCATGCGCTCGCCCGCGCCCAGGCCGGCTTCGTAAGGTGTCTGGCCGACGTGGATCAGGGTACCCAGTTCCTTCGACGGCTCAGCGCCCGAGTTCACCGAGATCACTGGGATATCGCTGGCGATTGCGTTCTTGATCGGGCCGCGCAACGCATCAGCATCCGGGATCGTCACCACCAGGCCGTCCGGGTCGCTGGCGACAGCGGCATCGATCAATTGGCCCATCTTCACCATGTCGTACGTCGTGGGTGCGCGATAGGTGACATCGACGCCCATATCCTCCGCCGCCTCGTCGACGCCGTTCTTGGCGACCGACCAGAATGGATCGGCGGCCTGCCCGTGCGTGACGACAACGAATTCGAGATCTTCCTGGGCTGCTGCCGGCGTGGCACACAAGGCAATAGCGAGGCCGGCCGCGGTCAGCGCGCGGCTACATACCTTCATGACGCTCCTCCCCGTCTTTGTGGCGTCGTCGCTATGACGTCTCGTTGCCGGGCGCGCCGTTGATATTCTGGTGGAAGCCCTATGCGCGGGCTCTCCATCTCTTTTGTCGTGCACGCCCTGCACGAACGGAACCCGCCGCTTTCTTTCAAGGCGAGCCCGTAATGGTTCCGCATGCGGCCCGCGCATCGTCAAGGAAGGCCGAACAGCGGCTTTATATTTATGCGATTTCAGAATGCCTGTTTCATCTTAGCGGCGCAAGGGTTTATGGATTCCATTGGTTCCGACCCGACTGGTTCGTTCATCACAGCCGGGCCGCGATCGCCGTTCGCAACGGCCGGAGGGGGTAACCTTGCAGAGCTATGACGACCTGGAACAGGCGATCTCCAGCCGATATCCGGAGCTCAGCCGCCGCCTGCAGCAGATCGCGCACTACGCGCTCGAGCACCCCAACGACATGGCGTTCGAAAAGGTGGCCACGATCGCCGAACGCGCCGGGGTGCAACCGTCCACGCTGATCCGCTTCGCCAAGGCGTTCGCCTACTCCGGATTTTCCGAGATGCAGCAGGTGTTCCGGGCGCGCCTGATGGAGACCACCCCAAGCTACGCCGAACGGCTGCGCCGGGTGCGCCAACAGCAGTCCCCTGAAGGCTCTCCGGACCAGATCCTGGCGCACTTCATCACCGCCGGGCACCATGCGCTCGACCACCTCGGTCAGGAGATCGACCCGGAGGCCATGCAGCGGGCGTGCGAGCTGCTCGCCAGTGCGGAGACGATCTACATAGTTGCCCAGCGTCGGTCGTTCCCGGTGGCCGCCTACTTCGCCTACGCGCTTGGTCACCTCGGGCTGCACGCGCACTTGGTGGACGGCATGGGAGGGATGGCCGAACAGCAGGCCGCGGCGATGCGGACGGACGACGCGCTGATCATGGTCAGCTTCCACCCATACGCGGAGGAAACGCAGCAAATCGCGCGCGTCGCGCGGGATCGCGGCGTCCCCGCCATGGCGATCACCGACTCACCGCTGTCGCCGATTTGCCAGCTGGGCGATCCCGTCTTCGAAGTGCACGACGGGGAAGTGCAGTCGTTCCGCTCCCTGACGGCGACGATGACCCTGGCGATTTCGCTGGTCGTGGCCCTCGGCCAGCGTCTCGACCTCAGTCTGGGCGGCGCCGGCGCGTGCGCGCAAACGCGGGAGACGCGGGACCGCAACGCGTAAAAACTCCTGTTCCTTGTTGCTAAGATAACGGAACGTCTGTTTCACTCGCTCGCGTCAGATCGCACGCCACGCTTTTCAAGGGTCCGCCGATGGTCGATCGGGACAAGGACATTGATGTCGTAACCGTCGGCCGTGCCGGCGTTGACCTGTACGGCGAGCAAGTCGGCGGGCGCCTGGAGGATATGGGCAGCTTCGCCAAGTACATCGGCGGCTGCCCGACCAACATCGCCGCGGGCACCGCCCGCTTGGGCCTGCGCTCGGCCCTTATCAGCCGGGTCGGCGACGAGCACATGGGCCGGTTCGTGCGCGAGGAACTTGTCCGCGAGGGCGTCGACGTGTCCGGCGTGCAAACCGATCCGGAACGCCTTACCGCGCTGGTCGTGCTGGGCATCCGCGACCGCGAGCGTTTTCCGCTGATCTTCTACCGGGAAAACTGCGCCGACGCGGCGCTGCAGCCCGACGACATCGACCCCGACCTGATCGCCCGGGCCCGCGCGGTGGTCGTGACCGGCACCCATTTCGCCAAGCCGCAGCTGGACGCGGCGTCGCGGCGCGCGATCCAGCTGGCCCGGGACCACGACGCCACGGTGATCCTGGACATCGACTACCGCCCGGTTCTCTGGGGTCTGGCCGAGCACGGCGCCGGCGAGGAGCGGTTCGTCGAGAGCGCCAGCGTGACGCAGCACCTGCAGGCCATCGCCGCACTCTGCGACGTCGTCGTTGGGACCGAGGAGGAGATCCAGATCGCCGGCGGCGCGAGCGAAACCCACGCCGCGCTGGAGAGCCTGCGGGGGGTCACCGGCGCGCTGCTCGTGTGTAAGCGCGGCCCGATGGGCTGCGTGGTCTTCCCAGACGCCATCCCCGAGAACATTGAACAGGGCCTCCAGGGTCCAGGTGTCCCGGTCGAGGTTTTCAACGTGCTGGGCGCCGGCGACGCATTCATGTCCGGCTTCCTCGCGGGCTATCTGCGCGGGTTCGCATTGGAGACCTGTTGTCGCTACGCCAACGCGGCCGGGGCGCTCACGGTCTCGCGCCACGGCTGCACGCCGGCCAGCCCGTCATGGCGCGAACTGCGGCACTTCCTGGACCACGGCAGCCCGGTCCGCCGGCTGCGCGACGACCGCGCGCTCGAGCAGCTGCATCGGTCGACCACGCGCCACCGCGCCTGGCCGCAGGTGCTGGCGCTCGCGATCGACCATCGTCCGCAGTTCGAGGAGATGGCGGACGCCAACAGCGTCGACCGACGGCGGATCGGCGCGTTCAAGCTGCTCGCGCTGGAGGCAGTGCGCGGCAACGACGACGGTCGCCTCGGCCTGCTGCTGGACGGTCGATACGGATGGGACGCCCTTGCTGAGGCGGCGGACAACGGGCACTGGCTCGCCCGGCCGATCGAGGCGCCGCAGAGCCGCCCGCTCACCTTCGAGGGCGGAGCCAGCGTCGGCGCGATCCTGCGCGACTGGCCGCTGCCGCAGATCGTGAAGTGCCTTGTCTTTTATCATCCCGAAGATGACGCGGAGCTGCAGAACCAGCAGGGCGAACAGCTGCGCCGGCTGGCCGAAGCGGCCCGGGCGAGCCGGCACGAGCTGCTGGTCGAGGTCATCGCCTCCAAGTCGGACAAGCCGGTCGAGGCGGATACCGCCGCCCGGGCGATGCAGGCCATTTACGACCGCGGCATCTATCCCGACTGGTGGAAGCTGGAGGCACAGGAAACCGCCCAGGGCTGGCAGTGTATCGACGACACGATCGCCGCCAACGACCCTGACTGTCGGGGCACCCTGATGTTGGGGCTGGACGCGCCGATCGAAACGCTCGCCGGGCACTTTGCCGCGGCTCGGCAAAGCCGGACCTGCCGCGGCTTCGCGGTCGGCCGGACGATCTTCGGCGAACCGGCGCGCGCTTGGTTCGCCGGCGACATCGACGACGCGGCCGCACGGGATCGGATGGCCGCGCGGTACCAGGAACTGGTCCACGCATGGGACGCTAGCGCGCCGGCGTAACGGACGGTGCCCGTCGAAAGGACCCTGGAGGACACATGGGTACGGTGAGACTGACGGCCGCGCAGGCCCTTGTGCGCTACCTGAGCCAGCAGCGCACCGAATTGGAGGACGGTCCTGCACCGCTGTTCGCCGGCGTGTGGGCGATCTTCGGCCACGGCAACGTTGCCGGCCTGGGCGACGCGCTCGCCCGCAGAACGCAGACGCTCCCCACCTATCGCGGGCACAACGAACAGGCGATGGCGCACGCCGCGATCGCCTACGCCAAGGCGCGCAACCGCCTGCAGATGATGGCGGTCACGACTTCGATCGGCCCGGGCGCGACCAACATGGTCACGGCGGCTGCGCTGGCACACGTCAACCGCCTGCCCGTCCTCCTGCTGCCAGGCGACGTGTTCGCCGACCGGCGCCCCGACCCGGTACTTCAGCAGATCGAGGATCCGCAGGATGCGACCGTCACGGCGAACGACGCTTTCCGGCCCGTGTCCCGCTATTTCGATCGGATCACGAGGCCCGAACAGCTTCTCAACGCACTGCCCCGGGCGATCCAAACGCTGACCGACCCCGCCGCCTGCGGGCCAGTGACGCTGGCGCTGTGCCAGGATGTCCAGACGCAGGCCTATGACTTCCCCGACGCGTTCTTCGAGCCCACGATGCGCCGGCCGCGCCGCCCGGCGCCCGATCCCGACGAACTGGCGCAGGCCGCAGAAGCGCTCGCCGGCGCCGAACAGCCCCTGGTGGTCGCGGGTGGCGGCGTGCAGTACGCCAGGGCCAACGCACGGTTGGCCGACTTCGCCCGTGCCCATGGCCTGCCGGTCGCGGAAACACAGGCTGGCAAGGGCACACTCGCGTGGGATCATCCGTGCAACGTCGGCTCGGTCGGCGTGACCGGGTCCAGCGCGGCCAACGCGCTCGCCGCCGAAGCGGACGTTGTGCTCGCAATCGGGACCCGCCTCCAGGACTTTACCACGGCCTCGCGAACGCTGTTCCAGAACCCGCAGCTGCGGCAGATCAACCTGAACGTCGCCGCGGCGGACGCCGGCAAGCACGGCGCCCTGCCGCTGGTCGGCGACGCCGGGACCACGCTTGCGGCGCTGGACGACCGCCTGGACGGCTATTGCGCGCCGGAGGCCTGGCGCCGGCGGATGGCGGACGAGAAGCAGGTCTGGGACGAGATCGTCGCCCGCACAACCGCGCACAGCAACGCCGAGCGGCCGTCCGACATGGCTGTAATCGGCGCGGTCAACCGGGCCGCCGGACCCAGCGACACGGTGGTCTGCGCCGCCGGGGGCCTGCCGGGGGAACTGCACAAGCTGTGGCGCGCCCAGGGACCCGGGACCTACCACGTCGAATACGGCTATTCCTGCATGGGCTACGAAATCGCCGGCGGGCTTGGCGCCAAGATGGCCGATCCGTCGCGCGAGGTGTTCGTCATGGTCGGCGATGGCAGCTACCTGATGCTGAACTCGGAGATCGCCACCTCGGTCATGCTGGAGCGCAAACTGATCGTCGTACTGTTAGACAACCAGGGCTTCGGCTCGATCCACCGCCTGCAGCAGGCCTGCGGCGGCGCGCCGTTCAACAACCGATTCGCGAATACCACCTATAATCGCCAGGTTTCCGTGGACTACGCAGCGCATGCCCGCGCGCTGGGCGCCGAGGCGGAGAAGGTCCAGGGCATTGCCGACCTTGAGGCGGCACTGCACCGCGCCCGCCTGTCCGAGTGCAGCTACGTGGTGGTGATCGAGACCGACCCCGACGCCAGCAGCGACGCCGGCGGCGCCTTCTGGGACGTTGCTGTGGCCGAGGTTTCAGGGGATCCCAAGACCCGGCGGGCCCGCACAGACTACGAGGCGCAGCGCCAAAACCAGCGTATGACGTGACAGAGGCTTCACATGGCAAACAAGGCAACGGGCCGGGCGGTCGAGGATGTCGACGGCCGTCTCGACGGTCGGACCTACGTGATCAGTGGCGGAACGCAGGGGCTAGGCGCGGCGACTGCTCGCGTGTTCGCCGCGCGCGGTGCGGATGGACTTGTATTGTGCGGCCGCAACCGCGAGAACGGCGACGCACTGGCGGCGGAGCTGTCACGTTCGGGTTGCGACGCGCGTTTCGTCGAGGCTGATCTTACGGACGTCTACGAAGCCCAGGCCGTGGTTAGCGAGGCGGAACGCGCCTTCGGTACACTGCACGGGCTGGTCAACGCGGCCGGCAGCACCGACCGCGGCACCATCCTCGATACCACGCCGGACCTCTACAACAAGCTGCTAGCGCTCAACCTGCGCGCCCCGTTCTTCCTGATGCAAGCGGCCGCCCACGTGATGCGCCGGCAGGGCGTGGCCGGCGCCATGGTAAACGTCGGCTCGATGTCGGGCCACGGTGGCCAGCCGTTCATCGCCGCCTACTGCGCGGCCAAGGGCGGGCTCGCCACCCTGACCAGGAATACAGCCTACGCGCTGATGCGCGACCGCATCCGGGTCAACCAGATCAACCCTGGCTGGATGGATACACCGGCCGAGCACGAGATCCAGCGCCAAGCCCACGCCAAGCCGCCGGACTGGCTGGGTGACGCCGAGGCCGCACAGCCGTTCGGCCGATTGCTCAAGCCTAGCGAGGTGGCGCGCGCCATCGCCTTCCTGGCGAGCGACGAATCGGGACTAATGACCGGCAGCGTAATCGACTTCGACCAGAGCGTCATGGGCGCCTACGACGCGCCGCCGCAACCGGCGAACGCTCTCGCCGATCCAACCGGCGCGGGACCGCCGAAATGACCGTCCGCCTTGGCGCCAACCCGATCGGCTGGAGCAACGACGACGAGCGTAGTCTCGGGGCGGAAATCCCGCTCGAGACCTGCCTGGCTCAGGCGGCTGCGGCCGGCTTCGAGGGGGTGGAGCTGGGCCACAAGTTTCCGCGAACGCCGGAAGCGCTGCGCGCGGCGCTGGAACCGCACCGCCTGGAGTTGATCTCGGGCTGGACCGGAATCGAACTGACACGGCGCGACGTCGAGACCGAGTTGGCGCTGATCCAGCCGCATTTGGACCTGCTGAAAGCGCTCGGGGCCACGGTCGCGGTGACCTGCGAGGTGGCGGGTGCGGTGCATGGCGACCGCCGTCGACCGCTGAGCGCGCGCCCGGTGTTGGCGGAATCCGAGTGGCCTCGCTTCGCCGAGCGCCTGAGCGCTCTGGCTGGGCGGATGCGGGACCAGGGCCTGACACTCGCCTACCACCACCACGTCGGCACCGTGGTCGAGACCGAGGCCGAGACCGAGCGCCTGCTGGCCGAAACCGATCCGGCAGTCGGATTGCTGCTGGATACGGGTCACCTCACCCACGCCGGCGGCGATCCGGTCGTTTTAGCCGAACGTCATGCTGGGCGCGTCGTGCACCTGCACGCCAAGGATATCCGCCCCGACCCTCTAGTGCGGGCGCGCGCGGCCGACGCCAGCTTCATCGACGGGGTGGTGAACGGCGTCTTCACCGTGCCGGGCGACGGCGCGATCGACTTCGCCGGCGTGCTTCGTCCGCTGGCGGCGCACGGTTACAGCGGCTGGCTGGTAATGGAGGCTGAGCAGGATCCAGCCAAAGCTGACCCCGAAACCTACGCCGCGACCGGCTACCGCGGTTTGCGCGCCGCCGCGTCGGCGGCGGGTTTCCTAGCGTGAGCCGGCCAGTTGCAAGAAACCTGAACATCAAAGCATGAAGGAGAACAGTCCATGTCGTCCTTGTTGCGCCGCCCGACCGCGCCCGATGCCGAGGGCGCGGTGCACCGGATCACGCCCGAAAGTGCAGGTTGGCGCCACGTTGGTTTCGACCTGCACCGCCTAGCGCCGGGTCAGGCCCTCGCACGCGACACCGGCGACCGGGAGCTTCTGGCGATTGCCCTCACCGGCACTGCGGATCTAGTGGTCGATGGAGCGGACTATCCAGGCGTCGGCGACCGGCGCACCCTGTTCGACGGCGGCAAGCCGGACTGCGTATACGCTCCTGCCAACACGCGTCTGGAGGTTCACGCGCGCAACGATCTGGAGCTCGCGCTGTGCAGCGCGCCGGGCACGCCGAGGGCGCGCCCCGCTCGCCGGATCGCTCCCGACGGCATCGAGGCCCTGACCCGTGGCGAGGGTACCAACACGCGCTATATCCACAACATACTGCCCGACAGCGAGCCGGCGGACTCGCTGATCGTCGTGGAGGTATTTACCCCGGCCGGCCACTGGTCCAGCTATCCGCCGCACAAACACGACACCGACAATCCGCCGGAGGAGACGCAGCTGGAGGAGACCTACTATCACCGCCTGCAACCCGCCGGGGGCTTCGCCTTCCAGCGCGTCTATACTGACGACGGCAGCATAGACCAGTCGATGGCCGTAAGCGACGGCGACGTCGTCCTGGTCCCCTGTGGCTACCACCCAGTGGGCGCGCCGCACGGCTTCCAGCTCTATTACCTAAACGTGATGGCTGGCCCGCGCCGTGAATGGCGCTTCACCATCGCACCGACGCATCGATTTTTGACGATGTGAGGGAATTCTGAGTTATTCGGGCGCACCAAGTCGCCAGCGCCGCACCCACTCTAATGCAAGATCGCCGAAGCTGGAACCCGCTTCGCCGCGGAACTTGCGCTGCCTAAGAGGGCGAAGAGCGCGCATTACGCTGACGGTGGGTCCACCTTCAGCGATTGCGGCTAACTGGCCAGAAGCCGCACGCTCACCGCCGGTGAGGGCAGCCCGGCGGGCACGAACATAACGGCGTGCGGCTTATAGGGCTTGGGTGGTTCTGAAGTAGGCTTCTTCGCGGTAGCCGGGTTTCCAATGCCTCATGGCATCACCTCCTCGCTTTCGAGCGCTTTTACACCTGGTCGGACGGCTGGCTTACCCGCTGGCTTACCCGCTCTCGCCGCCCTGTTGGATCGTGTCCAAGATCGTGGCAAAGACCCCGTCCTCATGGTCGTCCAAGCCGTTTGCCGTATTCACTTTTGATGGAAGCACCGTTTAGCCCGGATTTTGCACGCAGTTGCTTAATGCCCTCTGGTAGCCGCCGCGAGCCGTTCGCGTAGCGGCCTGGGCGGGGTATTGTACGATGGGGATGCGGGGTTTTTCGCGTTTCGATTCAGGCCGGTTGCGA
>NZ_NRRL01000114.1 GCF_016583645.1 Rhodovibrio sodomensis | reverse complement strand
ATCGTCGGCGCGCTTTCCACCCTGCCGGGTCGGTGGAAGCTGAGGTTCGATGACGCCCCACTCACGATCCGACAAGTCGAACCGCATGGTATATTCACTCCCTCTCTTGCCACTCACGACCCAAGACCGAGCGAATCATACACCGAGCGCTTTACGCAAAAGCAGATTTGAGTTTAGACCCTAGAAAGAGCCTACAAAATCGAGACGGCTGACATTGTGACCACCGTCCTGAACCTGATCGAGGCCGATGAACTGGAAGTCCGACACGCCGATGCGGTCAAGGTCGCCTGTCAGGACGATTTAAACAGCGCATCCAAGCATCGGTACGAGGGCTCTCGGATTACCTGATCCTGTGTCTCAACCGCGCCGCCGGATGCGGGACGACCGCCACGATGGATCGCCGACTGGCCCGGGAAGCCGGTCTGGCATCTGTATAGGATGAGATGCCGGATCGTGTCGCCTCGATAGAGCCGAGACCGGTTACGATCGACCCTCATCCGACCGGAGACCGCCAATTCCAGCGTCCGCCGTGCGAAAATTCCGTGGCCGACCTCTAGTGCGCGTCGAACCGCCCCCCATTTAATGTAAGGGCCCGGATCGCCGGGTGTCGAAACGATCGCGGTGCGGGAGCACGACCATGCTGGATGCGAATGGCTTTCTCGGACGGTTGCTGCAGGATCCGGGTGCCAAGGGGGCCTTGGGCGGCGTTGCCGGCGGCGCGCTGACCGGGCTCTTGATGAACAAGAAAGCGCGCAAGACCCTCGGCGAGACGGCCGTTAACGTGGGCGGCGTCGCCGCGCTCGCCGGGGTTGCTTACTTGGCCTACCAGAAATACCAGGGCCGGCAGGACGCTCCGGCGCCTGTGGCCGCCCCGGACCAGCCGGGCGCCGGTTCGCTGACCCCGCCGCCCGCCGGCAGTTCGTTCCTGCCCAAGCTGGGCGACACGGCCGCCTGCAACGCGCTGGCGCTCAAGCTGGTGCGCGCGATGATCGCCGCCGCCAGCGCCGACGGCCAGATCGACGGCGCCGAGCTGAAGCGCGTGCTCGCCACCATCGAGCAGGCGGATCTGAGCCCGAGCGACAAGGCGGCGATGCTGCAGGCGATGAACACGCCGGACACGCTGGACGGGATCGCCGCGCTGGCCGACAGTCGGGAAGTCGCGACCGAGCTGTACGCCGCCTCGCTCTCCGCGATCGAGGTCGATAGCCCGGCCGAGCATGCCTACCTCAGCATGCTGGCGACCAAGCTGAACCTGCCGGGCGAGCTGGTCGGCGCGATCCATGAGGTCGCGAGCGGCGCGGACATGCCCCCGCCTGGGGCCCAGCAGGCGCCACGCGGCCTCAGCGCGTAGGGCAAGAGGCTGAAAGGTGGACTCACCTTTCAGCTGAATCTTGCCGTCTCTTCAAGAAGTTAGATTGAACTGCTTGAACGCAGATTGGGCTTTCGAGCAGTCCGCTCCAACGCCACCCGCCTCCAGGCAAGAAAACGGCGCGGCCCAACTGGACCGCGCCGTTTTCGTAACCGGCCGGCAACGGGGGTCGCTGCCTTAGGTTTCGTCGCCGCCGCTTTCCGGCGCATCCTTGCCCGCGCTCGCGGAGGCTTCCGCCTCCGCCGGGGCCTGCTGCTTCTGGCCCGGCTTGCGGGCCTGCTGCCGGCGCGCGGTCTCGATCGTCTCGTTCAGCTCCGACTGGGTGCACAGGCCGAGCAGGACAGGGTCGCGCGGGCGGATGTTGGGCGAATTCCAGTGCGACCGGTCGCGGATCGCCTGGATCGTGTTCTTGGTCGTCCCGATCAGCCGGCACAGCTGCGTATCCTTGATCTCGGGATGGTTGCGCAGGATCCAGGCGATGCCGTCCGGCTTGTCCTGGCGCTTGGCGATCGGTGTGTACTTCGGGCCCTTGGTCCGCGCCACCGGTTGCGGCAGGTCGCTCTTGGCCGGCTGCAGCTTGGCGCTGGGGTCCTTCTGGCAGCGTTCGATCTCCGCGCGCGTGATCTCGCCGTTGGCGATCGGGTCCATGCCCTTGATGCCGCTGGCGACCTCGCCGTCCGCGATGCCCTGCACCTCGAGCGGGTGCAGGCCGCAGAACTGCGCGATCTGGTCGAAGGTAAGCGCGGTATTCTCCACCAGCCAAACGGCGGTGGCCTTGGGCATCAACGGCTGAGCCATGTCGTTCGTCCTCCTTGCGCGACCAAGCGGGTCCCGCGCGCTAGGGCGCGCGCGGGTCGGGTCAGGCAGCGCGCATCGTGTGTCGTTGCGGCCGATGGATGCCGCCCGTGGGGTCTCGCTCCCGCCGGTCGGGCGGCGGGCAACGCGAAAACGCGCCCGCGCGGGGACGCACGGGCGACCTCGGCGCCATCGGCACGTCCGGGTGACCGCGCGCGACTATAGAACCGAACGGCCGCGCGAAAAAGGCCGATCCGCACCGCCGGCGGCGGGAATTTCAGCCCCGCCGACCGGGGCGCGGACGGCGTCCGCCGCGGGGCGGTTACCGGAAGCGGTTCCAGGCGTCCTTGATCGCCTTGTCCATGTTGTCCCAGGCGGTGTCGATACCCTTCCTGACATCCTCCCAGGCGCTTTCGCTGGTCCGGCGCAGCTCGTCGAGCTGGTCCTGCATCTTGTGCTGCTGCTGACGCAGGTAGTCGATCTGCTCCTCGTACTGCTGGCGCGCCTGTGCCGTCGCCTGATCGGCCTTGTCGCGGAGCTTGTCGATCTCGGCGTTCCACTCGTCGATCTTGGACTTCAGCTGTTCTTTGTACTGGTTGCGATCCTCGGCCATGGTCCTGTTTCTCCCTAAATCATGGGTTCGCGCCTACACCCGGGCAGATGGGCATGCGGCGCGGCCGATGAAAGACGGGTCACATGATGGCGATCCGGCCGTGGGCTGAGCCGGACGCGCGGGATTCACACCGTCAGGACGATCTTGCCGATGTGGGTCGAGCTCTCCATCAGCGCGTGCGCGTCGGCGGCCTTGTCCAGCGGGAAGGTCTGATGCACCAGCACCTTGGCGCGCCCGTCTTCCAGCAGCGGCCAGACGTCGCGGTGCAGCCTGTCCGCCACGTCCGCCTTGAAGGCGACGTCGCGGGCGCGCAGCGTCGAGCCGGTGATGGTCAGGCGCTTTAGCATGACCGGCGCGAAGTTCACGTCCGCCTTCGGCCCGCCCAGGAAGGCGATCAACACCAGCCGCCCCTCCGGCGCCAGCGCCTTGATGTCGCGCGGGATGTAGTCGCCGCCGACCATGTCCAGGATCAGGTCGACCCCGCCCCGGGTCGCGCCCTTGACGACCTCGACGAAGTCCTCGGCGCGGTAATTGATCGCCCGCTCGGCGCCCAGGTCGCGGCACACCTGGCACTTCGCGTCCGTGCCGGCGGTGGCGAACACGCGCGCGCCGAACGCGCTCGCCAGCTGGATCGCCGTGGTGCCGATGCCGCTGCTGCCGCCGTGCACCAGGAACGCCTCGCCGCGTTTCAGCCCGCCGCGGTCGAACACGTTCGAATAGACGGTGAAGTGAGTTTCCGGAATCGCGGCTGCGTGCATCGCGTCGAAGCCCTCGGGCCAGGGCAGGCACTGCACCGCGGGTGCCGTGCAGTAGTGCGCATAGCCGCCGCCGGCGACCAGGGCGGTCACCTTGTCGCCGACCTGCCAGCGGCCCGCGTCCCGGCCGCGGGCGACGACCTCGCCCGCGACCTCGAGGCCGGGAATGTCGCTCGCGCCTTCGGGCGGCGGGTAGCCGCCCTGGCGCTGCATCACGTCGGGCCGATTGACCCCGGCCGCCTCGACCCGGATCAGGACCTCGCCGATGCCCGGCTGCGGCACCGGGCGTTCGCACGGGGTCAGCACTTCGGGACCGCCGGCCTGGGCGATCTCGATCGCGGTCATCGTTTCGGGCAGATCGGCCATGGCGGCGTCTCCTGGTGCGCTGGAACGGCTCTCGCCTCACCTCAACCGCTCTAGTATCCTCGCGGGGCGAGGGCAAGCGCGGCCGGCCGGCCGCGCCGGCGGTCCGGACACGCGGGAGACCAGGCGATGCGTGAAGACGAGGAGCCGAGCGTCCGGCTGGACCAGCCGCGGCCGCTGAACGATCTGTCGGTCGAGGAGCTGGACGCCTACGCTGCGAAGCTGGAACGGGAACTGGAGCAGGTGCGCGAGATTGCCCGGCAGAAGCGGGACTACCTGCAAGGCGCGGCCAGCCTGTTCAAGGACGAGTGAGCTTCCACTCGCCCCGGCCCGTGGGGCGCACGTTAGGGCGACCCGCGCAACGGCGGGATACGGGCCTCCAGGCCCGCGCTACCAGGCACTGGCCGTTGTCTTGGACAGGCCGGTCAGCACGGCCGTCAGCGAATCCCCGGTGATGCCCGGATAGCTGGCCCGGATATCGGCGATCGCCTTCGCCCGGTAGGAGTCGTCGAGAGCGCTGCCGCGCTTGAGATAGGGCTGGGCCGCCGAACAGGCCGCGTTGAACGCGTTGAACAGGCGCTCGGTGACCTCCGCGTTGCGGTACAGGCCGCTGCGGGCAAACGCGTCGCCGTCTTCGATCCTGCGGGCCGCGTCCGCGTAAGGCGTGTCGGCGCGCGCCGCCAGGCCCTGGACGAACAGCGTATACTGGCCTTCCAGCAGCACCCGCAGCAGCAGCCGGTCGGTCAGCTTGCCGCAGCGCAGCAGCGCGTTCACCGTCTCCGCCGGGTCGTAGCCGTCCTGCCCGGCCAGCATGGTGTGCAGGGCGGCTTCCTCGCCCAGGTCCACGACGTTGTCGCGCACCGCCGCCGACAGCTCCGGATGCTGCAGCAGCTCGCGCCGCAGCTCGTCGCTGGCGCAGTTGACCAGCGCCACCAGGACCCGCGGCGGCAGCTGGCGGTTCATCAGGCCGCGACGCACGTCCTCGCTTTGCCGGAAGCGCGAGAGCGCCCAGCCCAGCGAGCGCTTGGCGATCTCGGCGCCCTCGTTGTGCAAGAGCTGCGTCACCGTGGCCTCGTCGCCCTGCTGGATCAGCGCCCCGCTGACCCGCTGGCTGACCGTGTCGCGCTGACTGATCACCTGCAGCTTCTCGGCCTCGGCGTACTCGATGATCGCGATCAGATCGTCGTCCGACAGACTCTGGGCGTAGCGCAGGACCGGGACCGCGACCTCGGACACGTCGCAGGCCAGTTCCCGGGCCCAACTGTCCGGCAACGCCGGGGAATCGGCCAGTTCGGTGGCGACCGCCGCACGCACCGCCGTGGCCGTGTCGTAGATCAGCATTTCCAGGATATTGAGCGCGAGCTGGTTCTCCGCCTCGCTCAGATGGCCCGAGCTCAAGCCGCTGGCGACATCGCGCGCGGTCTGCGCGCGGGCCGTGGCCCCCGGGGCTTCCTGCAGCTGCTTCAGATGCCGCGCAAGCAGCCGGCGGGCTTGCGCGGACGAGACGCGGGGCGCCACCGAGGGCGAGACGGGCTTGTCGGCCACTGGTTATGTCCTTGTGTTCGGCCAGCCAGGCTGACGCATGTTTTCAGCGACTCTGCGCGCAATGCCGGTCCTGTCGGCGGCCTGCCTCAAGAACTATCCACGCGACTGTAAAAGACCGGTTAAGTTGGGAATCGAATGAGAGCGGCCGTTACGCCTTTGCTGACGCCGTTTTCTGAGAACGTCGTCGCACGACACAGGCCGTTCCGGTCCCGCGCGCGGCAAGAAAGTTGACGAAACGGCGGGTGCACCGTCCATCGTCTCTGCCCGGCGGTCCACGAACCATAAAACAGGCAGCGAGCCGCGTTGGCTCTAGGATGTCGCCCCGATCCCCGCCGCCGCCGCCGCCCGACGTGACACGGCCCAGTTTCACGTACCGGGTGGTCGTGGTCGGGCGGCGGCGCGGGTCCCGCGGTGTTACAGTTCCGCGAGCAGCTTGTCGGCGTTGGTCACTTCGACCGATCCGGGGCTGTCCTCGACGTTCAGCGCTGTGACGACGCCGTCTTCGACCAGCATGGCGAAGCGCTTGCAGCGCGTGCCGAGCCCGGCGCCGGAACCGTCGAACTCCAGGCCCATCTTCTGCGTCAGATCGGCGTTGCCGTCGGACAGCAGCATCACGGCGTCGCCGACGTTGGCCGAGTCGCCCCAGGCCTTGAGCACGAACGGATCGTTCACCGACATGCAGGCGATCTGATCGACGCCCTTGTCGTAGAACTGCTTGGCCTTTTCGACGAAGCCAGGCAGGTGCTCGTTCGAGCAGCTTGGGGTGAACGCGCCCGGGACGCCGATCAGCGCCACCTTGCGGCCCGCGAAGAAGTCGCCCGTGGTCACCTCGTCGATGCCGTCCTGGCCCAGCTTGCGCAGGGTCGCCTCGGGCAGTGCGTCGCCCACCTTGATCATCTGGATCTTCCTCTTGTGTCGCTTGGTTGGCGCGGGCGCGGACGGCCGGAGGTGCCGGGCCCCGCGTGCGTCGGTCGTGTCCGGTCGCGCCAGCATAGACACGCCCGGTCCGGGCGAAAAGATCGCAGCCGGCGTCCTCTCGGTCGGCGGCAAGGTGATCGGCGCCCGCGGTGTGGCGCCCCCGATTCCGCGCCCGTGATCCTGCGCTCCCGATTCCGCGCCCCCGATTCCGCGCACCGGGGGCTTGGCCCCGGGCGATCAGCGCCGGGCGGTCTGCCGACCCCTGGCCCGCTCGATCGCGTCGAGAACGCCGGACGTGTTCAGCAGTTCCGGCAGCGCGATCCCGTCCGGCGCGCCGGGGCCGTAGACCGCGTTGAACGGGATGCCGTAGCGCCCGAAGCTGGCCAGGTAGTTGGCGATCCGGTCGGACGGCTTGGTCCAGTCGGCGCGCATCCGCACGACCCCGGGCTGGTCGAGGCGCGCCTGCACCGTTTCGCTGTCGAGCACCAGCTTTTTGTTGACCTGGCAGGTGATGCACCACTCGGCGGTGACATCGACGAACACCACCTTGCCGTCCGCGACCAGCCGGTCGATCGCACCGCGGTCGAGCGGCCGCCAGTCGGCGGCATCCTCGGCCCCTGCCGTCGCCGGGCCGCGCGCGTCCGCCGGCGCCTGCAGCGTCAGCGGCGCGGCGAACGCGGCCAGCGCCAGCACCGCCGCCCCGGCCGGCACCGCCCGGCGCAGGCCGCCCGCCAGCTTCAGGCGCAGGGCGATCAGCGCCCCCAGCGCGACCAACAGCCCGGCGACCACCAGGGCGGTCAGCTGGCCGTCTTCCGCCGCCAGCACGCTGAGCAGCCAGACGGCGGTGCCGGCGAGCGCCACCCCCAGCACCCGGCGCACCGCGATCATCCACCGGCCCGGCCGCGGAAGTTTGGCGGCCAAGGCCGGCACCGCCGCGACCGCGAGATAGGGCAGCGCCAGCCCGATGCCGAGGGCGAGAAAGATCGCCAGGATTTCCAACAGCCCGCGCGACAGCGCGAAGCCGATCGCGGTGCCCAGGAACGGCGCCGAGCAGGGGGTCGCCAGCAGGGTCGCGAACATGCCGGTGGCGAAATGCCCGGCCAGCCCCTCCCGGTGGCCCGGGGCGGCGGGCGCGCCGCCGGCGCGCGCCAGCCGGTCGGTCAGCCGGCCGGGCAGCTGGATCTCGAACACCCCGAACAGATTGCAGGCGAACAGCGTCAGGATCAGCGTCAGCGCGACCAGGAACAGCGGCTGCTGGAACTGCACGCCCCAGCCGACCGCCAGACCGGCGGCCTTGAGCCCGGCCGCGCCGGCGGCCAGCAGCAGAAAGCAGGTCACGATCCCCGCGGCGGATGCCAGGAACGACTGGCGCACGTGCCGGCGTTCCCGGCCGCCCTGGCCGATCACGCTCAACAGCTTGAGCGACAGCACCGGCAGCACGCAGGGCATCAGGTTCAGGATCAGCCCGCCCAGCACCGCCAGGCCGAGGATCGCGGCGTAGTCGGCCGCGGCCACCCTCGGCCCCGTCCAAGTCAACCCGCCGCCGGTGTCGGTGCCGCCGGGGCTGGCGGTGCTGACCGCGCCGGCGTCCGCGCGGTCCGCGCCCAGCGTGATCTGGCGTTCCAGCCCGCGCTTGCCGTCGAACAGCGTCACGGTCACGGTCTTGCCGGCGAGCGTGCCCTCGGCGAGCCGGCCGCGTTCGCCGGTCAGGCGCAGGACCGCCTCGCGCCCGCCGTCGTTCAGGGTCACCGCGGGCTTGCCGAACTTGGTCTCCGGCAGCCCCTCGACGATCGCATCGGGCGACCTGAACGGCGGCTGCGCGTGCGTGGTCAGCTCCAGGACCGGCTGGTCGCCGCCGGATACTAGCCGTGCCTGGCGCAGGTCCAGGCCGGCGGCGGCGCCTTCGCCCGGCACCCGGTCGCGGAACTGGTCGATCAGGTGCGCCTGCTGGCTGGGGCCGCCGGCGTCGGCCGGCAGGGTCAGCGCCAGCGTCGCCTTGCGCGGCACGCAGATCTCGGCACAGGTCAGGTAGTCGACCTTGGCTTCGACCCGGACCGGCTTGGACGGATCCTGGGCGCGCGCGTCGACCGGCAACACGACCTCGCCGGCGTAGCCGAAGGTCTGCAGGCCGAACAGTTCGAAGCGGTGCGGCACCGGCCAGCGGATCTTCGCGGTCTCCAGGTTTTGCGAGCCGCTCCAGTCGACCTGCGGCGGATAGCCGGCCTCGCCGGGGGAGCGCCAGTAGATCTTCCACCCGTCGGCCATCTGGAACTGCAGGCCGAGGCGCAGCTGCGCGCTGGCGCCCGTGCCCTGGCTGGCCGACACCAGCCGCAGCCGGCCCTGCTCGTTGCTGGCCCAGTCGCTGCTGGCGGCCTGCAGCGGCGGCGCGGCGGCGAGCAGCAGGGCGGCCAGCATGGCCAGCGGCGCCAGCCGCGACAGCCAGCGGCGCGGTGCGGCGCGGCGCCTCGGGCTTGCGGGGCGGCGGGTCGTTTGGGCGGGCATGGGCGCGAACAAGGTCATCCGCATGGGCGTTAAACTCGGAGCTACCTCGCCTATATAGAGTGCGCGGAGGCCATCGTCAGGTCACGATAACGTGGCCTACTGTCGCCGGGGAAGGCGTACCGACGGCTTGCGGCGCACGCCTGGCGGGCGCAAGCTCCGGGCACGGTGAAAGGGCTTCCAGAAGCGGCCGACAGCCGCGCGCTTGCACCCGCGGCCGACGATCAGGGGCCAACAGCCACAAGCGGACGTCGAGGACATGACGGACAGCAAGACCAGCGCCAATAGCGCCAACAGCGCCAACAGCGACGAGAACAGCCTGGCGGGCCATCTGCTGGTGGCCATGCCGAACATGAGCGACCCGCGCTTCGAGCGCGCGGTGATCTACGTCTGCGCGCACGGCGAAGACGGCGCGATGGGGCTGATGATCAACAAGCTGGTCGACCAGATCACCTTTCCCGAGATGCTGGAGCAGCTCGGGATCGATAACGCCGACGTCTCCGACCAGATCCGTGTGCATTTCGGCGGTCCGGTCGAAACCGGGCGCGGGTTCGTCCTGCACTCGACCGACTACCGGCAGGACAGCTCGATGGCGGTCGACGCCCAGATCGCGCTGACCGCCACGGTCGACATCCTGCGCGACATCGCCGGCGGGCAGGGGCCGCGCCGCAGCCTGCTCGCGCTCGGCTACGCCGGCTGGGGGCCGGGCCAGCTGGACCAGGAGATCCAGGCGAACGGCTGGCTGCACGTCGATCCGGACGAACAGCTGATCTTCGACGCCGACCTGGACGACAAGTGGCAGCGCGCGATCGGCAAGCTCGGCTTCGACCCGTTCAGCCTGACCGGCCATTTCGGTCACGCCTAGGTGTGAGCCCCGCGCGGGCGCGGGTCGCGGGTCAGTGCGAGCGCAGGCTGGGGAACGCCTCGGCGTACATCAGGTCGATCAGGCAATCCGGGCCGGTGCCGGCGCAGCGCGGGCACGCGCGCGTCACCTCGGCGACCACGTCGCCGGCCAGATCCTGGACGCGGCCGCACGCCGGGGCGCCGGCCTGCCCGGACGCCGGCGCAAGCTCCGGGGCGCCGGGGTCGTCCGGCTCGTTCTCGTCGGCCATGTGGGAGAGGAATATCCGGGTCATTAACTCAGGTTATATTTAGGTCGTCAGGCCAATGTGGCCGTCATTTCCTAGCACAGCCTTATTCGGAGCGGAGAAGGAAAACAAGTCGGTGCATCCTTATTTCTAGCAAGACAATTTTCGGGCAGGATCGTGATCCAAATGGATAAACGCGCGATCGGATCCCCCGACTTTCCGCCGTCAATCCAACGGGGTGGCTGTTACGCCTTCCTGTCCGTAGCGCGCGGGTCGTGGCGCAGGATGGCGAACAGGACGTGGTCCTGCCAGACGCCGTTGATCCTAAGATACTCGCGGGCGTAGCCTTCCTCGGTGAATCCCGCCTTGGCGAGCAGCCCGCGCGAGGCGGCGTTGCCGGGCAGGCAGGCGGCCTCCACCCGGTGCAGGCCCAGGGTGTCGAAGCTGAAGGTCAGCACCGCCTGCAACGCCTCGCTCATGTAGCCGTGCCGGGCGAACGGCTGGCCGATCCAGTAGCCCAGGCTGGCCGACTGGGCAACCCCGCGGCGGATGTTCGACATCGACACCCCGCCCAGCAGTTGATCGTCCTGCTTGCGGAAGATCAGGAAGGCGTAGCCGGTGTCGTTGCGCATCTCCGTGCGGTACTGTTGCAGGCGCCGCCGGAAGGCGGCGCGCGACAGCGCGTCGTACGGCCAGGTCGGCTCCCACGGCTCCAGGAAATCGCGGCTGTCGCGCCGCAGCGCCGCCCAGGCCCGCCAGTCGCCGTGGCGGGCCGGACGCAGGTAGACGCGGCCGTGGCGCAGCAGCGGCTCTTCCGGCGTGCCCGGCCTTAACAGCGACAGCATCGGGCCACCATCGTTCCGGCGCCGCGGCTGTTGCCGGCGTCGGTCGGCCCGGCGGCCCGGCCCGGCCGGCGGGCGCGACCGCTTTCCGGGGTCGCGCCCCAGTGCCGCGGCGACCGGCCCCGATCCACGACAAAGGCTGATGCAACCTTCATCGCCGCGGCGCTAGGCGGCGAAGCGCTTGGCGACCGTGTCGAACGGTTCGACCTGGCCGACCGGCCCCAGGCTGGTCAGGGTCGGGCGGCTCGCCGCCAGCCGCTGCGCCAGCCGCTGCACCTGGCCCGCGTCGACCGCCTCGACGCCGTCGACGATCTCCTGGGTGGTCAGCGGCCGGCCGTAGATCAGCAGGTTGTTGGCCAGCTGCTCGCAGCGCCCGCTGGTGCTCTCGCGGCTCATCAGGATCGACGCCTTGAGCTGGGCGCGCGCGCGTTCCAGTTCGCCGGCGCCGACGTTGTGCGCCACGTCGGCGATCTCCGCGCAGACCACCGGCATCAATTCGCCGACCTCGTCCTGGCCGGTGCCGGCGTAGACGCCGAACAGCCCGCTGTCGCTGGCGGCGTTGTGGAACGAGAACACCGTGTAGACCAGGCCGCGTTCCTCGCGCAGCTTCTGGAACAGGCGCGAGGACATGCCCCCGCCCAACAGCGTCGCCAGCACGGCGCTGGCGTAGTAGTCCGCGTCGCGGTAGCCCACACCCGGCAGGCCCAGGATCACGTGCACCTGCTCCAGGTCGCGCGTCTCGCGGTAGTCGCCGCCGACGTAGTGCGCCGGCTCCGCGGTCTCGGCGGTGACCTGGCCGAGACCGTCGAACGCCTTCGCCGCCATCTCGACGAAGGCGTCGTGGTCGATCTTGCCGGCGGCGGAGATCACCATGTTCTCCGCGCCGTAGAAGCGGCGCATGTAGGCGCGCAGATCCTCCGGCCCCAGCTTCTGGATGATCTCGGCGCGGCCCAGCACCGGCCGGCCGACGCCCTGGTCGGGATAGGCCGTTTCCTGGAAGTGGTCGAAGATGATGTCGTCCGGCGTGTCGTAGGCCTGGCCGATTTCCTGCAGGATCACCTGGCGCTCGCGCTTCAGCTCCTGCGCGTCGAACGCCGGGTTGAGCAGGATGTCGGAGATAATGTCGAGCGCGAGCGGCGCGTGCTCCTGCAGCACCTTGGCGTAGAACGCCGTGCTTTCCCGGCCGGTGTAGGCGTTCAGCAGCCCGCCGACGGCTTCGATCTCCTCGGCGATGTCGCGGGCGCTGCGCGTCGCCGTGCCCTTGAAGGCCATGTGCTCGAGCAGGTGGGCGACGCCGTTCTCCGCCGCCGTCTCGTGGCGGGTGCCGACGCCGACGAAGGCGCCCAGCGCCACCGTCTCGACGTGCGGGATGTGGTCGGTGGCGATCGTCAGGCCGTTGTCGAGGCGCGTGATGCGCACGCTGTCTTCGCTCATGAAGGTCCTTATGCGACGGCAGGTGGAACACCGGCCCGCGGCCGCGGGCTTGCGGGCCGGCGAGCCGTGTCGGGCTGGTTGGCTGGCCTGCGAGTCTAGGCTTTAAGAGCCGACGCGGGAAGCCGGCGCGTCCGCGCCCGCGCGCCGGCTGACGCCGCGCACGAAGG
This sequence comes from Rhodovibrio sodomensis, assembly GCF_016583645.1. Taxonomy (GTDB): domain Bacteria; phylum Pseudomonadota; class Alphaproteobacteria; order Kiloniellales; family Rhodovibrionaceae; genus Rhodovibrio; species Rhodovibrio sodomensis. The sequence goes on along the minus strand of NZ_NRRL01000114.1, from coordinate 1,632 downwards.
TCTGCACCGCCGCCAGCTCGTTGGGCAGGGTGGTGTAGCGCTCCGGTCGGTCGTACAGGTCGGCCAACCGGTCGGGCAGGGGCGGGCGCTGGCCGGTCGCCCGCTGCACCGCGTCCGGGAACTTGGCGGGATGCGCGGTCGCCAGCGCGACCGTGGGCGATTGCGGATCGGCCCGGCGCTGGCGCGCGGCCGCCAGCCCGATCGCGCTGTGCGGGTCGATCAGCATGCCGGTCGCGGCGTACTGCCGGGCGACCTCGTCGAGCGTGCCGGCGTCGTCCAGCCGGAAGCCGTCGAAGCCGGCGCGGGCGCGGGCCAGCTGCCCTTGTGACAGGGCGAACGCGCCGGTTTGCTTGAACTGCCGCATCGCCTGGGCGGTCGCGTGGCCGTCGCCGTCCATCAGCTCGAACAGCAGCCGTTCGAAGTTGCTCGACACCTGGATGTCCATCGACGGCGAATGGGTCGCGACCACGCCCTGCGTTTTCATGCGCCCGGTCTCGAAAAAGCGGGTCAGGATGTCGTTGGCGTTGGAGGCGACGGTCAGCATCTCGACCGGCAGGCCCATCCGGCGGGCGGCGTGGCCGGCGAACACGTTGCCGAAGTTGCCCGTGGGCACGGCGAAGTTGACCGGCCGGTCGGGCGCGCCCAGCGCCACCGCGCTGGTCACGTAGTACACCGTCTGCGCCAGGATGCGCGCGAAATTGATCGAGTTCACCGCGGCCAGCCCGACATCCGCGCGGAACGGCGGATCGGCGAACATCGCCTTCACCAGCGCCTGGCAGTCGTCGAACGTCCCCTCGACCGCGACGTTGTGGACGTTGGCCGCCGCGACCGTGGTCATCTGCCGGCGCTGAACCTCGCTGGTCCGGCCCTTGGGATGCAGGATCACGACGTCGACGTTGTCGCGGTCGCGGCACGCCTCGATCGCCGCGGAGCCGGTGTCGCCGCTGGTCGCGCCGACGATGGTGATCCGCGCGCCGCGCGCGGCCAGCACGTGGTCGAACAGATCGCCCAGGATCTGCATCGCCACGTCCTTGAACGCGAGCGTCGGGCCGTGGAACAGCTCCAAGAGCCAGCTGGACTCGTCGACCTGCACCAGCGGGCAGGTGCCCGCGCGGGCGAACCGGCCGTAGGCCTGCCGGCACAGCCGGTCGATCTCGGCTTCGGCCGTGGAGCCGGCCATGAACGGGCGCATCACCGCGGCCGCCACCTGGGCGTACGGCTGGCCGCGGAAGCCGGTCAGCGTCTGCCGGTCCAGCGTGGGCCAGGCCTCCGGCAGGTACAGACCGCCGTCCGGCGCCAGGCCGGTCAGCAGCACGTCGTCGAAGCCAAGCGCGGGCGCGTCGCCGCGGGTGGAGTGGTAGCGCAAGGTCGAAAGCCGCTCGTTCGATGGCGAGAAGGGCGGGAAAACGGCCGCGGCGGGCCGGTTTCGATGTGGCCGCACTCTAGAACCCGATCGCGGCCGGTGGAACCACCTTTGCGCGGGATCGCGGTCGGGTCTGTTCGTAAGCGATGGGATGGACGCCCCCTCCGGCGGCATCGGTGTGCCAGAATGGGTGCACTGAAAAACGCCATTCAAGGAGGAGGCATCCATGGCGAAGGTTACCATGATCGGGCTGGACTTGGCGAAGAATA
>NZ_NRRL01000113.1 GCF_016583645.1 Rhodovibrio sodomensis | reverse complement strand
CCAGTGTGCTGTTCGAGCTGATCGCAAGGCGCTACGAGACCCGTAGCCTCGCTGTGGCGGCCAACCAGCCGTTCAGCGCCTGGGAACAGATATTCCCCGACCGCGCCATGACGGTCGCGGCGATCGACCGGCTGGTCCACCATGCGACCATCCTCGAGCTGAACGTCGAGAGCTACCGTCGGCGGACCGCCGTCAGCCGCCGAACCGAGCCGGATGACGCCGCGTCAACCGACAGCGACAGCCTCGGCGACAACCAAACCGACAACAACCCAGAAGGAGGTGACGACACCAAAAGCTAAGCCCTCAACATCATCGATCCGCACCGGCCACGACCTTGTCGCTCAACCGGTCACGTTGCTTGACGCGCTACACAGCGCCTATAACACGACCTCGTCGGCAGCCGTCGGTTCGGATGCATCTGCTCTGTCCCGAAGCTTCACCACGGGTATCCCGTTGATCCTCTCAACCTCGATCCCGTAGTCAATAAGCTTGATATATTCGGCTTTCCGAGAAATCGAGTAGTCACGTTTCCGATACTTTCCTTCGGTGATGTCCTCGATACGGTGGCCCATCAGGCGCTTGCGGACATTCAACGGAACATCAGCATCGTCAAGGAATTCCTGAAAATCGCTGCGCAGCGAGTGGTAATCGTGCTGCGGATCGTAAAGCCCTTCGTCTTCGCGATAACGCGAAAACCGCTTCGTAAAGATCGAACTGAAGCGGCCGTCGGCCCCGTGGTCCAGCATCGGAAACAGCCAATGGGATCCTTCGGCGCGTCGCTGCTCGACGAGATCCAGGAAGCCAGCAGCAATAAGCACGGGGTGAATGGGTAGGACGCGCTCGGCAGCCTCGGTTTTGGCGTGCTGCCCGAGTCCCCGTTGGATCCGAATGACGGGAATGCCTTCCTCGACTCCAACATCTGTTTGCGGATCGATCTGCATCCACTCTTCCATGCGCGGTGCCTGGTGCGGACCCGCCAGGATCGACCAGAACATCGGGTCACCCAGCTCCTTGTTCGGGTCCGTCATGATGCTGCTGGTGAGCAACTTTTGCAGTTTTTCGCGACCCCAAGACATCCGCGCGCCCTTTTTCTGATCCCGGTTCTCAGCATCGTCCCGGACCTGACGGGGGATGTCCTCGAGATCCACCTGGAACGCCTGCGGGATATAGCCCTTCTTGTGGCACCACCGAAGAAAGCTATTGATCCGGCGGCGATGGTTCGTCAGGGACTGTATCGACGAGAGCCGCTCAATACGGGCTTCCAACGAGGCTCGGGCGATCTTCTTGCGGTCGGCGCCGTTCTCCTGCACACATTGGACGGCGGCTTCAATGGCTTCGGTTTCCTCGGCGTTCGTGCGGGCGACCTGCTCGCGCAGTCGCAGCTTTGTCTTCGAGCTCTTGCCATGTGTCACGGGCAGCTGAGTGATCAGGACGATCACATCGGCGACCGCGGCGCGTGACATCTCAGAGATCACCAGGTCATCGAGCCCGTCCTGGAGCAAGTCGACGGCCACACGGCAGTGACGTCGCATGCTTTTCCTTTGCTCGGCAATGAACATCTCTTTGACGTCGCTGATGCGCGGCCCTGCTCCGGGTGTACGGCCATCGACGGATCGGTGCGTCGGCGATCCACGCGACTCAGAGGCACGCGTCTCCGTCGTGGACGATCGATCGCGCTTCAAATTCAGGACGTTGTGGTTGTTCACAGCTGGGGTCTTTGCCGGGGCGGGCGCTGCCGACTGGCTCGGCTGCGCGGGTTCGCGCCGCATGGGAAGGCGCGCGCCGTCCAGCGGGCCGGAAACGGGCGCACTGAGGGATGAGCCGTTCGCGGCCACCGCCGAAACGCGGGTGTCCCTACTGTAAATGCCCTGTTCGCGGGCTTCGTTGATCTCGGTCGCGTCCATCAGTCCACGGGCAGCGCGGCGCCGCAGCACGGCCAGATCGGGCTCCGTCGCGACCTCCTGGACGGCTTCGATGGCTGGCGCGAGCTGGTCTTCCAGATCCCCGTAGACGTTGGTCCGCAACGCCTGCTGCAGGCGGGCGCGCTGACGCTGCTGGTCGAGGACGGCCTGCTGGATGTCGGCCTCGGTCCGCGGGCCCGCGAGCTCGCGCTCGCGCTCGCAGCGGTCGAGCTCGTCGCGGATCAGCTGTTGTACCAGCTGGTCGAAGGTCTGGTCTGAGATGGTCAATCCGGTCGACACGGCTCGCTCCAGCTCCTGGAAAGCGAGGTCGGTGATCACCCGCAGCCGGGCACCGCGGGCCGCCGCCTCCCCGACCATATGGGCTCGAGTTGAGACACGGATCTCCGAGGTCGAAAAAAGTTGGCGGAGGTTCTTCGGGATGCGCCGGCGCCACCAGTAGACGGCTTGCCGGCGGTACAGGTTGGGGGCCTTGGCCACGACTTGGCTCCTCGCGCACGCGAGGGCCGGTTTCGCCGGGATTCCCAGCGTGGGTGGCACGTTCCGAGCGCACACCCCAGTGGCACAGCCGTGTGGCACAGTCGCCGGGAATCGCGGAAAACCGCGGCCCTCGAGGGTTAACGGCTGGCGAGAAGCTTGGAATTTCAGGGGGTTATTCGGGCGTGGCTGGGGCGCCAGGATTCGAACCTGGGAATGCCGGTACCAAAAACCGGTGCCTTACCGCTTGGCTACGCCCCAGCAGGCGCGCCGCGGACATTAGCGCCGTCGCGGGGTGCTTTCAACCTGGGGAATCGGGCGGCGAGCGCCCCTTCTCCGCCGCGCGCCGGCGGGCGCGGCTTTCCCGATCAGCCGACCAGCCGGGCGGCGCGCAGCCACCAGGTCGGGCGGTCGGCCGCGAGTTGCGCGGCGGCGGCCTCGGCGCTCGCGGGCTCGGCGAACAGGCCGAAGCAGGTCGCGCCGCTGCCCGACATCCGCGCGATCAGGCAGCCGGGCCGGGCGGCCAGCACGCTCAGCACGTCGTCGATCTCCGGGCGCAGCCGCCGGGCGGGGCCTTCCAGGTCGTTGCCGTCGCGCGCCAGATAGTCGGCGAGCGCCCCCGCGTCGCGCGGCGGCGCGTCCCAGCGCGCGGCCGGGCCCGAGGTCTGCCCGCCGAGCGCCTTGAACACCGCCCCGGTCGCCAGTTCCACCCCCGGATTGGCGAGCACGACGTGCGCGTCCGGCAGGTGCGGCGCCGGGCCCAGCCGCTCGCCGATGCCGGACACGAAGGCGGCCGCGCCGTGCAGGCAGACCGGCACGTCGGCCCCCAGCTGCAGGCCGATCTCCGCCAGACGCGCCGGCCCCGGGTCGACGCCCCAGAGCGCGCACAGGGCGTGCAACGCGGCGGCCGCGTCCGCCGAGCCGCCGCCCAGGCCGCCCGCGACCGGCAGTTGCTTGTCGAGCACGATCCGCGCCCGCGCCGGCCGGCCGGTCGCCTGCGCCAGCGCCCGGGCGGCGCGCAGCACCAGGTTCTCGGTGCCGGGCTCCGCCGGCGCCGACGCGTCGGCGAGCGAGCGCGCATACGGCCCCACGATTTCCAGGCGAAGGTCGTCGGCGGCGTGGACCGTGACCAGGTCGCCCGCGTCGGCGAACGCGGTCAGGCCGTCCAGTTCGTGATAGCCGTCGGCGCGCTTGCCGGTCACGCGCAGGCTCAGGTTCACCTTGGCGCGCGCGTGGCGCTGGATGGCGGGGGGCTCGGGCATGCCTGGACACTCGGGGACGGACGTCGGGTTGACGGCGGACAGCCGTCGGACGGGAGGTCGGCGTCAGGACGCTGCGCCTTGGCTGGCACACCGTTCAGCTGTCTATCACCCTCCGATCAACGGGGACGCGCCAGTCCGCCAGCCGGCCGATCGGGCGTTCCGGACCCCCGCGCTATCCGTTGTCGTCGGCGTTCAGGCCGTCTTCCAGCTTGGCCTCGATGGTCTCGGCCTTGTCCGCGTCGGGGTCGAGCGAAAGCGCCCGCTGCCACTGGAAGCGCGCCTCCTGCTTGCGGCCGACCTTCCAGTAGGCGTCGCCCAGGTGGTCGTTGATCGTCGGGTCGGCCGGACGCAGCTCGACCGCGCGCTCCAGCTTTTCGACCGCTTTCGCGTACTTGCCCAGGCGGTAGTACACCCAACCCAGGCTGTCGACGATGTAGCCGTCCTCCGGGCGCAATTCGACCGCGCGGCGCAGCATGTCCTGCGCGCGCTCCAGGTTCTGCTTCTGCTCGACCCAGGAGTACGCCAGGTAATTCATCACGTAGGGCTGCTCGGGCTGCAGCTCCAGCGCCTGCTTGAAGCGCGCCTCGGCCGCCTCCCAGCGGTCGGTCCGCTCCAGCGCGATGCCGTGGAAATACAGCACCGTCCAGTGCCGCGTCTGCAGCTCGGGGATCCGTTCCAGGGCGCGCGCGTAGGCGGCTTCGGCGCGCTCGAAATTCTCGTCGGCCCGGTGCAGGTTGCCCAGCTGGTACAGCGGCTCGAACCGCTCGGGGAACGCCGCGGCCTGGGTTTCCAGGATGTCGATCGCTTCGTCCGGGCGGCCCAGCTCGTCCAGGCCGCCGGCGATGCGCAACTGGGCGATGTAGTGGTAGGGCGACGTCTCCGGTACGTCGCGGTAGACGTCGATCGCGGCTTCCGGCCGGTTCTGCGCCGACAGCACCTCGCCCAGCAGGATCCTGCCGATCGGGAAGTCCGGGCGCAGCCGCAGGGCCATCCGGTCGTAGACCAGGGCGAGGTCGCTGGCGCCTTCCTGGTTCAACAGGCCGGCCAGGTTGAACAGCGCCTCGGCCGCGCCCTCCGCCGCGCTGGAGACCAGCGGCGCGGGCGCGCTCTGGTCCAGGCGGTCGAGCGCGATCTCCATCACCGCGCTTTCCGGATTGCGCGCCATGTAGGCGCGGTAGACCGTGCGCGCCTGGTCCAGATCGCCCTGCCGGGCGTGGAAGTTGCCGAGCAGCCAGGCGAGCCGCAGCGACTGCGCCGCGCGGTCGGTGCCGATGGCGTCGAACGCCTCCGCCGCCGCACCGTCGCGGCCCGCGAGATCGTTGATCAGCGCTAGGTGCGCGCGGCGCAACGCCGCGAAGCCGTTCATCGGCTCCAAGGCGCGCAGCCGCTTCAGCGCGGCGTCGGTCTCGCCCAGGCCGACCTGCGTCCAGGCCGACAGCATCGGCTTGACCAGCGCGGCCAGGCCCTGGGCGGGAAGCTGCTCCAGCTGCTGCTGCGCGGCCTCGAAGTCGCGATCGCGCAGCGCCTCCACCGCGAGCAGGACGCGGGCGGGCCCGTGGCTCGGGTTGATCGCCAGCACCCGTTGGGCGAGCTCGCGGGCGCGGTCCATCCGCCCCTCGCCCGCGACCAGCATGAAGGTGTTGTGCAGCAGCCGCGGGTTCTGCGGATCCGCCGCTAGGGCCTGCGACATGTAGCGCGCCGCCGCGCCCAGGTCGCCCTGGCTGTTGGCGTAAATGCCGGCCAGATAGGCCCCGTAGGCGGTGCTGTTCTCCGCTGCCGCGGCCTCGCCGACCGGCTGGGCGGTGGCGATCCGCTGGCCGTTGCCGGCCTCCGCGATCGGGCGCTGGGCTTCGCTGGCGCAGCTTACGGTCAGCAGCGCGGCCAGACTGGCCGCCGCCATGCGGCCGGTTCGCTTGGCACTCGGCTGGGTCAAGACAACGATCTCCCGGGCCCTCCGCGTCGACGGGCGAAGCGTGACGCGGACGGCGTTAATGGCTCACTTGGCACGCTAGGTCGGTTGCGCGCGACGCCGCCGCGGACTTCCGGCGCGGCACGCGCACCGCCTGGCGGGATATGGGTTCGCGCCGCAGCGCAGTCTATCCCCAACCGCGCGCCCCGAACAACGCCAGCGCTGGACCTGCACGCGGGCCCGTCCGGGTGCTATATCTATGCCCGCCATGAGCCAACCCCCGAACGACACCGACCCGCCCGCCAACGGCGGCCCCGCAGCGCCGGCCCAGCCGCACGCCAGCGCCAGCGATCCGCGTGCCGCCGCGCGCGCGGCGCTGGACTGGCTGATCGTGGCCGGCGCCGATGAGGCGATCGGCGACGCGCCGGTCGACCGCTACGCCGCGGCAAAGGCAGCCAAGGCCGCGCGCGCCGCCCGCAGCATGCCGGCCACCGCCCCCAGCAGGCCGGAAACGCCGACCGTTTCAGCGCAGGAGACGCCGAGGCAGCCCGCCGCGCCGGCGGCGCCGGACCGGGAAACCCGCCAGCCGGCCGGGCACGGCGCCCCTGAACACACGCCGCAAGCCGGCACGGCCGGGCGCCGGAGCGGCGAAATGCCGCCGATCTGGCGGCCCAAGGGCGGCGAACTCAAGACCGCCGAGCAGACCCTGGCAAGCGCGCGAAAGTTAGCCGCGCAGGCGACCACGCTGGGCGCGCTGCGCGACGCGCTGGCGTCCTACGACGGCTGCGCGCTGAAGCAGACGGCGACCAATCTGGTGTTCGCCGACGGGGCACCCGAGGCGCGCGTGATGATCGTGGGCGAGGCCCCGGGCGCGGACGAGGACCGGCAGGGCAAGCCGTTCGTCGGCGTCTCCGGCCAGCTGCTCGACCGGATGCTGTCCTGGATCGGCTTTTCCCGGGCGGACAACGTCTACATCTCCAACGTCCTGTTCTGGCGCCCGCCCGGCAACCGCACGCCGACGGCCGCCGAGGTCGCGGCCTGCCTGCCGTTCGTCGAACGCCACATCGCGCTCAAGCAGCCGGACTACCTGATCCTGTCCGGCGGCAGTTCGGCGAAGACGCTGCTGGGTAAGACCGAAGGCGTGCTCAAGCTGCGCGGCCGCTGGTTCAGCTACCAGAACCCCGAGATGCCGACACCGGTGCCAGCCCTGGTCACGCTGCACCCGGCCTATCTGCTGCGCCAGCCCGCCGCCAAGCGCCAGGCTTGGCGCGACCTGCTATCGTTCAAGACCGCTTTCGACGCCGGCACCGACCCCACGATCTAGAGCAAGATGCTGCAAGGTGCTGCAAGGTGAAGCCACCTCTCAGCTGACTTTTGCCCTCTCTTCAAGCAGTTAGAGCAAAATTCAGGGTGAAGGTCGAGTCGACATTCAGCAATTCCGTCCGAACGCCGTCACCGGCCCATCTCCGAACACGCAGCGGCCGGCTGGGTTCGCGCCGGCCCCTCGCCGGCCGCGGGGCAAACGGCACGACCGCCCGGCCGATGCGACGACCGCGGCGATCCCGCCCTACATCGCTGAAAAACCATCAAAATCGTGGTGTTGGTCAAGCATATTAACTTTTTCCTAAAAGCATCGCGTGTTTTCTGGTCCTGTATAGCCCCGGCGATCTACCGGACGATTCCGGGCCGGAACGGGGACGACGACAAGGGGGGACTTGCGTGGCAGGCGGAACGAACAACGGGATCGCACGGCGCTTGATCGGGATCGGCCTGGGGCTCGCGCTGGCCGCCGGGCTGGCCGGTGGCGCCGCGCAGGCGGGCGCGCGGCTGGAGACGGCCGCCCTGCCCGATATTGCGCCCAGGGCCGCCCGCGACGTGGGCCTGCCGGCGGTGTTGAGCGCCAGCGACGTCGCGCTTTACCGCAAGATCTTCGCCGTCGGCGAACCCGGCGACTGGGCGGCGGCCGACCGCCTGATCGCGCAATTGGACGACGACCTCCTGCTCGGCCACGCGCTGGCGCAGCGCTACCTGCACCCCAGCGCGTACTGGACCCCATTCGCCGAATCGCGCGCCTGGATGGCCCGCTATGCCGACCATCCTCAGGCGCCCAGGATCCACAAGCTGGCGGTCGCCCGCCGGCCGGCCGGCGGCGGCCCGGTCCAGCCGCCCCGCTACCGACGGGCGGATCTGTCGGACGTCGGCGGCGGCTGGGTCCGCCAAGGCTATGTCTCGGACCGGGCGCGCACCGCCGAGGAGCGCCGGGCGGTCCGGCGCATCCTGGCCCAGGTGCGCCGCAACGTGCTGCGCACCCGCCTGTCGATCACCGAGGACTATCTGGCCCAGCCGCGCGTCCGCCGGCTGCTGGACACCGCCGAACGCGACGCGGCCCTCGCCCAGGTCGCCGCCGCCTGGCTGTACTACGGCCGCAGCGACCGGGCGGCCGTGCTGGCGCTGCCCGCCGCCCGGCAGTCCGGGGCCAAGGTGCCGCACGCGCAATGGGTCGCCGGGCTCGCGGCCTGGCGGACCGGCGACCTGGCGACAGCCGCGCACCACTTCCGGCGGCTCGCCGACAACCCCGCCGCCCGGCCGGAAATCCGCGCCGGCGGGGCGTACTGGACCGCCCGGGCCCTGTTGCGCCTGCGGCAGCCGGCGGAAGTCAGCACGTGGCTGCGCCGGGCGGCGGCGGAGCCGCGCACCTTCTACGGCCTGATCGCGCACGCCGCCCTCGGCATCGCCCCGCGCCTGGCGTTCGACCGGTCGGCGACCGCCGGCGCCACGGTGCGCCAGCAGGCGGCGCGGCCGGCGGTGCGCCGGGCGATCGGGCTGATGCAGGTGGGCCAGCGCGAACTGGCCCGGCGCGAGATCCTGGGCGTCGACGGCTGGGACCAGCCGGACACGGCGGCCGCGCTGCTGACGATCGCCGAGCGCGGCGGTCTGCCCGCGATGGCTTTGCGCCTGGGCACCCGGCTGGCGCGCGATCCCGACAACGGCTGGCCGGCGGCGACGGTCAACGCCGCGCTCTACCCGATCCCGCCGTGGCGGCCCGCGACCGGCTTCCGGATCGACCGGGCGCTGCTCTACGCCTTCATGCGCCAGGAAAGCGCGTTCGATCCCGACGCCCGGTCGGGGGCCGGCGCCCGCGGGCTGCTGCAGCTGATGCCGGCGACCGCGACCTATATCGCCCGGCGGGAGAATTTCCGCTACCAGGGGCGGCGCGAACTGCACCGGCCCGAGCTGAACCTGGACCTTGCGCAGCGCTACATCGGCTACCTCAGCGACTACGACTTCGTCGGCGATAACCTGTTCGCGATCGCGGCCGCCTACAACGGCGGACCGGGCAACCTGCTGAAGTGGCAGAAGCACACCGCAACGCAGGACCCGCTGCTGTTCATCGAGACCCTGCCGTCGCGCGAAACGCGGATGTTCGTGGAGCGGGTGCTGACCAACTTCTGGATCTACCGCCACCGGCTGGGGCAAGCGATCCCGTCGCTGCAAGCCATTGCCGCGGGCGGCTGGCCGCGCTACGAGTCGCTGGACACGAGGCCAGCCGAGGTCGCGCGGAAATGAGTGGGATCGACGAGAGCAAGCCCTTCCTGCCCGTCAACATCGCCGTCCTGACCGTCTCCGACAGCCGGTCGGCCGGTGACGACCGGTCCGGCGACACGCTGCAGCGGCTGATCGCGGAGGGCGGCCACAAGGTCGCCGACCGCCGGATCGTCCGGGACGAGACGGACGCGATCGTGGCGACGCTGCGCGGCTGGATCGACGATCCGCAGATCGACTGCGTGATCTCCACCGGCGGCACCGGGGTGACCGGCCGCGACGTCACGCCCGAGGCGTTCAAGCAGGTGTTCGACAAGGAGATCGAGGGCTTCGGCGAGCTGTTCCGCTGGATCTCCTTCCAGAAGGTCGGCACCTCGACGATCCAATCGCGCGCCCTTGGCGGCGTTGCCGGCCGAACCTATCTGTTTGCCCTGCCCGGCTCGACCGGGGCCTGCAAGGACGCCTGGAACGAGATCCTGCGCTACCAGCTGGACAGCCGGCACGGCCCCTGCAACTTCGTCGAACTGATGCCGCGCCTGCAGGAGCATCTGAAGGCGAGCTAGAGCAAGATGCTGCAAGGTGAAGCCACCTTTCAGCTGAATCTTGCTCTCCCTTCAAGCAGTTCATGGGTGGCCAGACGGGAGACGCCATGGCGCTCTCCGCGAGTTTCGTATTTTACAGCTGCCTGCTGCTGTCGATGGTGACGATCGAGCTGGCGCACGCCGCGCCGGCGTTCGGCCTGTGCACCGCGGCGTTTTTGTGGATCGCCTACCGCAACCTGCGTACGCCCGGCTGGCCCGCCTCCGGCGAAGTCTCGGCGGCGTCCATCATCGCGATCACCGTGCTTGCCAGCCTGCCGAGCGCGCTCGGCCTGGCCTGAGCCGCCACACGGGCCGACAAAAAAGCGCCCGCACGGGGGCGTGCCCCGTGCGGGCGGAGAGGCAGAGCCAGGGAGGGTGGCTCCGGCATGCCCGCGCATCCCGTCGGGATGGCGGCGGACGATCCGTATGCCTCAGCTCCGGAGTCGCCGACGGCGGTCGCGCCTCACTCCGCCGCGGCCCGGTCCGTCTGTCCGATCTCGACGCCGCGGTAGTACTCCTGCGCCGCGGCGACGCCGGAGCCGGGCTCGACCATGATGCCGCAATCGCGCATCGCCATCTCGGCGCCGGAGATCGCGGTCAGGAGCATCAGCTCGTTCATGTCGCCCAGGTGGCCGATCCGGAACAGCCGGCCCTTGACCTTGGTGAGCCCGCCGCCGATCGAAAGATTGTAGCGCTGGTAGGCGTGCCGGACGATCTCGGCGCTGTCGATGTGTTCGGGCACCAGGATCGCGCTCACCGTGTCGGAGTAGAGCTCCGGGCGCCGGGCGCACAGCTCCAGGCCCCAGGCGTGGACCGCACGGCGGACGCCCTCGGCGACCCGGTGATGGCGGGCGACCACGTTCTCCAGCCCCTCCTCCAGCAACATGTCGACCGCTTCCCGCAGGCCGTAGAGCAGCGTGGTCGCCGGGGTGTAGGGGAAGAAGCCCTGCGCGTTGAAGCGCATCTGGTCTTCGAAGGCGAAGTAGGTGCGCGGCAGCTGGGCCGTGTGGCGCATCTCCAGCGCCCGCTGGCTGACCGCGACGACGGCCAGACCCGTCGGCATCATCAGGCCCTTCTGCGAGCCGGTGACCGCGACGTCGACGCCCCACGCGTCCATCTGGAAGTCGATCGAAGCGATCGAGGACACGCCGTCGACCATCAACAGCGCCGGGTGGCCCGCGTCGTCCAGCGCCTTGCGCACGCCGGCGACGTCGCTGGTCACGCCGGTCGCGGTCTCGTTGTGGCAGACCAGGACCGCCTTGATCTCATGCCGGGTATCCGCCTTGAGGATCTCGGCGTACTGCTCGACCGGGACGCCCTCGCCCCAGGTGCAGTCGATCTGCTGAACGTCGAGGCCGAAACGCTGGCACATGTCGACCCAGAGCATGGAGAACTGGCCGAACACGGATGTCAGCACCTTATCGCCCGGCGACAGGGTGTTGGCGATCGCCGCCTCCCAGCCGCCGGTGCCGGAGCCGTTGAAGACGAACACCTCGCCGGTCTCGGTCTTGAAGATCCGCTTCAGATCCCGCAGCAGCGGCCGGACGAACTCCGGAAAGTCCGGCGCGCGCATGTCCTGCAGCCCACGATCGCAGGCCCGGCGGATCCGTTCGGGCATGTTGGTCGGGCCCGGAATGAACAGGTGGTTGTAGCCCGGCATCGGCGTTGCGCTCCCCTACCTTCTGATACCTTCTGAAACTGGTATGACCGTGTTACCACTCGTCCCGGCGTCGTAGTTTTCTGTTTGCGGCATCGCGCGACCGTGTTGCGTCAATCTGCGCGGCGAACGGCACGGCGCGCGATGAGATCGCAAACATGCGCGCCGGCCGAGCTAGGCGAAACACCCGTGCGGGTGGGCCGGAATACTTGGCCGGATAGGATTTGACCTACCCAATCGGGTAGCTGGTGCGGCAAACTGGCGGTCGGAACCAAAAAAGATCGCAAGTCCGCGCGGCCGCGCGGAAACGGGGCAGGTAACGAAGGCCGACAGGGCATGAACCTCGCGATCGAGATCGTCGTCTGCGACAAGAACCCCTGGGTGGTCTCGGGCCTGCGCGGCCTGTTCGAGTCGGATCCGCGCTTTGCGGTGGTGGCCGAGGTCGGCGACGGGCAGCGGTTCCTGGACCTGGTGCGCCAGCGTCGGTTCGATGTCGGCGTGACCGGCTGGGTGATGCCGGGGCTGGACGGGCGCGGCGTGCTGTCGGCCTTGCGTAATCTGGCCGACGCGCCGTCGGTGGTGGTCTACACCGGCGCGCTCGATCCCGACATCCCGCGCCAGGTGATGGCGCTGGGCGGGGCCGGCTTCTGCCCCAAGCGCGCCGAGCCGGAGCGGCTGTTGGAGGCGGTGGTCACGGTCGCGCACGGCAACATGGTGTTCCCGCGGATCGACCCGACCAAGCTGTACGACGATCCGATCAACCAGCTGACCGAACGCGAACTGCAGCTGCTGGCGGAACTGGCGGAAGGCGCGACCAACGCCGGGATCGCCCGGCGCATGGGGATTTCCGCCAACACCGTGAAGTTCCATCTGAAAAACCTGTACGACAAACTGGGCGTGCAGAACCGCGTCCAGGCGATCGCCACCTACGTCTCCAACCGCACACGGGCCCAGTGATGTTCGGCTTTTTCGGCACCGCGTTCGGCCGCTCCACCGAGTTGCAGACCCTGGATCAGGCGCTGGGCGACGTCGGCCTGCCCAAGCGCGCCCTGCCCGACGCGGTCAAGTATGCCGCGCTGCGTCAGATCAAGGAGGAGATGCCGGGCGGCAAGCTGCCCCCGGCCGCCTACGCCGACGCGGCGGAGCTGCTGGGCTACTGCGCGCTCGGCCGCGACGGCTTCCTGGACGCCAACGACCCGCGCCGCACCGAAGCGGCCGAGGCCCGGATCGAGACCGCCCTCCAGATGACCGAGAGCCTGGACGCCCGCCTCGTGCTGTTGACCCTGCACGCCGGCGTGATCCAGGCGAGCGTGGTGCACGCTTTCGATCTGGCGGTGGAGGAGTAGGCGCGCGCGGCGGCGTGGCCGGGCAGCCGTCAGACCCGCTTCGACACGACCCTGAAGCGCCTGCAAAGCGTGAAGATAATGGGGTAATTTCCTGGAAAACAAGAAGTCTCCCCTCTCCTCCACTGGGAGGAGAGGGTTAGGGAGAGGAGGTTGCCCGCGGCATCGGCGCGCGTGGTCCCTCCTCCCCTAGCCCCTCCTCCCAGTGGCGGCGGGGGATCAGGCGCGGCGCGCGCCTCAGTCGCGCGTGAATAACGCGGCCAGCTCGACGTGGCCGGACCACGGGAACTGGTCGATCGGGCGCACCTCCCGCAGCGAGAAGCCGCCGTCGACCAGAATGCGGGCGTCGCGACCGAAGGTGTTGGGATTGCACGACAGCGCCACCACCGTCTCGACCTCGCTGTCGGCCAGTTCCTGCGCCAGCTGTTTCGCCCCGGCCCGCGGCGGATCGAACACCACCGCCTCGAACGCGACCAGGTCGTCGGCCGGCGGCGGCTCGCTCGCCAGGTCGCGCACCTCGGCGGTGACTCGGCCCTGCAGGTCGTGCTTGCGCGCCGCCTGCCAAAGCGACGCCATCGCCGTTTCGGAGCCCTCGATCGCGTGCACCTTGGCGTGCCGGGCGAGCCGGAAGCTGAACGTGCCGATGCCGGCGTAGAAGTCGCCGATCGGGCCCGCCATGCCGTCCAGCCAGCCGGTCACCGCGTCGGCCAGCGCCCGCTCGCCTTCCGCGGTCGGCTGCAGGAAGGCGCCCGGCGCGGGCTCGACCCGCACGCCGGCGAACTCGACCACCGTCGGCCGGCGCATCGCCAGCGGTTCCGGCGCCTCGTCCCCGGCGCCGGTCGGCTGCCAGGACACGCGGGCCAGGTCGTGCTGCTCCGCGAGTGCCGCCAGCGCCTGGCGCGCCTGCAGCCCGGGCGCCTGCTTCGAGGTGATCAGCACGTCGATCCCGCTGTCGGCGTCCAGCAGCGCCACGTCGGCGGTCTCCTTGCCGGTCAGCATCGGCTGCAGCGCCCGGCGCAGGTCCGGCAGCAGCGCGACCAGCGACGGCCGCAGCACCTGGCAGGTCTCGATGCTCTCGACGCGATGGCTCTCCCGGCTGTGGAAGCCGAGCTGGGCGGTGCCCGCGGCGAGCTTCGCCGCCAGGGTGGTGCGCCGACGGGTGCGCGGCGGCACCGCCGTGAGCTCCGCGACCGGCGGCGCGTCGAAGCCGCGGCGCCGCAGCGCCTGCACCACCTGGCCATGTTTCCACGCCCGATACGGCGCAGCCGCCAGGTGCTGCACTGTGCAGCCGCCGCAGGGCCCGAAGTGCGGACAGCCAGGCTCGACCCGATCGGCGGACTCGGACAGAAGCTCGATCAGGTCGCCCTTGTAGCCGCCGGCCTTCTCGCCGGTCAGGCGCACCTGCACCTGCTCGCCCGGCAGCGTGAACGGGACGAACACCGGCCGGCCCTCGATCTCCCCGACGCCGTCGCCGCGCCCGCCCAGCTGGCCGATCTCGAGTTCGACCTGCCGGCCGCCGCCCTTGCGCGCCTTGCGCCGCATCGCCGCGCCTCCTTAAGCTTGGGAACTGTTCGATCCACGGTGCGCGAGCAGCTTAATCCCCTCGCCCTCGACGGCAGAGGGGGCCCGCGCCGCGTGAGCGGCGTGGGAGGGTGAGGGTGGGACTACCCGGCTGTCCGCCGAGGAGTCCCACCCTCACCCTGAC
>NZ_NRRL01000112.1 GCF_016583645.1 Rhodovibrio sodomensis | reverse complement strand
ACTGGAACCCCTCGGCCATATCCCGCCGGCGGAGGCAGAGGCGAAATTTTTCGAGCTGGACGATCAGGCCGCCATGGCGGCCTGATCGTCCAACCACCGCAGCCTCCGAGAAACCCGGGACACCTCAGGTGTTCCACTGGGCCGCTGATCGGGTCCGTGCGCACGTCTTTTTGTGCATGCTGGCCTACTACGTCGAGGCGCACATGCGATCATGCCTGGCGCCGATCCTGTTCGACGACCCCGATCCCGAGGGCGCTGACGCCGAGCGTGCCTCCGTCGTGGCGCCGACGGAGCCCTCGGAGGCGGCCACGCGTAAGACCGCTGCCCGGCGGACCGACGATGACCTGCCCGTGCACAGCTTCCAGAGCCTGCTCGCCGACCTGGGCACGCTGTGCCTCAACACCGTCAGCATGCCCAGCAACCCGGCCTACAGCTTCGATCAGCCGACCCAGCCCACACCGCCGCAGGCCAGGGCTTTCGAATTGCTCGGCATCAGCCCGTGATGTAGCCAGAGCGGACTCGCCCGTAGAGCCGATTCTTTGAGCGTCATCAGGGAGTTACTATTCTGGCCAAATACAAAGTTCAGGTTAAAGCGGGTCTACACCATCTCCTTCGCCGGGGTTGAAGACGGCGGCTATGTCGAGAAGCTCGGCTACATCGACCGGATGGACATCCGGGATCCGCACGACAAGGCCGTGCCTGGCGCGCAGTGCGACCGCTTCACCTTGCCGCTGGTGACCATCAAAGATGTCCACATGGTCGACGACCGCCACATCATCGTCGGCAACGACAATAACTACGGCGTTTCGATGGGTCGGCAGCTGGGCGAGCAGGACCATAACGAGTTTATTCTGCTGGAAATCCATGAACTGCTACAGCATGAGATGGAAGACTAACGTGCGGAAACAACGAAGGCGGGCGCTTGTCGCGGCTCGCGCCGGCTTTCATCCTGTTAGGTTATGGCCAGATGCAGTCGGTTGGGACCGGTAGCCGGTCGGCAGGAGTCCCTTTTTTACCAGACGTGGCCTGGGCGATGCGGATCGGCGAGGGATGACCCATCCCAGCCGATATCCTCTCGGCACGGGGCGTCAGGACGCGATACTAAAGCAGTCGAACGACCGGCATGGCTGAGTTGCTGACCAATTTGGGGGCGCCAATGGCTTCACTGTGGCCTATGATTTTGACCAGTTCTGTTGATGCCGTGGGCGTCTATACAGAACGCGCGAAAGCCGGTCTCGACGTTATGGAAGCTGACGCGCTCGACGTAGCCGGCCAAGGACTTCCTTTTCTAAGGGGGCGCCGTCGTTATCGAGGCCGGAACCCTAGTACACGTGATCGCGCCCGGGACCGTAAGCCGATCCCGGTCCGCCTTATTACTGGGAGTGCGCGCGAGCCCGCATGGCTTCGAAGAAGACGCTGAACACGCAGAACCTGGAGCGTCTGGGGGCGCGCCGGCTGGCCGAACTGCTCATGGAGATCAGCCAGGGTGACGGGGCGGCCAAGCGGCGCCTGCGGCTCGAGCTGGCCAGTGCCGCGGGGTCCGACGACGTTGCCCGCGAGGTCCGCAAGCGCCTCTCGACGATCGAGCGCTCGCGGTCCTTCGTCGACTGGCAGCAGCGCAAGGCGCTCGTGAAGGATCTGGAGACACAACGCCAGGCGATCGTGGAGCAGGTGGCCAAAGAGGACCCAGCGACCGCGCTCGATCTGATGTGGCGTTTTCTCGGTTTGGCGCACTCGGTTTTCGAGCGGTGCGACGACAGCAACGGCTCCGTCGCCCGGGTCTTCCAGAGCGCCTGCAACGACGTGGCCAATCTCGCCGAGGCGGCGAACGCCGACCCCGAGGAACTGGCCGAGCGCGCGTTCAACACGCTGACCGACAACGGCTACGGCGAGGTCGACGGCCTGATCCCGCTGCTGGCGCCGCACCTCGGCGACGGCGGACTGGCGCACCTCAAGGCGCGGATGGAGGCCTGGGCCGAAGAGACGCCGGAGCGGCCAGCTGAGGAACACCGTCACGTCATCGGCTACGGCTCCTCGGGCCCGATTTACGCCGACGACATCGATCGACGTCGCCGCGAAATGACCGCCCGTCACGCTTTGCAGCAGATCGCCGACGCTCAGGGCGACGTCGAGAGCTTCATCGCCCAGTACAGCGAAGCGGCGCAGCGCGCCCCGCAGATCGCCGCGGAGATCGGTAAACGTCTGGTCGCCGCCGGTCGTGCGGCGGATGCGTTGGCGTACCTCGACGCGGTGGATACGAAGCGGGCGGCCTGGCTGCCGGTCGAGTGGGAAGAGGCGCGGGCTAACGCCTTAGAAGCGCTCGGACGGAGTGAGGAGGCTCAGACCTTCCGCTGGGCCTGTTTCGAGCGAACGTTGAGCAAGCCCCACTTGCGCACCTACCTGAAGCGGTTGCCGGAGTTCGACGACGTCGAGGCGGAAGAGCGGGCGCTCGACGTCGCGCAGCGTTACAGCGGTTTCAACCGCGCGCTCTTCTTCTTGATCGAGTAGCCTGCATTGGCGCGAGCCGCACAACTCGTGCTCGATCGAGCCGATGAAGTTGACGGCGATCACTACGAGGTCCTCACCCCGGCGGCCGACGCGTTGCAGGAAAAGCATCCGCTGGCGGCGACGCTGCTACGCCGGGCGATGATCGACTTCGCGCTCGATCAGGCCCGCGTGAAGCGTTACCGACACGCTGCTAGACACTTCCGGCAGTGTGCGAGCGCCGCCACGATGATCGCCGACTTCGGGCGCTTCGAGACGCACGAAGCCTTCGAGAGGCGGCTGAAGAGTAGGCATGCTCGAAAGCGGGCTTTCTGGGATCTTGTGCGGGACGAGTAGCCCAGTAGTGATGGGTCGGCATGGGCTCGGATGCCGCTTGGCCCGGACTACTGGAACGATCCAGTTCAGTGCGGCCGAGCCCAGCGCCGTTTAGCGGTACTGGCGCAGGTCGTTGCCCGTTCAGGGTCTCTGCTACTGCTTGCCCAAGGCCGTGCGTTCATGTTATGTTCCATGTATGCAGCGGATCGCTCGGCCATTCACATTTCTGGGATTCCGCGACGTCGATGGCGTAAGACACGTAGTGCGTGTGTCCAGCGTCCAAACGCTTAGCGATGCCGATTTGGATCGTCAGGAAACCTTGCTCGTCGCGGCGAACCGCATGTACCGCGTTTCTCAGCCAATCGATACAATTTTAGACAAAATTGGTGGAGATTTGCGGGTGGTCGACGGCCATGGCGATTTTGGTTAAGGTTGAATTAAAGGCATTGCGTGGAAAGAAGAAATAGATGCTTGATTTTCTGGCTAAGGTTGCAGGTTTTTAATTGTGAGAATCGAAGTCAATTTTGCTGCTATATGTGAGATTCCGGCGACGTTTTTTGTGAGACGGGATTCTGGTAAGTCACTGATAAATCAAGAAACTCGGTGCACGGTTATCTGAGACGTCACAGTAGGCGCGGCTGTCGGCTCGGGCAAGATGCGAGGCGGAATCGCCTTTCAGCTGCATCTTGCGCTTTCTTCAGGGACTGAGAGCAAGATCGATATCCGGGCACGACGACTCCGCCCCGCCCTGTCCAAGTGCGCTCGTGCATGGGCGGGGCGGACGCCGTAGCGCGTCGCGTCCGAGGCGCGGTGCCCCGGCGGCAAGAGCAAGATGCTGCAAGGTGAAGCCACTTTTCAGCTGAATCCTGCTCTCTCTTCAAGCAGCTAGAGCAAAATTCACGATGAAGGTCGACCCGACCTTCATCGATTTTGCTCTAGGTCGGCAGACGACGCTACTTCGGCCGAAAACTGTAGATCGTCGTCTGGGTGTATTTCTCGCCGGGCCGCAGCACGGTGCTGGGGAAGTCCGGCTGGTTCGGCGAGTCCGGGAAGTGCTGGGCCTCCAAGGTGAAGCCGCCCCAGTGCTTGTAGGTCTCGCCGTCCTGGCCCTGCAGGCCGTCCAGGAAGTTGCTGGTGTAGAACTGCACCCCGGGTTCCGTCGTGTACATCTCCACGGTCCGGCCGCTTTCGGGGTCGGTGACCCGGGCGGCGAGCGCGTCGAGGTTGCCGGGGTTGTTCAGCACGTAGTTATGGTCGTAGCCGCCCTGCTCCGGCTCGGCGTACGCCAGCTGCTGGTGGTCGGCACGGATATCCTGGCCGATCGGCTTCGGCTGGGTGAAGTCGAACGGCGTGCCCGCGACCGACATGAACGCCCCGGTCGGGATCAGGGTGTCGTCGACCGGCGTGATCCGGTCGGCGTTGAGCATCGCCACCTGGTCCAGGATGGTGCCGTTCCCGGCGCCGGCCAGGTTGAAGTACACGTGGTTGGTCAGGTTCACCACCGTGGGCGCGTCGGTGACGGCCGAGTAGTGGATCCGCAGGTCGTTGTCGTTATTCAGGGTGTAGCGGACCGTGACCGCGAGGTTGCCTGGATAACCCATCTCGCCGTCCGGCGAGAAATAGGTCAGCTCGACCCCGACCCGGTCGCCGGTGCGGATCGGGCTAGCCGACCAGACCCGCTTGTCGAAGCCCTTGGTGCCGCCGTGCAGGCTGTTCGGGCCGTTGTTGACCGGCAGCTGATAGGTTTCGCCGTCCAGGGTGAAGGTACCGCCCGCGATCCGGTTGCCGAACCGGCCGATCAGGGCCCCGAAGTAGGGGCTGCGCTCGACGTAGCCCTGCAGGTCGTCGAAGCCGAGCGACACGTCGTCGATCTTGCCGTTGCGGTCGGGCACCCGGATCGACTGCACGATCCCGCCGTAGGTCAGGATGGTGACTTCCATCCGGTTGGCGTTGGTCAGGGTGTAGATATCGACCTCGGTGCCGTCGGACAGCGTGCCGAACGTGTCCTCGCTAACCCCCAAGCCGGCCGCCTGCGCGCCCGATACGAGGGCCATGGCGAGGCCGCACGCCAGCACGAAGCGGCCGACGCGGAAGTGATCTCGGATAAGCATTGCGTTTACCTCCCGTTCGCGCGCCTTTCTGGCGCTTGATTCACGGATAGGCTGGGAGGTTAGCAGCAAAAGTATGATTATACAATCTGGGCGGTATGCGCCGGTCTTATTCTAACCGACCATTATCCGCATGAAACCGCCGTCTGACGCCGAAACCGCGCGGGTAAGCCGATTATTCGTATGATCGATGAACGCCGTAGCTAGCCGGCGAAGGGCCGTTCGGGCAGGCCCGCAACGTCCAGGTCGACCGCCAGCAGGTTGCCGGCGAGCGGCTGGCGCGCCAGCGCCTGGGCGTCCAGCCCGATCGACGCCGTGGTGATGAACAGGGTCCTCAGGTCCGGGCCGCCGAAAGCGCACGAGGTCGGGCGCTGCACCGGCAGGTCCAGCGCGCGGTCGACGCGGCCGTCGGGGGCGTAGCGCAGGATCCGCCAGCCGTCCCATTGGGCGCTCCAGAGGTAGCCTTCGGCGTCGACCGTCGCGCCGTCCGGGTTGCCGGGCTGGTCGTGCGGCGGGGCGAAGACGCGTTTGTTCGCGATCGCGCCAGTGTCGGGATCGTGCTCGTAGGCGTAGATCGTCCGCGCCACCGTATCGGCGAAGTACATCGTACGGCTGTCGGGCGACCAGGCGAGCGCGTTGGGGATCCCGATCCCGCTTTCCAGTCGATGCACGCTGAGATCGGGGTCGACGCGGTACAGCGCGCCAGTGCTCTGGGTTTCATTGTCGTCCATCGTCCCCGCCCAGAACCGGCCCTGGCGGTCGCATTTGCCGTCGTTCATGCGGTTGCCGGGACGCTCCGGCTCGGGGCGCTCGATCCAGTCGAGGCCGCCGCCTTCGAGGTCGAAAAACGCGAAGCCGGATTGCAGCGCCACGATCGCGCCGCCGCCGGCGCGCGGGGCCGCGCAGCCGATCTGTTCGGGCAGCTGCCAGCGGTCGATCGCGCCCGACTGCGGGACCAGGCGCTGCAGCCGCCGGGCCTTGATGTCGACCCAATAGAGCGCCTGCTCGTCCACGGCCCAGGTCGGGCCCTCGCCCAGCGTATTGCCGACCTCGGCGACACAGCGTGGTTGCACGGTCCTCTCCCTATCGTCCAAGCGTCGGCGTGCCGGGGGCGTGTTGGCCGACCGGGGTCAGCCGCTGGCGTGCGCGGCCGTCTCCGGCTCGCTATAGCGTGCCCGGTCGAGCACTTCCTCGGTGATGTCGAGCAGCGAGACCATCGCCTTGCGCGCCGCGGATGCGTTGCCCCGGCGGACCGCCTCGAACACTTCGATATGCTTGTCGAGCGCGAACCGGCTGCCGACCTCCGGATGCGAGGTGACCGCGATCGAGGCCCGCAGCGCCTCCTCGATGGTGGCGCCGAGCCCGGACAGCAGCGGGTTGCCGCTGGCGGCGAGCAGCAGCCGGTGAAAGTCCACGTCCGCCTGGATCGTTTCGTCCGTGCGCTCGCCGTTGCCGCGGGCCATGCCCATGACCGCCTCGTGCAGTTTGGCGAGCATGTCGGGCTGGATGTTCTGCGCGGCGAGCGCGGCGGTCTCCGGTTCGACCATCCGCCGCACGGCGAACAGGTCGCGCAGGAACAATTCCCGGCTGACCGTCTGCTCGCGCCAGCGCAGCATGTCGGCGTCGAGGAAGTTCCACTGCAGCGGATCGTTGACCAGGGTGCCCACGCGCGGGCGCGACGACACGAGACCCTTGGCGCTCAGCATCTGGAGCGCCTCGCGCAGGCACGTCCGGCTGACCCCGAATTCCCGCAGCAGCTCGCTTTCGTGCGGGATCGGGTTGCCGGGGGGATATTCCTTGCGCAAAATCCGCAGCGCGAGGGTTTCGGCGACCTTACCCTTGAGGCGCGTAGCCGGAACGCGAAGCGTGTTGCTCATTTTGGCCACTGATCCTCCTGGTAAAAGTCATATAACACGAAATCCGTAGTGTTAAACAGGACGCCCGCGCGCCGCTTTCCGGGCCGGCTGTGCGCCCGCGATGCCGGGAACACGGCCGCATCTGAATGGGGCCTTCGCGAGGGAAAACCGGATCGCCCGCAACAACCTGTAGACGTCGGCATTGCAAAGATCATACTTATCGGGCTACGCGCGAGATAAATCGTCGCAGCAAGCGGCGGAAACAATAAGACAGAACGATCTTTTTTGGGAGGTAACGCGATGAACGTGTGGGTGCGAACCGCGGTGGCATGTGCCTTGTTGACGGTCGGCTGGGCCGGCAGTGCACCGGCCCAGGAGGTTAAATTCGAATGTGACAAGAGGTTTGTGTTCTTCCCCGGCGGGCCGCAGGGCGGGGCGTTCGCGTCGATCGTCTATAACGGCGCGCGCCTGGCGGAAAAGCAGACCGGCTGCAATGTCGAGTACGTCTGGTCGAACTGGAACCCGGAACAGATGGTCCGGCAGTTTTCCCAGGCGATCGGGCGCAACCCGGACGGTATTGCGGTTATGGGTCACCCGGGCGAGCAAGCGCTCGGGCCGCTGATCGAGAAGGCGCGCGCGCGGCATCGTGGTCACGACGCAAAACGTGGCCCTGCCCGAATCGGAAGCGAAGTACAAGAACGCCGGCTTCGGCTACGTCGGCGCCCATAACTATTCAGCCGGTCAGAACCTGGGCAGGGGGATCCTGAACCGCTGCGACGTCGAAAAAGGCGATTCCGCCTTCGTCTGGGGCCTGCTGGGGCAGGAGGCCCGCGGCCAGCGCACCAAGGGCGTGATCGACGCGCTGAAGAAGGCCGGGGTGAAGATCGAGTACCTCGAAATCTCCGACAGCGTGAACAAGGACCCGACCCAGGGCATCCCGACCTTCGCGGCGTTCCTGGCGTCCAACCCTGACATCAACGTCGTCGTGACCGACCACGGCGCCCTGACCGCGACGCTGCCGTCGTATCTCAAGGCCGCCAACCGCTCGGGCGAGAACACCTGTGCCGCCGGGTTCGATCTGTCGTCCGCCACGGTGCAGGGCCTGCAGAGCGGCAAGATCGACCTGGTGCTGGATCAGCAGCCCTTCCTGCAGGGCTACCTGCCGATCCATCAGCTGTATCTGAGCACCAAGTTCGGCTTCGCCGGGATGAACATCGACACCGGCGCGGCGCTGATTACCCCGCAGAACGTCGACGCGGTGGCGGACCTGGCGCAGGCCGCGATCCGCTAAAGCCGTCGGGTTGCCGGCTGGCCCCGATCGGCTGGCCGGCAACCTGTCCCGGCACCGGGGTGTCCCGGGCCAGTGTCTCCCATGCCTGCAGCGGAGCCTCTATCCATGAGCGAAAGCGAACCCGTCGCGCGGCTTGTCGACGTTCACAAGTCGTTCGGGCGGATCAATGTCCTCCAGGGCATCGATATGGAGGTCTATCGCGGTGAGATCGTCGCGCTGGTCGGCGACAACGGCGCCGGCAAATCGACCCTGATCAAGGTCATCACCGGCGTCCACCGACCGACCTCCGGCGAGGTCTGGATCAAGGGCGAGCGGGTCGAGATGCAGTCGGTGCAGCACGCCCGCCGGCTCGGCGTCGAAACCGTCTATCAGGAGCGCGCGCTCGCCGACCAGCAGTCGCTCTGGCGCAACATCTTCGCCGGCCGCGAGATCACCGGCCCGCTTGGGTTCATGAAGGTCGGCCAGCAGCGCCGGGAAGCCGAACGGCTGTTGCGCTCGCGCATGGGCTTCACCTCGCAGGCGTTCGAGGTCGACGGCGAGGTGAGCGGCCTGTCCGGCGGCGAGAAGCAGGGCATCGCGATCGCCCGCGCGCTCTACTTCGACGCCGAGATGATCATTCTCGACGAGCCGACCATGGGCCTCAGCCTGAAGGAGACGGACCGGGTGCTGGATTTCGCCCGCGGGATCCGGGAAGCCGGCAAGTCGGTCGTCTTGATCGACCACAACATCCTGCACGTCTACAGCGTCGCCGACCGCTTCATCGTGCTCGATCGGGGCCGGGTCGCGGCGCAGTTCACCAAGGACGAAATCAGCCGCGACCAACTCATCGATCTGATGGTCGAGCTTCACCAGACCGGTCAGGTGCACGTCGGATGACCACAGAAACGCAAGACACACCAGCGGGCCCCCGTCCGGAGCTCGCCATGCCGGCACGGCGCGAGCGCCTGCGCCTGTTCGTCAAGCGCAACCGCATCGAACTCAGCATCACCTGCATTTTCGTGGTGCTGTACGCGATCTTCATCATCGGGGCGCCGCAGGTCTATACCAACTTCGCCATCTACCGCTCGTTCATGTCGACGCTGCCGTTCATGGGGGTCATGGCGCTGGCCGCCACCTTCGTGATCACGCTGGGCGAGATTGACCTGTCGTTCCCGTCGGTGATGGGCATGTCCGCCTGGGGCTTCGGTGCCACCTTCGTGGCGAGCGGCAGCTATCCGCTGGCGGTCCTGGTCGCGCTGGGCATCGGCGGCGCCTGCGGTCTGCTCAACGGCGTCATGGTGGCGATCGTGGGCGTGCCGTCGATCGTGGCGACGATCGGGACGATGTTCTTCTGGCGCGGGTTCGTGAACGTGCTGGCCGAAGGCCAGGGCATCCCGCTGGCGAGCCTGACCGAGGTCTGGATGCACCCGATCTTCGTCGGCCGCATCGTCGGCGGTATTCCGATGCAGTTCGTGTGGTTCCTGGTGATCGCGGTGATCATGATGATGGTCTACCGCCGCCACGTGTTCGGCAGCCAGGTGCTGTTCGTCGGCGACAACAAGAACTCCGCGCACATGATGGGGATCAAGGTCGCCCGGGTGAAAATCCTCTGCTTCACGCTGCTGGGCGTGATGGCCGGCCTGGGCGCGGTGCTGCTGGTCTCCGAGGTCACCTACTTCTGGCCGACCACCGGCGACGGCTATCCGCTGCCCGCCCTGGGGGCCGTGTTCATCGGCGGCACGCCGGTGTTCGGCGGACGCGGCTCGATGTACGGCACCTTTATCGGCGTCCTGATCATCGGGTCGCTCGAAGCCGGCGTCGTCGCGTTGGGCATCCAGGGCTTCTACACCCAGGTGATCTACGGCCTGCTGATCACCATCGCGGTGACCATCTACGCCGTCATCATGCGGAGGAATTGATATGGCCGGCGGTAGCAACGACGCGACCTATCCCAGCCTGCGGGGCTGCCCGGTGCTGATCACCGGCGGCGCCACCGGCATCGGCGAGGCGACCGTGCGGCGCTTCGCCGGCCAGGGTGCCAAGGTCGGCTTCCTGGACATCGCGCAGGAGCAGGGCCGCGCCCTGGCGGCGGAGTTGAGCGAGGACGGTGCCGAGGTGTGCTTCGTTCCCTGCGACCTGACCGATATCGAAGCCCTGCGCGCGGCGATCCAGCAGGTCGCCGGCACGCTCGGCACGATCCGGGTGCTGGTCAACAATGCGGCGAACGATGACCGGCACGATTGGCGCGAGGTGACGCCGGACTACTGGGACGCGCGCCAGGCGGTGAACATCCGCCACCAGTTCTTCGCGATCCAGGCGGTCGCCCCCGGCATGATCGAGGCTGGCGGCGGCTCGATCATCAATTTCGGATCGATCTCCTGGATGCTCGGGCAGGGCGGCATGCCGGGCTACACCACCGCGAAGTCGGCCGTGCACGGTCTGACCCGCTCGTTCGCCACCGATCTCGGCCGGCACGGCATCCGTGTGAATTCGGTGACGCCGGGTTGGGTGATGACGCAGCGTCAGCTCGATCTGTGGGTGACCGATCAGGCGATGAAGGAGATCGAGCAGGGCCAGGTGCTGAACGGGTTCGTGCAGCCGGACAACCTGGCGCGCATGGTGTTGTTCCTGGCCTCTGACGAAAGTGCGATGTGCTCGGCCCAGAACTACATGGTCGACGCCGGCTGGCTCTAACTGTTTGAAGAGAGAGCAAGAGTCAGCTGAAAGGTGGCTTCACCTTGCAGCATGTTGCTCTAGACCCGGCGGCGCGCCCCCGCCAACCGCCGGACCGGCGCGATTGACGCAACCAAAGCTTGGTCCGTAGCATCCGAAGTTAACTAACAGCGTGCTGTCGGCCTCGATCGACGATGGATGGCCGGCCGCACCTACTGCGTCGAACGACAAGAACGATCCGACGCATCACCGCTTGAGCTGGGGAGGCTCATCATGAACCGACGTTTTCGAACCGCGGTCGCCGGCGGCGTGCTGGCGATGTTCGTCGGCGCCCTCGTGGCGCTGGCGCCGCGGCCTGCCGCCGCGCAGGACGATATCACCATCGGCGTGAGCTGGTCGAACTTCCAGGAAGAGCGCTGGAAGCGCGACGAAAGCGCGATGCGGGAAGCCATCGAGGCGGCCGGCGCCGAGTACATCTCGACCGACGCGCAGAGCCAGTCGGCCAAGCAGCTGACCGATGTGGAGAATCTGATCGCCCGGGGCGCGGATGCCCTGATCATCCTGCCCTGGGATGCCGCGGCGGTGATCCCGGCGGTCCAGTCGGCGCGCAACCAGGGGATCCCGGTGGTCGGCTACGACCGTCTAATCGAGCACCCGGAAGCTTTCTACATCAGCTACGACAACCGTGAGGTCGGCCGGCAGCAGGCGCGGGCGATCCTCAAGGTGCAGCCGACCGGCAATTACGTGTTCATTAAGGGCGCGCCGACCGACCCCAACGCCGACATCCTGCACAAGGGCCAGATGGATGTCCTGGGAGAGCGGATCGAGTCCGGCGATATCAAGGTCGTGGGCGAGCAGTACACCGACGGTTGGGCCCCCAGCGTCGCCCAGGAGAACATGGAGCAGATCCTCACCCGGACGACCAACGAGGTCGATGCCGTCGTCGCCTCCAACGACGGGACGGCCGGCGGCGCGATCTCCGCGCTCGCCGCGCAGGGCATGGCTGGGGCCGTCCCGGTTTCCGGACAGGACGCCGACCATGCGGCCCTGAACCGGATCGCCCGCGGCACCCAGACGATCACCGTGTTCAAGGATGCCCGCAAGCTGGGCCGCCAAGCCGCCGAGGTCGCGATCGAACTCGCCCAGGGCGCGGAGCTCCCGGACATTCCGAATACGCGCACCTGGGACAACGGTCCACGTGGCGTGCCGATGACGGCGCGCCTGCTGGAACCGGTTCCGATCACCCGCGACAACCTGAACGTCGTGCTGGAGGCGGACTGGATCGATCGGGCCACGCTGTGCCGTGGCGTCGAGACCGACGCGGTCGAGGTGTGCCGCTAGGGCGGCTTCGGCGGAACTGAGGCAGCCCTTGGCGATCCGACCGCGCGTCTGAGCTGCCAGGCGGCGCGGTGGCGGGCTAGAGCAGAATCGATGACGGTCGAATCGACCTTCATCTTGCTCTCACCTCAAGCAGTTAGAGCAAAATTCACAATGAAGGTCGACTCGACCTTCATTGATTTTGCTCTAGGGCGTGTCATGCGCCCGCCGCGGCCCGCCCCTTTGCCCCGTCGCCCCGCACCCGAATGCCGGCACGTCCGGTTCCACAGCACGGGAGGCCAGGCGCGCCCGCCATGGCAAGCGAAACCGACGTCTCGGAACACAGCGCGTCCGGCAGCCGGCCGCGCAATCGCCTGCGCCGGCTGATCGCCCAGGCGGAGATCGATACCCGCCTGGTCGGTATGGTCGTCGGCCTGCTGATTATCTGGATCGGCTTCGACCTCGTCACCGGCGGCCTGTTCATCACCCCGCGCAATCTGTTCAACCTGTCGCTGCAGGCGGCTGCCGTGGCGGTGATGGCGACCGGGATGGTGCTGGTCCTGGTGACCCGCAACGTCGATTTGTCGGTCGGCTCGCTGCTCGGCGTCCTCGCCATGGTGATGGGCGCGGTCCAGGTCTACGTTCTGCCCGACATCCTGGGCTACGGGCACCCGCTGATCTGGGTGCTGACGCTGCTGATCGGGATGGCGCTGGGCGGCCTGATCGGTCTGATCCAGGGATCGGTGATCGCGTTCGGCGGGGTGCCGTCGTTCATCGTCACCTTGGGCGGCCTGCTGATCTGGCGCGGCGCGGCCTGGTGGGTCACGCAGGGCCAGACGATCGCGCCCCTGGACGAGAACTTCAACGTGATCGGCGGCGGTATCAGCGGCACCATCGGCCCGATGTGGAGCTGGGTGATCGCGGTGCTCGCGGTCGCGCTCTTGTACGCCCAAATGTGGAACGCCCGGCGGCGGCGGCGCAAGTTCGGCTTTCCGCTGCGTCCCCTGTGGGCAGAGGGGGCGATTGCGGTGCTGCTCGCCGGCAGCATCGTCGCGGTGATCGCGACGATGAATGCCTACCCGCTGCCCGAGCGGGTGGCGCAGCAAATCCTCGACGCCCGCGGCGTCGAGCCGGGGGAGGGCGAGAGCGTTTACCTCGGCCACGGCTTGGCGGTGCCGGTGCTGATCCTGGCCGGGGTCGCGATTGCGATTGCGGTCCTGGCCCAGCGGACCAGGTTCGGCCGCCACGTGTTCGCGATCGGCGGCAACCCGGAGGCGGCCGAATTGGTCGGCGTGCGCACGCGGCGCACGGTGGTGCTGGTGTTCGGCTTGATGGGCGTGCTCTGCGCGATCGCCGCGGCGATCACCTCGGCCCGCCTGCAAGCGGCGTCGAATGGCCTGGGAACGCTCGACGAACTGCGGGTGATTGCAGCCGCTGTGATCGGCGGAACCTCGCTCGCCGGCGGCGTCGGGTCGGTGATCGGCGCGGTCCTGGGGGCGGTCGTGATGCAGTCCCTGCAGTCCGGGATGGCGCTGGTCGGGATCGCCGCCAGCCTGCAGAACATCGTGATCGGCCTGGTGCTGATCCTGGCGGTCTACCTGGACCGCCTGTATCAGCGCCGGCAATAGGGGAGACGGCCATGTCCGCCAGCACGTCCGCCAGCGCGATCGCCAGCCAGCCGCTGGTCGAGATGCGCGGAATGACCAAGGCCTTCGGCGGGGTCGTCGCCGTCGACCAGGTCGATCTGTCGCTGCGGCCGGGCGAGGTGGTCGGCCTGCTGGGCCACAACGGCGCCGGCAAGTCGACCCTGATCAAGCTCCTGTCCGGCGCGCTCAAGGCCGATTCCGGCGAGATCCGCGTGCAGGGCCAGCCGATCGTCATGGACAATCCGCGCAAGGCCAAGGACGCCGGGATCGAGACGATCTATCAGAACCTCGCCCTGGCCGAGAACCTGGACGCGGCCGCCAACCTGTTCCTGGGCCGGGAGATCCTGACCCGGTTCGGCTTCCTGGACGAAGTCGCGATGGAGAACGAAACGCGGAAGTTGATGAAGCGGATCAATCCGAACTTCACGAACTTCGTCCAGCCGGTTCACCAGCTCTCCGGCGGTCAGCGTCAGTCGGTGGCGATCGCCCGGGCGCTCTACTTCGACGCCAAGGTCCTGATCATGGACGAGCCGACGGCCGCCCTGGGCCCGCAGGAGACGGAGCAGGTCTCGGAGTTGATCCGGTCGCTCAAGCGCGAGGGCATCGGCATCGTAGCTGCTCACCCCCGGGGGTTGGGCCCGTGAGTTTCTAGCCTGCCGGATCAGTCCAGCAGCAGCTCGGGTCAGCTCTTTACGCCCGGATTGAACGAACCCGCTATCGCGGGGGTTAGCGGATAACAGGTGCGGGCGGGTCTCCTGCCTGAGACGATGGGGTTGCCGACCACCAACTCTCAGGACAGGAGTTTCCCAGATGGCCGACATCAGCCCTC
>NZ_NRRL01000111.1 GCF_016583645.1 Rhodovibrio sodomensis | reverse complement strand
ACTCACCTTGATCTCCGAACACCTTCCAGACACCGGGCCGCTCCCGCCGATTTGGTTTTCCAAGAGCGCTCTGGAGAGCAGATGTAGGGATCAACGCAAGCGCCAACACGCATTGCAGACAATGCCTCAAAAAAACGCCGCGGGCGCGCTTGGGCACCCGCGGCGCTTCGTGTAGGCGCGGCGAAAGGCCGGGGCTTACGCCGCCTTCAGCAGGCCCTCGCGGGTCAGCTGGTCGGTCACCGCGTCGATCGCGTCCTTGGCGGTGTCGACCACGCGGTCGACTTCCGCGCGGGTGATCGACAGCGGCGGGGCGAAGCCCAGGATGTCGCCGTGCGGCAGGGCGCGGGCGATCAGGCCGCGCTCCAGGCAGGCGCCGGCGATCTTGGCGCCGACCTTGTGCGCGGGATCGAACGCGGTCTGGGCCGCCGGGTCGGCGACGAACTCCAGCGCCGACAGCAGGCCGACGCCGCGCACTTCGCCGACCAGCGGGTGGCCGTCGAAGGTCGCGTGCATGCGCTCCTGCAGATACCCGCCGGTGTCGCGCGCGTTGCCGGTCAGGTCCTCGCCGTCGACGATGTCCAGGTTGGCCAGCGCCGCGGCCGCGCCCAGCGGATGGGCGGAGTAGGTGTAGCCGTGGCTGAACGGGCCGAACTGGTCGGCGCCCTGCTGCAGCACCGCCCAGACCTTCTCGCCGATCATCGCGCCCGACAGCGGCACGTAGGCGCTGGTCAGGCCCTTGGCGATGGTGACCAGATCCGGCTTCATGCCGTAGTGCAGCGAGCCGTAGTAGCTGCCGGTCCGCCCGAAGCCGCAGACCACCTCGTCGGCGATCAGCAGCACGTCGTGCTTGTCCAGCACCTTCTGGATCTCCGCCCAGTAGCCCTCGGGCGGCGGGATGATGCCGCCGGTGCCGAGCACCGGCTCGCCGATCAAGGCGGCGACCGTCTCCGGTCCCTCCGCCTCGATCTGCTGGTCGAGGTCGCGCGCCAGACGGCGGGAGAAGTCGAGCTCGCTCTCGCCCTTGTGCGCGTTCCAGTAGTAATGCGGCGTCGCGGCGTGCTTGATCCGGTCCATCGGCAGGTCGAACGCCCGGTGGAACACCGGCAGGCCGGTCATCGAGCCGGAGCAGACGCTGGCGCCGTGATAGCCGCGCTGGCGGGCGATGATCTTCTTCTTCTCGGGCTTGCCGCGGACGTTGTTGTAGTACCAGACCAGCTTCGCCTGGGTCTCGTTCGCGTCCGAGCCGGACATGCCGTAGTAGACCCGCTGCATGTTGTTCGGCGCGTCGCGCAGCAGCCGGTGCGACAGCCGGATCGTCGGCTCGTTCGAGTGCATGGCGTAGGCGTGGTAGTACGCCAGCTTGGTCGCCTGCTCGTAGATCGCGTCCGCGATCTCCTTGCGGCCGTAGCCGACGTTCACGCAGTACAGGCCGGCGAAGCCGTCGACGTACTCGCGCCCCTTCTGGTCGCGGATGGTGACGCCGGAGCCGCCGGTGACGATCCGGGGATCGCCCATCTCCCCGGCCGCATAGTCCTTGGCGTGCGTGAACGGGTGCAGGACGGATTGTCTGTCCATCTCCTCGAGGGAGAGGTTGTGGCTGCGCTCGGTCATCGGTTCGTCCCCAGGTGTTTGTCGTTGTCGGCGATCGGGCCGCGGCCGCGGCCGGGTCCGGCGCCCGAAGGCGTCCACCCCTAGAGCAAAATCGATGAAGGTCAAGTCGACCTTTATCGTGAATTTTGCTCTAACTGCTTGAAGAAAGAGCGAGATTCAGCTGAATGGTGGCTTCACCTTGCAGCATCTTGCTCTAGCGCTTCCGGTGTGGCCGCGTCGAGGCCGTCGGGTGGCGCCTGCGCGGCGATCCGGACCGCGGCGGCGCAAACCGGCCCCGCGATCCTGGCCCCGGCTATAGCAGCGCACCGCCCGTGGGTGTGTTCAAACTTGGCCGGCTGGTCAGACAGCTTTGCGGCTGCCCGATCGGTTCCACGGATAGATTATCTGCGCGCGAGCCCGGCGCCGCGTGAAACCGGGGCGGTCAGGCGCCGCCCGGCGGGGTCAGGCGCTCCAGCACTTCGGCCGGATTGACGCGCGGGGCGAAGGCGGTCTGCCCGCGCACCTCGTCGAAGTGCTTGAGCGCCCAGTGCACGCTGGGGAACGCCAGCTCGTCCCAGGGCAGCTCGTCCCAGGCGAGCAGGGCGACCTCCTGGCTTTCCGGCCCGGCCGCCACCTCGGCGGCGTTCAGACCGGCGCGGTAGATCAGCTGCACCTGACTGATCCGCGCGATGGTGTAGACCGCCAGCAGCTGGTCGATCGCGATATCGGCGGTCGCCTCTTCCCACGCCTCGCGCCGCGCGCCCGCTTCCGCACCCTCGTTCAGTTCGAGGTAGCCGGCGGGGATCGTCCAATAGCCGACCCGCGGTGGGATCGCGCGCCGGCACAGCAGGATCCGGCCGCGGTGCTCGACCACCGAGCCGACGACGATCTTCGGGTTCTGGTAGTAGACAAACCCACAGTCGTCGCAGACCAGGCGTTCGCGGTCGTCGCCCTGCGGCACCTTGCGGATGAATGGGGGGTCGGGGTCGGGCGCGGTCATGGTGATGCAGAGTGTGGCGCCCGCACCCAGCCCCGGCAAGGCGCGCGCCCCAACCCGAGCGCGGCCGGGTCCCCCCGGGAATCCCGGCCGCGCGGCCGCCGGCCAGACGACGCCGGTCGGCGGTGTTGGAAGGCCTAGGCTAGACCCGGATGTCCAGGAACGAGCCGCGGGGATAGCTGGTGCCGTCGGCCGCCGCGCGCGCGGCGGCGCTGCCGGGATCGGCGGGCCGCGCCGCCTGGGCGGCCTCCGACTGCGTCTTGCCCTGTAGCTGGGCGGGATCCGCCGGTTTCGCCGTCGCCTTGGCCTGAGCGGTCTGGCCGGGCTGCTGCGGCTTCGCCAAGCCTTCCAGAGCCCGGAAGAAACTCAGGCCCGGGCTGACTTGTCCGTTGGGTACCTGCATGACGTATCTTGCGCTCCAAATTGGCCACGCGTGCCGCCGGCCTCAGACCAGGCGCCGGCGCTTGCTCGCCGCGGTTTTAAGTCGACTGCTCTTAAAGGGCGGTTAATCCCGCGGCGCTCAACCGGGGTCGGCGTTTCGGCGGTTTTTATACGAATTTGAGCGAGTTACGCCCTTTTCAACGGATCCGGCAGGGTTAACCGCCCCGCCAGCACGCGGTTTTACCAGTCGTTGCCTAGCGTTAGCGCTTTGTTAATAGCGTCGGGGTGAAATGTGCATGAGGGCTTTCGCCGTCCGCGCGCGGTTGGTTCGGACGCGCCGTCCGGCGCGAGCCGCGCGCGGCTTTCATGTGGGGGGACGATCCCGACCGGTACGTTGCGGTGAGCTTGGCGCCGCGTAGTCGGTCCTCGTCAGGTAGGCCATGACCGCAACCGATCCCGTCAAAGATCTCCTGGAGCTTGCGCGCGACCGGTCGCTCGCCGCCCGGCAGACCCTGGTCGACATGATCGGCGATCTGTTCTGCGAGCGCGGCGCCGTGCTGACGGAGCGCGAGCGCGCGCTGATGACCGAGATCCTGGACAAGCTGGTCGGCGACTTCGAGGGCGAGGTGCGCCGGCAGCTGGCCGAACGGCTCGCCGACAAGCCGGCCGCGCCGCAGAACGTGATCGACCTGCTGGCGAACGACGAGATCGAGGTTGCGCGACCGGTGCTGATGCGCTCGCGCGTGCTGCGCGAAGCCGACCTGATCGCGGTGGTGCGCAACCGCACCCGCCAGCACCAGCTGGCCGTCGCGATGCGCCAGGAGGTCAGCGCGCCGGTCGCGGACGCGCTGGTCGAGACCGGCGACAGCGGGGTGATCGAGGCCCTGCTGCGGAACGAGAGCGCGCAGATCTCGGAGGCCACGATGGCCTACCTGGTGGAGCAGGCGCGCACCGTCGACAGCTTCCAGGAGCCGCTGGTCGGCCGCGGCGATCTCGACCCGGCGCTCGCCGACAAGCTCTACTGGTTCGTCTCCGCGGCCCTGCGCGAGCACCTGCTGAGCCGCTTCGAGCTCCCGGTGAGCGAGCTCGACGACGCGCTGGAAGCGGCGACCCACAAGCTGATCGCCGGCGCCCAGGCCCAGCCCGTCCGGCCGACCGCGGCGCAGAAGCTGGCCCGCCAGATCGCGCAGTCCCGCGGGATCGACCCGGCGCTGCTGCTGAAGGTGTTGCGGTCCGGGGAAATCCCGCTGTTCGAGGCGCTGTTCGCCGAATTCAGCGGCATCCACCCGCCGCGCCTGCAGCACGTGCTTTACGAAACCGGCGGCAAGGGCCTGGCGCTCGTGTGCAAGGCGCTCGACATCGACAAGGCGACCTTTACCCCGATCTACCTGCTGAGCCGCCGGGGCGAGAGCGGCGAGCAGGTGGTCGAGCCCAAGGCCCTGTCCACGGTGATGACCTTCTTCGCCAGCGTCCGCCCGGCCGACGCGCACGAGGTGCTGCGCAGCTGGCAGCGCGACAACGCCTACCAGGACGCGATCCTGGCGCTCGCGGAGGACAGCCGTGTCGACGCCGACCGACCGTAGCGCGGCGTACGACCGGACCGCCCCGGCCGAAACCGATCGCACCGACCCGCCCCCGACCCGCGCGCCAGCGGACGAGACCGAAGCGCTGCGGGCGGAGCTGGCGCGCACCCGCGCCCGGCTGGACGACATCTCCCGCCTGGTTTCCGACTGGATCTGGGAGATCGACCGCAACCTGCGCGTCGCCAGCGTCAGCCCGCGGGTGATGGAAGCGCTGGGCTACCACCCGATGGAACTGATCGGCCGCCCGTTCAGCGAGGTGCTCGGCCCGGACCTGCCGATCACCGCGCCGGTGGCGCAGGCGCACGCCCGCGCCCGGCCGTTCCGAGACCACGAGATTCAGCTGACCGATCGCTGGGGTCACGCACGCAGCTTCCGCCTGTCCGGCCTGCCGGTGTTCTGTCCGGCGAGCGGCCGGTTCGAAGGCTATCGCGGGACCGCCCAGGACGTGACCGAACTGCGCGCCCGGGAAGCCGCGCTGCTGGAAGCCAAGAACGCGGCGGAAGAGGCGAACCGGACCAAGAGCGAATTCCTGGCGCAGATGAGTCACGAGCTGCGCACGCCGCTGAACGCCATCCTGGGCTTTTCCGAGATCATGCAGCGCGAGGCGCTGGGCCCGATCGGCACGCCGCAGTACCGCGAATACGCCCACGACATCGCCACCAGCGCGACACACCTGTCGCAGATGATCAACGACGTGCTCGACGTCGCCAAGCTGGAGGCGGGCAAGTTCCAGATCTACGAGGATGCGGTGCGGCCGCAGGACCTGGTCGAGCGCGCCCTTCGGATCGTCCACCAGCGGGCGGAAGATGGCGCCGTCACGCTGAGCCGCGGCGGCCCCGGCGACGACGTGAGCCTGATCGCGGACAGCCAGAAGCTGCTGCAGATCCTGCTCAACCTGCTGTCCAACGCGATCAAGTTCACGCCCGCGGGCGGGCGCGTCGCGCTGCACGCCGGCG
The DNA here is from genome assembly GCF_016583645.1 of Rhodovibrio sodomensis. Taxonomy (GTDB): domain Bacteria; phylum Pseudomonadota; class Alphaproteobacteria; order Kiloniellales; family Rhodovibrionaceae; genus Rhodovibrio; species Rhodovibrio sodomensis. Next base: position 9,062 of record NZ_NRRL01000111.1, on the reverse strand, counting down.
TGGACGGCGACGGCGCCTACCGGCTGTCGGTCAGCGACACCGGGATCGGCATGAGTGCCGAAGACCAGCGGATCGCCCTGTCGCCGTTCGGCCAGGTCGACAGCTCGCTATCCCGGCGCTACGAGGGCACCGGCCTGGGCCTGCCGCTGTCGAAGGCGCTGATCGAACTGCACGGCGGCCGGCTGGAGATCGACAGCGTGCCGGACGCCGGCACGACCGTGCACGTCATCCTGCCCGCCGACCGCATCGACCCAGCCGGCTGAGCCGACGGGGCCGCCGTCCGGCCCGCCCCCGCGGGCCGTACTAAGCCGCATCCCAGTGCGGCGCCCAGGACGGGTCGATGATCCGCGTCCCGCCCGGCAGCTCGGCGATCTGCGCCAGGTCGCCGCGATCCAGCTCGAAATCGAAGACATCGAAGTTCGCCTCGGCATGCGCCAGCGAGGACGCCTTCGGGATCGCGGCGACGTCGCCGTGCTGGATCAGCCAGCGCAGCGCGACCTGGGCGGCCGTCTTGCCGTGCTTCTCGCCGATCGCCTGCAGCACCGGATCGGCGGGCGCCCGACCCTTGGCGAGCGGGCAGTAGGCGGTCAGGAACAGACCCAGCCGGCGCGCCTCGCGCAACACCGGCTGCTGGTTCAGGAACGGGTGGTACTCGACCTGATTGCAGACGATGTCGGCGCCGTTCTTCTCGACCGCGTCCTGCATCAGCGCGACCGTGAAGTTGGAGACGCCGACGTAGCGCACCTTGCCCGCGCGCTGCAGATCTTCCAGCGCGCGCAGGCTTTCCGACAGCGGCACGCGGTCGTTCGGCCAGTGGATCAGCAGCAGGTCGAGCACGTCGGTGTCGAGCTTGGCCAGGCTGTCGTTGGTGGCGGCCGTCAGATCGTCGTAGTGCAGCTGATCCATCCAGACCTTGGAGGTCAGGAACACCTGGTCGCGCGGCACCTCCGACTCCCGGATGCCGGCGCCCACGGCCTCCTCGTTGCCGTACATCTTGGCCGTGTCGACATGCCGGTAGCCGATCGACAGCGCCGCCTTCACCATGTCCCGGCAGGCCTCCCCCTCCAGCGAGAAGGTGCCGAAGCCAAGCGCCGGCACGCGCACGCCGTAGGAGGTGATCATCGCCTGTTGATCGGTCGTCGCGGTCATTGTCGTTCCCTCGTCGTTCGGTCGGTCGTGTCGCGCTTGCGTGTCGCGGAAAAGGTGGGAATCCCGGCCGCGGCGCGCCAGGGGCGTCATCGAAGCGTCATGCCTCGCGGCGCCGTCGTGGGGACAAGGTCGCCCGGCCGCGATTCAGGTCGAAACGCTAAAAGGCGGACCCGCCTTTCAGCTGACTCTTGCGTTTTTTCAAGTCGTTGGCTCAGTCCTGGCGGCGTTGCATCCACCGGGCCGCGTCCGCGATCCAGTCCGGCCGCAGCGTGTGGCCGCCATCGTGCAGGCAGACCCGCAGGCGCCCGCGCGCGCACGAGGTCCAGTGCGAACAGGCGAGCGTGCCGGCGCGGGTCCGCCGGTCGGGGGCGGCCGGGCAGGCGTTGTGACGCTTGACCAGACCGAGCGCACGCACCGTGTCGCCCTGCCGCCAGCTATCGCCGATCGGCCGGCCTTCCAGCGGCACCACCTGGTCGCCCAGCCCGTGGATGTGGGTCAGCTGGATCGGCCCCGACGGGCAGCCGTCCGGCAGCGGGCGCCAGAACGCCCCGGCGACCGCGGCGAACGCCGTATAGGCGTCGGCGCGGTCGCAGGCGACGTCCCAGACCATCGAGGCGCCCTGCGAAAACCCGGCGACCAATACCGGCTTGCCGGCGAGCGCGAACCGCGCGGCGGTGTCGCGGCGGACCTGCGCCAGGAACGCCAGCTCGTCGCGGTCGTGTCCGGCCGGCGAGCCGACGTGGTTCCAGGTCCCCTCGCGCCCGTGCGGGGCGACCAGCAGGTAGCCAGCGTCGGTGACCGCCTGGACCAGCCCGTCGTTCGCCAGCACGCCGGCCGCGCTGGCCTGGTAGCCGTGCAAGAAGATCACCGCGCCGGCGGGCGCCGGGTCCGGCGGCGCGGCCACCAGGTACCGGCCGAGGGCGACCGTGCACGGGGCTTCCGGGCCGCACGGCGCGGCCGTCGCCGGCGCCGCCCAGACGACCGCCAGCAGCAGCGCCGCCGCCAGCCCGGCGACGGCGCGCCCGCGGGTCAATCCGGGCGCGACCCGGCGGCGCGCTGCGGGAACCCGGGCTGCCCGGCGCCGGGGTCTTGCGGGAAGCGCGTGCGGGTCGGCACCGGCGCGCCGGGGCGACGCTCCTCGGGAATCGCGCAGACGCCGAGCCGCGCCAGCCGGCGTCCCAGCGACGGCGCGGAGGTCGCGACCGTCATCGGCACCGCCAGCAGCAAGCCGATCAGGACCGGGGCCGCCCACGGCAGCACGGCGGGCGCGAACGCCGCCAACAGCCCGCCGGCGACCAGCCCGAACAGCGTCTGCGGCCACATCCCCTTGGCGGCATCGCGCCAGGCAACGCGGTGGCCGTCGCGCACCTGGGCCTCCCACTTGACCTTGCGGCCCAGGAACAGGCCGGCGACGAACACGCTCTGCGCCAGCATCACCACCGGCGCGATCAGCATCGAGAACAGCAGTTCCGCCAGGCCGCCGCCCAGCACGTGCAGCCCGCCGCCATAGGCCCGCCGGCGGGCGGGATCGAGCAGGGCGTGGGTGTAGCCGATCAGCTTGGGCGCGAAGGTGATGCCCATCATGGTGACGAACAGGGCGATCGCGACCTCCGGCCCCGGCCGGCCCATCAGGCCGCCCATCTCCAGCTGCGGACCGAAGGTGCCCACGACCGCCTGGCTCATCCCCAGGATCATGAACATCAGCCAGGCCGGCGCGCCGGTGTACATCAGGATCGCGAGACCCAGGTTGGCCCGCCCCATGCCGGTGAACCACGGCTTACCCAACAGCTGCAGGTACTGCATGTTGCCCTGGCACCAGCGCAGGTCGCGCTTGATGAAGTCGGGCAGGGTCGGCGGCATCTCCTCGTAGCTGCCGCCCTCGACCGGCAGCACCCGCACCTCGTAGCCGCCGGCGCGCATCAGCGCGGCCTCGACCTGGTCGTGGCTCAGGATGTCCCCGCCCAAGGGCGGCGTCCCCGGCAGCGGGTCGAGCTGGCAGAACTGCTTGAAGGCGTCGGTGCGGATCACCGCGTTGTGGCCCCAGTAGGGGCAGGCGTCGCCCTGCCACCAGGCCGCCCCAACGGTGTGCACCAGCATGCCGTGGCGCATGCCGAACTGGAAAATCCGGGCGAACGCGCTCTCGCTCGGCATGCCGACGGCGAGCGACTGCAGAATGCCCAGGTTCGGATTGGCATCCATGATCCGCACCAGCCGGTCGACGGTCCGCCCGTGCATCGCGCTGTCGGCGTCGAGCACGACCATGTAGTCGAACGCGTCGCCGCGGGTCTCCACGAACTCCCACAGGTTGCCCGCCTTGTAGCCCTGGTTGTCGGCCCGGCGGCGGTAGTGCAGCCGGGCCGCGCCGTCGGCGTCGGCGCGCTGCCAGGCGCGCATCCGGCGCAGCTCGTCCGCCTGGATCTCCGGGTCGGTACTGTCGGACAGCAGAAACACCTCGTAGCGGTCGCCCACGCCCAGGCTGTCGAGCGAGGCGAGCAGCTTTTGCAGGTGGCGGAAGACGCGGTTGGTGTCTTCGTTGAACACCGGCATGGCAATCGCCACCCGGGCGCTGGACTGCCGGACCCGGTTGCGGTGGAACGGTGCCACCACGTCCAGGTGGTTGCGCGCGGTGAGCAGGATCGCGGCGCCGATCGCGGAGTTCCAGAAGCCGATCACGACCATCGGGATCGACAGGCAGAAGCAGATCAGCAGCAGCCCCTCGACCAGGGCCAGGCCGTCGCCCGCCAGCAGGGTCGCCATGGTCGCCACGGCGGCGAGCCAGGTCGCGCCGCACAGTCCGGCGAACAGCGCCCGCCGCCAGGCCATGCCCGACGGCGCGGGCGCGCGGCCGTCGGGCCGCGCCCCAAGGTGCCCGGCGCCATCGCCCAGGGAGCGCCCGGCGCCGTCGCCCAGATGGTCGGGGCGGCCGGCGGACGTCGGGCCGATCGGCGTGGCGCCGGTGCTGCCGGTGGCGGCGCTGCCGGGCGCGTTGCCGTCGGGCGTGGCGCGCATCGATGTCTCAGCCATGCCGGTCCTTTCGCCGCGTGCGCGGACGTTGTTGCTTGACGTTAAGTGCCGATGGCGGGGGCCGCCTTCCAACTCCTTCGCGGCCACGATCCTGCCCTAAGATCAGCGTGCGCCGCTGGGCTGCCAAGCCGCGTCACCGACTTGACACCTGCCTCAAGCACCCAGGTTGCCGGCGGCGGGGGTTGCCAGCAGCGGGCGGTCCGGGCCGGCGTTCCGCGCTGAGTGTCCCTGCAGGGTACGCCGGCCGGCTGGCGCCGGATGATCGCAGTATACTTACGGTCATGCGAGCCGCCCCGGCCGGCGCGCTCACATGCGGGTCACTTCTACGCCAGTATGCCGGGCCTTTGGACGGCGTCGCCGGCCCCCGATCGACCGATGGGCGCGGTCGCCCGGGTACACCCCGGCGGTCAACGCGTAAGCCGGCGATCCTGTTCCGCGCCGCGGCCCGGCGGGCCCGGTTCTCCCCTACATCGGCCGCGGGCCGGCGTCACCCGCTGTTCGGTAGAAGCAGCTGTGCGCGCCGGTATGGCAGGCCGGCCCGGTCTGGCGGATCCGCAGCAGCAGGGTGTCGCCGTCGCAGTCGATCCGGGCATCGACCAGGTCCTGGACGTGGCCACTGGTATCGCCCTTGCGCCACATCGCCTGGCGCGAGCGCGACCAGTAGGTGACCCGCCCGCCGGTCAGGGTGGCGATCACGGCGTCCCGGTTCATCCAGGCGAGCATCAGCACCTCGCCCGTGTCGTGCTGCTGGGCGATCGCCGGCACCAGGCCACGGTCGTCGAACGCGACCGCGTCGGCGAACGCCCGGGCGGCATCCTCGCTGAAGCGGCGCGCGGCCGCGCCGGCTGGATTATCCGCGTTCATGATCGGTTAACTCATCGACGGTGTACTTTTGAGCGGCTACACCCGGGGGTTCGACGGCGGCGCCAGCGCGGCCCCGGCCGCGGCGGCGATGCAGCGGCGGTGTCGGGCGACCGTGTCGCAATCAACGAACGCCCCCTTGGCGTGCGGGCATCTGCCCTCATATCAAGGACAGTCCCGAAATCCCACGCCTGCGTTTCGCACGCGCCGCGGGGCCTTGGGCTCAGGGGTTGCCCTGGCAGCCCATCCCCGTCAAGCTGAGACGAGGCAGATACGTATAGCCGAGGAGCCATGAGCAAGTCCGGCGACGGCAACAATCAGCAGCAGACCCTCTACTGCTCCTTCTGCGGCAAAAGCCAGCATGAGGTGAAGAAGCTCATCGCCGGTCCCGCCGTCTTCGTCTGCAACGAGTGCGTCGAGCTCTGCGCTGAGATCATTCACGACGAGCAGAAGCAGAGCTTCACGCGCGGCGACGGCGGCCTGCCCACGCCGCAGCAGATCAAGCAGGTGCTGGACGAGTATGTGATCGGCCAGGAACATGCCAAGCGCGTGCTCTCGGTCGCGGTGCACAACCACTACAAGCGCCTGGAACACGTCGCCGGCGACAACGATGTCGAGCTGTCCAAATCCAACATCCTGCTGATCGGCCCGACCGGCAGCGGCAAGACGCTGCTGGCGCAGACGATGGCGCGCATTCTGGACGTGCCGTTCGCGATCGCGGACGCCACGACCCTGACCGAATCGGGCTATGTCGGCGACGATGTCGAGTCGATCATCCAGAAGCTGCTGCAGGCGTCCGACTACAACGTCGAGCGGGCGCAGAAGGGGATCATCTACGTCGACGAGATCGACAAGATCACCCGCAAGTCGGACAACCCCTCGACCACCCGCGACGTCTCCGGCGAGGGCGTGCAGCAGGCGCTCCTGAAGATCATGGAAGGCACCACCGCCTCGGTGCCGCCGCAGGGCGGGCGCAAGCATCCCCAGCAGGAATACCTGCACGTCGACACGACCAACATCCTGTTCGTCTGCGGCGGCGCGTTCGCCGGGCTGGACAAGATCGTCAGCCAGCGCGGCCGGTCGTCCTCGATCGGCTTCGGCGCCGACGTGCGTGCGCCGGAAGAGCGCCAGACCGGCGACCTGCTGCAAGACACCGAGCCCGAGGATCTGCTGAAGTTCGGCCTGATCCCGGAGTTCGTCGGCCGCGTGCCGGTGGTCGCGACGCTGCACGACCTGGACAAGGAAGCCCTGGTCGACATCCTGACCAAGCCGAAGAACGCGCTGGTCAAGCAGTACCAGCGGCTGTTCGACATGGAGGGCGTCGAGCTGGAGTTCACCGAGGGCGCGATGGAAGCCGTCGCGGAGAAGGCGATCGCCCGCGGCGCCGGCGCGCGCGGCCTGCGCTCGATCATGGAGAACGTGCTGCTTGAGCCGATGTTCGAGCTGCCGGGCTACGAGGATGTCGAGCGCCTGACCGTGAACCGCGAGGTGATCGAGGGCACCGGCCAGCCGGTCTTCACCTACCGCGACAGCCAGAAGCAGTCGCAAGGCGGCGGCTGACCGCCACCTGCCACCGACCAGGACAAGGCCCGGCACGGATGCCACGTGCCGGGCCTTTTACTGTGCGTCTATCCGCCGCTGTCTGCGACGGCCTGCTATCCCCTCTCCCTCGACGGGAGAGGGAGGGGCCCGCGCGATCGCTAGATCGCGTTGGAGGGTGAGCCTCCTCGGCTGTATCCGGGGAGTCCCACCCTCACCCGTCCTCTCCCCTCAAGGCAGAGGGACCCGCCGAAGCGCCCCGCCCGCTCGCGTTCAAACTCATGTCCGACCGCCCGATCGCCCCCACCGCGTGGCTCTACCTGGCCGTCTACCTGCTGACGCTGGTCGACGCGCTGCGCCCGACCCCGGTCGTGGCGGGCGTCGCGGCGGTCGGGCTGATGGCGTTCGTGGTGCTGCAGCTGCCGGCGATCCGCACGCCGCAGCGGATCGCGAGCGGGCTGCTGATCGCGGGCGGGCTCGCCGGCGCCTGGAGCCAGGGGGGCGCGCCCGGCGTGCTGGCCGACCTGATGAGCGGGGCGGAGCGGGCGCTGCCGTTCATGGTGCTGTTCGCGGCGGTGATGTGCCTGCAGGTGCCCGCCCTGAGCAGCCCGTCGTTCCGGCAGTTGGGCGAGCGGGTGGTCGCCCAGCCGCCCGGCCGGCGCTTCCTGATGCTGGCGTTCGCCGGCCACTACCTGGGCGCGGTCTTGAACCTGGCCGGACTGCAGCTGGTCGCCAGCCTGCTCGACCCCGAGATGCGCCCGCGGCTGCGCCGGCGGCTTACGCTTGCGGTCGTGCGCGGCTTTTCCGGGGCGGTCATGTGGTCGCCGTTCTTCGTCGGCATGGGCGTGATCCTGACCGTCGTGCCGGAGGTGTCCTGGCTGCAGCTGGCCCCGGCGGGCCTGGCGATCGGCAGCGGCCTGGTCGGGCTCGCCTGGGCGCTCGACCGCGCCACCCGCGGTCCGCGCGATCCGCAGAGCGACCGCCGCGCGGTGCCGGACGGCAACCCGGTCCGCGCGACGCTGGGCGTGCTGGCGGTGTTCGTCGCGCTCGCCGCCCCGGTGGTGGCGCTGTCGGAAGGCGCCGGGCTGTCGATCGTGATCGCGCTCGGCCTGGTCGCGCCCACCCTGTCGGTGATCTGGTCGGCGCTGCTGCGCCGGACCGGCGCGGCCGACCCGGCGCCCGTGCTGGCCAGCGTGACCGCCCGCCTGCCCGGCCTGCGCAACGAGGCCGCGCTGTTCCTGGCGGCGACCGTGTTCGCGGTCGGTGTCAGCCACGCGGTCGAGCCGGACGCGCTGGCCGGCAGCCTGGGCCTGGCCGGCTGGCCGGCCGCCCCGCGCGCCGCCGCGCTCGCGGTGCTGGGCACGCTGCTGGGCGGGCTGGGCGTGCATCCGGTCGTCCTCGCGATCCTGGTGGGCGAGGTGCTGGGCCCGGCGGCGCTCGGCCTCAGCCCGCTCGCGGTCGCCCTGCTGCTGGCGGTGGTCTGGGGCATGGGCACGCAGATGTCGCCCTTCTCGGCCACCGTGATGCACGTCTCCCGTATGCTCGACGCCTCGGTGTTCCGGGTCGCCTGGCTGTGGAACGCGCCCTACTGCCTGCCCGCCGCGGCATTGGCGGGCGCGGCGGTCGCCGGGGTGGCCGCCCTGCTCGCCTGAGTCCGGCGGGCCTGGACGAGGCTCCGGTCGATGCGGGACCATGGCCGGTGAGCAACGGCCGGTCGCAACCGGAGGTGCGCCATGACCCACGAAGGCCACGCAACGCTGCCCGATATCTTCATCGCCGACGGCGCGCGCCACCGCGTGACGGCCCCGCCCGCGGGGCCGCCCCGGCCGCCGCAACCGCCGCAGCCGCCGGAGAAGGAGCCGCCCGGCCCGGACGAGGCGCCGCCGGCACCGCCGGAGCACGAGCCCGAACCCCCGATCGAGGAGCCGCCGGGCGGTCCGGGCCCCGAGATTCCGCCGGAAACGCCGCCGCTGGAGGAACCGCCGCCGGCCGGGGCGGTGGGTCGGGCGCCGTCGGGTCGCGGCGGATGAGCGGCCCGCCGCCGCGCTACCTGCCGGCGCGCGCGCTGCCGCCCTACGCCTACCTGCCGCACCGCGACCCGGCGGACCGGCACCCGCATCCCGCGCGCGACCCCTGCGGCCACGTGCGCGACGGCACGCCGGGACCCGAGGTGACGGGTCCGCCGGATCCGGATGCCTGGCGGGAGACGCCGGCGTTCCTGTGGGGCGTCGACCTGTACAACGCCGGCTACTACTGGGAAGCGCACGAGGCGTGGGAGGATCTGTGGCGCGCCGCCGGGGACGGCGCGGCGGCCGCCCTGCTGCACGGCCTGATCAAGCTCGCCGCGGCGGGGGTCAAGGCGGGCGTGGGCAATCCGCGCGGCACCGCCCGCCATGCCGGCGCCGCGGCCGGGCTGTTCGCCCCGCTGGCGGCCGGGGGGCACGCCCGCCTGTTCGGCCTCGACCCGCGTGCGCTCGCGCGCGCCGCGG
>NZ_NRRL01000110.1 GCF_016583645.1 Rhodovibrio sodomensis | reverse complement strand
CTCTCTCTGGAGGGCGCCATCCCCTCTCCCTCGAGGGGAGAGGGCGGGGCCCGCGACCCGCAGGGTCGTGGGAGGGTGAGGGTGGGACTGCCCGGCATCCACCGGCAAACCCACCCTCACCTGTCCTTTCCCCTCAAGGGAGAGGGACCCGCCGCCATGGTCGTCATCCGGCTCAGGTGGCGGGTGCCATGCTTGGCGGACGGTCTCATGCGGTAAGCCATTGCTCGCGCTTGGACCCCCAAGACTTGTGCCCGCGCCCAGCCGGCGTCACACTCGGTGCCGGAATCCGGGGGATCTCGTCGTGACGGAGATATCGGGGCGCCGGCGGGCCGGGCATGCCCGGCCCGGTGCGTCAGTCGCAGCCACCTGTGAGCGCCGCGGCGTCAGTGCGCCGCGCGGGCGGGTGCGTTGATGGCCGGACCCGGGATCCTGCTTGCGTTGGCCGTGCTGGCGGTGCTCGGCACCGGTCTGGTCGCGCTGGGCTATCGGCTGCGCTGGCAAGCGGCCGACCAGCGGCTGGCGCGCGTGGAAGCCGACCGCAACGCCCTGCACGCCCTGGTCTCGAACGCCCCGCTCGGGTTCTACGCGTTCGACGGTCCGCGGGCCGGCCTGTCGTACGGCCTGGCCGATCTGTTCGGGATCGAGCCGGCGGGCGCCGGGCTGGACGCCGTGATCGACCGGTTGGCGGCGGGCGACGGCGAACGGCTCGACGCCGCCGCCCGGACGCTGCGCGCCGAGGGCACGCCGTTCACGCTGACGCTGGCGACCGCCGACCGCGCCCGCACCCTGCGCGCGGAGGGCCGGGCGCACACCCCGGGGCCGGCGATCTGGTTCTGCGACATCACCGACAACGCGCGCAGCGCTCAGGACGCCGCGGCGACCCGCGACCTGCTGGTGCGGGTCCTGAACGCGGTCCCGGTGCCGATCTGGCGGCGCGGGCGCGACCTGCGCCTGGTCGACTGCAACGACGCCTACGCCCGCGCGGTCGAGCGCCCGCGCACCGCGGCGGTGGCGGAGAACGCCGAGCTGCTGGGCGATTCCCTGCGCGACGTCGGCCGGGCGCTGGCGGAGCGGGCGCGCACGACGGCCAAGGTCCAGAGCGAGCGCCACCACGTCGTGGTCGCCGGCAAGCGCCGGCTGATGGAGTTGGTGGAGGTGCCGCTGCTGGGCAGCGACGGGCCCGGCGAAGGTCAGGGCGACGGCCTGGTCGGCCTGGCGATCGACCGCACCGAGACGGAGGACCTGCAGGACGAGCTGTCGCGCACGATCTCCGCCCAGGGCGAGGTGCTGGAAAGCCTGTCGACCGCGATCGCGATCTACGGCTCCGACCTGCGGGTCAAGTTCTACAACGGCGCCTACGCCGAGCTGTGGGGGGCTGGACGAGGCGTTTCTGGAGGGCGAGCCGCATCTGAACGACCTGCTGGAGGCGCTGCGCGAAAAGCGCCAGCTGCCCGAGCAGCCGAACTTCCCCGCCTTCAAGCGCGAGCAGGTGGAGAAGATGCGCTCCCTGGTGCAGCCGGAAGAGGGGCTGCTGCACCGGCCCGACGGGACCACGCTGAAGTCCACGATCTCGCCGCACCCGTTCGGCGGGGTGCTGTCGATGCTGGAGGACGTGACCGACAAGCTGGCGCTGGAGCGCGGCTTCAACACCCTGATCGACGTCCAGCGGGAGACCATCGAGAACCTCTACGAGGCGGTTGCGGTGTTCGGCTCGGACGGCCGGCTGGCGCTGTGCAACAAGGCGTTCGTGCAGCTCTGGGACCTGCCGATGGAGCAGCTGGGCGAGCGCCCGCACGTGCGCGCGGTGCTGCAAGCCGCCCGGCCGCAGTTCAACGTCGACGACGCCGACTGGCCGCAGGCGCTGGAGACGATGGTCGCCCGCGCGACCGAGCCGGACACCCGGACCGGCCGGATGGAACGCCCGGACGGCGGGGTGATCGACTGGGCCCAGGTGCCGCTGCCGGACGGGCAAAGCCTGTTCACCTACCTCGACGTCAGCGATTCCATCCGGGTCGAGCGCGCCCTGCGCGAGCAGGCGGAGGCGCTGGAGACGGCCGACCGGCTGAAGTCGGAGTTCATCGCCAACATCTCCTACGAGCTGCGCACGCCGCTCAACGCCATCGTCGGCTTCGCCGAGATCCTGGAAAACCAGTACTTCGGCGAGCTGAACGCGCGCCAGCACGAGTACGCCGGCGCGATCGTGCAGTCCTCCCAGCGGCTGATCGGGCTGATCAACGACATTCTCGACCTGGCCTCGATCGAGGCCGGCTACCTGGAGCTGGACAGCCAGGAGGTCGACCCGCAGCAGCTGCTGGGCGATCTGCAGACGATCGCCCGGGAACGCGCGCTCAGCCGGGGCATCGACCTGGCGATCGACTGCCCGGCGGACATCGGCACGCTCAAGGGCGACCCGCGCCGGCTCAAGCAGGCGCTGTTCAACCTGGTCTCCAACGCCTTCAACTTCACCCCCGACCAGGGCCAGGTCACCCTGCGCGCCGCGCGCACGGGCGACACGCTGCTGTTGTCGGTGGTCGACACCGGCGTCGGCATCCCGCAGGAGGACCAGGCGAACGTCTTCCACAAGTTCGTCCGCGGCCAGCCGCGCAAGACCGGCGCGGGCCTCGGCCTGTCGCTGGTCAAGAGCCTGATCGAGCTGCACGGCGGCTGGGTCGAACTGGACAGCACCCCGGACCAGGGCACCCGCGTCACCTGCCACCTGCCGGTGTCCGGGCCGGGGGGCGGCGGTGCCGGCGTTAAGCCGGCCGCCGCCCCACGCGCCGACGAACCGCCGGCCGCCGACTGACCGCCGTGGTAGCCTCTACTCCGCGCGCCCCTTACTCCGCGAAGCCGGGCACGCCCTTGGTCGTGGAGTGCTCCCAGTGCAGCGGGGTGTCCGGGTTGAGGCGGGCGTAGATCGCGTGGGCGGCCAGCGCGGCTTCGGAAAAGCCGGACAGGATCAGCTTCAGCTTGCCGGGATAGCTCGCGATGTCGCCGATCGCGTAGATCCCGGCAGTCGAAGTTTCGCAGGTCACGGGATCGGCCTTCACGCTGCCGCGTTCCAGGTCCAGGCCCCACTCCGCGATCGGGCCCAGGTTCATCGACAGGCCGAAGAACGGCAGCAGGGCGTCCGCCTCCAGCCGGCGCACGTCGCCGTCCAGCGTGGCGACGTCGACCCCGGTCAGCCGGCCGTCGGAGCCGTCCAGGCCGTGCAGCTGGTAGGGCACGACGAGCTCCACCGGGCTCCCGGGGTCCTCGGCCAGCCGGCGCATCTCGCGCACGCTCTCGGGCGCGGCGCGGAACTTGTCGCGGCGGTGGACGACGTAGATCCGCCGGGCGAGGTCGGACAGCGACAGCGTCCAGTCGAGCGCGCTGTCGCCGCCGCCGGCGATCACCAGGCGCTTGTCGCGGAAGTCCTCGCGCCGGGCGACCAGATAGTGCACGCCGGTGCCGGGCCCCTGGCCCTCGTAGTCGCGCAGACCCTCCAGCGGCGGCCGGTTGGGGCCGAACGCGCCGACCCCGGCGGCGACGATCACCGCCCCGCAGTCGATCTCGGTGCCGGCACTGGTGCGCACGCGCCAGCGCCCGTGCCGGGCCGGCTGCACGGTCTCGACCCGCTGTTCCAGGTGGTAGCCGGGCTTGAACGGGGCCGCCTGTTCGGCCAGCCGCTCGATCAGCTCGCCCGCCAGGATCCTGGGATAGCCGGGGATGTCGTAGATCGGCTTTTCCGGGTACAGCGCCTGGCACTGGCCGCCCACGCCGGCCAGCGAATCCACCAGCTGCGCGCGCAGGCCGAGCATGCCGAGCTCGAACACCGCGAACAGGCCGACCGGCCCCGCGCCCACGATCACCACGTCCGTCTCGATCCGGCTCTCGCTCATCGTCGCTCGCGTCCAGCACATCCGCGGGCGCCGCACGCCCGCCGTTCGGCTGCGCAACATGGCGAGGCGCCCGGGGCTTGGCAAGGTGTGCCGCCGCCGCAGGTTGCCGGGCCGGCGGCGGGGCGGTAAAACCGGGCGCGTCATGGCCGAATCGCCCGCTGCCGAAGCGCTTTCGATCCCGTTGCCGCAGCCGGCCGACACCCAGACGCTGGGCCGCCGGCTGGCCGACGTGGTGCGCCCGGGCGACCTGATCGCGCTGACCGGCGACCTCGGGGCGGGCAAGACCGCGCTGGCCCGGGCGCTGATCGCGAGCCTGCGCGATCCCCGGGGCGCCGACGCGTCCGGCGAGGAGGTGCCGAGCCCGACGTTCACGCTGGTGCAGACCTACGACCGGCTGAGCGCGGAGGGCGCGCCGCTCACCGTCTGGCATTTCGACCTCTACCGGCTGGGCGCGCCGGAGGAGATCGACGAGCTCGGCTGGGAGGAAGCGCTGGCCGGCGGGCTGGTGCTGGTCGAATGGCCGGACCGGCTGGGCGCCCGGCTGCCCGCCCCGCGCCTCGACGTCACGCTGGTGTACGCCGGGGACGACGGGCACAGCGCGCCGGCCGGCCGGGTCGCGGTGCTGCAGGGCGGCGCGGGCTGGGCGGGGCGGATCGACGCGCTGGCCGGACCCGCGCCCCCGGGATAAGCGCCCCCGGGATAGGCCGTCGGGGGCCGGGGCGGCTGACGTCACACGACACGACCACCGGTGAGGCGGGGGACGAGCAAGCATGAGCGCACGCGAAAGCGAGATCGCCGGTTTCCTCGACCAGGCCGGTTGGGGGGCTGCCGAGCGCACGATGCTGGCGGGCGACGCCTCGTTCCGTCGCTACGAACGTCTGCTGGGCGCGGACGGCAGCCGGGCGGTGCTGATGGACGCCCCGCCGCCGCAGGAGAGCGTCGCCGCCTTCCGCGACGTCGGCCGGCTGCTGCTCTCCCTCGGCCTGTCGGCGCCGCGGCTGCTGGCGTGCGACAGCGACCGCGGGCTGATGCTGCTGGAGGACTTCGGCGACCGCACCTTCGGCATGCTGCTGGCCGAGGGCGCGCAGCGGGAGCCGCTGTACCGGCTCGCGACGGACACGCTGATCGACCTGCAGCGCGCCTGGCGCGCGCGCGGCGACCTGGCCGCGGACCTGCCGGTCTACGACGACGCGCTGCTGATCGACCGCGAGGCGACCCTGCTGCTCGACTGGTACATGCCGGCGGTCGGGCTGGCGCCGGACGAAGGCCAGCGGCAGGCCTACCGCCAGGCCTGGCAGGAAGCCCTGGCGCGCGTGCACGCGCACCCGGCGACGCTGGTCCTGCGCGACTTTTTCTCCGACAACCTGATGCTGTTGGACGACCGCGAGGGCACGGCCGCCTGCGGCCTGCTGGACTTCCAGGACGCGGTGATCGGCAGCCCGCTCTACGATCTGGCGTCGCTGCTGCAGGACGCCCGGCGCGACGTCCCGCCGGAGCTCGAAGAGCGGATGCTGCAGCACTACCTCGCCGCCTTCCCGGAACTGGACCCGCAGGACGCGCGCGTCGCCTACACGGTGATCGCCGCCCAGCGCCACGCCAAGGTGATCGGCATCTTCACCCGGCTGGCGCGGCGCGACGGCAAGCCCGGCTACCTCGCCCACATCCCGCGGCTGTGGCGCATGCTCAACAACGCCCTGAGCGCGCCCGCCCTGGCGCCGGTGCATGCCTGGTTCGACGTCAACCTGCCCCGGACCCAACGGGTGATCCCCCCGGAGACCAGCGAATGAGCGATTCAATGAGCGCGGCCCCGAAGACGGCGATGGTGCTCGCCGCCGGCTACGGCACGCGGATGCGCCCGCTCACCGACAGCAAGCCCAAGCCGATGGTCGAGGTGATGGGCCGGCCGATGATCGACCGCACGCTCGACCGCCTGGCCGACGCCGGTGTCGAGCGGGTCGTGGTCAACACCCACCATCTGGCGGAGACGCTGGAAGCGCACCTGCGCGCGCGCGGCGGCCCGCCGGCGATCGAGATCAGCCGGGAAGAGGACGCCCCGCTCGACACCGGAGCGGGGGTGAGGAACGCGCTCGACAAGCTGGACGCGGAGCAGTTCTACGTCGTGAACGGCGACATCTTCTGGCTGGACGGCTGTGTGCCCGCGCTGACCCGGCTGGGGCAGCACTGGACTCCGGAGCGGATGGATGCGCTGCTGCTGCTGACCGCGACGGCGGAAGCGATCGGCTATTCCGGGCCGGGCGACTTCCAGATGGACATCCAGGGACAGGTTCGCCGCCGGCAGGAATTCGAGGTCGCGCCGTTGTGTTTTTCCGGGGTGCAGATCGTCCACCGCCGGCTGTTCGACTACGCGCCCGAGGGCAGCTTCTCGTTCAACCTGCTGTTCGACCAGGCCGAGGGCAGCGAGCGCCTGTCCGGCCTGCGCCACGACGGCCTGTGGTTCCACATCGGGACCCCGGGCGACATCGAGATCGCCGAAGAAGTCCTGCACGACCTCGGCTTCCGCACCGACCGGCCGGAGGAGCGGGTGTCGTAGCGGGCGTCGTCCGGCAGCCAAACTCATCCCCCCTCCTCCAGTGGGAGGAGGGGCTAGGGGAGGAGGGACCACAGACAGTAGCGCCGCTGGCAACCTCCTCTCCCTAGCCCTCTCCTCCCACTGGAGGAGAGGGAATTTTTTCCCGAGCGATGCGCGCGGCGGGAGCGGCGTGCTAGCCTGACGCGCCCGAAGCGTAGGGAATCGGTCGTGTCCACGCCTTTACCGCAGTCCACCACCCCCACCGTTTCCACCATCCCGCCGGAGGTGTCGTTCGCCGACGCGTTGGCGCGCGGGCTCAAGGACCGGGCCGGGGACGATCCGCTGAGCCTGGCGTCGACCACCGTGCTGCTGCCGACCCGCCGGGCCTGCCGGACGCTGCACGAGGCGTTCCTGCGCCTGTCCGACGGCCGGGCGCTGCTGTTGCCGCGGATGCTGCCGCTGGGCGATCTGGACGCCGACGAGCTGTTGATGGGCGGCGACGACGCGCTCGCCGCCGCCGGGCTGGGCGATCCGGAAGCGGCGATGCGGCTGCCGCCGACGGTCTCCGGGGTGCGCCGGCGGTTCGTCCTGACTCAGCTGATCCAGAAGTTCGGCGAGGTGGCGCCCGGCGCCGGCGTGCCGACGGTCGACCAGGCCGCGCGGCTGGCCGAGGAACTGGGCCGGCTGCTCGACCAGGTGGAGACGGAGGGGCTCGCGTTCGCCCGGCTGAAGGAGCTGGCGCCCGAGCGCTACGCCGAGCACTGGCAGATCACCCTGGACTTCCTGAAGATCGTTACGGACTGGTGGCCCGACTGGCTGGCGCGGGAAGGCGCGATCGGCCCGGCGGAGCGCCGGCGCCGGCTGATGCTGGCGCAGGCCCACGCCTGGGCGCAGGATCCGCCGGACCGGCCGATCGTCGCCGCCGGCTCCACCGGCTCGATCCCGGCCACGGCGGAGCTCTTGCGCACGATCGCGGGACTCCCCCGCGGCGAGGTGGTGCTGCCCGGCCTGGACCGGCGCGCGGACGCGGCCAGCTGGGCGGCGATCGCCGAGGATCCGACCCATCCCCAGCACAACCTGGGCCGGCTGCTGGCGAGCTTCGGGATCGACCGCGACCAGGTCCGCGACTGGCCGGTCGAGCGGCCGGCGCAGGTCGCGCCGACCGCCCGCAGCGCGGTCGTGAACGAAGCGCTGAAGCCCGCCAGCACGACGCCCGAATGGCGCAGCCTGGCGCTCGACGGCGGCGCGGAGGGGTTGCGCCTCGCGCTTCGCAACGTCCGGCTGGTGGAAGCGCCGGGCCCGGTCGAGGAAGCGACCGCGATCGCGCTGCTGCTGCGGCAGGCGCTGGAGGTCCCCGGCAAGACCGCGGCGCTGGTTACCCCCGACCGCGCGCTCGCCCGGCGGGTGGCGGCCGAGCTGCGCCGCTACGACCTGCGGATCGACGATTCCGCCGGCGTTCCGATGGCGGACACCGCGCCCGGCACCTTCCTGCGTCTGACCGCGCAGATGCTCGGGGAAAAGCTGGCGCCGGTGCCGCTGTTGTCCGCCCTCAAGCACCCGATGGCGGCCGGCGGCGAGGACCCCGGCGCGTTCAAGGCCCGGGTGCGCGAGCTGGAGGACCGCGTGCTGCGCGGCGTCCGCCCGGCGGAGGGCTTCGACGGCCTGCGCGCGCAGCTGGGCGAGCAGCCGGTCGACCGCCGGCTGGCGCGATGGCTCGACGGGCTGCAGGAGATCGCCGGCGATGCGCTGGCTGCGATGAGCGACAGCGCGGTCGACCTCGGCCAGTTGGTGGAAGCGCACATGCGCTTCGCCGAGGCGCTGGCCACCAGCGACCGGGCGCCCGGGGCCGCGCGCCTGTGGGCCGGCGAGGCGGGCGAGAGTGCCGCCGATTTCGCCGCCGAGTTGGCCCGCCACGCCGACGCCGCGCCGACGGTCGACGGCCGGCGCTATCCGGCCCTGCTGGACGGGCTGATGGCCGGGCAGGTGGTGCGGCCGCGCTACGGCGGACATCCGCGTCTGGCGATCTGGGGCCCGCTGGAAGCCCGGCTGCAGCGCGCCGAGCTGACCGTCCTGGGCGGCCTCAACGAGGGGACCTGGCCGGCCGAGAGCGAGCCCGGTCCGTGGATGTCGCGGCCGATGCGCAGCGACTTCGGCCTGCCCGCGGTGGAACGGCGGATCGGCCTTATGGCGCACGACTTCGCCCAGGCGTTCGCGGCGCCCGAGGTGGTGCTGACCCGCGCCACCCGGATCGAGGGGACGCCGACCGTGCCGTCGCGCTGGCTGCTGCGGCTGGAGGCGCTGCAGGCGGCTTACGGCGCGCGCGACCTGTTAACCCCGGACCCCAGCTGGGTGCAGTGGGCCAAGGCGCTGGACGACCCCGGGCCGCCGCGGCCCTGCGACGCGCCCGCGCCGACCCCGCCGGTCGCGGCGCGGCCGACGCGCCTGTCGGTGACCGCGGTCGAGACCTGGATGCGCGATCCCTACGACCTCTACGCCCGCTACGTGCTGGGGCTGCGCGCGCGCGACCCGCTGGACCAGGACCCCGGCGCGGCGGAGCACGGCACGTTGATCCACGCCGTGCTGGAGGCGTTTGCGCGCGAGGCCGACGCGTACGGTCTGCCGGACGACGTCGCCGCCACGCTGCGCCGGATCGGCGTGCAGAAGTTCGACGCGTTGAAGGTGCGCCCCGGCATGCGCGCCTTCTGGTGGCCGCGGTTCGAGCGGATCGCCGACTGGTTGGCGGAGCGCGAGCGCACCCGCCGCGCCGACGGCCGGCGCGTGCTCGCCGAGCAGTCGGGCGAGATGGAGGTGGCGGGCCGGGATGCCAGCCTGACCCTGACCGCCAAGGCCGACCGGATCGAGGTGCGGCCCGACGGCGCGCTCGCGGTGATCGACTACAAGACCGGCACGCCGCCGAGCGAGAGGCAGGTCACCCTCGGCTTCGCCCCGCAGCTGCCGCTGGAAGCCGCGATCGCCGCGCACGCCGGGTTCAAGGACGTGCCGGCCGCGGGCGCGCGCGAGCTTGCCTACTGGCGCCTGACCGGCGGGCGCGAGGCGGGGCAGGAGCTCGCCATCAAGAAGACCGATCCGGACGATCTCGCCGCCGCGGCGTTGGATGGGTTGAGCGCGCTGATCGACAAGTTCGCCGATCCGACCCAACCCTACCACGCCCGCCCCAGGCCCGGCTTCGCGCCGCGCTACACCGATTACGACCATCTGAGCCGGGTTCAAGAATGGTCCGCCGGCATCGGCGGGGAGGACTAGATGGCGCCTGACGAGTCGCACCGGACCGGCGGGCGGCCGGCCGACCTGCTGGACCACGATCCCGAAGCGGCCAGCCAGCGCAAGAAGGCGGAAGCCGCCGACAGCCAGCGCCGTGCCGCCGACCCGGAGGCCAGCGTCTGGGTCGCCGCCTCCGCCGGGACCGGCAAGACCAAGGTGCTGACCGACCGGGTGCTGTCACTGATGCTGGCCGGCACGCCGCCGCCCAAGATCCTGTGCCTGACCTTCACCAAGGCCGCGGCGGCGGAGATGGCGAACCGCCTGTCCGACCGCTTGAGCGCCTGGGCGACGGCCACGGACGACGCGCTTGCCCAGGCGCTGGAAGACCTGACCGGCCGGGCGCCCGAGGCCGCCACGATGCGCCGTGCGCGCCAGCTGTTCGCGCAAGTGCTGGACGCCCCGGGCGGGATGAAGATCCAGACCATCCACGCGTTCTGCCAGCACCTGCTGGCGCGTTTCCCGCTGGAGGCGGGCGTGGCGCCGCACGCCCAGGTGCTGGACGAGCGCAGCGCCCAGGAGATGCTGCGCGAGGCGCGCGAGGAGGTGTTGGCGCGCGCCGGCGCGGGCGAGGACCCGCAGCTGGCCGCCGCGCTCGCCGACGTGACCGCCCGGGTGAACGAGCAGGAATTCGCCGAGCTGATCCAGCACCTGATCGCCGAGCGCGGCCGGCTGATGCGCCTGATCGAGCGGTCGGGCGGGATCGACGCCCTGATCGACCGGACCTACGACGCGCTCGGCCTGGCGCGCGGGACCACGGCGGACGACGTGCTGCGGGACGCTTGCGCCCCCGAGGCGCTCGACGCCCTCGGCCTCAAGGTCGCCGAGGACGCGATGCGCCAGGGCACGAAGAAAGAAACCGAAAACGCGGCCACGCTGAAGGCCTTCCTGGACGCCGACACGGCCGGGCGGGTCCGGCTTTGGGACAGCTACACCGGTCTGTTCTTCACCACCGCGGGTGAGCTGCGCAAGAAGCTCTTGAACAAGGACGCAGCATCCGTGCCGGGCGCGCTGGGCGCGATGGAGGTCGAGGCCGAGCGGCTGCGGGCGGTGCGCGACCGCCTGAACGCCGCGACCACGGCCGGGGCGACCGCCAGCTTGCTGCGCCTGGGCGCGGCGATCGTGCACGGCTACGGCCAGCACAAGGCGCAGCGGGCGCTGCTCGACTACGACGATCTGATCCTGACCGCGCGTAAGCTGCTGCGGGCGGAAGGGCGCGCGGCCTGGGTGCTGTACAAGCTGGATGGCGGCCTGGACCACGTCCTGATCGACGAGGCGCAGGACACCAACCCCGAGCAGTGGGACGTCGTCCAGGCGCTGACCCAGGAATTC
This sequence comes from Rhodovibrio sodomensis, assembly GCF_016583645.1. Lineage (GTDB taxonomy): Bacteria > Pseudomonadota > Alphaproteobacteria > Kiloniellales > Rhodovibrionaceae > Rhodovibrio > Rhodovibrio sodomensis. The sequence goes on along the minus strand of NZ_NRRL01000110.1, from coordinate 3,737 downwards.
TTCGCCGGCGAAGGCGCGGCGGAGGCGCGCGGCCAGCCGCGGCGCACCGTCTTCGCGGTCGGCGACGGCAAGCAGTCGATCTACTCCTTCCAGCGCGCCGAACCGGCCGCGTTCGCGCGCATGCGCCGACACTTCGAGGCGCGCGCGCGGGCGGCCGAACGGACCTTCCGGCCGGTCGCGCTGGGCCACTCCTTCCGCTCCACCGACGCGGTGCTGCAGGCGGTCGACACGGTATTCCACGATCCCGGCGCCCACGACGGCGTGCTGTTCGACGGCGACGCGCCGCTGCACCACGATCCCGTGCGCGTCGGCCACAGCGGCCGGGTCGAGCTCTGGCCGCCGGCCGATCCGGCGGACGCCCAGGATCCCGACCCCTGGGCCCCGCCGACCGAGCGCCACGGCGACGCCCCGCCGCGTCAGCGGCTGGCCCGGCTGATCGCCGCGCGCATCCAGCGCTGGACCCAGACCCGGGATCCCGAGGGCTGGCTGCCGTCCAAGGGCCGGCAGATGCTGGCGGGCGACGTGCTGGTGCTGGTCCGCCGGCGCAACGAGTTCGTCGAGGAACTGGTGCGCGAGCTCAAGCTGCGCGGCGTGCCGGTCGCGGGCGTCGACCGCATGGTCCTGACCGAGCAGTTGGCGGTGCGCGACCTGGTGGCGCTGGGCCGCTTCCTGCTGCTGCCGGAGGATTCGCTGACGCTGGCCTGCGTGCTCAAGGGCCCGCTGATCGGGCTCGGCGAGGAACGGCTGTTCGAGTTGGCCTGGAACCGCGGCCAGCGCACCCTATGGGACGCGCTGCGGGACCGCGCCGGGGAGAACGGCGACTTCGAGCGCGCGTTCACCCGCCTGTCCGACTGGCTGGCGCGCGCCGACTACGTCCCGCCCTACGAGCTGTACGCCCAGCTGCTGGGCGCGCAAGGCGGCCGGCGCGATCTGGTCGCCCGCCTGGGCCCGGAGGCGAACGATCCGGTCGACGAGTTCCAGGCGCTCGCGCTCGCCTACGAGCGCGAGCACGTGCCCTCGCTGCAGGGCTTCCTGCACTGGCTGGAGGCGGGCGAGCAGGAGGTCAAGCGCGACGCCGAGCACGGCGGCAACGCGGTGCGGGTGATGACGGTGCACGGCGCCAAGGGCCTGCAGGCGCCGGTGGTGTTTCTGCCGGACACGCTGCAGGTGCCAAGCCAGGGACCGAAGATGCTGTGGGACGAGGGCGCGGGCCTGGCGCTCTGGCCGCCGCGCACGGGCGACCTGGAGACGGTTGGCCGGGGCCTGCGGGAGGCCGCGCGCCACGCCCAGAGCCAGGAGTACCGCCGGCTGCTCTACGTCGCCATGACCCGGGCGGAGGACCGGCTCTACGTCTGCGGCTACAACACCAGGAAGACCCCGCCCGAGGGCTGCTGGTACGAGCTGGTCCAGCAGGGCCTGTCGGGCATCGCGCAGGAACAGGCGTTCGACGCCGCCCGCGACCTGCCGCAGGAGGGCTGGCAGGGCACCGCGCTGGTGCTGGAAAGCCCGCAGCGCACCCAGGCGAAGCGGGACGCCGAGGACGCCGGCGCCGCGCCCGATGCCGGCCCGCTGCCCGACTGGGCGCGCGTCCCGCCGGAAGCCGAGCCCGCCCCGCCGCGCCCGCTCGCCCCGTCGCGCGCGCCGGAGTCGGAGCCGCCGGTGCGGTCCCCGCTGAGCGACGACGGCGGTGCCGCCTACCAGCGCGGCCGGCTGATCCACCGCCTGCTGCAGACCCTGCCCGACCTGCCGCCCGAGAGGCGCCGCGACGCCGGCCGGCGCTACCTGGACAGCCCCAGCCACCAGCTCGGTGATGCGCAGGCCGAGGCGATCCTGGACGAGACCCTGCGGATCGTGGAGGACCCGGCGTTCCGGCACCTGTTCGGTCCCGACAGCCGGCCGGAGGTGCCGGTGGTCGGTCTGCTTGACCGCGGCGCCGGTCCGGAGGCCGCGAGCGGCCAGATCGACCGGCTGGCGGTCACCGAGGACGCGATCGTGATCGTCGACTACAAAACCAACCGGCCGCCGCCGGACACGCCGGCGCAGGTCCCGCAGGTCTACCGCGACCAGCTGGCGACCTACCGCCGGCTGGTGCGGCGGATCTGGCCGGACCGGCCGGTCGAGACCTGGCTGTTGTGGACCGACGGCCCGCGTCTGATGCAGATCACCGATGCTTGAGCGGGTCGCCGGACCAGCTTGACCGGGCGGGCGGGGGTTCTTACCTACGTTGGCGGACGCGACGCGCGAACCGCCGCCGCGCGGCGGACCGCGCGCCCGCACATAGGACACGCCAAGGGGAACACCTCCATGAGCATGACGAACACCAGCGACGGCAGCTTCGACCAGGACGTCCTCAAGGCCAGCAAGCCTGTGCTGGTCGACTTCTGGGCCGAGTGGTGCGGTCCCTGCAAGACCATCGCGCCGGCGCTTGAAGAGGTCGCCGGCGAGCTCGACGGCCAGATGGACGTCGCCAAGCTGAACATCGACGACAATCCCGGCACCCCCCAGAAGTATGGCGTGCGCGGCATCCCGACCCTGATGCTGTTCAAGGACGGCCAGGTCGCGGCGACCAAGGTCGGGGCGGTCTCCAAGAACGAGCTGAAGAGCTGGGTCGAACAGTCGATCTAGAGCAAGATGCTGAAAGGTGAAGCCACCTTTCAGCTGAATCTTGCTCTCTCTTCAATCAGTTAGAGCAAAATTCACGATGAAAGTCGTCTCGACCTTCATCGATTTTGCTCTAACGCGACGACGGCCGGTTTTCGGCTGTAGGTTTTTGGCGCCCCGTGGGCCGCGCGCCCGCGGGGCGTTTTTGCGTTTCCTATAGCGGCTTGCGCATCCGCCAGCGGGTGAAGCGCACGCCGGCGTACTCGGGGCGCTCCTCGGCTTCGACTCGGAAGCCGTGGCGGGCGGCGAGGCGGGCGGAGAAGCGGCTGGCGTCGATGGTCGCCTGGGCCGCGCCGTTGCGGCGGGCATGGTCGAGCAGCTGGACCAGCAGCTGGCCGCCGTGGCCCTGGCGGCCGAAGTCGCCGTGAACGTAGAGCAGGCCGACGTGGCCGTTCGCCCCAACCTGCCCGAGCGCCGCCGGCCAGCCGTCCACGGTGCGTAGGATCGCGAGACCCCGCGCGAGCGTCTCGCCCAGCGCGGTCGGATTGTCGGCGGCGGCGGCCCAGGCCGCGACCTGGTCGGCGTCGTAGTACGCCGGCCCGACCGTCTGCACGGCCGACCGGTAGATCGCCGCGACCGCCGGGAGCGCGTCGTCGATCCGGGCCATCGGAGCGTGCGTGTCCCGGCCGTCCAGGAAGCGGCGGTCGTGGATGCGGGGCATGGCTTGATCCGGGGTGAACGGGGGCGACGCAAAGTATCGCAGTGGGTGCCCTTGCTTCCACTGGCTCCGCCACTGGGAGACTTTTGCACGACGGCGGCAAGACCCGTCAGGCATCCTTCGAGACGGTTGGCTTCGCCAACCTCTTCAGGTTGACGTCGCCAACCTCTTCAGGCTGACGTCATGGGGTTTTTAGTAAGATATACTCCGAGTCTCTGGAGACCCGAATTCGGGCTTGACGCGAGGTAGAATCGGGATTCAGCTGCGAGCATGATACGCCCCGGTTTCCTTTCCTTTGAAGATCGCCGCGAACTCGAAGCGTGCGTGCGTCGGCATCGCGTGGACCACGGCGTTGCACGGCGGGCAAATGCCCTTCTGCTGCTGGATGACGGCAAAAGTTGCGCCCAGATCGCGGAGT
>NZ_NRRL01000109.1 GCF_016583645.1 Rhodovibrio sodomensis | reverse complement strand
GCAGGGGGCGCGGGTGCGGGGATCGCGACAGACGGGAGCGGCCGGGCCCACGGCCGGGGCGATTCCGGTGTCGAGCCGGTGCACCCGGTGCGGCCGTCGGATGCGCCGCACGACCGGGCGGACGGTCCGGCGGACGCGTGGCCGCGGCGAGACGCCGCAAGAAGCGACAGGGAACCGGCCAGCCCCAACCAGTTGGACAGACCGAGCGAGCCTTCAGCGGCACCTGGCGGCGCGCACGGGACTCCGGGCGGCGGCCGGGCGCTGGTACCGGTCGCGCGGGCGTCTCTGCCGGCGGCCGTGGATCCTGGCCCGACGAATCACGGGCGCGTACCGGTGGCAAGCGCGCCGCGCCTGGCCGCCCCGCTGTCTGCGGCCACGGCTGTTGCCGTGCTGGCGGCCGGGGCGGCCGGACCCGACGGTGCGGCGTGGGCCGGTACCGGGGCCGCGTCGCGCACGGACAGCGCCGCGCGGGGGGCGGCGCGGGCGGCCGCATCGGCCAGCGACTCGTACCGGCGGAACGGGGGCTTACCGCCGTTGGGCGTCCAAAGCGGCCGGGTTTTCCGCGTCACGATTTAAAACGTTAGCTGCAAAATACACGTTAAAAGTGAAGGGTAAGGTAAAACTACCACTTTTCATTGATCGTTTTGCCTTTCCTCCGGAAGATGCGCCCTGTGGACCGATCAGCGGTCTCTGCTGCGACAAGGGATGCCCGTGAAACGCAATAACTTCAAAACGCAAGACATCGAACGCCACGTCGGTCAGCGGATCCGCGAGCGCCGGACCATGCTCGGCCTGACCCAGCAGCAGTTGGCGGAGTTGATCGGGGTCACCTATCAGCAGGCGCACAAATACGAACGCGGCATCAACCGTGTTTCGGCCGGCCGGCTGTACGAACTCGCCACCGTGCTCGGGGTCGACGTCAACTTCTTCTTCGCCGGCCTGAACGAGACGGGGGAGGGCGAGAGCTTCTCGGCGCGCCAGCGCATGTGCCTCGACCTGGCCCGGAACTTCGCCAAGATCGACGACGAACGCCAGCAGGACGCGATCGCCCAGCTCGCCCGCGTGCTGGCCCGGGAGCATCACGGCGACGAATAGGGCGTCGTGGATGCCCGCGCAGAACGCGAGTCGCGCCCGGACCCTGGCGGACTGTGGATAACTCTCTGGAAAAACGGCTCCGCCTGTGGATAAGGCGGAAAACTCCGGCTTGACCGGGGCCGGCCGCCGAGTCCCCAGGGTCGGGCCCTGGGGACAGGCGGCGCCGGCGTGGGGCGGACCGCGGAATGGCGATCGGCCGTCCGCGATCCGCCCTTCAAACGGCGGCTGGGTTAGGCCGCGCGGCGGTTGCCGCGGGGCGGACGCTCGCCGCTCTTGGACGGCTTGGGCCCGCGGGCGGCCTGATTGCTCGGCTTGCCCTTGCCCTGATAGCCGCCCTTGCCGCCGGCGTTGGCCGGCTTGCGCCCGGCATGGGCGTGCCGCTCGCTGGCGATCGGCCCGTCGCCGATGATGGTCAGGCGCTGCTTGGTCATTTTCTCGATGCGCTTGAGGTCGTTTTGCTCGCTCGGATCGCAGAACGACAGCGCCACCCCCTCGGCGCCCGCGCGCGCGGTGCGGCCGATCCGGTGCACGTAGCTCTCCGGCACGTTCGGCAGCTCGAAGTTGACCACGTGGCTGACGCCGTCGACGTCGATGCCGCGCGCGGCGATGTCGGTGGCGACCAGCACGCGCACGCGGCCGTCGCGGAACTGCTTCAGGGCGTGCTGGCGCGCGCCCTGGGTCTTGTTGCCGTGGATCGCGTCGGACGGTACGCCGTCGGTCGACAGCTGCTTGGCCAGTCGGTCGGCGCCGTGCTTGGTGCGGGTGAACACGATCACCCGATCCATCTCCGGGTCCTGCAGCAGGCTGGACAGCAGCTCGCGCTTGGCCGGCTGCCGGACGTGGTAGACCCGCTGATCGATCCGCTCGACCGCCGGGGCGTCCGGGGTGATCTCGACCCGCGCCGGGTTGGACAGCAGTTCGCGCGCCAGCTTGTCGATCTCGCCCGGCATGGTGGCGGAGAACAGCATCGACTGCCGCTCGGCCTTGACCATGCCCGCGATCTTCCGGACGTCGTGGATGAAGCCCATGTCGAGCATCCGGTCCGCCTCGTCCAGCACCAGCGTCTGGACCGCGTCCAGGCGCACGCTGCGCTCGTTCACGAGGTCGAGCAGCCGGCCCGGGGTCGCGATCAGGATGTCGACGCCCTTGGACAGCTGGCGCTGCTGCTTGCCCTTGGGTACGCCGCCCAGCACGACGGCCGAGCGCAGGTTCAGCCCGCGGCCGTAGGTGCGGCAGGCTTCGTGGATCTGGATCGCCAGTTCCCGCGTCGGGGCGAGCACCAGGGCGCGCACGCCCTTGTTCGGCACGCCGGTCTTGTCGGCGGCCAGGCGCTGCAGGATCGGCAGGGTGAAGGCGGCGGTCTTGCCGGTGCCGGTCTGCGCCACGCCCAGCAGGTCGCGGCCGTCCAGCAGCGCCGGGATCGCCTGCGCCTGAACCGGGGTGGGCGTGTCGTAGCCCTGCTCGCCCAGGGTGCGCAGGATTTGCGCGTCGAGGCCGAGGTCGGTGAACGCCGGCTGGTTGGCCGGGGTGGTGTTGTCGTTAGTCAAAGGATCACGGTCTTTCTTGTGAACGCCGACGCCCGAGGAAGGCCGTCAGGGCAGGCGTGCACAAACGCTCGGCGTCGGGGGAACCGATGCGGGGCGCGCACACGACAGAGACCCTGACGAGGTCCGGCGCGTTGCCCTGGTTCCACACGCGAGTTGGAAACGAGGCGGGTGTTTGTTGGGAACTGCTCGGGATGACCGGGCGGCGCCGGGGCGCCTTATGCTCAAGGCCGGGTTCGCGTGATCGCGAGAAGAACTGCGCTGTAAATGAACGCTGCGCCGCACAAAGTCAAGCCATGTTTGATGCCGGAACGTGCGTTTGATCCGGCACCGCGCCGTTCGTAGCACGTTCGGCAGACGGGGCCGGCGGTTCTGTGGCATCGTGGGCGCAAGATGCCGCCAACGCCGCCTTGCCCACAACCCGATCGACGCCCGTGCACGAATACCTGACCACCCACGAAGTCGCCGATTACCTGCGGATCAAGGAGCGCCGGGTCTACGAACTGGTCCGGCAGCGCCAGATCCCGTGCACCCGCGCGACCGGCAAGTGGCTGTTCCCGCGCGCCCTGGTCGACCGCTGGGTTGCCGAGCAGCTGGAAATGGCGCCGCGCGGCGCGCGCGAAACCCCGCCGGTGGTGGCGGGCAGCCACGATCCGCTGCTCGACTGGGCGGTCAAGGAGAGCGGCTGCGGCCTGGCGCTGCTGCCGGGCGGCAGCCTGGACGGCCTGAAGCGCCTGGCCGACGGGGAGGCGCGGCTGGCCGGGCTGCACCTGTTCCACGCCGATCTGGCCGACAGCGATCCCGAAGCCGCGTTCAACATCCCCAACGTGAAGGACGCGGGCGCGCCGGCCGACGCCGTGCTGCTGGAATGGGCGCGGCGATCGCAGGGGCTGGTGGTGCCCGCCGGCAACCCGGACGGCGTGGCGGGGCTGGGCGACCTGGCGGCCAAACGTATTCCGGTGGTCCGCCGGCAGGCGGAATCGGGCAGCGGCCTGCTGCTGGACCATCTGGCCCGGCAGGCCGGCCTGGGCGCCGGCGACCTCAGCTTCGTCGAGGAGACGGCGCGCAGCGAGATGGACCTGGGTCTGGCCATCCTGGAAGGCCGGGCGCGCGCCGGCGTCGCGGTGGAGGCGGTGGCGCGCAGCCTGCAGCTCGGCTTCGTGCCGCTGATGCAGGAGCGTTTCGACCTGCTGCTCGGCCGGCGCGACTACTTCGGCCCGGCGGTGCAATCCCTGATCGCCTTCGCCCGCAGCGACGCGTTCGCCGACCGGGCCCGGCGCATGGGCGGCTACGACGTCGGCCGGTTCGGCGCCGTGCACTATAACGCGCCATGACCCGCGTTCTCTCCGCTGCCCCAAGGGCCGCCCCAAGGGCCGCCCCAAGGGCCGCCCCAAGGGCCGCCCTAAAGGCCGCCGCGGCAATGGCCGTTCTGATCTGCCTGGTCGCGCTGCCGGCGTCGGCGCGCGAGGCCTGCTGGTCGGGCTGGGGCTATTTCGTCGCGCCGGGCAGCCTGGCGTTCCAGTCCGACCGGCTGCTGCTGGTGACCGATGGCCCGGCCGACTGGGTCCCGGGGAAGCGGATCGCGCTCTACCGCCTGGATCCGGAGACCGGCCGGCGGGTCGACGGGCGGGCGCCGATCGTGGTCCGCCCGCGCGCGCCCAGTTTCGCCAGCCGCAACGGCAACCGCACGGTCGACGATGTCGCCGAGGTGGTCGGACGCGACCAGCAGCTGATGCTGGGGATGACCCGGATCGGCCCGGCCAGCGCGGCGCGCAGCCAGGACAGCCTGGCCTGGGCGTGCGGCCGGGCGCGGTAGCGCGGCTTTCCCAAAACGGTAACGGCCGTTTTACGCCGTTGTCATGAAACCCCGGCATTGGTCGCCGCTTGGGGGCGCACCCGGTGGGTGGCTCGGTCTCCGACCACGCCGATTCTCAAGGGGTTCGAACATGAAGATCAAGCACACGGCGCTCGCGCTGATCGCGGTGGCTGGCCTGGCGGGCTGCGCGACCGGCGGCGATCGGACGATGCAGCAGACCGGCGCCGACCCGGCGGTGCAGCTGCAGGACGTCAATCCAACCGGCCTGCGCGAGATGTCCGCCGCGGAGATCCGGGCCAACCTGGTGCACGGCACGTTCGTGCGCGACGGCAAGCGCACGCTGGCCGCACGCGTGCACCCGGACCACGAACTCTCGGCCAAGGCGTTCGGCGGCGACACCGGGCTAACCACCGGGCAGGGCCGCTGGACGATCAAGAATGGCAACGACTTCTGCACCAACTGGGACGGCGCCTTCGCCAGCACCGGCCTGACCTGCTTCAAGGCCTACCGCAGCGGCAAGCAGGTCGTGTTCGCCACGCCCGACGGCCGGGGCATGTCGGTCACGCTGGTCGGCGGCAACCCGTACGCGCTGTAGGGCGCTTACCGAGCGCTAAACGGGTTCCAGCGGGCGGTACGGGCCGTCCGGCGGGCGCGCCTCGATCGCGTCGCCGGGCCGGACCGTGCCGCCCGTGCGCACGACCGCCATCACGCCGGCCAGCCGAAGCAGCCGCCCCTCGGCGTCGCGGTCGAGCACGGCCTGCATCAGCCCCGACCGGTAGGCGTCCAGCTGCCGGCAGGGGTTGCGCAGGCCGGTGACCTCGACCGCCGCCGCGGTGCCGAGCAGCAGTACCGTCCCGGTCGACAGGGCCAGCAGGTCGATCCCGCGGCTCGTCAGGTTTTCCCCCAGCGCCGCCGGCGCGACGTCGAAGCCGCGCGCGGTCAGCGCGTCCAGCAGCTCGCCGTGGATCAGATGCACCTGACGCAGGTTGGGCTGGCTCGGGTCCCGGGCGACGCGGGAGCGGTGCTTGACCGTCTCGCCCGCGTGCGCGTCGCCCGACACACCGATGCCCGCGACCAACTCGATCGCGGGCACCGGCTGCTTGCTGAACGTGTGGGCCGCGCTTGCGGCCACCGTGTCGACGTGCGCCCCGGTCATGGCGCAAGCCTCGCCCGGCCGGGGCCGCCCGCGCAAGCGACGGTTCGGTGAAACGCCGGCGGCCCGGTAACGCGGCGCGCCGCCTACGCCGCCCGGCGCATCTCGCGGGCGGCGGTGACCAGGTTCTTGAGCGAGGCCTCGACCTCCGGCCAGCCGCGGGTCTTCAGGCCGCAGTCCGGGTTGACCCAGAGCTGGTCGGCGTCGATCACGTTCGCGGCCTTGGACAGCAGGTCGCGCATCTCCGCGCTCGACGGCACGCGCGGGGAGTGGATGTCCCACACGCCGGGGCCGATCTCGTTCGGGTAGCGGAAGTCGACGAAGCCGTCGAGCAGCTCCATGGCGCTGCGCGAGGTCTCGATCGAGATCACGTCGGCGTCCATCGCCGCGATCCACGCCATGATGTCGTTGAACTCGGCGTAGCACATGTGGGTGTGGATCTGCGTCTCGTCGGCGACCCCGGCGGACGCGATCCGGAACGCGTCGACCGCCCAGCGCAGGTAGCCTTCCCAGTCGGCGCGGCGCAGCGGCAGCCCCTCGCGCAGCGCCGGCTCGTCGATCTGGATCAGCCGGATGCCGGCGTTCTCCAGGTCCTGCACCTCGTCGCGGATGGCGAGCGCGATCTGGTGGCAGGTCTCGCGGCGAGGCTGGTCGTCGCGCACGAACGACCACTGCTGGATCGTCACCGGCCCGGTCAGCATGCCCTTGACCGGCTTGTCGGTCAGCGACTGGGCGTAGGCCGACCACTTGACCGTCATCGCCTCCGGCCGGCTGACGTCGCCGTAGATGATCGGCGGCCGGACGTAGCGCGAGCCGAACGACTGCACCCAGGCGTGCCGGGTGAAGGCGAAGCCCTCGAGCTGCTCGCCGAAGTACTCGACCATGTCGGTGCGTTCGAACTCGCCGTGCACCAGCACGTCGAGGCCGAGCTCCTCCTGCAGGCGCACCGCCTGCTCGGTGGTGGTCTTCAGGAAGTCCTCGTACTGCCGGGCGTCGATCTCGCCGCGACGGAACTGCCCGCGCGCCCGGCGCACCTCCCGGGTCTGCGGAAACGACCCGATCGTGGTGGTCGGGAACTTGGGCAGCTGCAGGTGCTTCTGCTGCTTCTTGCGGCGCTCGTGGAAGGCGCTGTGGCGCTGCTTGTCGGCCTCGGTGATCGCGGCCGTGCGCGCGCGCACCTTCGGGTCCCGCACGCGGGCCGAGTCGCGGCGCGCGCGGATCGCCTGGTCGGCTGCGTCGAACGCCTGCCTGGCGGCGTCCCGGCCGTGGTTGCCGGCGGTCGCCAGCGCGCTCAGTTCGTGCAGCTTCTGCTTGGCGAACGCCAGCCAGGACTTCAGCTCGGCGTCGAGCTGGTCCTCCATCTCCAGGTCGATCGGCGTGTGCAGCAGCGAGCACGACGGCGCCAGCTCGAGCCGGTCGGCGCCAAGCGCCCGCTTGGCCTGCTCGACCACGGGCAGCAGCCCGCTCAGATCGGCGCGCCAGACGTTGCGCCCGTCGATCAGGCCGAGCGACAGCACGGTCTCGCCGGGCAGCGCCTGCAGCACCGACTCCAGCTGGTCCGGCGCGCGCACGAGGTCGACGTGCAGCCCGTCCACCGGCAGCTGGGCCGCCAGCTCGGTGTTGTCGCGCAGCCCGTCGAAGTAGGTCGCCAGCATCAGCTTCGGACCGGCCGCGGCCAGCCGCTTGTAGGCGGCGGGGAAGCTCGCCCGCTCGGCGTCGGTGAGGTCGAGCGCGAGACGCGGCTCGTCGATCTGGACCCAGTCCGCGCCGGCGGCCGCGAGGCGCTTCAACACCTCCTCGTAGACCGGCAGGACGCGCTCCAGCAGGTCCTGCGGCTCCAGGTCGGACTCCTTGGCCTTGCCGAGCGCCAGGTAGGTCACCGGCCCGAGCAGCACCGGCCGGGTGTGGACCCCGGCGGCCTTCGCCTCCTCGAACTCGTCGATCGGCTTGGTGCTGGCCAGGTGGAACTGCTGGTCGCGATGAAACTCCGGGACGATGTAGTGGTAATTGGTGTCGAACCACTTGGTCATTTCCATGGCCGGCGCGTCGTCGGTGCCGCGGGCCATGGCGAAATAGGTGTCGAGGTCGACCGTCCCGGGGGCCTGAGCCCCGGCGCCGCCGGAAAAGCGCGGCGGCACCGCGCCGAGCATGGCGGTGGTGTCCAGGACCTGGTCGTAGAACGAGAAGTCGTTGGACGGGATCACCGACAGGCCGGCGTCCGCCTGCTCCCGCCAGTTCTGATGGCGCAACGCGCGGGCGATCTGGGCCAGCTGGCCGGCGTCGCTCTCGCCCGCCCAGTAGGCCTCGGTCGCCTTCTTCAGTTCGCGGGTACGCCCGATACGCGGAAAGCCGAGGTTCGCGGCACGAATCATGCTGCTCCCCCTGATTGGTTTGTCCGGTGTTCGATCGGCCCGTTTGCGGGGGGCCTACAGGTGCCCCTTCGGACCTTGGCCGCGGCGTCGCCGGCGCCCGCTGCCTGGGTGCGCCCGGCGCGGATCGGGCAACGCCGCGGCCTGCCTGGCTACACGGCCGCCACGTAGCGCGGGATTTTCCGGATTCAACGCCCGGGCGACCGGGAAGGCCATTGGACCGGCGACGGCCGGGGTCGCGGCGACCGGCGGGGAATCCCGCGACGCCGCGGGCTCAGTCGACCGCGAGGTGGGGCAGCGGGATGGTGTTCTGGGAGGCGTCGGCGAACAGCGAATCCAGCTGTCGCAGCTGCGCGCCCGCGGCCGCGCCGTCGGTCGCGGGCGCGATCTCCAGGGCGTCCCAGAACGGCTGCCACAGCGGGCCCTGACGGACCATCACCCAGGACCAGGTCGTCCGGTCGACCTCCAGCAGGCCCAGGACGTGCAGCTTTTCCCAGTTGACCTTCTTGAGCGACAGGCCGCCGTCCTTCTCCGCCCGGTCCTTCAGTTCGCGCAGCGTGACGAAGTCCGCCGGCAGGAAGAACAGCAGGCGCGCCTGATAGATCGACACCGACCAGTACCGCCGGCCGTAGACGTCTTGTCGGCTCATGCCAGGGTCGGTCCTTTCGGTCGTCCCGGGGGCGTCAACGCGCGCGCGGGCGCCGCGTTCGCCTTGGCGTGCAAAAAGCCCCCGGCCGCAGGGTCTGCGGCCGGGGGCTGGAGATCGGCTCCGCACGGACGGCGGGCGGCTACTCCGCCGCTTCGGCCAGCTGAATCTGCGGATGCCGGAAGACGTTGACGTCGCGGATCGCGGGCAGCCTGTTCAGCTTCTCCACGACGTGCGGGGCGACGTCGTCGTCGACCTCGATCAGCGCCAGGGCGTCGCGGCCGCGCTCGGCCCGGCCGAGGTGGAAGGTCGCGATGTTGATGCCCGAGTCGGCGAGCGTGCTGCCGACGTCGCCGATCAGACCCGGCTTGTCCTCGTTGGAGATGTACAGCATGCGCGGGCCGAGTTCAGCTTCCACGGCGATGCCGTCGATCTCCACCAGACGGGGCTTGTCGCCGCCGAACAGCGTGCCGGCGAGGGTGTGGGTCCCCGCTTCCGACTGCACCGTGACCCGGAGCAGCGTCTGGTAGTCGTGGTCGCGCTCGTGTTTGACCTCGCTGACCTCGATGTCGCGTTCGCGGGCGATCACGGGCGCGTTCACCAGGTTGACCGACGCCAGCACGGGGCGCAGCAGGGCCGCGAGCGCGGCCTGGGTGATCGGGCGGGTGTTCAGGTCGGCGACCGTGCCCTCGTACTCGACCTTGATGCTGGAAATGCCGCTCTTGGTCAACTGACCGGCGAACGAGCCGATCTGGTCGGCGAGCGTCAGGTACGGGCCCAGGTGCTCCGACTCCTCGGCCGTCAGGCTGGGCATGTTGAGCGCGTTGCTGACCGCGCCGGTGGTCAGATAGTCGGCCATCTGCTCGGCGACCTGGACGGCGACCTTCTCCTGGGCTTCCGAGGTGGAGGCGCCCAGGTGCGGCGTGCAGACGGCGTTCTCCTGCTCGAACAGCGGATTATCGCGGGCCGGCTCTTCGGCGTAGACATCGATCGCCGCGCCGGCGACGTGACCGTCGCGCAGCATCTCCGCGAGCTCCGGCTCGACGATCAGGCCGCCGCGCGCGCAGTTGATGATCCGCACGCCCTTTTTCATCTTCCGCATCGCCGCCTTGTCGATCATGCCCGTGGTCTGCTCGGTCTTGGGCACGTGCAGGGTGATGAAGTCGGCGCCGGCGTACAGCTCGTCCAGGCTGTCCACCCGCTTGATGCCCAGCATCCGGGCGCGCTCCTGGGTCAGATAGGGATCATAGGCGACCACCTTCATGCGCAGGCCGCGGGCGCGCTCGGCGACGATCGCGCCGATGTTGCCGCAGCCGATCAGGCCGAGTGTCTTGTTGGTGACCTCGACGCCCTGGAACTTCGACTTCTCCCACTTGCCGGCCTTGGTCGAGGCGTCGGCCTGCGGGATCCGCCGGGCCATCGCCAGCATCAGCGAGATCGCGTGCTCGGCCGTGGTCACGGAGTTGCCGCCGGGCGTGTTCATCACCACCACGCCGCGGGCGGTCGCCGCCTCCTGGTCGATGTTGTCGACGCCGATGCCCGCCCGGCCGATCACGCGCAGGTCCGGCGCGGCATCGACGATGTCCCGCGTGACTTTCGTGGCGGAGCGGATCGCCAGCCCGTCGAAGCCGGGCAGCTTCCGCTTCAGCTCGTCGGGCGACAGGCCGGTGGCGACCTCGGCTTCGACGCCGCGCTGACGGAACACCTCCACCGCGCTCTCGGACAGTTTGTCGGCGATCAGTACCTTGGGCATGTGCCCTCCCTTGTCGTTTCCTCAGCAGCTGGGTCTTTTCCCCAGCAGCTGGTCCTCAGCAGCTGGCGGGCCGGCTGCCGTTCCGGTCCGCCGGCCGACTGACCGGCCGTGCGACCAGGCGGCCGCCGGGCGGGCGATCCGGGCGCGTGGCCTTGGGCCCCGCCGGTCGCCTCCAGTCCCGGACCGGCTATTCGATCGCGGACCCGCGATATCGATCGCGCGGCCCCGTCGTGTCGCTGGCGCGTCAATAACCGTCGCCAACAGACGATGTGCACCTGCGATGGCGCAAGCCGCCGGCAGGGCCGCGACCCGGTCGCGATCCGTTGACGGCCCTCGTATGCGGCCGATGTGCGGTCGTATCCGGCGATCCGCCCGCGACCGCGCGCGGGGATGGAACCTTGACCGCCTGATGACGTAGATACCAAACAAACGGTCGGTATTGAACAACTTATGTTGCTCTGCACAAGCTGGCGGCGATGCCAGCCGGGCGGCGGCCCGAAATATAGGGCAAAGACGGCGAAAAAAGTGCTGGCAGAAGCGCCACTTAGGGAAGGCTTCAACCCAAGGTGCGAAAATGTGGTTGAAAATGTGAAAAAAGACCGTTCAATGGCGTACCACAAGAGAGCGGCGGAAAGCCGCGGTGGTGGCACGGTGACTGGGGCCGCAGGCCCACTCTCGGGAACCGTGGTGACATAAAACCAAAACAATACTGGCGATCGGGGCGCGGGCGAACCTGCGCGTTCGCCAACTCGGTGTGCGGCGCAATACCGAGCGGTGCGTCCGGTCGAGATCGCCAAAAAACATCGGTCAATAGCGCAGAAGCTGGAGGCGATAATGGAAAGCGAAATCTATCAGCGTGAGTATACGGACGACTTCGTCAACCGCTGGGATCGGCTGATCGGCTGGGAAGGCCGCGCCAAGGGCGAGGACGGCTTCTTCGAAAGCCTGCTCGACCAATACAACTGCAAGAGCGTGGCCGACATCGCCACCGGGACCGGCTTCCACGCCATCATCCTGGCCGAGCAGGGCTACGAGGTGACGGCCACCGACGGCGCCGAGGCGATGGTCGAGAAGACCAAGGAAAACGCCCAGCAGATGGACGTGACCCTGAAGGACGCGCAGCCGGTCGATTGGCGCGAATTGGACAAGGTCTACGCGCACAACAGTTTCGACGCGCTGCTGTGCCTGGGCAACGCGTTCACCCACCTGTTCGACGAGGACGACCGCAAGCGCTCGCTTGAGGCGATGATGAACGTCCTCAAGCCGGGCGGGATCGCGGTGATCGACCACCGCAACTACGACAAGATCCTGGACCACGGCTACGACAACAAGCACCAGTACTACTACGTCGGCAGCGGCGTCGACGCGCGTCCGGTGATCATCCAGGACGACATGGTGCGCTTCGAGTACAGCTATCCGGACGGCAACAAGTTCCACCTGACCATGTTCCCGCTGCGTCAGGCCTACGTCCGGCAGCTGCTCGACGATGCCGGCTTCACCGAGGTCCACAGCTACGGCGACTTCGAGAAGAAGTACGACCCGGAGAACGTCGACTTCCTGCAGGTGGTCGCGCGCAAGCCGCGCCACTAAGGCCGCCGCGCCCGGCCCGCGGCCGCACAGGGCGTCGCGGGCTGGCCGGCTGGAGCCGAGAGCGCCCGCCGGCGCCGCGCCGCCGCCATTGACGATCGGCGGCCGGCGCGGCGCCGACCGGGCGTCGACGACAGCACAAGGGAGGCCGAAATCATGGCCGAAGCTGCCCAGAACATCCGCGACATCGTCGAAACGACGAAGGCCTATTACGACGGCCCCGCGGACGAGATCTACCGCGATATCTGGGGCGAGAACGTCCACATCGGCTACTTCGAGGACCCGAAGACCGAGGATCTGCAGACTGCGATGCACCGGTCCAACGTCAAGCAGGCGGACCCGGTGAACCTGCAGCCCGGCGAGCTGATCCTCGACGTCGGCTGCGGCTACGGCGCGCTCGCGCGGTTCCTGGCGAAGAACTACGGCACGCGCGTGCTCGCCACCAACATCTCCGACAAGGAGCTGGACTGGGGCCGCGAACTGACCCAGCAGGAGGGCCTGGAGGACAAGGTGTCCTTCGAATGGGCCGACTTCCACGACCTGCAGTACGACAAGGACACCTTCGACTACTACTGGTCGCAGGAAGCCTTCCTGCACGCGGTCGACAAGCGCAAGGTCCTGGACGAGGCCCACCGGGTGCTCAAGCCGGGCGGCAAGCTGGTCATGACCGACCTGCTGGTGCGCGACGGCACCCCGGATGAGGACCGCGAGATCATCTATTCCCGGGTGAACAGTCCGGACATGTGGGACGGTCACCACTACGTCGAGGCGCTCAAGGACATCGGCTTCACGATCGAGCGCCACGAAGACTGGTCGTCCAACGTGGCCCCGACCTACGGCTGGGTGCGTAGCCAGCTGGAGACGCGGCGCGACGAGTTCGAGCAGCGCATCTGCAAGGAGCGCGTCGACGACACCTCGCAGAAGCTGCAGTACTGGGTCGACAGCGCCAACGCCGGCAAGATCGGCTGGGAATACTTCATCGCCCGCAAGTAAGGCGCGGCGCCGGCCGCTTGTCCGGGGCGCGTGGCGCCCCGGCGACGGCTGGGGCGGCGGCCGAATTCTGCGCGCTCAGGCCCCCTGCCGGTCCCGGCCGCGCGCCGGGTATCCCGGCGCGCGGGCCCGAAGCGCGCGCAAGAAGACACTGAAAAGGAGCACTTCATGTCTGACGGCTATATCCTCACGAGTGAATCCGTCGGTCCGGGCCACCCGGACAAGATCGCGGACCAGATCTCCGATGCCGTGCTCGACGAGATCCTGAAGCAGGACAAGGGCGCGCGCGTCGCCTGCGAGACCCTGGTCAACACCGGCCTGATCCTGCTGGCCGGCGAGATCACCACGACCGCGCAGGTCGATTACCAGCAGCTGGCGCGCGACGTCGTCTGCGACATCGGCTACACCGACAGCAAGCTGGGCTTCGACGGCACCAGTGCGGCCTGCCTGATCGCGCTCGACAAGCAGAGCCCGGACATCGCCCAGGGCGTCGACGAGGGCTCCGGCCTGGACCTCGACCAGGGGGCCGGCGACCAGGGCCTGATGTTCGGCTTCGCCTGCCGCGAGACCGACGAGCTGATGCCGATGCCGATCCAGCTGTCGCACCGTCTGACCGAGCGCCAGGCCCAGGCCTACCGGAAGAAGCAGCTCGCCTGGCTCCGTCCGGACGCCAAGTCCCAGGTCTCGGTGATCTACGAGGACGACGTCCCGAAGGCGATCGATACCGTCGTGCTGTCGACCCAGCATGACGACGATGTCGACTACGAGACGATCCGCGAGGGCGTCATCGAGGAGATCATCAAGCCGGTGATCCCGTCCGACATGATCTCCAAGGACACCAAGTTCCTGGTCAACCCGACCGGGCGCTTCGTGGTCGGCGGCCCGCACGGCGACTGCGGCCTGACCGGGCGCAAGATCATCGTCGACACCTACGGCGGCATCGGCCGTCACGGCGGCGGCGCGTTCTCCGGCAAGGACCCGACAAAGGTCGACCGCTCCGCCGCGTACGCCGCGCGCTACGTCGCCAAGAACGTGGTCGCGGCCGGCCTCGCCGACGTGTGCGAGGTGCAGCTGTCCTACGCCATCGGCGTGGCGCACCCGACATCCGTCCACGTCAACACCCAGGGCACGGCCAAGATCTCCGAGCGCCGGATCGAGCAGCTGATCCGCGAGACCTTCGACCTCCGGCCGAAGGGCATCGTCAACATGCTCGACCTGCAGCGTCCGATCTTCCGCCAGACGGCCAGCGGCGGTCACTTCGGCCGCGAGCTGGACGACTTCACCTGGGAGAAGAAGGACCGCGTCGAGGCGCTGCGCGCCGAGGCGCCGGCCCACGCCGCGCAGTAAGCGCCGGCACGTCCGGGCGATCGCACCGTCCCCGCCGCCGGCCGCAAACCGACCGGCGCGGGGACGGTCTTTTGCCCCGAAGTCGACCCCCCGGCCCGGCCGCGCGGCGCGCGCGGCCGGGCCGGGGGCGCCGCCGCAAGGGCAAGCCGCTGAAAGGTGGAGTTACCTTTCAGCTGAATCCCGCCCAAGCTTTAACGAGGTAGGGCGAAATTCAGCCTGAAGGCCGGCTGGCCTTCGGCGAGGTCGCCCTAGTTCATCAGACATCTGACCTCCGGCGCCCGCGCGCCCGACGGCGCGGCGGCGGCCGGAGACACGTTCAAATACGGTCATTGGAGGCCATCGATGCAGGAATTCACCGACTACAAGGTTGCGGACATTTCGCTCGCTGAGTGGGGTCGCAAGGAGATTGCGATCGCCGAGACGGAGATGCCGGGGCTGATGGCGCTGCGCGAGGAGTACGGCCGGGACAAGCCGCTGCAGGGCGCGCGGATCGCGGGCTGCCTGCACATGACGGTGCAGACGGCGGTCTTGATCGAGACGCTGACGGCGCTGGGCGCGGAGGTGCGCTGGTCGTCGTGCAACATCTTCTCGACCCAGGACCAGGCG
>NZ_NRRL01000108.1 GCF_016583645.1 Rhodovibrio sodomensis | reverse complement strand
CCAGCGGCAAACCGGTCCATCCGGCCAGCGGGCGGACAGGAACAACGCCTCGGCATGGTCTTCGTCCGGCACCAAATCCAGGAAGCCCTGTAGCGTTAGGTGGTCACGCGACATGGCCACAAGATATGGAGAACATACGCAGAACGCAATAGACCCGGCCGGGTTTACCGTGGCCCGTGAGACGGGCTGGGGGAGCAGCGAAGCGGTCCGGCGACCCCACAAAGGAGATGGGGCCGGAAAGCTGTTTGGGATTCAAGATTAGCGGCCAAGGGGGGGTGCCCCGATATGACCACGGCGGGCAGTACCGGCTCGCCTCACGCTGCAGGATCCAGCGGGTTCGCGTTCGCCAGCGTGCCCTCTTCCTCGTAGAACCTCTGCAGTTCGAGGAGATTGAACTCGTAGCCGTCACCCAGTTCGAGCGTCTCGATCTGCAGCCCCGCTGTGGTTTAATGCACTCTTTCAGGGAAACGGGACGGTACACCACACCCCCCCTTTTTTTTACCGGTTCTCGGTTAGCTGCTGTCAGCGACGCACCGGGCGTCCCTGAATCCCATCTCCGGGATGACATGCCTCACCGGAGACGCCTCATGGCAAGTGACCTGCCGCCCGTCCTGATCGCCGCCGACCTCGATCCTGAGGAGGCGAAGGTTCTGCATGCCTGCCAGGTCGCGATCGAGCGCCATCTGCCGAGTGCCGAGATCAGCCTGTTCGGCTCGCGCGCCCGCCGCGATCACCGGTCGGACTCGGACTACGACCTGCTGGTGCTGTTCGACCGCGAGGGGCCGCGCATGCCTGAAGAAGGTGAGGCGCGCCTGGAGCGTGACGCGCTGGCGCTTGCGGGGCGTGCCGCGAAGCTGAACCTGCAGCTGATCCCCCAGGATCGCGTCGAGGAGCTCGTCTTCGAGTACCCCTTCATGGGGCCGGCGCTCAGCGAGGGCGTCGCCCTGCCTGGTCTGCTCGAGCACTACTTCCGGATCGACGCCATGCGGGCCCAACGCGCCGCCAGTGAAGCGTCCGGCACGGCCAAACCTCCGTCATCCCAGGCAAAGCACCGGGACGCAGCGGAGTTGACGTAGGCGATCCAGCGACTTTTCGCGCGCCGCGTGGCGCTGTTCCACACTCTCGATACATCCCAAGCTCATGAACGATATCCCACAGCGCCTCGCCGAGAGTCTCGCCCAGCGCCTCATCCCGGCTGACATCCCCTCCTGGATCCCGACAGACCGCCTTCCCGAGCTGCTCGCGGGGCTCGCGGTGCTGGTCATCCTGCTTGCCATCTGGCGGCGCTTTTCCGAACGCCGAAAGATCAAGCAGCTCAACCGCTTCCTTCACGAACACCATCGCAAGGGCAACGGCGATGGCTTCGAGGATGCCTGCGCCACGCTCTTCCGCAAGATGGGCTATAAGGTCAAACGGGTCGGCAAGAGCGGCGATTTCGGTGCCGACCTGATCGTGCGCCGCCGCGGCAAGACCAGCATCGTTCAATGCAAGGACTGGGCGCAGAACGTCGGCGTCCGTGCGATCCAGGAAGCCTTCACGGCCAAGAGCTACTACCGCGGCGACCGCGCCATCGTCGTCGTGCGCAGGGACTTCACGAAGGCCGGGCGCGACATGGCCGAAACCTGCGGGGTGGAGCTGATCTCAGGCGATATGCTGCGCGACCTGGTGGCTAAGCACGTCCGGTAGGTCTCATCGGGCGCCCGGTAGAACAGGCCATCATCCCTAGAAAGCACCCACTTCCATCTCACGACAACCGTATTTGGGAGCTTGGTCGTGCCCAGGAAGTTCCGGCTCTGCTACGCCGACGGCAGCGACACGCTGCTCGACATCGACGCCATCGACGTCATCGAGGGCGACCTTTTCGCCGTGGTGCGCGATGGCGGGCACCGCCTGGTCGCACGGTCCGGTTCCTGGACCGCCTGCTACGCGCTCGCTCGCAACGGCCGTCAGCCGGAAGCCGCCATCCTGAGCGGCCGCGCGCGGCCGGCGCCGAAGATCTGGGGAGCCATGTCGACCACGGTCGTCACATTCTTTGAGAGAGACCCGGTCATGCTCTCCCTCGCCGTGGATGACCTCTACCTCGACGATGCCGACACCCTGGTTCTTGCCGCACCGAAGGCGGATGGCTTTCCCACCGGCTGGATCCACACAGCCTTCGCCTGGACGGCCTGGCGAAGCGCGAGCGACCTGTTCGGTCATCTCGAACCGATCATCAACGCCACCCTGGTCTCCGGCGCGGCCGAGACCGCGACGCTGATCGCAGAAGCCGAGGGCATGCATTGGATCGCCGGCATGTTCGGCAAGCGCCTGAACGTCCCAACCGCCCCGGCGATCGCCGCGCGGACCTTCGTGGAGTTGGACGCGAGCCAGCGCGCCGCCGGCACACATCATCCGGACGCGTTCGTCGCCGATGCCCTGAGCTGTGCCTGCCTCTGGCGGGACGCCGGCGACAACCGCGACCGCCTGGCTGACATCGCCGCACATGCGCAGGAAGCCGCCTCTGTCAGCCTGTTGCTGGCCGGATCCGAGTGCCTGTCCGGACTGGACCCCGCTGTGCATGCGCGCGCGGCCGACCTCGCCCGCGCCGAGGCCCGCTCAATCCACGACCTCTGGTTCGTCTCGTCCATGACCGCCGAGGGCGCGTGCGACGAAGCGGACGCGCTCGAGCGCATCGCCTTCGTCCAGGGCAAAGCCTGGGCGCTTCATCACCTCGGGTGCTGGCGGTACGCCGACACAATCGATCCCAAGATCCGGGCCGCCATCTCCAGCGAGGCTGCATACCTGGACGCGCGCATGCGCGACGGCCGTGTCGTGCCCGCCCCCTGGGCGGTCCGGGAGCGCGCCGTCCTTGCCCGCAACGCCCAGACCCTGATCGAGCTCGCCCTCTCCGGGATCGGGCGCGCGGACCTGCGCCAGAACCTGCTGGAGCTCGTCGCCAGCTGGCGCGATCCGCACGCGGACACCCTCACCAAAGACGTCGACCCGTTCGCGCTCGAAGACCCGCTCGATCGGATCGCCGAGCACCTGGAGGTCACGATCACGCCCGAGGAAGCAGAGCTGATCGACGACGAGATGGCCCAGCTGGGCGTGAGCGGCGCGGAGCAGCTGCTGCGCAATCGGGCGATCGAGCGCTTCGGCCTCACCCTGGAGAGCCTACAGGCCGCGGTATGCGCTGTGCGCGACCAGATCCAGGCGCTCCGGTTCGCCGAAAACGCCCTCGCCACGCTTCGGCCCACCGGCTAACGGGTGACGCCCATCTCCGCCAGAAGCGCGTCCTCGAGCCGGCCGAAGTCATCGCCAGACCACTCCGCATCACCAACCTCCAGTCGCCAGCGGTCGATGTGGAAGGGCCAGTCCTCAACGTCTTCCCGGCTGTAGCTGCTCGCGTCGAAATTGGTCTGGTCCTGGATCACCCAGCTGCCCTCCAGGATCACCCAGCCATCTCGAATAACAGGCTCGCCGTAGACCATGCCAGCCCAGGTGTGTCCCAGCGTGGAGCGGATATCGGTCCGGTACTGCCGCGCCACCGGGCAGTCGATCCGCCCGGAGAGATCCGGCCAGTCGTACGGCACGCCGGCCTGATCGACGGGCTTCGGCAGGCGATGCGCGGCCTTCATGGCCTCACTCAGGGTCATGCCGCCGGCACTGACGGACCCGGGATCGCCCTCGTCTCCATCGGGGTAGATGCCACAGAGCCGCTGGACCTGCCAGACCGGGGCGTTCGGGTCGCGATGCACCGTCCTGTTCATCTGGTACAGTAACTCGACCTCATCCCCGATCGCGTCCTGGATCGGGGATGGCTCCAGGACCTTGATGATGAAGATCTCGCCGTCGGGCTTCTCATCGAAGACCCAGTCGTCTGCGCGGATCAGGTCGATCACGCGCACGAACTCGGGATCGTGGTAGATCATCCCGAGCTTGCGGGCGATGATCTCGCTATCGTCCTCGCCCTGCTGGCCCTGCGCGCCACGACCGGCGCCGGACTTCAGGTAGTGCTGCAGCGCGTCGCTGCGCCAGCCCAGCACCTGGGCGATGTCGTGGAGGACTTCGGTCTGTTTCAGGTCTACGCCGCGGGCGCTCAGCCGAGCACGCAACTGCTTGGCAAGACGGGAGGGGAACCGGGAGTTGATCTGGATCGACGGCATGACGCGTCTCCTGTCGCGAAGCCCGACCGACCAGCTCGCGCTGTGGCGTGCCCCCGTCCGTCCAGATCGGGCTTCCCGTTGCAGGAAACTCGTGCTCTGTCCATCACGCCGGCTTTACCTTGACCGCCGATGCGGCCGGGGGCGGCTGGGTGCGCGGCGACCCATCTCCCGCGATAGCGCGCGACGCCCCCTAAACGCAACCCGGAACTACGCCTGGCCGGCAACGGGCCTCCCCTCGCCCGCATCCGCCCGTTCGACTCGCCGCCAGGTGCCGAACTCGACCTGCTCGATCAGCCCCATGCGGCGAAGCCGTCGCAACGCTGCGTACGCCCGTGCCGCCTCCTTCGGCCGCTCGAACAGCGACAGCAGGACCCGTGTGCTGATCACACCGCGGATCGGCACCAGCGACATCACGTTCGCCATCGTCTCGTGCGTGACGCCCGCCCGCGCCGCGACCGGCCGGCGCCGTGCTTTGGTTGAGGCGCCCCTGGCCGCGTGCGCCAGCCCGGAGCCGCTCGTGTCCGTGCGGACATCGATCTCGTTGGTCATGTCCGCACGGTGGCACGAGGAGGGTTAAGGGCTGTTTTCCAATCGCCGCCTGCACACGAGCAGCACTACCGGTCTAGGCGGCCGGGCGACGCGCCCGCTCGCGCTCCACCGCCAGCCTGGCCGCCTCCTTCATCCGCCGGCGCAGCACCAGCAACGCCCGCAGCTGACCTCGCAAAGCCTCTCGGCGTCCCTGGGCGCACGCCCGCTGGCCCCAGCGGTGCCCGCCCTTGGCACGCTGCTGCTTCTTCGCCAGGCGGCACTCCATGACGCGGCCGTGCCACGCGGCCTTCCAGGCGTCGACGAACGCCAGGTAGCTCTCCCGGTCACTGCCGCCGATCGCGTAGAGGTTCTCCGGCTTCAGCGGGGCGCCGCGCCCGGCATGGAAGGCCGCCAGACGCATGATGTCGGTCTCGTAGATGCGCATAATGTTCTCCTGTGTGCGCGAGGGAACGAGGTAACGGACGAGGTGTCGGCTTCCCGGCGGCGGCCGGGCGCGCATCATCGCCAGCATCGTAAGCCCCGTGTGATCGGGCGCGCGGCCGAGCGGCAACAAGGCCCGATGCCGAGCGCTGTCGCGATTGGGGTTCCGTCGAAGTCAGGCGGAAGCACATGTCCGCGATCTTCGAACAAGGCTGCCGGCAGCCCGGAAGCCCTCGCGCGGGCATGCAAGACGTGGAGTGCCGCCAGGTCGCCAGCGCAGAGGACGACGCGGGTGATCGAGCGCGCCTGCAGAACGGGCAGCAGCTCCGGGTCCAGATCGACGGCCGCCAAGAGGCTCGCGGCGAACGCGTGACCGGCCTGCGCCGCTGCCTTGCCCGGTGGCATGACGATGTCGGTACGCAGTAACGCGTAGGAGATCAGGCAAGAACTGGCGCTACGGGGGCCGCAGCGGCAGTCGGGCCGGGTCGGATCAGAAAGAACGCTCGCGGAAGATCCCGCACGGACGACCCGTGTGGAAGAGCTACAGGCCGGCTTTTTCGTCCCGCATCGATAGGGCTCCGTCCAAAAAGGGCTGGTGACACGCGCGGGGCTCGAACCCGCATCCCGGGAGCTAGCAGTTCCCGTGCCTTGACCGACTTACGACTAGCGTGTCCCTGACCTTGAAGCTAGTCCCGCCGCGAGCCGCCGCAACCCATACGCTCGCGCAGTCCATGCGCCGCAGGTTTTCGACGTCGGTCGCGAGAATCAGGTGCGGGCCGGCTCGGCTACCTGCGGATTTACTTCCAGCCCGACTTCCCGCCGTTTTCTCAAGATACAGACGCCGGTCATCACGATCACGGCGCCGCTGATCACCGCGAACGCGACCGAGACGTACGCGCCGACGGCCAGGCCAAACGCGAACCAGCAGGCGTTGGCACCAAGCGCCGCCGCCCGGAACCCGATCGCACGATCCCGGACGGCAATGCTCAGCGTCTCGATCGTACTCGCCAGGATCGGCGCCCAGACTGCCACCAGCCCGAGCCCATCGCCGTGCAGATAGAACCCAACGGCCCAGATCGGCAGCAGCCCGCCAAACGCGGTCCGCCGCATCAGGCGCTCGCTTCCGAACGCGCCAATCAGGCAGATCGCCGCCGAAAGAACCGCGACAACGAGGCCTGCGGTGCCACCGAGCAAGAGAAAGTAAGACCCCCAGAACCCCCAGGAGAGCGCATGCAGGATCAGGATCCGCCTCGGTCGCTCGATCAAGTAGCTGAGCGAGCCGATTGTGGCCGCGACAAAACCGATCGCGTGGATCATCAGTGCCTCGAGTTCCACTACGAACCGCCTCCGGCACAGGGCCGCTCTTGGACAAACTTTGCCGACGGCGGCGACCGGGATTCCTAAGGCCTGCGCGCCGGACGCCGTCGACCAGGGAGATGGTGTCCGGACGAGGCCGATGGCGCCGGGGAATATGTTTCGGCTTCGCCAGGACCGTACTTCCGGTCCCATTTACCGACTACCAAGAGATTCTTTACGGTTTGGGCGCCAATAGGGCAGGCCCAGCCGTACACGCCCGCAAGGAGGCAAAACAGATGCCCGAGATGCCGCTACCACAGCCCAGAGATATGCTCATCGGCACGGTCCTGCTCGTGGCCGTCACCGCCAGCCTGATCGCCTTCGCGAACGCCACGAAGGCCACTGGTGCGGACCACGCCTGCGTGTCGCTCTCGCCGGCCGCGGGCCAGCTCGTCAGCATGCCCACGATCGACGCCAGCTTCTGGCGCGCCGCCGCGCGAGGCTGCTGATCCGCCGGCGCGCGACGCTGCGCCGTTAGCGCGCGTCGCCCTCGCCGACCCGCTGCGGCCGCTGGTCCGTCAGGGCGGCATGCAGCCGATCGATGCCTGCGAGGACCTGCTTGCGTGTGTGCACCGTCAGGTCGACCCCCTGTTCGTTGGCCCGGTACCGCTCGCGCAGGTCAGGCCGGCCCACGAGGTTCGGCGCGAGGCCGGTGATCGCCTGCCGGTCCTGGCGAGTCCGGCCAGCCGCTTGCATCGCCACCTGACGGGCTGCGCGCGCCTCCTCCACCGACGGCGCCACGATCACGCGGTCCGCCATGTCGGCGAGCTTCGCGCGGGCGAAGACGCCGCTCACGCCCTGGGCGCGCTCACGGAGCGCGTCGGCCATCCGATCCGCCCGCGCCTCGACAGTCAGGCCGGACTGCGGCTCAACCTTCGCAAGCAGGCCCTCTCCCGGCACAAGGATAACCGCGTTCGTCCTCGCTTGCTGTACCGGGGTGAACCTTGCGTACTCGGCAGCGCTGAGCTCGGAGAAGCCCGCCGTGATCTGCGGCGGCGCGATCCGCTCCGAGCGCGGCTGGCCCGCCCGGTTGCGGCGTTGGCCCTGCCGCTCGCTCTTCCTGAACGAGGCGCGGTCACGGCGTTGCTCCAGGCGATCCTGCCACGCATTCTCCACCGCACCCTCGGTTAGCGCCTTGCGCAGCCCGGTCTGATCCAGGAACTGGTCCAGGGTCTGTGCCTTGCGCGCCGGACCCGTCATGTAGCGGCGGTAAAGCTGGAACGCGGCCTCGCTGCGCTGCTTGTCGCGCAGGTCGAAGCCGACCTCGGCCGCGAGCTTGCCCTTCTTCTCCATCTCCTTGCGCGCCCTCTCGCGCCCCTCGCGGATGCCGCCCCAATCGATCGCCCGCTCTTTTTCGAGGGCCTGCAAGTGGCGCAGGTACGCCTCGGCGGCGGCCTTCGCCTCTTTCGGCGCCGTGGAATTGCCGGGGCCGTAGTTCTGGACGAGCTTGAACTTCCCGTCTCTTCCGCGGGGGTCGCGGATCTCCAGGGTCGTGAGCCGCTGTCCCTTCGGACCCTTCAGCGATAGGACGTGGCAATCGCGGGTGCAGGCGTGCGTGTAACCACCCACACAGTGCTTCATCGCGCGCCCCTCCTCCTTGAGGCCCGCCTCGTTCAGGATCGGCTCGAGGGTGCAGCCATTCGGTGCAGTCCAGGCCTCGGTCAGCGGCGCCCACGAGACTGCCCCGACGACCTTGGGGTCCTGTAGAGCCGCGTTCAGCCTGGGCAGCTCCTGGTGCCAGCGCTTCGAGGCTTCCATGATCGCCGACATCCCCTTGGTGCCGAACAGCACCTCGACCGTTCTCGGGGAGTACTGGTTGTCGGCGTGCGCGATCGGTCCCGATGGATTCAAACCCGTGATCTGCCGGAGCTTGTCGGCCCCGAAGTGTTCCGTCGGGATGCCGGCCTCCTCAATCGCCTGCACGGCGATCGGATAGAGAACGGACTTCTGAAACGCGTTGACCAGGTCCCTCACACCCTCGGCGGGATTGCCTTCGAACCGAGCGGCCCAGTCCTGCCAGCGACCGCCGGTCTCGCGCACCAGCGCGTCCTCGTCCGCCCCGGTGGCGCGGTGCAGGCCATTGACGTTGTCCATCACCGTCCTGAAGGCCGCGAAGTCCTTGCGGCTCTTCGGAAGCCAATTCGCCGGGACGCGCCCTAGATCGCGTGCCAGGCCGATCGGCTCGTGCGCGACCTCCCGCCCGGCACGCTGCCATGTCAGCCCGTGCAGGCGCGCCACGTCCCGCTCACTCAGAGAGTCGTCGCTGCCATCGGACCCGAAGTCCTCATCCATAAAGAACACATCTTTGCCGTAGGAGTCTGCCAGAACGCGCGGAACCGACTGACCCTCGTCGATCCCCGGCACCCCACCGCGACTCATCCGATGGGCGAACAGCGGGTAGTAGCGCATGGCCTGACGGCGATACTGGGACACCTTCGCGGCGTCCTCTGCCAGGTCATCCTCCGCCAGGTCAAAGGCGTGGCGACTGCCCACCAACCAGTTGTAGGCCTCGCGATCGTAGATCCCCGCGCGGCGCATCAGATAGATGGCCTCTTCGTCGAGATGGGCGATGAACTTGCCCATCTGCCCGACCATCCGCCGGGTCTCGAACCGCTGGACCACCGCCGCCATGGCTTTGGTGGCCGCCAGATTCTTCTTCACGTCCGGGAAAGCTAGGCCGCGGAACGTCTCCCGGGCCAGATCGTTGGCCATGAAACCGCAATTGCGCTGAAGCTGGCTCGAGAACGCGTTGAGCTTGAGTTCAGGGCTGCGGCCGCGTCCATGATCTATGGCATCCCGGATCCGGTCGACGCTCCCCTCGATGCCGAGCTGGTCGACCAGGGGCAGATCGAGATCGTCGGCCTCATGCATCACCCCCAGGGTCTGCAGCAGCCCTTCACGCGTCACGAAGGCGATGTTTATCTCGATCGAGCGCGCCGAGCCCCCTTCAAAGAAGCCGCGCGAGAAGGACGGCATCGCAGAGACCATCGCCGCGCCGGACCCCTGACCGAGCTCGCCCGGCGCGAACACCTTTCGCCAGCTACGCGCCCGCATGCCTGCATAGCGCTCTTTCGCGGTCTCGATCGCGGCCTCGTCCTTCAGACCGTAGCGCCGCGCGATGGTCTCCACGAAGCCATACCGCTCCGGGGCGTAGTCGGTCCTGTGCTCGACCTGCTGGGCCGTCTGCTGGCCATCCTCGATGGCGGCCTGGATGCGCTCGATATGGGTCATCGGATCGCCTCCCAGTGGCGCACCAGCGCATCCAGCTGACGGCCGTCGAAGAGATCGCGCAGCGGCGTGCTGTCGAGCTCGATCTCCGCGCCGTCGGGGTAGTCGGGCACACGAACCGCGCGCACGCGCATCACACCGCCGGCATCCGGGACCGCCCGCATGCCGAGCACCGCGCCCGCCGAAAGGTGTAGCTCGACGCCGGCCGGCAGTCCGGACTCCGCGTTGATCCCGCGGATCACCTCCCGGCAATGACTGTCGAACAGGTGGCCGGCGACATCGCCGCCCGAGACCGTCATCTCGCCGGCGTCGACCACGATGTCGGTGACGGCAGGCGCGCACTCGGGCATCTGCGTGACGTCGACGAAGGCGTCGTAGGAACGGACAACCCGGTCCTCGATCCGGATCAGAAGGCGGGCGTGCATGGCGCATCCTCAGCAACGGGTCAGGATGCAGAGGGATTTGGTACAGAACGGTAAAGACCGCGAGGGCCACGACGGAAAAAACGAGTCCAAAGACCGTCCCGGGCCATTTACACAGGCCATGCACACGTGAGTGTGTATTTACGATTGATTCGCCTTTAAGGCGCACCCTGTAGGCCTGCGCTCACGACAATGAGGGGGGGGTCGTGACCTCGGCCAACAGGGCTGATCATTCCCAGGTTCCCATTAGCCACGCGCGCTCGCTGCGGCGCCGCGCAGTACTCACCCGCCCAACGGGACTCAATACGCATGCAGACCAACTTGCTGACACCGTCGGATCCTCGCCAGCCTGCTGATCCTCGCCCTGACCTTCGGCCTGCTCGCCCTGTGGGCGCAGAAGCACGCACCCCAGGAACTGACCTATCCCCGCGTGAGCGATGCGCAGCCCGCGGCCACGTCTAGCGCCGCAGAGCCACCCGCCGCCGGCGGTCCGTACGCGGAGTCACAGGTGGAGGATCTCGCCAAGACCACACAGGCCCCGCCCGAGCAGGTGGCCTACTCGCGCTTCCTCGAGGCCGCCAAGGCCGGCGAGATCGAGCGGGTCCTGATCGAAGGGACGGTCCTGCGGGGCGAGATCGACGGTCAGCGCATCGTCGCGGTCGCACCGGAGGGGTCCGACGACGCCCACCGGCTAATCGATTCCGGTGCCGATGTGATCGCCCGCCAGCCCGAGAGCGGCGGCATGTTCAGCGGTTTCCTGTCCCGCTGGGGGCCGGTGCTGCTGATCATCGGCGTGATGATCTTCCTGTACCGGCGCCAGCAGGCGAAGGCCGGCGGCACCGCCGCGCACGGCAAGTCCCAGGCCAAGCTGATGAGCGAGGAGGACTACAAGGTCACGTTCAAGGACGTGGCCGGCGCGGAAAGCGCCAAGGAGGACGTGGAGGAGGTGATCTCCGCGCTGCGCGATCCCGAGCGGTTCAAGAAGGTCGGCGGCGAGGTCCCGCGCGGCATCCTACTCGCGGGACCTCCCGGCACCGGCAAGACGCTGCTGGCCCGCGCTGTCGCCGGCGAGTCCGGGGTGCCGTTCTACTCGGTCGGCGGCTCGGCGTTCGTCGACATGTACGTCGGTGTCGGCGCCAGCCGGGTGCGCGATCTGTTCGCCGAGGCGCGCAAGAAGGCCGCCAAGACCGGCGCCAAGGGTGCGATCCTTTTCATCGACGAGATCGACGCCCTGGGGAAATCCCGTGTGGCCGGCGGCGGGGGCGGCAGCGACGAGCGCGACCAGACGCTGAACCAGCTGCTGAGCGAGATGGACGGGGTCACGCGTTCCCAGAACCTGATCGTAATCGCCGCGACCAACCGCCCGGACATCCTGGACCCCGCGCTGACCCGGCCGGGACGCTTCGACCGGCAGATCCAGGTCGACCTCCCGAGCGTGACCGAGCGCCAGCAGATCCTGAAGGTCCACGCGAAGACCGTGCCGCTGGCCGATGACGTCGACCTCGCCGCACAGTCCCGGCTGACACCCGGCTACTCTGGGGCCGAGTTGCGCAACGTGGTCAACGAGGCGGCGCTGTTCGCGGCGCGCGACAACCGGGACCAGGTGTCCGCGCATCACTTCGAGCTGGCGCGCGACAAGGTGATGGTCGGCGCGGAGCGGCGCAGCATGATCATGACTCAGCACGAGAAGCGGCTGGTCGCCTACCACGAGGCTGGACACGCTTTGGTCGGCCTGAAGGTGCCGGGCAACGACCCGCTGCACAAGATCACGATCGTCCCGCGCGGCCGGGCGATGGGCGTGGCGATGTGGATGCCCGAGGGCGACCGCAAAGGCTACACCGTGCGCGAGGCCAAGGCGCGCATCGCCATGGCCTTCGGCGGCCGCGTCGCCGAGCGGCTCGTGTTCGGCGACGAGGAGGTTACCTCCGGCGCCGCCGCGGACATCCGCATGGCGACCTCGATCGCCCGGCGCATGGTCACCGAGTGGGGCATGAGCGAGGTGGTGGGCCCGATCGACTGCACCGAGGGCGAGCGCGACCGCTTCCTCGGCAGGGCCCCGAAGGTCAGCGCCGCCTGCGCCGGTGAGGTGGAGGCCGAGGTCAAGCGCTTCGTGCAGGAGGGTCAGGACACGGCCACGCAGATCCTGACCCGAGGCTTTTACCAGCTCGAGGCGCTCGCCGACGCCCTCCTGGCGCGGGAGACGCTGACGGCCCAGGAAATTGACGAGGTCCTGATGGGCGAATGCGCTCAAGAACGCATGTCGGCCTGATCACGCCCCACAGCTGCCGTCGAGCCCCTACCAGGCTTTCGATTGCGAGGGGTGGCCGGTCGGCCGCCCCTCCTTTCTTGTCCTGTTCGGGGGCGTGGCCGGCTCACGGCGGCCGACGGGGCCTGCTGCCGGATCCCAGGACTACCAGTAGCGCACGGCGCCAGTATCGACGTGAATGAACCCGCTGTCGGGATAGTAGCCGACGCCGCCGCGCCGCAGCCGGCGGGCCACCCAGTTCAAGTCCCGCAACGACACGCCGTACGCCCAGAAGTCGACCGCGCGGCCCAGGGGGTGCAAGCTGTTGCGGGCCACCCCGGACGTCCGGGTACGCAGCATGCGATTGGTCTGTCGCGTGCGGTAGCCGGAAACCACGTGCAGGTAGCCGCGGTGGCCGACCTCGTACGCGATGTCGTGCAGGAGATCGTACACGCCGAGATCCATGCGCATGACCTCGCCGGTGCGCCAGTCGCGCATGAAGAAGTCCAGCTCGTCCAGCGCGGTCGCGTCGTAGCCCTCCCCGTCGAAGTAGAGGGCCTCCATCCGCTCGCCCGTATTGGCGTTCAGCAGCTTGAGCGATCGCGGGCGGCGCGGCGGCGGAACAAGAGCCATCGCCGGGCGCGCGGCCGCCATACCGGTCAGGGCCGCAGCTCCGGTCAGCAGACGACGACGGTGGATCTGGACGTTCGGTTGCTCGGACATATACGGTAGATGGGTGCAATTCACCGATCCGGCGACCGTCTCTGATGATTAAAGGACCGTCGCCGCGCCCGGGGCAGAAACCCGCGCATCAGACATTTTTTGTGCACCGACCGAAAAAAGAGGGTTCCGTTTTTCGAACCGATCCCATATATCCCTTATCGAGGCCGCGGCGCCTCCGGGCAACAGCCCGCTTGCGCCAGCCTCAGACGCGCACGCCGCGACCACAGAACACCGCGCCTCAAGGCGCATCCGAGCGAGAGCCCGAGACAGAACGATGACCCGCCGCCCGACATCAGCAACGCGCACGCGCCCCGTCGTGGCCCCCAGTGGCCTTGATGCGCGCGCCTTCGTGCTCGGTCTGTCGGCCGGGAACGTCGGCTCGTTGAATGCCTGGTCCGCGTTCGCGGATCCGGCGTCCCGCTCGGAGGGAGGAGTAGCAGGCTAGAAGCGCCTGAACATCCTCCAAGGGTTACTAGACCCCTCCGAGCACAGCTTAGGAGGGGTTTTTCTTTGCCCTGATGCCGGCGCCGCCGGCCAGGGCGGCCGATCCCGGGGTCATATCCCGGGACGCAACCGGAGGCCGGGCCACGCACCCGGCTTTGGGCAGCCCGGCACGCCGGATTTCTGCCTCCCGGACGCGCACGCCAAGCGGGCCGGCTTGACCGGCAGCGCCGCGTGACGGGGCGAACGAGATCACGGAGCGTCTGCAAGGGCGCCCCGCGGCAGCGCTATCGTGCCAGCCGCGGGCGCCGCGCGAGGCGCTTCGACGGAGTGTAGCTCAGCGTGGTAGAGCGCCTGGTTTGGGGCCAGGATGCCGGTGGTTCGAGTCCGCCCACTCCGACCATTTTCCACGACGATCGTCGCCGGAGACCGATCGTGCGTGCTGTTTGCGGGTATAGCTCAGCGGTTGAGCGGTAGCCTTCCAAGCTACTGGTCGCGAGTTCGATCCTCGCTGCCCGCCCCACCTCTCTCCGGTCGCTGCCGCGATAGCTTAGCAGGTAGAGCACGGGTGTGAACGCTCCCCACGGCTAAAGCCGGGGGCTTCAGGCGGCTCGCGCCGCCTTGTTTCCTGTTTCATCGGCCGCCGCGACCGCGTGGGTCGGCTTACGCAGGCCTCCGCAGGCAGGGACGTGCGTACCGCCCGCCCGTAGCTTCTGGATGCCGAGGTGCTTGATGTTCACCGCGGCGTTGATGTCCCGGTCATGGCGCGCGCCGCACGCCTCGCAGCCCCAGTCACGCACCGACAGCGGGATCGTCTCGACTGATTCCCCGCAGGCGCTGCACGTCTTCGACGTGGGTGCCCAGCGGTCGAGCTTGACCAGCCGCTTGCCGCTGCGTTCGGCTTTATAGGCGACCTTCGAGATCAGGCCGTGCCAGCCGGCGTCCGAGATCGCCCGCGCCAGCCGGCGGTTGCGCACCATGTTCTTGACCGCCAGCGTCTCCACGATGACCGCTTGGTTTTCGTCGACCAGTCGTTTCGAGAGCTTGTGCTGGAAGTCGTTGCGCGCGTTGGCCACGCGCGCATGCGCGCGCGCCACCGTCAGCCGGGCCCTTGCCCGGTTCCGGGATCTTTTGGTCTTCCGCGAAAGCGCCTTCTGCTTCCGGCGCAGATTGGACTGCGCCCGCTTGAGATGATGCGGGTTGGGCGTCTTCCGGCCATCGCTCTCGATGGCCAGATGCGCCAGACCCATATCGACGCCGACCACCGCGCTCTCCGGAACAACGTCGGCTGGCTGGCGTGCCTCCGCGCCGTCCTCGAACAGCAGTGCGGCGTAGTACTTGCCAGTGGCCGCCCGGGTCAGGGTGATCGACGTGAGCTCACCGACGGGATCGCGGTGGACCACGGCCTCGATACGCCCCGGCACCTTGGGTACCGTGATCCAGGTGTCGCCGACGGCGATCTTGCCGGTGCAATGATAGCTGCTCTGCGTGCCGCGCTTGGACTTGAAGCGCGGAT
>NZ_NRRL01000107.1 GCF_016583645.1 Rhodovibrio sodomensis | reverse complement strand
CGCGTCACCGTCCGCCCCTCCCCGTCCGACCGTCCCCGCGCACCTCGGCTCCGATGTCCTCGATCAAGCTCGACGCCTACGACGTGCGCATCCTGGCCACCCTCCAGCAGGAGGGGCGGATCACCAAGTTGAAGCTGGCCGAGCGCATCGGCCTGTCGCCCAGCCCGTGCTGGGAACGGATGCGCCGGCTGGAACAGGCGGGGATCATCCGCGGCTTCCACGCGGATGTGGACGCGGCCAAGGTGGTGCGGATCACCACGGTGTTCGTCGAGGTGACGCTGTCGAGCCACCGCGGCGGTGACTTCGCCCGCTTCGAGGCCGCGGTGAACGCCCGGCCGGAGATCGTGGAGTGCTGGTCGATCTCGGGGGGCACCGACTATCTGCTCAAGGTCGTCACGGTCGATATCGAGCGCTACCAGGCGCTGATCGACGACCTGCTCGCGGCCGACATCGCGATCGGCCGCTATTTCACCTACATCGTCACCAAGCGGGTGAAGGAGGCGCCCGGCGCGCCGCTGGAGACGCTGCGGCAGCTCGCCCGCGGGCAGACGACGAGGTGAGGCGTGTGATTCCCCTCCTCCTGTGGGAGGAGGGGCTAGGGGAGGAGGCGCCACGGGCACATGCCGCGGGCACCCTCCTCTCCCTATCCCTCTCCTCCCACAGGAGGAGAGGGGACTTGGATTGGCGGTAGGTGTACCCCCGCGCCTAGAGTAAAATCGATGAAGGTCAAGTCGACCTTCATCGTGAATTTTGCTCTAACTGCTTGAATAGAGAGCAAGATTCAGCTGAAAGATGGCTTCCCCTTTCAGCATCTTGCTCTAGTCCGTCTTGCCGCCGACGACGCGGGTGACTTCCTTCGCCTCCGGCCCGTAGGCGCCTTCGGCCGCCGCCAGGGCGTAGGTGACCTCCATGCCGGGTTCGAGGTCGGACAGCGTCTCGCCCTTCACCGCGGTGTCCTGGAAAAACAGGCTCTGCCCGCCCTGGGTCTCCAGCATGCCGTGGCCGCGCTCGGTGTCGACCCGGGTGATCGTGCCGCGCGCCTGGCCCGAGGCCGGGTGCGGCTGCTTGTGATGATGGTCGAAATGCTTGTCGACGTAGCTCTCGACCCGGCGAACCGCGACTTCAAAGGCCTCATTGATCACGCTGTACTGGTCGGCGTGCATGACCGCTTCGTGCGGCCGGTCCTCCTTCTGCGCGACCAGCGTGTCCGCGCCGGGGACCGAGACCTCGACCTTGCAGTGCAGGGTCGCCTTGTCGGTCTGCTTGTGGTCGGCTTCCAACACCACCCGCACGCCGGTAATGTGCCTGCGCAGCCGGTCCAGTTTGCGGGCCTGCTTGATCACCTGGTGGCGCAGGTGATCGGAACTCTCCATGCCGTGGAAAGCGATGTCGACGGGGACGTTCAGATCCGCGTCGTTCACGGCCATCGGGCTTCTCCTTAAGGTCGTCCTGCTCTGCCTTCGCCCGTCGCGGGACGCTGGGAATGGCCAGCGCATCAGCGCCTTACCCCCCGCAAATCACGTCGTGAGCCCGGCCGGCGCACGCAATGGGCAGCAGCCGATCCTAGAGCAAGATGCTGAAAGGTGAAGCCACCTCTCAGCTGAATCTTGCTCTCTCTTCAAGCAGTTAGGGCAAAAATCCACGATGCAGGTCGACCCGACCTTCGTCGATTTTGCTCTATGTCGATAGCGGCAGGCGCGCCGTGATGCGCAGGCCGTTGGGGCTGGCGTTCTCCGCGGTGACCTCGCCGCCCATCGCCTCGACGTTGCGCCGGACCAGCCACAGGCCGATGCCGAAGTGCTGGCTGCCCGCGGTCGGGCTCTGGGCGATCCGGGCGCTTTCGGCGTCTTCCTGCTCGGCCGTCCTCGGCGCGCCGCCGGCCGCCTCCCGGCCTTGGCGGCCGGCGCCGTTCCCGCCCGCGCCGTTCTGGCTGTGCTCGGCGCGGGAAGACACGTAGCGTTCGAAGATCTGCTGGATGCGGTCGGGCTCGACACCCGGACCGGCGTCGGTCACGGAAAGCACGGCGTCGGCCTGCTGGCGCCCGACCGAGACCTCGATCCGGCCGCCTTGCGGGGAAAAGTCGATGGCGTTGTCGAGCAGGTTCTCCAGCACCGTCTCCAGCATGTCCTCGGACGCCAGCACCTCGACCCGGTTCGCCAGCCGGCGATCCAGCTGCACGCCCTTGGCCGCGGCCTGGTCGGTGTAGCCGTCCAGCGTCGCGCCGACGAACTGCGGCAGGTCGATGCGCTCGCGCGGGGCCTCCATCAATTCGGCGGTCGCCTCGTCCATCCGGCGCGAGGCGGCAACCAGGGCGTCCAGCCGGTCGAGCGAGCGTTCGATCAGCTCGATCGAGCGCTGGGCGCGGGTGTTGTCGCCGGCGGCGCGGCGCAGCGGTTCGATCGACTGCGCGATCGTGGCGATCGGCGTCTTGAAGGCGTGGGCGTTGTCCTCCGCGGCGTGGCGGATCGCATGGGCGGCGTTGCGCAGGGTGCTCACCATGCGGTCGAACTCGACCGCCACGCCCTCCAGCTCGGGCACCTGGTTGATCTGGGAGAACTGCGGCCCGGCCTCGGAGATGCCCTGCACGCGGATCGTCCGGGCCGCCCGGGCGAACCGCCGTAGCGCGCGCCAGATCGCGACGAACAGCAGGATCACCAGCACCGCCATGATCACGTAGATGACGAAGGCGGCCTGCACTTCCGGGGTCTGCCAGTACGGCTGGCCGATTGCCGCACCCAGCGCCGCGTCGGTGCTGTGCGAGGTGATCACCGCCCAGCAACCGGCGTCCGTCTTGACCGGCGTGACCGAGGTCAGGACCTCCTCCTCGCCCGCCGGGTTGCGGTAGCGCACAGCAAGCGGCCGGTTGCCGGCGCAGGTGTCCTGCAGCTTCTCGAACACGCCGGTCTCGACCAGCTCGGCGCGCTCCTCCTCCAGGTAGTCGCTGGAGACGCTGGGCGCGGAGGCGATGTAGTAGAAGCCGCTCGGGTCGTCGGCGCTGGCCGGGCGCAGCAGCAGCTTGATCTTCAGCCCGTCGACCCCGCCCAGGCGCTGGAGCGCCTGGCCGATCCCGCGCAGCGCGTCGCCGTCGTAGTCCTGGAGCTGCGGGCGCAGGGCTTCGCCGATCACCTGGCCTTGGTTCTCCAGGCTGCGCAGCAGCAGTTGGCGCTTTTCCTGGTCGACGTCCTGGAACTGCTGGTAGAGCAGCAACGGCACGGCGAAGAACACGATCGCCACCACCGCCGTCTTGGCCGCGACCGAATGCAGGAACGCGCGGATCATCGGGCCGCCCTCCGGTGCGAGCGCGACGACCGGCCTGCCGGCGGCCGCTTGGGGGCGGCGTGCCGAACGCACGTGGGCGCGCCCCCGCGGCGCACCGGCGAACCGCTCACTGGCGGGCCTTGTCGTCGCGCCAACGATAGCCGAAGCCGGGATAGTTCTCGATCGCCTCGAAGGTCTCGTCGAGGGCGCGGAACTTCTGCCGGATGCGCTTGATCAGGGTCCGCACGTTGCCGCGGTAGCCTTCCTCGCCGCTGCCGGCGATGAAGCCAGCGCCGTGCACCTGGTCGTACAGTTCGCGGTAGCGCACGTCGCGCCCCGGCCGACCGGCCAGCAGATCGACGATCCGGAATTCGTTCAGCGTCAGCGGCACCTCCGCGCCCTTCCAGTAGGCGCGGGAGGTTTCCCGGTTCAGTTCCAGATGGCCGATCGTGTCGATCGCGTCGGCATCGCCGCTCGGCCCTTCGCCGGCGGGGGCTGCGTCGGCACGCTTGACCGACAGCTCGATCCGCTTTTTCAGGATCGACAGGCTGCGCGACTTCTCGACGAAGTCGACGGCGCCGTGGTGCAGCGCGGCTTCCTCGTAGATCTGGTCGCCGAGCACGGTCAGGAAGATCACCGGCACCTCGATCTCGTGCTCGCGGATCGCGCGCAGCAGCTGAATGCCGGTCATCCCGGGCATCCGCCAATCGAGCACCACAAGATCGGCGGCATGGCCGGCGCGCAGGTAATCCAGCGCCGGCTGGCCTGCGCCGAAATCGGTGACCTCGTAGCCATCGTCTTTCAGGTTCTGCACCAGGGATTCACGGAACATCGGGTCGTCGTCGACGACCACCAGCCGTGCGTCATCGTCCTCGTTCGCGCTCACTGAGCGTTCTCCCCCTCTGACGGCGCGTTCGCGTCCGTGCCGCTCTCAGCGGCCGCGTCGTCCGCCGGCCCTGACTGGCCCTCCGCGTCGTCCGCCGGCGCGCCTTCGGCGCCGGAGGCCTGGTCGGTGGACGCACCATCGAGTTGCCCGGCCGTCGGGACGCGGGCGCTGTCCCGGGTGTTTCGACCGCTGTCGGCCTGCGGCAGCGGGGCCGCGCGGGTGCGCCCGCGTTCGGCCAAGGTGTACCAGCAAAACGGCCGGCTTCCGACAAAATCACTGGCGGCTTCCAGGTCAAGAGCGAGCGTGCGCTGCTGCTGGCTTTCCAGGTCGAAATAAAAGAACAGTTCGAGCCGGCAGCCCGCCACCTCGTAGGTCCATACGGTCGCGGGGGATTGCTCCTCCACCTCGCTGGGCGGGCCCAGCAGGTCCCAGGTCTGGCTGGTGGTCAGACCGGTCAGGCGGTCCTCGCCAAGCTGGCCGCGCGGCGGCAGCTCGGGCGGCCTGGGCGGCGGCATCCGGCGGTCGCGCGCGCGCTCGGCCCGGTCCTGCGCCGACGGGTCCAGGCCGCTGACGACCTCGGCCTCCCCGTCCGAGACGGAACCGGCGTCCGGGTCGCCCGCGTCGCCGCCGGATCCGGGCGGGAAGGCTTGACATGCCGTCAGCGACAGCAGCAGCAGGACCAAGAGGGCAGTCTTCAAGCTCAATCGCTCCCTTTCGCCCGCGCGCATGGCTGCGGGACGCGGATCTAGCCTATAAGCACGCCCCGGCCTTTGCGACCCCTGTAAACCGACGCGCGGATGTGCGTCCCGTGTCAGCCCCCTCACGTGCGGTCAAGCCCGCCGCACTTGCGGCGGAAAACTTCACGGCGGCGGCGTCGGGCCTGCCTGGCGCCGCGGCTTGCGGCACCGCGCCGCAGTCCGGTCCAAGTTTTAGCCTATGTTTGGTGGCCGATCTGCGCTGTAGCTCTTCAAGCATACTGCTCTTGAGATAAGATTTAGAAGAAAGCATGTGAAAACTCTTTAACGCGTCTGACAAATCGACTATGTCTTACACAGTTTTCGGAACCGGAGGAAAGGCCCAAAATGAGCGAATCGAACGAGACCCCCAACAACCAGACGATCGCGGAGATGACCACGCGGATCGTCTCCGCCTACGTCGCGCACAACCATGTCGAGCCGGATCAGGTGCCGCAGGTCATCCAGGCCGTGGCCCGCGATCTGAAGAACCTGCAGTCGGGCGAGGCCGAAGCCGGGCCCGGCGAGGCGCAGCCGGCCGTCAGCCCGCGCAAGTCGATCGGCAAGGACCATCTGGTCTGCCTGGCGTGCGGGCGGAAGCAGAAGGCGCTGAAGCGCCACCTCGCCAAAGCGCACAACCTGACCCCGGAGCAGTACCGCGAGACCTACGGCCTGCGGCCGGACTACCCGATGGTCGCGCCGAACACCTCCAAGCGCCGCTCGGAGATCGCGCGCTCGATCGGGCTCGGCCGCCGCGAGGGCGAAGGCGGGTCCGAGGCGGCTTAAAACGCGCCGCCGCCCTGACCGGCCGGGGCGCTGTGTTCGGCGTCGCGGGTTGCGGCGAAATTCCCGCCCCGGCGCGCAAGCGCCGGGGTGGACAGCGCCCGGTTACTTGCCTATGTCAGGGGTGCATCGCGATGCCAGAAGTGGTCCGGCCTCTCGGTATAAGACCTATCGGCACCGGTCCGTGTGAGGCCTTCTCACGGCGCCGCGTGCACGGCTTCCGATGCCGGGCCACTCAGGCCGCGCCCCGGTCGGCGCGCCTTGTGGGCGCTCCCCGCGGGACGTCGCATGATGTCTGGACTCGAGGCGCGGTCTTGCCGACGGGACCCTGACGGCGGGATCCGGGCGACGGGACGCTGTCGACGAAACATGGCATCGCGATCCTCCCGACCGCTTGAACTGAAGCGAA
Organism: Rhodovibrio sodomensis; assembly: GCF_016583645.1. Lineage (GTDB taxonomy): Bacteria > Pseudomonadota > Alphaproteobacteria > Kiloniellales > Rhodovibrionaceae > Rhodovibrio > Rhodovibrio sodomensis. The sequence continues at coordinate 10,330 of NZ_NRRL01000107.1, read as the reverse complement.
CGACCTCCCTGGCTGTCTCTCTTCGGGGGCGCGGTCGGTTCGCTGTTCGCTGCGGGTGCCGGCCGCGTCCTCTTCTTATTGTACAGCCAGGGGGCCGCTTCCGCCGGCCGCCGCTCGCTGACACGGAGCGCTCACGCTCGCCTGTCTTGAAGCCGGCCCCGCCCCTCGTCAGATCGTCCGGTTAGACAACAGCGCAGCACGCGTTTTCATTTCGGGCATCTAGGGGAAGGTCATGCGACACATCAGTCACGTCATCGTCGCCCTCGCCGCGATCGGCCTGTCGCTCGCCGGTTGCGCGCGCGGCGGGCCCAGCGGCGCTGAAGTCGCGGGCGGCGCCGGGGGCGCCGTCCTGGGCGGCGTCGTCGGCAGCCAGATCGGCGGCGGCACCGGCAAGCTGATCGCCACCGGCGCCGGCGCCGTGATCGGCGCGCTGGTCGGCTCGGAAATCGGCCGGCGGCTGAGCGAGGGCGACGAGGAGCGCCTGACCCGCACCACCCAGGAGACGCTGGAGAACAACCCGACCGGCGAGAGCTCGACCTGGGAGAACCCAGACACCGGCCATCGCGGCACGGTCACGCCGACGGAAACGTACAAGACCGACTCCGGCCGCTATTGCCGCGAGTTCCAGCAGACCATCATCGTCGGCGGCGAAGCCAAGGACGCCTACGGCACCGCGTGCCGCCAGCCCGACGGCAGCTGGAAGATCGTCGAGAGCTGACGCCGCCCCGCCCGGCCAAACCGACGTTTCGGATGCCGTGCCGGCCGGGTTGGGCTCCCGGCCGGCTTGTTTTTCGGACCCGGCCGATCGGTGACTTGGCCTGCGCCCCGAGCCGGCATCGGCGCGATTTCGCTCGACTTCCACCAGAATTAATGTGTTTAAATCCGGTGCCTTGCCGTTTTGTTCGAAACCTTTTTGAAAGCTTCGGGGCTTAAAGTGTTCAGGACAAGCGGGGATGACCCACGCGGCGGTCCGGCTGGCGCGGACGCCGCAGCAGACGATGAGAGCGAACCGATGTCCATCAACCGGCCCCGACTCCCCCTCCTGGCAAGCCTGCCCGCGCGCCTCGCCCGCGGGGTCGATCCGGCGCTCAGCTGGCTGAAGCGGGAACTGGACAGCGCGCGCCGCGACACTCAGGACGCCCAGTTCATGGCGACCCCACGCGGCAGCCTGTATCAGCATCCCGACTGGCTGAGTCGTTAGGCGCGGGTCAGCTGAACGGCGGTTCTACCTTGCGGCGTCTTGCCCTTGGGCTCCTCCACGGGCGCGTCCGCAACCGGCGGGCCGCACGGAGCAGCCGCGGCAGCCGGGCGAGGTAGGCGGCGCAGGCCATCGCCTCATGCATCCAGAAGCCCGGCTTGCCGGCGGTTCCCGGCACCGGCGCCGGCCGGCAGCGCACGCCCGCCAGGCGGAAACACAGCCAGGCGCGCGGCATGTGCGGCCAGTCGGTGACCAGGTAACCGCCGCGCAGACCGTGACGGCGCACCAGGTGCGCCGTCAGCACGGCGTTCTGCAGCGTGTTGCGCGACCGCGCCTCGGCCAGGATCGCGGCCGGCGGCACGCCGGCAGCGCCGGCGACCTCCGCGATCGCCGCGGCTTCCCGCGCGGCGCCGCCGCCCACCGCGACCAACACCCGATCCGACCGGCCCAGGGTCAGGCGGGCGCCATGGCGCGCCCGGCGCACCAGCGCCGGGTTCGGCCCGCGCCGGCCGTCGCGGAAGGCCGCGCCCAGCACGATCACGCTGTCCCGCCCGCCGGCTCCGTCGTCCATACCGACCGGCGATAGCCGATCGCGGCAGGCTTGGCCAGCGCCGCCACCCGTCGACCGCCGCCGCACCGATCCCGTCCGGCACCATGAAGTCCTTGCGCGGGCGCGGAAAATCGCCACCATGGAGGGACCCTTTGCCGCCCCTGGTCCCGTGTCGCCCGAGCACCCCCGTCTGATGCGCCCCATCCTGCAAATCGCCGGCCTGACCCGCCGGTTCGGGCGTGTCGCCGCGGTCGACGACGTGTCGTTCGACCTGAACGCGGGCGAGGTGCTGGGCTTCCTGGGCCCGAACGGGGCCGGCAAGTCGACCAGCATGAAAATGATCGCGGGCGCGCTGTCGATCACCCACGGCACCGTCCGGGTGTGCGGGCACGACGTCGCGACCGACCGGCGCGCGGCGCAGCGGCACATCGGCTACCTGCCGGAAGGCGCGCCGCTCTACCCCGACATGACCCCGCGGGCCGTGCTCGACACGGCCGCCCGCCTGCGCGGCTATCGCGGTGCCGCGCGGCGCCGGCAGATCGCCTGGGCGGTCGACCGGCTGGAGCTGGACGGCGCGCTCGACCGGCCGATCGAGACCCTGTCCAAGGGGTTCAAGCGGCGCGCCGCGCTGGCCCAGGCGATCCTGCACCAGCCCGACCTGTTGATCCTGGACGAACCGACCGACGGCCTGGACCCCAACCAGAAGCACGCGGTGCGCGGCCTGCTGCGCGAGCTGGCGGCGAACCGGGCGATCCTGATCTCGACCCACGTGCTGGAGGAGGTGGAGGCTGTGTGCAGCCGCTGCATCGTGGTCTCCGCCGGCCGGATCGTCGCCGACGCCGCGCCGGCGGAGCTCGCCCGGCGCGGGCCGCTGGATCAGGTGTTCCGCCAGCTGACCCGGGCCGCCTAGCCATGCGCGCCGCCGACAGCCCGGGCCCAGCGCCGCCGGGCGCGTTCACGCTCACCCTCACGCTGGCGAAGCGGGAGCTGGCGGCCTATTTCCTGAGCCCGCTCGCCTACGTCTTCATCATCGCCTTCCTGGTGCTCTCGGCGCTGCTGACCTTCCAGCTCGGCGGGTTCTTCGCCCGCGGGCAGGCCGATCTGGTCCCGTTCTTCGACTTCCACCCCTGGCTCTATCTGGTGCTGGTCCCGGCGGTCGGCATGCGGCTGTGGGCGGAGGAGCGGCGCAGCGGCACCCTGGAGCTGCTGCTGAGCCTGCCGGTGACGAGCGGACACCTGGTGGTCGCCAAGTTCGCCGCCGGCTGGGTCTTCCTGGGCCTGGCGCTGGCGCTGACCGCGCCGATCTGGATCGCGGTCGCCTATCTGGGCGCGCCCGACCATGGCGCGATCCTGGCCGGCTACCTCGGCTCCTGGCTGATGGCGGGCGGCTATCTCGCGGTCGCCGCGTGCCTGTCGGCGGCGACGCGGAACCAGGTGGTCGCCTTCGTCCTCGCGCTCGCGGCCTGCTTCGTCCTGCTCGCCGGCGGCAGCGAGGTCGGCCAGGGGCTGTTGTCCGAGATCCTGCCCGCCGGCTTAACCGACGCGCTGTCTCAGCTGTCGGTGCTGAGCCGCTTCGCCGGCTTCCAGCGGGGCGTGGTCGCGCTGTCCGACGTCGTGTTCTTCGTCTCGCTCATCGGCTGTGCGCTTGTCGCCAACACCGCGCTGGTCGAACTGCAGCGCGACGCCTGAAACCAGAAGCATCGTCCGTGTTCACCCGCCGCACCCGCTCCCGCCTGACGATCGCGCTCGCCATCGCCTGCTTCCTGGCGGTCAACGCCTTCGCGCTGCAGGCCCTGGAGCGCGCGCGCCTGGACCTGACGGCCGACCACCGGCATACCCTGTCCGACGCGACGCGCGCGGTGCTGGCGGACATCCCGGAGCCGATTACGCTCGCCTACTACCGCTCGCAGGCGGTGATCGAGTCGGGCCCGCCGCTTGCCGACCATGCCCGGCGGGTCTCGGCGATGCTGGCGCAGTACGTGCGCCTGTCGGACGGCATGCTGCGCCTGCGGCGCTTCACGCCCGAGCCGTACTCGCCCGAGGAGGACCGCGCGCTCGCCGACGGCCTGACCGCGCTGCAGCTGGGCCGGGCCGGGGAGACCGCCTATTTCGGGCTGGTCGGGCGCAACAGCACCGACGACCGCAAGACGATCCCGCTGTTCGCCCCGGAACGCGCGGCCTTCCTGGAACACGACCTGACCCGCGCGGTCCAGCGGCTGGCGCACCCGGAGGCGCCGCGCGTCGGCCTTCTGACCGACCTGCCGATGGCGGGCGACCCGCGGCGCGGCACCCCGGCGTGGCGCGTGCTCGAGCGGCTGCGCCAGAATTACGATGTCGTCGAGATCCAGGCCGCCGATGCCGCCCTGCCCGACGCCCTCGACCTGCTGATCCTGGCCCAGCCGCCGGCGCTCGATGGCGACCTCGAGGCGGCGATCCGCGGCTACGCGGCGGCCGGCGGCGCGGTGGTCGCCTTCGCCGACCCGTTCGCGGAGACGCAGGCGCTCGCAAGCGCCCCCGGCACCCCCTACGGCGACGGGCTGCGAACGCTGGCCCCGCTGCTGGCGGACTGGGGCGTGGCGATCGACGCACAGGCGGTGGTCGGCGACCGGGCGCACGCCCGGCGGGTGCGGGCGCGCGTCGGCGGGCGGGAGACCGCGGTCGACTACCTGCCCTGGCTGCTGCTGCCGGGCGAGCGGCTGGCGGCGGACGACCCCGCGACCGCCAACCTGCCGGGCCTGGCGCTGAACTCCGCCGGCAGCCTGCAAGCGGTCGATGGCACGGCCTTGCGTCCGCTGGTCACGACCAGCGACCAGGCCGCCGCGATCCCGCTCGACCGGATCGCCACCCGGCCGAACCCGGGCCGCCTGTTGGCCGATTTCGCGCCGAGCGGGGAGCCGCGCGTGTTGGCCGCGCGGGTCGACCGGCCGGCGGGCGCGGGCGCGCTGGTCGTGGTCGCCGACAGCGATTTGCTGGACGACGCGGTCTGGACCCGCCGGCAGGAGGTGATGGGCGAGACGCGCCGCGTCGCCGCCACCGGCAACGGCGATTTCGTGCTCAATTTGGCCGACACGCTGACCGGCGGTCAGGCCCTGTTGGACCTGCGCGGCCGCGGCCTGAGCGACCGGCCGTTCACCGTGATCGAGCGGATCCGGCGCGCGGCCGAGGCGCGATACCGCGCGCGCGAACAGCGCCTGGCGGAGCGGGTGAACCAGGCTCAGCAGCGGATCGCCAGCCTGCAACGGCGCGAGCGGGAGACCGGCCTGGTGCTGTCCGACGCCCAGCGCGCGGAGATCGACCGCCTGCGCGCCGACATGCTGGCGGCGCGCGGCGAATTGCGCGCCGTCCAGCACGAACTGCGGGCTGGCGTCGCCACCATCGAGTCCCGGGTACAGGCGCTGGTCACCTGGAGCGTGCCGGCGCTGGTCGCGCTGCTGGCGCTCGCCCTGGCGCTGGTCCGCCGGGTTCGGCGCGCCCGCACCCCCGCGGCGCGCGGCTAGGGGGGAGCTGGCGATGTCGCTGCGCACCCTGATCGTGCTCGCGCTGGTCACCCTGCTCTCGGGCGGCGGTGCCCTGACGCTGTCGTGGCTGGAGCCGCGGCCGGCGCAGGTGCGGCTCGCGGGCGAGCCGGTGCTGCCCGGCTTGGCCGGCCGCCTGCCGGCCGTGCAGCGGATCGCGGTCGAGGTGCGGGGCAAGCCCGGCGTGGTGCTGGTGCGCGACGGCGACGGCTGGGCGGTCGCAAGCGCACACGGCTACCCGGCGCGCACGGAGCGGGTGAACCGGCTGCTGGTCGGCCTCGCCAAGCTGGAGAAGATCGCGCCCAAGACAGCCGATCCCGCGCGTTTCCGACGGCTGGCGCTGGGCGATCCGGCGACCGATCCGCTGGCCCGGCGGGTCACCCTGACCGGCCGCGACGGCGGCGATATCGCGCAACTGATCGTCGGCAAGCAGCGCCACGAGCTGACCGGCCGGGCGTCCAGCGGCACCTACGTCCGGGTGCCGGGCGGCGAGCGCGCCTGGCTCGCCGCCGGTTTGGCGGACCTGTCGGACGACGCCTATCCGTTCCTGGACACCGCCGTGATCGACCTGCCCCCGGGGAAGATCCGCCGGATCGAGATCGCGCGCGTCGGCGGCGGCCGGCTGGTCGCGGTGCGCCCGGCGGAAGACGCGCCGGCGCTGGCGATCGCCGACGTGCCGCGGGGCCGGCGGCTCGACGTCGCCGCCGTGCGCCGGCTGGGATCGCTCGTCTCGGAGATCAAGTTCGACCGGGTCGCGCCGGCCAGCACCCTCGAGCGTGCGACCCGCGTGGCGGCGACCACGGTGGTCACGTTCGACGGGCTGCGCCTGCAGCTACGCGTGTTCGAACGCGATCGGCGGTTCTGGCTGACCCTGTCGGCCAGCGCCGACCGCCCGGCCGCCGCGGAGCGGGCCGGACGCCTCGACGCCCGGCTCGACGGCTGGGCCTACATGGTCGCGGACTACATCGCCGAGCGCCTGACCCGCACCCAGGCAGACGTATTAAGCGATTAATCGTCCGCGCGCTCGGCGTCGCGCTTTTCATCGCGTTTCAGCCGGTACAGCTCGAACCCGGCAAGTACCAGCGGAATCGCGAACCACAACGCCGCCTTGCCGATCACCATCATCACCGTCATCGCGGCGCGCCTCCCGGCCCATTCCTTCCGACCGGAAAATTGGTCCCGACCCAGCCCCCGGCAAGGCACTTGAGCCGGCCGACCGGCATCATCGCCGATCCGTGGCGTGCCGGCTACCCGGTCAGGGGGAAGCGTTCGACCAGGTCGAAGGCGGTATAGCGGTCGGGCTGGGTGACCAGGGACAGGGCGTCGAGCGTCCAATCCATGGTGAGCAGCGGGGCCAGCTGCGGCTGCAGGGCGCGCGCCAGCAGCGTACGGGTCTGGCCGTCGCACGGGCCCGCGAGGGTGACGTGGAAACGGAAAGTGTCGAACACGTACGGGTAGCCCCAGCGGTGCAGGTGCTCCTCCTGGCGCGGGGTCAGGCCGTCGGCGCGCCGGCGCTCCAGCTCGCGGCCCCCCAACGGGGCGCGGTAGGGGTCGAATGCCTGCACCACGTTGGCGGCGAGCGCGTCCAGCTCCGGCGCCTGGCGGCTCGGCCGCAGCACCAGGTAGGGGCCGAGCTCGGCCAGCTCCGGCTCGGGGATCGGGGCCGCGGCGTGCTGGGCGGCGAAGTCGGCGATCGCCTGGCCGAGCACTTCCGGCGCCACGCCGTCGGCCAGATGGAAGGGCGCGCGCAGGGTGGCGTGCAGGCCGTAGTGGGCCGGCCCCTCGGTCGCCTGGATCAGGGTATCGGGATCGACGCCGACCGCCTGCGCCAGATCCGCCCGGCCGGGGCCGAACAGCTGCTCGCCCAGGATCGCCATCGGCCCGTCGGGCGGCGGCGTCCAGTAGATCGCGTAACGGGCGTCCGCCGGGTCGGGCGTCTCGTCGGCGGGCGGCGCGGTGCCGGGCTCGCCGTCGGTTTCCGGCCCGGTGGCCGCGCCAGCGTCGGGTCTCGGTTGCGCCTGCGCGGGCTTCTGGGAAAGCGGCCCTTGCGGCGTGTTGCTCGATCGGTCCATGCGCCCTCTTTCGTTCACAGCAGTGGCCTGTCCTGGCTCAGACGCGCTGCGTGTTTAACCCGAGCCCGTGTTCGAGGGCAAAGACCAACATACGCCCAGCGAGTCGGGTAGACTTGCGCACGTCGCCGCTGGCGGGCCGTGTCGGCCTGAGACCTGGACACGAAATCGATCCAAGCCGAGCCGGCTTTCATCGTGAATTTTGCTGTATCTCGCCGAAGACAAGGCGAGATTGAGCGGGAAGGCGGGGCCGCCTCTCAGCGTCTTCCCCCTGGGTATCCCTCCCATGGGTTGGTTGGTCGGCCGGGCGTTGTGCGAGCGCGCCCACGCAACGGCGTAACCTCCCGGGACGGACGCACGCCGTGCGGCTGTAAGTCCGCGACGGGCGGCGCCGGCACAACCGAAAGCGCGTATTTCTATAATTTTGTACGTTTCAACGGTGTATACAGCCGATTGTGGCTGGTAGCGTCCTTCACAGTCCAAACGAAGCAAAGAAAGGCCTTCGCTATGGCGAATAGGCCGACTGTCACAGAATTGTCAAACGACGTTCTGTAAGAAAAGGCGAAACTCTTCAACGCCAATTCGATCGTTGATGTTTCAGATATCTTTTCGGAAGATCTCCACAAACAGATGAAACGTGAAGCACAAAATCTGATCTCTAAAGATGGCAAACAACGCGAGTTCCGGATGGACGCGACCGATCAAACGCCGCGCCGGATGAAAAACGTTGAGCAACAATATATCGCCGAACAAAATGGCGTGATTGCCAATTTGGACAAAGACGAACGATTACATGAACTCGTCTCCAAGATCGTGCGCGACAACGTCTATTCGTGCCCCTATGAGCCCGAGCGCATGGTCATTACCCAGCTTGACGAGAAAGGCGCTACGCACGGCTGGCACTGGGATGACTATTCCCTTGCGCTTGTCTGGATCCTGGATGCGCCGCCGCCCGAAACAGGGGGCGTTCTCCAATGCGTTCCGAACATCTTCTGGGACAAGGAGAAGCCCGACGTGCTCCGGTTCTTCCTGAAGAACCCGATCTATTCTTACCATTTCGGCCCGGGCCAAGCCTATCTCATGCAGACAAGCCGGACGATGCACCGCGTCTACCCGTTGCTCGACAACGAGCATCGGCGGCTGATCGTGAACTTCGCCTTCGCCACCGAGGAGGACATGCGATCCGACATCAGCCACGAGAGGGTTGAAGCCCTCTGGGAGCCGACCTGATGCCCGCGGCCCCGGCTCATCAGCCGTCCATTCGGCGGATCGTGCTCGCGTACTCCGGCGGCTTGGACACCACGGTCGCCCTGAAATGGCTGCAGGAGACGTACGGCGCCGAGGTCGTCTGCCTGATCGTCGATGTCGGGCAACCGGAAGACCTGGACGCGATCGCCGGACGCGCCAGCAATGCTGGCGCGTCCGAGGTCCGGATCGAGAACGCGCGCGCGGAGTTCGCCCAAGACTTCGCGTGGCCGATGCTGAAAGGTAACGCCCTGTACGAGGGCCGCTATCTTCTCGGGTCGGCCTTGGCGCGGCCGTTGATCGCGAAGAAGCAGGTCGACGTCGCCCGGGAGCTCGGGGCGGACGCGGTATCTCACGGCGCCACCGGGAAGGGCAACGACCAGATCCGCTTCGAGTTGACCTACGCAGCCTTGGCGCCGGATCTCGCGGTGACGGTTCCCTGGCGGGAGTGGGGCCTCTCGTCCAGGTCGGATCTGCTCAACTATGCGAGTTGCGCACCGCGCTTTGCGCGACCCTGTCGGACGAAACTTGGGCTACACTGCGCGTGTTCACTGGCAGCGAGGTTGGCTTCCCCTTGGTGCGGTAAGCCCGAATGCGAGTTTGGACCCGGAGCCCCATGAGCACCCCGATCTGCGCCACGGATCGCCGATCCCGGAGCGCGTTTGCGAGACTTCCTGTTGTTGGGGCTCTACGCCGGTGACGTTCTCTCTCATCAGGAGCTTGAGATGGACGTTCTTTACAAGCGCTGTGCCGGCCTGGACGTGCACAAGACTAGCGTCGTGGCCTGTGTTCGCCTGGCCGACGGCGCCACGGTAAACCGGGATGTGCGGAGCTTCGACACGACGACCAGCGCGCTGCTGGACCTATCCGCGTGGCTGGCCGAGCACGGCTGCACGCATGTCGCCATGGAGGCGACCGGCGTCTACTGGAAGCCGGTCTGGCACATCCTCGCCGACGGCGACGTCGATCTGGTCCTCGTCAACGCCGCGCACGTCAAGGCTGTTCCCGGCCGCAAGACCGACGTCAACGACGCCACCTGGTTAGCCGATCTGCTCGCCCACGGGCTGGTCCGCAGCAGCTTCGTGCCACCAGTCGCGATCGCCGAGATTCGCGAGCTGGTCCGTACCCGCAAGCAACTCACCCGCGAGAAGACCCGGCACGCCCAGCGCATCCAGAAGACCCTCGAAGCCGCCAACATCAAGTTGGACTCGGTGATCAGTGAGATCCTGGGCGTCACCGGCCGCGCCATCCTGGACGCGATCGTCGCCGGCGAGAGCGATCCCACCGTCCTCGCCGCCAAGGCGGATCGCCGCATCAAGGCGAGCCCTGAGGATCTGCGTGCGGCGCTGTTTGGCCGCGTCACCCGGAACCATCGCTTCCTACTCAAGCTCCACCTGCAGCACATCGATGCGATCGACCAGGCGATCGCCGACATCGACGCGGAGGTGACCGAACGGCTGGCCCCTTTTCGTCAAGCGGCGCGCCTGCTGACGAGCATCCCAGGGGTGGGAGAGGTCAGCGCTGAGACGATCATCTCGGAGATCGGCGTCGACATGGATCGGTTCCCGACCGCAGGTCACCTCGTCTCATGGGCCGGACTCGTCCCACGCAACGATGAAAGTGCCGGCAAACGCCGGTCCAACCGGCTGCGCCCTGGGGCACCCTGGCTGAAGACGACGCTCGTCCAGTGCGCGGTCAGCGCCAGCAAAGCCAAGGGCACCTACCTGCGTGCGCTATACCATCGCTTGCGCGC